>JBGOEK010000004.1:0-154861 GCA_041537945.1 Candidatus Thermosaccharophagus yellowstonensis
GGCTTCATTGTGTCAGGTAAATTGGCGTTTCACTGATAGCGACTTTTCTGCCCTCAATCGGATTGCCCATGATGTCAAGGGCGCTAACACCTGAAGGCAGGGCAATTTGGTGAACTTTGCCATCCGTTGACCACGCAACGCCCACCCGCTTTTTGCCAACCCTGAACCAGTGCACAATCACGCCGTCGCTCAACTTTTGGCTTCGCTCAAACTTCGCTTCTGGCGGAATCAAATTCGCCATCGCTGCGACGGTGGCAAGCATTTTTCGGGGCGTCCCGCCATACTCAAAGAAAACGCTGCCTGTGTCAACGCCGTTAATTTCGCCACAAGTTCCAGCGTGCAGGAAAATCTTCTCGCCGCCGTTGGCGAAGAAAAGTGTTGCGAATTTGACCAACCACTCGGACGCTCTCCGCTCGCTCGGATGAAAAGCGCTCCGCATTGCAGCATCGCCGAAAAAGTTGCGAAGCGGTTCTATCGGCGGGTCATCGTCGGCGTAGCAGCCTAACTCCGTCAGCCAGATAGGTTTCGCTTCGTCTCGTTTCCTCATCCGTTCCCAAAGTCCTTGCAACGGCTCGCAAAGCCCTTCAGGGCTTCCGCTGCTGTAAAGGTGCAAATCAAGGACATCAACGAACTGCAACCCACCTGCTTCAACGAACTCCCTCGTCCAACGGCTATCCGCCCAAATGCCAATCCCGCCGACAACGATTGCGTTTGGTTGCTCAGACTTAACGGCTTTGTAGGCGATGCGAAGCAACCTCAAGTAATCGTCAAGGGTGTGACCGAGCGATGATGGGAGCGAATAGAAGGTGTAAAGTGGCTCGTTGAAGATGTGGTAAGCAATCACTCGGTTGCGGTAGCGGCGAACGCTTTCGGCGATGTATCGCTCAAAGGCTCGTTCGTCCTTCGGCTTGCAAGCGAGCAACATAACCTGCCGCCGATAAGCAATGGGTTGCACCTTTTCAATTTGTGCTGGGTCGCCACTGCTACTCCACTCAGCGGATGGGAACGGGAACAAAACGAGACAATTGCCGCCTTCCTTCAGCACTCGGTCAATTTGAAAGTCAGTCTCACCGAAGTTGAAATCTGCGTCAGGTTTCGGCTGCACTGTTCGCCACTGCACTGACCAATCCCGCCACCACAAAATCCCGGCGCGATGAGCCAACCGTAACAGGAACTGCCAAGGGTAAGCGTGGTTCATGCCCCATCGGGAATCTTTGGCTCGGTAAGGCTTGATGACAGCGCAGCGAAGGGGCAGGCAGAAGTTTGCTTTTTCGGGTGTCGTCACTTGAACCCTGTAAAACCCGAACTTGCCCACTGGCAAATTGACTGTCCTGACGATGCTTTTGCCAACGGGCACTGCGAACCTGACCGTTTGTCGCAATACTTCACGGTCAAAGAAATCACGCACCGAAATCGTCGCCGTTACTTCCCTTGCCCCTTGTCCCTTGTCCCGTGTCCCTTCAACTGTCCCATCCGCAAACACATGGAGTTTGATGGGAAGGGTTGGTTGCCCTCTTTCAACGACGAAAATGTTGCCCGTCTCATCTGTTGACGCCATCACTTCCACCTGAAGTCGCGGACGATACTCGCTCGCTTGCGAACCCTGCTCAAGTTGCATCGCATCAAGCCAAACCGTCGCGCCGCTCATCTTTGATGCGTTCAGGTCAAGCCCTGCGCCAACCCAAATGAAGTCCGCTTGCGGCGCGAATGTGAAAGAGTAGCGCTGCCAATCGGTCGTCAAGGTAAAGTTTCTGCTCAGGTTTCGCCCATCCGATTGGCGAACGAAAAAGACGCCAACGACATTTGGTCTGTCAGTTTTCATGAAGGCTGAAAGGGTGTAAGGTTGACCGCGATTGACGGTGACCCAGCCGTGATGGGCGACGACAATTGAGCGGACAGGCTGACGAATTGGGTCGAACCAGTCAAAGTAGAAGGTCGGCAAATTAGGTTCGCTCAGCGTGACCTTGAGGCTGAACCTGCCGTGTGCGGATGTTTTGTCGTCCAGTTCGCCAATCAGTTGAAAGACATTGCCCATCCACCAACGCAAATCAGGCGCGTAACTTCCCCAGCCCGCTGTCCCGCACTCAAAACTGCTGTTGGGTAGAAAGTTGACGACACCTTCGGTTGGAATTTGCGGAAGCCGTCTCGGGCTCAAAGCGGGGATTTCAACCAACTCAACATCGTCAAGCCAAAGGACTCCCGTGCTGTTGAACCAAATTTGCAATCGGCTTTCCTTTGCCGACAGGTCGCTTGTGGCTTGAAAGAAAAACTCGTAACGCTGCCATTGACCCGTCGGCGCGAAAAGGTCTTGCAGCCCCACATCGTTCCAAAGGCGAGTGTTGACGAGAGCGACGCGAACAATCCCAGTTCGGATACCTTCCGCTTTCGCCCAAAAACTCAACCGATACCAACGCCCCCGTTGGACGCTGATTGTCCCGACTTGGCAAATCATTGCGTGGCTTGCCGGCGTGCCATTGCCGAATTCGGTGCAAATCAACTTGCCCGAAAAACCTTTGCCTTCTCTACCGACATCGCGGACGAGTTGCTGCTTGACATGGGGAGCGCCTGCGGTCATCCAAAAATCGGGGACACCATCGCCGTTTTCATCCCGCTCAAAATCGCCGTTAGGCACAAGGTTCGTTTGCGCCACCGCAAAACCGCAAATCAAAAACACCAACGCCCATCTCAACATCGCTCTCACCTTCTTCATCGGGTTGGGGATCAGCGAACCGATGACTAAAGCCAACAGCGTGAATGGTTAGTGACACAGCGAAGTCTTCTGTGCCAGTTATCACCATTCATCTTTAATGCTGCGTCTTTCCGCCTCCACCTCTTCAAACCATGTCTCCAGTTCGCGAAGCATCCGCCGTGTGATGTCGGGATACTTATCCGCTAAGTTGTTTCGTTCCAACGGGTCTTCAGCAATGTTGTAAAGCTCGGGTGGTGGCGGGGGAGGAATCTCGCGCTCGGGAAGTGGCTCGCGCACAAGACCATGTTTGAGAAAATGCTCATATTCGTATATGGATAGCCGGAGCCACTCCTCCTCTTCCTCAAACAAATCCATCATTGCCTCTTTGATCGCCGGACGAACAAGCTTCCAGTCGCCATCTCTCATCGCGGCATTGCAGGCGCCGACAGGGGTATAGCGATTCCATTGCCAGAAGCGACGCGTCTCCACCTTTCCTTTCTCCCCTCGCAGGACAGGCAGGACATTCACTCCATCAAGAGGCAGGTGATTATCGGGTAGCTTCGACCCGGTCATGGCGAGGATGGTAGGTAGCCAGTCGCTGAAGTGGACCATCTCGTGAATTTCGCGACCCGCATCAAGACCATCTGGCCACCTGATCAGCATCGGCACGCGAATGCCTCCCTCATACACGGAACCTTTAGCGCCGTTGAAATGGCAGTTGAAGCGATCGAGCTTCATTTCCCCTTGCCCGCCGAACTGGGGACCGTTGTCACTGGTAAAGAAGACGACCGTGTTATTCCGTAAGCCATTTGCCTCGAGAGCCTCGAGAATGCGTGCCACACCGGAGTCCATGCGGTGGATCATACCGTAGAGGATCGCTACGCCCATTGTTGGGATACCCTCCTTGCCAAGAAAAGGCTTTACCTCTTCCTCCGGGGCTTGCAAAGGCGTGTGGGGCGCATTGTAGCAAAGGTGCAAGAAAAATGGCTCATGCTTGTGGCGTTCAATGAAGGCAATTGCCTCCTCTGTGAAAACATCGGTTAGGTAGCGCCCGTCAGAGCGACGAACGCTGTCATTGAACTCCAAACGCCAGTTGTAGTAGTCGTGCATGCCACCACGAAAGCACACAACTTCATCAAAACCGCGCCTGTTGGGATGATAGCGTGGGTCAAAGGCTCCAAGATGCCATTTGCCAATTAGCCCTGTGACATACCCGTTTGCCTTGAGGATGTCTGCCAGCGTTATTTCACGCAACGCAAGGCGGTCATACCCGTGCCACTCACGCGTGTCAATTGCACCTGTCCTGTGTGGATATCTTCCAGTCAACAAACAGGCACGCGATGGCGCACAGACTGGTGAGGCGGTATAGTGCTGTGTGAGGCATACGCCCTCTTTCATCAAGTTGTCAAGGGTTGGTGTGCTTGATAAGCCTCCATTGAACGCCCCGAAATCACCGTAGCCCATGTCATCAACGAGAATGAAGAGGATGTTTGGCCTCCTGCTACGCTCACTGATGATTCCCATCATATTCCTTCCCCTCCTCTCCATCTAATGCGACAAGCCACTTTTCACCACGCTTTGCCACATAAGCATAATGCTTGCTGTCTGGACTGACGGTAAGGCTCTTCCCAATGATGCCAGGGTGTATCTTCCCCAAAGAAACCTCCCTCGTCAACAGCTTGATGCCTTTGCCCTCTCTCCCTTTGTGCATACCCACTCACCAGCAACAAAAACAACGCCAAAGGCACTACCATTAACCAACGCTTCACCTCCCTTTAGTTTTGTTGCACTACATCTCTCAACCTCGCACAAACAATGAGCGAACATGCTATGGACTTTAGCCGTGATTGATGATGAAACTTATGAGTGCCGACTTTGGAGGCATGCTTTCAATTCTCACGCTGGCTCAACCTAAATTCCCGAAGCCATTAACCTGAGAGTGTCATCTCACAGCTATTGGTCCGATGTAATCGTGAGCGACGACGATGTGATCAAACCAAACTCGGCTCACATGACCTTGTGGCGATTTGGTGATGTAGAGCAAGACCCAAAGGAAGTTGATTTTGAGGTTCTCATCTTTGCGCCACATGAATCCTTCAAATGGTTCGCCACCCTCTGGGACATTGAAGCGCTCTGGTGCACCGAGCGCATCATTCCAACGGATGGCTTGCCCACCTTGACCTGGAACAAACTTGTCATAAATCCATTTCCCTTTGGGGAAACCACGCCCAAGGTGGCTAACCAACTTGCCATCAATCCATAACGCCAACTCGCCGTTTCGCTCTGTGACTGGCTTGTTCATCTTTATCATCAGTTCGACACATTGCCATACGCCTCGCTCCACTTTTGGCTGTTGATTCCACATGAAGCAATTTCCCCAAGTCTGCCCGCGTGGTGGGCTCCCACGCATCTCCATCCAGTAGGCGTAGTAGTCCCATCTCCATGCATCGCCATACGGCTCTATACCGACGGTGAAGCGCTCATCACCCCTCGGGCGCTCACCAGCGCCACCCTGTGGCCAGCGTGTCGGCGGATTGTAACCGCCCACATGGAAGAAGTGATGGATTGGTCCGCAGTCCTTATCAAACTTGACATAGAAGCGGATGTGCAACTTCTCGTATCCGGGCAACAACCTTCGGTATAGATGCGCTCCTGTCCCCTGTCCACCAACATGCGTCATGAGCAACGAACGCTTGCCAGCACTGCCAGCAGGCACATCGTCAGAGAGCGACATGCTCTCAAGGTTCTTGATGTCATCCCAACGCTTCTTCAACTCGTCCAGCGATGAAACTTCAAAATCTTCAACGAAGACGACTCTTGGGTCACTACCGATGCCTGCATCGCCCGGATACTCCGCTGCCAACCCTGCTCCTTCAGGCAACTTTGGTGCTTCCGCATTGCCTCGCACATCGCACAAAAGGTATGCAACCATCAAGCAAAGTGCGCCTATTCCAACGCCCACGAGAGAACGCGTGGCTACATCACCTCCCAAACCAACTCTTCATTTCGCTGAGAACCTGCTTTATGATTGGGGCTGCAACATCGCCACCGTGCCCGCTTGACTCAACTACAACTGCGAAGGCAACCTTTGGAGCATCAATTGGCGCGTAGCCGATGAACCAAGCGTGTGGCTTTTCACCGCGCCTGTGCTGTGATGAACCCGTCTTACCAGCAACGCTAACTGGCGAACTCGCCAAAACCCTCGCAGTCCCACCGACACCATAAACCGCCCACTCCATGCCTTGTGCAACACTACGAAGCAATGCTGGGCTGATATGCAAGCGAGTTAAAACTTCTGGCTCGTAGCGTTTGATGGGCTCTCCAGTTTCGTTCTCGATGGACGATATCAAGTGAGGCTTATAGACGATGCCATTGTTGGCTATGGCGCACGCCACAAGGCACATCTGTAGCGGGGTGGCGAGGAGGTAGCCTTGCCCAATCGCGAAGTTGGCAGTGTCACCGTCATACCAGCGTATGCCGTAGCGTCTCTCCTTCCACGATGGCGATGGGACAAAACCTCTACTCTCGCCTGGAAGGTCAATGCCCGTCCTTCTGCCAAACCCAAACAGATGCGCATACCTGCTCAACCTTTCTGGACCGACGAGCAAGCCGACGCGATAAAAGTAAACATCGCACGATTGCCCAATAGCTTTGGTGAGGTCAACAGCGCCATGGACACGCCAGCACTTGAAGTATCTTCTCCCGACACGCAATCCGCCACTGCATGTGAAAACCGTCTTTTGGGTTATGAGACCTTCCGAGAGCGCAGCTATGGCTGTCACAATCTTGAATGTTGACCCAGGAGGGTAGCATCCTGATATCGCCCTGTTTTGTAGCGGGTGATGGTTATCGCTCCTTAGCCTTCGCCATGTTTCGTGGCTCATCCCGTTCGAGAAGTCGTTCGGTGAAAAAGATGGTGAACTGCACATTGCCAATATGCCACCGTTGTGGACATCCATGACGACGATAGCTCCTTTACGCCCGTCGAGAGCCTTCTCACAAGCCTTCTGCCAGCCCAAATGTAGTGTCAGGCGCAGTGTCTTCCCTGGGTGCGCTGGGGTCTCGGACAACCTGCGAATCGGTGTTCCAGTGGCATCAACCTCTATCAACCTGTAACCTTTACTGCCTCGCAAGAACTCATCGTAGTTTTTCTCCACACCCAAGCGCCCAACTTTGTCTCCGAGAAACAGGTCCCCTTCACCGTTTAGCTCCTCCTTCATCACCTCACCGATGTATCCTAAAACATGAGCTGCCAACTTCCCGTGCGGGTAGCATCTCACTGGCACTTCCTCAACAGTTACGCCAGTGAGCGCATGCATGCGTTCGAGCACTTGTATGAGCGTCTTGTTATCCAAGGACTTGCGTAGGACGATTGGATCAACCCCCCTATACTTGCTCTCTTCAACGAGCTTCAAGATCTCGTCTTCGCTTCTCTTGGATACCGATGAGAGAAATTTCAAAGCGCTCTCGGATGGCTCAAACTCAGCGGGTATGATGCAGAGGTCGTAAGAGGTGATGTTAGTTGCGAGCACTCTGCCTTCCGCATCAACTATTAGCCCTCTTGGTGCTCTTATCACTATTGAGCGAACCCAGTGCCTGCGCGCACGCTTGTCGTAATACGAGGCTTGCAAGACCTGCAAATACCAGAGGCGTGCTGCAAAAACAACACATATGCCTATGAGGACGAACTTGAGCAAGCTTATGCGATGCATCGTTATAGCGCTCATATTGTTAGAGCGCTCACTCATCTCAGCCCCTCCAACTGAAACACGAACACGGGCTTCCTACGCCCACTAACAGTGACAGCACCAAGCTCCCTCGCTATGACTTTGTCGTGGACGAGTTCGTATGTTGTATCGCTCATGAGTATCTGGTCGCCTATCGCCATCTCCTGAAGCCTCTTAGCCACATTGACTGTGTCACCGACAGCGGTAAACTCAATCCTCACCCTCTCAGAACCGATATAGCCAACGATTGCATCACCTGTGTTTATGCCGATCCCGACCGTGAGGAAACGCAATCCCATACCGCTCTTCCCCTTCGCAAGCTCAGCAGTAGCTTCCCTCATCTCCCACGCAGCACGAACTGCCCTCCACGCATCGTCCTCATGGCTTTCTGGTGCACCAAAGAATGCCATCATGCCATCGCCCAAAAACTTATCCACTGTCCCCTCATAGCGGAATGTGATTGATGCGAGCATGGGCAGGAATGCGTTGAGCAGATCAACAACCTGCTCAGGGGTCAACCTTTCCGAGATCGCTGTAAAGCCGTGCATGTCTGCGAAGAGAACGGTTATCCTGCGCTTAACGCCCCCACTGACAAGCGAAGTTGGGCTGTCCATTATCCTATCGGCAACATGCCTTGGTAGAACACGGTATAGCGCCTCACGACGCCTCCTTGCTTCGGTTATGTCATCAACGACCATGACGACACCGATCGGCTCACCCCTCTCGCTCCTTATTGGCGCTAAGCTGAGGTTGAGCGTCTTCAACTGACCAACTTGATTCAGGTGTTCAAGCTCGACTCCAGCGATGCTCTCACCGAACTCAAGCACCCTCTCGATCAACCCAACAAGGCGCGGGTTGAAAGCACTCGCGAAAGCGTCCTTGAAGTGAACGCCCATAGCTTGGCGAGCTGACAGCCCAAATATGCGTTCGGCAGTTGAGTTGAATGTCGCTATGCGCCCTTCGGAATCAAGCGCTACTACGCCCACATTCACGCTCTCAAGCAAGTTGCGCGTGTAGCTTGAGATGCGCTCATACTGTAACTTCACTTGCCAATACTTGATGCCGATAGCAGCGTGTTTGGTGAGCAACTCACAAACCTTTAACCCACCCTCCCTCATCCCTTCACCCCTCGCAACAAACATACCGATCGCAACATCGTCAATCACAAGCGGAGCGATGGCGAGAGTTTCAACATCGCTTGAAAACCATCCATGCATGCGGGCATAGGGATAGACAGCACTCTTAAGCGTGACAAGCCTACAGCCTTGCCTCGCTATCTCTGCAAGAACATCGGTTGTCACCTTTAGCCCATCCTTCGGCATCCAATTTGATGTGTTGCCGATGGCATACAATGTGACGATGAACTGCTCCGACGGCATTTGCATCGTCTCGGGGACACCGAGCACTTCAGGACGCACAAGAAATGCACACTCCAAAATGTTGCTCACAGAGGAGAAGAGATCGCAAAGCGAGCGAAGGAACTGTGATGGTGAACTTGATTTGCTCAGGGCTTCAACTGCGTAACTGGAAACCAAATCCAGCCTCCCACCTAAATCCACAACCTCGGCTTCGCCGACAGCCGTCTCTCGGGGAGCAACGCCTTCAACCGATGTCTTTAGCTGTTCTACACTTTCCTCTTGTGGTGCTGTGGAGAGCAACTCTTCGATGAGCTTTTGCGTTTGTGAGGTTGGGCTGAAAGTGAAAAGGTCGGTATCGCCGAGCCTTCGAACGATGCCTATCTCGCTCAAGGTGCTGAGCACTTGTTCAATCAGTTCCTCCCTCTCGCCAGTCCACTGAGCGAGCCCAGAAGCAGTATCTACAACATACGGGTTGCGCAAGAAGAACTCAAGCAACCTCCTCGCATGACTCAATGAGATGAGCCTGCGCAAAACTTGATGGACATTGTTCACGCTCATCGCATAACCTCACCTGCTGACTGACGATGGTTCAGCTCGTGAAACTCAGCATCCATCCCGAGCGCCCTCATCACCACTTCCACATCCTTGTCGCCCCTCCCAGAAAGGCAGACGATGATCACCTCATCACCTTTCAAAGAGCGTGAGAGCTTGGTCAGATAAGCTATAGCATGCGCTGGCTCAAGCGCAGGGAGTATGCCCTCCGTCTCGGCGAGCAGTTTGAAAGCGTTGAGAGCTTCCTCATCTGTGACAGCGACATATTTTGCCCTCCCGACCGCTTTCAAGTATGCGTGTTCAGGTCCAACTCCGGGGTAATCCAAGCCAGCCGATATTGAATGCGTGGTGCGTATCTGCCCATGCTTGTCTTGGAGCACGAAGCTGAAAGCGCCGTGCAAGACACCCTCACTGCCAGCAACAAGCGTTGCAGCGTGCATCCCGCTTTCAATCCCTTTACCCGCAGCCTCAACGCCTATGAGCTTGACATCTTCATCTGGTATGAACGGATAGAAGATGCCGATTGAGTTGCTACCACCGCCAACGCATGCGATGACATAGTCTGGCAATCTACCTTCCACTGCGAGTATTTGCTCCCTTGCCTCCTTGCCGATCACCGATTGGAAGTCTCGAACGATCATCGGGTATGGATGCGGACCGACAACCGAGCCAATCACATAGTGGGTGTCGTGCACATTCGTCACCCAATCCCTCATGGCTTCGTTGATAGCATCCTTGAGAGTCCTGCTCCCTGAAAGGACTGGGATAACTCTCGCACCGAGCAAGCGCATCCTGAAGACATTGAGAGCCTGTCTTTTCATGTCCTCCTCTCCCATGTAGATGTCACATTGCAGTCCGAGGAGTGCAGCTGCAGTTGCAGTTGCCACACCATGTTGTCCAGCGCCAGTCTCTGCGATCAACCTACTTTTGCCCATGCGCCTCGCCAAGAGAGCCTGCCCAAGCGTGTTGTTTATCTTGTGGGCACCAGTGTGGCATAAGTCCTCTCGCTTCAAATAGACCTTCGCCCCAACCCTCTCACTAAGCCTCTGAGCGAAGTAAAGCGGTGTTGGACGACCTGCATAGTCCCTCAGGAGCTTATCCAACTGCGCTTGAAAGCTTTCATCCGACTTAACAGCTTCATATGCCTCCGCAAGCTGTTGAAGCGGATACATGAGCGTTTCAGGGACATACATCCCACCATACTTGCCGAACCTGCCCCTCTCATCTGGCAACTTCAACCTGACCTTACCCATCACTTTCTCACCATCCCAAGCAATTCAAACATCTTCGTCAGCGGATCTTCTGAACGCATCAATGCCTCACCGACGAGTATCGCATCAACGCCTGCATCTTCAAGCATGCGCACATCTTCCCTGCTCTTTATCCCGCTCTCGGAAACTACGACTATGTCATCGGGGATGAACGGGCGAAGGCGCAGTGTGACGGATATGTCCACATGCATCGTTTTGAGGTTGCGGTTGTTGATCCCGATCACCTTGGCACCAGAGGAAAGCGCAACCTCAACTTCAGCCTTGTCATGCACTTCAACGAGTGCATCCATACCCTGCTCATTGGTCAAGGCAAGCAAGTCTGTTAGCTCGCTCTTGCTCAATATCGAAACGATGAGCAAGATGGCATCAGCACCATAGGCTCTGGCTTCAACAACTTGATACTCATGCACGATGAAGTCCTTGCGCAATATCGGTTTGGTTGTCAAAGCCCTCGCCAATTTTATGTGCTCAACATGACCGCCAAAAAAATCCTCCTCAGTTAGCACGGATATCGCAGATGCAGGTGATGCCTCGTAAGTTGATAGCAACCTAACAGGGTCAAAGTCCTCCCTTATGAGCCCAGCAGATGGTGACGAGCACTTCAGCTCAGCTATCAGCTTAATGCTATCACGGCGCTTTATTGCATCGGCAAATGGCATTGCAGGTGGCGCAAGCTTAGCCATCTCAACCAACGAATGCAATGGCACATTAGCCATCGCCATCTCAACCTTTCTCTTCCTCGCCTCAACAATGTGTTGTAAGATGCTCATGGCATTCACAACCTTCCTTGCGGAGCTGTGGCGTGTGGTTTGATGAGGTCTTCAAATAGCTTCAGGGCTACGAATCCTTTGACTCCGCTTGGCTAAACTGCAACAGCTGTTTCAAGCACGCAAGTGCTCTACCGCTTTCTATCGCCTCGTTAGCCATTTGTATGCCCTCGGAGATGCTCTCACACATACCGCTACAAGCTATCGCGGTGGCTGCATTCAATATCACAGCTGCGCGAGCGCACCCACGCACTTCCCCAGAGAGTATGCCAACAAGAAGCCTTGCGCCCTCCTTTTTATCGGCGACCTTGAGTTCGTCCAAGTTCGTGTAATGGATGCCGAAGTCGGTTGGCGATAGCTCATATGTGCGCACATGCCCGTTTGAGAGCTCGCTCACAAGCGTTGGTGCACATGGCGATATCTCATCCAAACCATCGGTTGAATGGACTACGAAAGCCCTCTGCAACCCTAAACCTAAAAGCACCCTCGCAATCTTCTCCAACATGTGCTCCGAGAAGATGCCCACGACTTGCCCAGTGATGTTGGCAGGGTTTGTCAACGGACCAAGGATGTTGAAGATGGTTCGTATGCCGAGCTGTTTTCTTATGTGAGCCACATTCCTCATCGTTGGGTGAAATAGCGGTGCGAAGAGAAAACCTATCCCGATGTCCTCGATGCACTTTTTCACGGACTCAGGTTGAAGGTTCAGGTTATAGCCCAACTCTTCAAGCACATCAGCGCTACCACAACTGCTCGTAATAGACCTGTTCCCGTGCTTCGCTACAGCCACACCTGCACCTGCAGCCACAAATGCAGATGCGGTTGAGATGTTGAAAGTGTGAGAGCCGTCACCACCAGTCCCACATGTGTCAATTAGCGGTTGCCTCTCAACCTGTATCCTAAATGCCATGTCACGCATTGCCCTCGCAAAACCGATTATCTCGCTTATGCTCTCGCCACGCATCCTGAGCGCCACAAGCAAGCCAGCAACTTGAGCATCCGATAGATTGCCAGAGATAACTTGCTTCATAACCTCATAAGCTTCATCGGCGGTGAGCTCGCCACCGTCAACTATGCGTCTTAGAAGGCTTGAAAAGTCCATAGCCCAAACCACCCTCAGCTTCAAAGGTTTCTGTGCAAGGGAGAGCACCTACATTGCTAAAGTTTAACCCGTCGTCAAAAAGTATGCATAGGTGTTTTACAAGCATCGAAGATACGGGCTGTTTTACACCTCTCACAGCGGTGCGATAAAATGAATAAGCAGTTGGCACAGATGTAATGAGCGTTAAGGAGTGACCAAAGATGCGATTTAGCCTGCGAAAGGAAGGCGCTGTGTGGAAAGCCATCATCGTTGCTTCCGTTGTTTTGGCGTTCGTTTTCACTGGTGGTGAGGCTCAGCAGAAAACGGGCGGTATATACAAATGCGTCTCTGTCGAGGCTCCGAATGTGCTCAACTTTGAAGCGCTTGGGAAAGTCGTGCTCATCGGGGTTCAACCACCAGAGGCGACCGATGAAGGCTTTGAAGTAGCCATGAACATCGTGCGCCGATACGCGCAGGGCAAATCACTCAAAGTTGAGGTTTGTCCATTACGAGCGAAAGACGAAGAAGGCAGGTTGCGAGCCATCGTCTACTTCCGTGAGGGAAATGCATGGCATAACCTCAACACGAAGCTTTTGAGGGCAGGCTATGCGAACTTGAAGAGCGAGGAACGCTGTCATGTGAATGTGAAAGAGTGGTCGCAGTTTGTTGCCCAAGCGCAATCACAGCGTCGTGGGTTGTGGGCGAGGTTGCAACCGAAGCCCGAGATTGAGATGGACTATGTCATGGCGCTACAAGGTTTGCGCATCGCAGAATCGTATGCCAGAGTGCCACGCAAAGTTGTGTTCCCTCAGTTGCCACCAACAAGCCCTGAGAGGTTCGTTAAGACTGCTGAGAAATTGCTACCGATTGCACCAGCATTGAGAGAGCCTTACAATACGCTTGCGAGAGCCACAACTGATGCGTATGTTCAACTGCGCAATTACATTGATGCCCGTGAGCGTTGCCTGACGCTTGAGAACGCTCTTAGGACTGGTGTGCCGATAAGACCACTAAGCCCGAAGCGGCTTATGGAGCTTTTCATTGAACGAGACCTGCCTGCACCCACAAACATGCTGACAGGCACAGTGCGAGCTGATGGGGGGAAGACAATCTGGGATGCGCTACAGCAGTTTTACTTAACTGAGTCAAAGGAATCACTCGACGAGATACTTTCGTGGTTTCCGGCTGTCCAAAACGAATTCAGAAACAGGTTGATGAACCTCGGTGCACAACTCGCCGGTGGTCCAACGCCAACAGCACCTACAACAACTGCGCCAGCAGGAGTGCCAGGAGGAGCTCCACCAACAGGGATGCCACCTGGCGCACCAGCTGAGACTGCACCATTTGGTGCACCACCTGGTGCACCACCAACTGGGATGCCACCTGGTGCTGCGCCAACGGCGCTTGGAGCGCCTACCGCTCCTACAGTAGCTGGCGGTCTTCAAGCATACTACGAGTTGCTTGGGCGAATAAGGGCAAGGCGAGTCGAACCAGAGGAAGCTTGTTTGCTCTTCCTCGCCCTCAGAACCTACAGGCGTGAATACCTTGAACCAGAAATAGACAGGCTAAGGAGACGCTACGATAAAGCCCTTGAGGAGCAGAGGAAGTTTGAAGAGTTCATGAAGAGACAACTCCAAAGGACTGCATCTGGAAGGTGATAGAAGAGGCTAAAGTTAAGCTTCTGCCAACTCCATCTAAGCCTACCACACGGAGCCTTTGGTAAGTGCTCCTATGCCTTTGAGGCACGCTCAAAGAACGCAACATGCTAATAAATAGGAGGGATGTAGAAGTGCCGCTCAGCAAATATGAGAAGTGGCAGATCATAAGGCAGTGGCAACGCAGCCCAGAAGATACGGGTTCTCCTGAAGTTCAAATAGCCATACTGACGGAAAGGATAAGGAGGCTAACGGAGCACCTGCGAGTGCACAAGAAGGATGTGCATTCAAGAAGAGGTCTGACTATGATGCACAGCAAGAGGCGTAGGCTTCTTCGCTACCTCCTGAGAAAAGACATCAACAGGTATCGCGAGGTTGTTGAGAAGCTTGGCTTGCGAGACTTCTTTGGAGTGCTGCGCACACAAGCAACTTCAGGTGAAGCAGTAGATACCGAAGCTGGGCAGGCTCAATAGAGTTCGCAACCCGAAAGCGCTATCGGGGGGCATGAAGTGAGATGTGGTCACAGCCAATTAGTGAGTCGTGCGAAATCGCTGGCAGGAAGCTTGTGATTGAGAGCGGTATTCTTGCGCCGCAGGCGAATGGCTGTGTGACAGTGCGCTACGGCGATTCAATGGTGCTTGTCACAGCTGTAGCAACCGAGGAAAGAAGGGAAGATATTGACTTCTTGCCCCTCACAGTTGAGTTTGAGGCGCGCATGTATGCTGCAGGACGAATACCGGGGCATAGGTTCTATCGTCGTGAAGGTCCGCCATCAACCAGTTCGATACTCACTGCGCGCCTCATTGATAGAGCCATTCGCCCGCTCTTCCCTAAAGGGATGTGCAACGATGTCCAGATCATCGTCACAGTGCTTTCGTCGGACCTTGAAAACCACCTTGACTTACCCGGTTTGATCGGCGCGAGCACTGCGTTGTGCATCTCGGACATACCGTTTGATGGACCAGTCGGTGCTGTCAGGATCGGCTTGATAAACGACGAGCTTGTAGTCAACCCAACTTACCAACAGCTACAGGAGAGCAAACTTGATATCGTTGTAGCTGGGACAAGAGAAGCGGTAGTCATGATAGAAGCTGGCGCAAAACAAGTTAAGCGTGAAACCATACTTGAGGCGATCAAGCTCGCTCACGATGCGCTCCAGCCAATTATCGACTTGCAGGAAAGACTCAGGGAGAGGATCGGGAAGCCAAAGAGGGAGTTTGAGTTGCGCCTCCCAGATGACAACCTCGTGCAAATCATACTGGAACGCTACGGCAACCAGATAAGGGAAACACTTGCCATACGCGAAAAGCTGAAGCGCGATCTCACCCTCGAAAAACTCCAACAAAGAATTTGCGAGGAACTCTCAAGCGAGTTCGCTGAACTGAGCGACAAAGTGAAACCGTCGTGCACTACAGCCATCAAGCGGATCATAAACGAGATGACGGTTAAGGGAGGAGCAAGGATAGATGGCAGAAGGTATGACGAGATGCGTCAGGTATCATGTGGTGTTGGTATCTCGCCGAGGGTGCACGGTAGCGGTCTTTTCATTCGTGGCGAAACACAAGTGTTGACCATAGCGACACTCGGTGCCACGACGGATGAAATGTGGCTTGACAGCCTGATGGAGGAGGAAGCAACGAAGCGCTTCATGCACCAATACAACTTCCCACCATACAGCACTGGCGATGCGAAGCCACTTAGAGCGCCTTCGAGAAGAGAGATAGGGCACGGGGCGCTCGCAGAGAGAGCTCTTGAGGCTGTCATCCCTCCTGAGGAAGAATTCCCATACACCATAAGGCTTGTCACCGAGGTCTTAAGCTCAAACGGTTCGACATCAATGGCATCAGTTTGTGGTGGAACGCTTGCCCTCATGGATGCTGCCGTCCCGATATTGGCACCAGTGGCTGGCATCTCAATCGGGTTGATGAGCTTTGAAGGAGTGGATGTGCTGTTGACCGACATACAGGGCATCGAGGATGCCTTTGGCGAGATGGATTTCAAGATAGCTGGCACAGCAAACGGAATAACAGCGATACAGCTTGACCTCAAACGGAAAGGGCTATCATTCAACCTGATCGAGAAGGCGCTTGAGATGGCGCAGAATGCTCATATGGCAATCCTTGATGCCATGGCTCAAGTTATAGACAAGCCACGCCCAGAAGTATCGCCTTATGCACCTCGCATAAAAGTGGTGCACATACCTCCAGACAAGATCGGCGATTTAATCGGTCCGAGGGGGAAACACCTGAAGCAGATCGAGCTTGAAACGAATGCGAAGATAGAGATTGAGCCAGATGGGACGGTTTATGTTACATGCCCAGATTTGGAGAGAGCCGAGAAGGCTGAAGCAATGATAAAGAGCTTCGTCCAAGAACCAGTTGTGGGCGAATCCTACAAGGGCAGGGTCACACGCCTCGGTCCATCTTATGCGTTTGTTGAGATACTGCCGGGTAAAGAGGGCTTCATACATGTGCGTGATATGACAACACAGCGTGTAAGCTCAATTGCCGACCTGCTTCGCATAGGTGACGAAATCGAAGTATGCATTGAGAGCATAGACAGCGAGGGGAGGATAAAACTCCGCCTTAAAGAACCCCTCCAACCAAAGCCGATACAATGGCGCCAGACAACGGTGCCCCGCAGGAGTGGAAGTCAACAACACTCAGGCTTCCACAGAAAGCCTCGCCAGCAAAGAGAATGAGCAAAACCGATGCCCAAAGACGGGTAGGGTTTTGCGTGACGCTTCAAGAGGACAAAACCACTTTTCTCCAGAGGCGGGAGGTGAGCAGTGGTGAGGGAGGAGCTTTCAATTTTGTTTGAGCCATTGACGGTGAAGGGGTTAACATTGCGCAACAGGATTGTCTGTCCACCAATGGCAACAAATCGTGGCATAACAACTCCCGATGGGATTGAGTGGTATAGGCGCATAGCGAGAGGGGGAGCGGGAATGGTCATCGTTGAGGCGACACAGATTTCTCGTTTCGGTGGGGACATAAAGCTTGATGGGTTAAAAAAGCTTGCCGAGGCTATCAAATCCGAAGGCGCAGTTTCAGCTATACAACTCTTCATGTCACCAGTTGATGGGCGCAACGAACCGAACTCGCTCACCAAGCAAGATATAAAACTCAGCATCGACAGGTTTAGGAATGCTGCAAGGATGTGCAAAGAGGCTGGATTTGACGGTGTTGAACCGCACGGTGCTCACGGCTTCTTGCTTAACAAGTTTTTCTCGCCAAAGGCGAACAGGAGAAACGACGAGTATGGTGGCAACCTCAAAAACAGGATGCGCCTTGCGCTTGAAATCGTCTCAGCCATAAGGGAAGAGGTTGGCGATGACATGCTACTCTTATACCGCCACACGCCTGTTGAGAAGGACGGCTACACAATCGAGGAGAGCATAGAGTTTTGCTCCAACCTCGTTGAATCGGGTGTAGATGTGCTTGACATATCGCCAGCGAGTGAAACACGCCCTGCAGATTTGGCTGAGCCATTCAAGCGCTCAATAAATGTGCCCGTTATAGCGGTCGGAATGATGGGGATACATGAACGAGCAATTGAAGCACTGCGTGAAAGGAGAGCTGACTTGATAGCTATCGGGAGGGCTTTGATAGCTGATCCAGATTGGCCCATCAAGACGATGCAAGGAAACATTGAAGGGATAATCAAGTGTCGCTACTGCAACGAGGGTTGCTTCGGCAACCTGCGCTCAGGAAAACCTGTTGAGTGTGTTCAACATAGGCAACCAAATTGATCGAAGCCCAAACGAACGCTTGGCTGAGGTGGGGGTGAGAGGGAATGCATCTCCTTGATGATGTTGATTACTGCCGAATGATTGACATGCAAGACATGCTGAAGCATATACGCAGTCTCCCAACTCAAGTTGAAACAGCGTGGAGCCAAGTCCATGAGGTGGACAACCTGCCTACGGAGCGCCCAAGCGATATCGTGATACTCGGCATGGGAGGAAGCGCAATCGGTGGAGATATCGCATGCTCGCTTGCGTATGGCTTCTCCGAAATACCAATGGTTGTGCATCGTGACTATGGCATACCGAGGTGGGTTGGGAGTTCGTCGCTTGTTATAGCTGTATCGCACTCTGGCAACACTGAGGAGACACTCAGCGGGTTCGAAGAAGCCTGTAAAAGAGGCTCAATGCTCTTTGCGATCGCAAGCGGTGGGAAGCTCATAGAGATGGCTGAAAAACATGGTGTGCCATTTTACCGATACGAAAGCGAGGCACCACCACGAGCTTCTATCGGCTATTTGCTCATGCCGATCTTGGCTGTATTGAACTCAACGGGCGTTTACAAGCTCGATGATGAAGTCGTTAGCAACGCGGTTGATTGTCTGAACAGGCTTAAGCAAAGCGTAGATGCTGAGGTCCCAACAGAAGACAACAAGGCAAAGCAACTGGCTGTATACCTTCATGGGCACATAGGTTTGATACTGGCATCGCACCCATTAACGGCTGTCGCAAGGCGTTGGAAAACACAGATTAACGAAAACGCAAACACTGCCTGCTTCTTTGAAGTGCTCCCAGAGCTTTGCCATAACACAGTTGTCGGTCTCGACTTCCCGTGCAAGCTCAGCGATGTCATCAGGGTGCTAATGTTGCGCTCGGCATTCTCCAACGATAGGAACAGGCTGAGGGAAGAGATTGTGAATCGGCTCTTAAAGCACAGTGGGATTAAATGCGAGCAGGTGGAAGTTGAGGTTTCCGCTCATCCACTTTGCGAAGCCCTTCAGCTTGTCATGCTGGGCGACTTCGTTTCGTATTATCTTTCGTTGCTCAACAGGGTCAACCCGACAACCATCCTTAACATTGATTATCTCAAGTTGAAACTCTCACAGGCTTAAGCAGGTTCTGTGGGGTGCAGAACCTTACTGCTCACATGGTTAGCGTGCCTTTGTCTATCTCCTCTCGACTTCTCGCACAACAGCGCTGATGCCAAATTGCTCTTCAAGCTCCTGCTTAAGCTTTTCCGCATCGCTACGCTCATCGAAAGCTCCAACAACAACCCTGTATGACTCACCGAACTGCCCTTTGACCACCTCAATGGATGGCTGATAACCCTTCTCAATCAACTCTTGCACGAGCTTGCTTGCGTTCTCCTTTAGCTTGAAGAAGCCAGCCTGAACTTGGTATCTCTTCCCCACGCCCACACTTGGCTCTTTGATCGTTTCCTTTTCCACTTCAGGTTTAGGGGCTTGCCGAGATGTTCTTTTTGACCTCTCAGGTTGGGCTTCGCTCTCTGGTGTGGTGGGTGCTGGAGTGACTGACGCAGATGGTTGCTTAGGTTGTGACGGTTGCGGTGGTGGCGTCTCTTGAGGTAGTGATTCCTGAGGAGGCGGTGTCTCCTGAGGTTGTTGTGTCCCGGTGGTTGGCGTAGGCTGGCTTGATGGCTCTTCCTCCCTGACCTCGCTTTGCGTTTGCAGTGGCTCAATGGTGACCGTCGTTTCGTCTGGGATAAGCGCTATGTCGCTTCGCACAAACGACGGTGTAGCAGTCTGACTCCCCATTTCACCAACTTCTGTTGTAGCCACGCCACTTGCAGTGTGAACTTTGCTGTAAAAGTAAGGTCCGATGAAGTTCTTCCCGAGTTGGTAGAAACCGATTGCGCCAAGCACCACCAATATGCCAGCGAAGAATTCGAGCAACGATCTAAAGCGCCTTTGCTTAGCCCTGCGCACCTTTAAATCACCTTCCTTGGCTCGCCTCGCCAGATGCGTTTCCTTCACGGCTGTAGAAAATGGTTACATTGTCGCTTATGCGAACTTGCAGGTTAAGAGTATCAGCGATCGTTCTAACGAGCTGTCCGTATGTGATGTTTGAAAAGTTGAGGGTGGATGGGAGTTCAGCGTTCGCCAAGTCGGCTGGGAAGATGATCACAGAACCAACTCTGTTAGCCAGATACCGACACAGGTCTATGAAACGCCATTTCTCAGCCTTCACACTCACCCTGCTCTTCTCGACAGCTCCTCCAAACTGCCCAAACGCTTTCGCAACTGGATACAATGCAATCCAACTCACGATAGGCTTGTTCAAGCTCTCAACGACGAGACGCACTTCCTGTGCGCCGAGCGCAAGTGGGTTAATGGGGACTGGGATGAGCTGAATTGTGTTCGCATTGAGGCTACCTTCCCAAATGGGGGTGTATGAGTAATCCACCTTCGGTTGCACTGCTGGAGCTACCGAACGAGCTTCCTCCTGACGCGATATGCCCTCCTGCGCCACCCCTTCAGCTGGAGCGCGTGATTGCCTGAGAAGCACATTGACAGCTTCGGCGTCAATGAACTTTGGAGCATAAGCCAGCACCCGAACATTCTCCAAGTTCTGTTTTGGCTTAAGAGCTATCGTCCAAAGACTGCGTTGATTGAACACAGCTGGTGAAGCTCGCACGACTTCAAGCTCAACTGGCGTTTGATGTGAAGGCGCTTCAGATGGCGCATACTGCAAGATGGTGCGGTGCCTGAGTTGAGGCGCCCTCAATTTCGCTTCAGCTGCTACCTTTACCTCCTCGGACACTGGCTCAGGGCGCGCAGGCTTTGGCTTTTCAACCTCTTCGGAGACTCCCTTTGACTCGCGCTCCTTGCTGAGCTCCCTCCTTAGCACGCCTGCAGGGGAGATGCTCATTTCACGCTGATAACCTAAGACACGCACGCCACTAACCCTTTCACCAACAACATTTTCCTCCCCACCTTCAACACTACCCACTTGCGCTCGTTGTGGTTCTACGAGGATTGGCTCTGGCAAGCTTGTAATGTCACCATAGCCCCGACGCACCGACATGAGATGACGGTCTGATAAATCTTTTGCCACCTCGCCCGCTAACATCTTCTCGGGAATTGATGGGCGCACCGATGGCGCTAATTCAACTTCTGTTCCACCTTCGGGCTTCTGCCTGCTTGGCATCTGAGGCTTAGCATAAGTCTTCACCTTTGCCCTCTGCGTGGGCATAGCCCTGCGAAGGTTTGGTTGTTGTCTCTCACTTGGGAGTGTGGGTGTAGCCGAGCCACTTAATGGTGGCATTGACTCTGTGCCAATATGTGCCGACGGCACAGCTAACTCTTCCTCGCTACGGATGGGCATGTGCCTCTCATACCTCGCCGTGTTTAGGTAGAACACTCCTAACAGCGCTGTTATAGCGAGGGCGCAAAAACCAAGTAACGGCTTGAGCAATACGGGCAACTTGAACTTCCTCTGCGTGCGCATCAGCTCAATGCGCCTCAAAACAGCCCGATATGTTTCCTCACAAACTCCATCTGGAATGTGGACACCCTCCGAAGCCACCGCGCTCAAAGCAGTCAAAACAGCCCTATAGCCTTTGAGCGCATTCTTACATTCGTCGCATGTCGCAATGTGCTCGTTGAATGAAGCAAGCAACTTCGGTTTCCTCTCCAAGCTCCCATCTATGTAATCGGCAAAGAGCGATCGTATTTTCCTGCATTTGAACTTGCCCAACATCTTGTCTCACCTTCAGGCGTGAGCCCGTTTGAGTGACCATGTTTTAGACATGTTCAGTGTCAACCTAAGTTCCGCCCGCAAGAGTTCACTCACCACACTATGCCTTTGCTTTGAAGTATGTTCCTGAGCGATAGCCTTGCCCTGTTAAGCCTTGATTTAACGGTGCCAACTGGCACTCCGAGTATTTTAGCAACTTCATCATAGCTGAGCCCTTCCAAGTCACACAGCACGACAACCATGCGCATGTGTGCGGGAAGACTGTTTATTGCGCTCCTTACCAACTCTTTCAACTCGTTCTTTTCAACCACCTCTTCAGGTGGCGGGGATGGATCTGGAAGCTCAATCAACCCTTCCCTCTCCTCGTCACTCAAACTTGACATGAGCGTCTCTTTGCGCCTTCGCAGCCGATCGAGGCAGACATTTATGCAGATGCGATAAATCCATGTGCTGAGCGATGAACCTTTGCGGAACTTCCTCAAGCCCTCGAAGACTTTGATGAACACATCCTGAACAGCATCTAAAGCATCTTCGTGGTTGCAAAGCATGTGATATGCAGTGCTGTAAACGCACTTGTGGAAGGTCTCTATGAGCTTACGCCATGCAAGCTCATCCCCACGAATGCACGCTTCGATCAAATCATCCTCGCTGTTAGCCGAGAGGGTGTTGTCAGCCTCGCGCCCTATTCCCTTTGAACTTTGAGCGATCTTTTCGCTTCGCCCTTGCCATATGATCGGCATCGTAACTCATCCTTCCGTCAGCGTTAGAGCAGTTCCTCTCTCACAAGTCTCCCATTCACATAGATTCTTATCGTGACCTTATCACCCTTGCCGACGACGACACGCTGAACCGTATCGCCCGGAACATGCTCCCCTTTGTATGCCGTCTTTCTCCCTTCCTCGTCTATGACTTCAATTTCGACTGGTTGTATGAGCGGACCTTTGCCGACATTGATCGTGACACGGGCTGCCTTGTAGCCGGGCTTAATCGTTGGCTCTTCAAGCCTTGGTGGTCTACCCGCACTCACGATGAGCTGGACGGGTTTACCCTTCGGCAGGCGAACACCATGCGCAGGCTCTTGCCCCACTATGTGCCCTTCGGCAACCGTCTCGCTGTATGTTTTGCCAGCAACAACTGGTGTGAGACCTTCGGCTGATATGCGCTGTTGAGCTTCATCTGCTGGCATGTCAAGCACATTCGGCACGATCACCTGCTCTGGACCCCTGCTTACGACTACATCAATCACTCTTCCCCTGCGAACTATCTTCCCCGGCTCAACTCCAAGCATAGATATGACACAGTCGGTTGGCACATCCTCACTATACTCCGTCTGGGCGACTCGAAGTTGGAGACCGACTTCGCTCAACCGCCTTTGAGCCTCGCTCAAAGGCAACCCGATGATATTCGGGACGCTGACTTCGGGTGGCGGAGTGCGCACAAGCAACCACCAAGTGAGTAGCGCAAGCAAGAACACACCAACTATTGAACCAACTATGCTGAGTATGGCTTTGCTGAGCAATCCGACATTTGTGGCTTTCTGCTGTTCCTGCTCTTGCTGTGATATTGTTACAGGCACTGGTATGCTCACCTGGTCAAGCCCTGCTATCGCTTCTTTCAAAGCGTCCATCATCTCCTGAGCTGATAGGAAGCGTTTCGTTGGCTCCTTTTCGAGTGCTTTCAAAATGACACGCTCAACAACCTTCGGAACAGCAGGGTTAAGGTCACTCGGCAGTGGTGGTGATGCGCTCATGTGCATTGAGGCTATCTCTGACATCGAGTTACCCCTAAAAGGTAGCATGCCAGTCACAGCTTGAAAAAGCACAACACCAAGCGAGTAAATGTCACCAGCTGGCTCAACCACATCTGCCTCAAACCTTTCTGGTGGAATGTAGTAAACGGATTTCCTGACCCACTCAGCCTCAAGCAACCTTTCGGAAGCTATAGCCTCATGCAAACCATAGTCGGTCAGCTTCACTTCGCCACGATGCGTTATCAAAAAATGCTCTGGGCGAACATCACCGTGTATGATCCCCAACTCGTGCAACTGCATCAATGCTTGGCATGCCTGAATGCCGATGCGCAGCGCCTGTGTTACTGGGATCAAGCCCCGCCTCTGAAGTATGCTCCTCAAGCTTTCACCGGGCACATACTCGCATGAGAGGTAGAGGATGCTATCAACATCGCCGATGTTGAAGTAGCAGACCAAGTTGCTGTGTGGTATCCCGATGACCGACTCAACGCAAACCCTAAAGCGTTGCCTGAAGAGCTCGTTCTTTGCCCATGCCTCATGAACGACCTTTAGAGCGACTATCTTCTCCATCAACTTATCACGAGCTTTGTAGACGGTAAACAAGACGCCCTTGCCCACTTCCTCAATGAATTGGTAACGGAAGCTCAACTGCTGTTCGACCATCTGTGAGATAACACCTCTGCGCTCTCACATGCGATGTTTTAACTCCACATTGCTTTCGCTGTTATATTTCCCTTCAAAAGCATGCTTCAAAAACACCAAAGCTGGCGAAAGCAAGACTGCATACACTATCTCAGTAGTAGCCTTAGCGACAGCTACGGAAGGCTGATCGGCAAAAGATATCACAAGTTGTGGTGCTGTTATGAACATCGCCAGTTGTGACGCCACAGAGCCAGCTAAAGCACACAGCAGGGGCGTCAGCCAGTGTTCGTGTAAGATTGTCTCCTTGAGCCAACCAGAAACAAAGCCGGCTGTGAGCCTGCTCGCTACAAACTGCCCATGATAGACGCCAGCCAAACTGCCCTCAACAAAGCCACACAGAAGCCCTACCACCGCCCCAAATACGCTCCCTTTAAAGATGCCTGCACATACGCTCGTAATGATGAACAAGTCTGGTATCACCACTTTGAAGCTCCACCTCGGCAAAAAGCCGAGGGAGAAAACTGAAAAACAAAGAACCATGCCAACCCATAATGCGAGCTTCTTCATCACTTTCACAACCCGCTATCCCTCTCACCGGAGATGATGAAGACCTCACGCAGGTTGCTGAAATCCACAAACGGTTTCACGATTCCGTTAAATGTTTGATTCGCCTTCGGCTTCCAAGCCCTTATGACTTTCCCAACTGGTATGCCCGCTGGATAGACACCACCCAACCCCGATGTGACAACCTCATCGCCAACTTTCAAGTCGGCATTGGCGGTGAGGAGCACTATGTTGCACTCCCCATTACCATCGCCCTTTATAAATCCTATTGCACCGTTGCGTTTAACACGCACACCAACATTGCAACGCCTATCAACGATGAACAAAGCGATTGAGCTTTTATTTGCAACGCGCACAACCTGCCCAACCAACCCCTCATAAGCGATGACAACATCGCCCACAGACACGCCATGCTCCCTGCCGCGATTCAGCAAAGCCGAATAAACCCAATTCGTCGGGCTACCCGCTATCACTTCGGCAGTTAAATGCTTTTGTGGTAGCTTCGGCTCAAGTTGCAACATGCGCCTCAAACGATAGTTCTCGGTCATGTAGCGACGAAGCTGTCTGTTTTCATTTTCAAGTTCAACAAGCCTTTTCTTCAACTGCCTGTTCTCCATCTCGAGGCGCTCGCTCTCTGAGAAAAGCCTGAACATCTTTGTGACCTTCTTTGTGGCTGAAGAAACATAACCCGTCACAACTCCAACTGGCGTCATCAAAAGCGTGCAGAGTTGCTCGAGCTTGGTGGCGTAAATTGAAGCGGTTGGACGAAGCCAAAGCAATAGGGCGAGCGCCAACCCAACAAAACCACCCAGAAGGAAGAAGCGAGAGAGACGGCGCTTCTGGAAGGCGCTCTCCATTCGTGGTCACCTGCGCCAGACGCACAGGCGCATAAAACGCAAAATCAAAGACGGCGATGGAAAGCTCACCATATCCTGCTACCATCCATGATTCGCTTTATGAAGGTGTCCCATTCCTCAACCGCTTTCCCAGCGCCCATAACAACGCATGTCAAAGGGTCATCCGCGACCCTCGTCGGTATGCCCGTCTCAGCAGATACGAGTTTGTCGATGCCACGAAGCAGTGCGCCACCGCCACAAAGCACTATCCCCCTCTCCATAACATCAGCAGCAAGCTCTGGGGGAGTGTGTTCAAGCGTTGCCTTGATAGCCTCAACGATTTGATAGACAGGCTCCGATATAGCTTCCCTAATCTCTTCGCTCCTTAAGACGATGCTCTTTGGCAACCCAGAGACAAGGTCCCTGCCACGAACTTGCATGGTCAACTCCTTCTCAAGTGGGAAGGCTGAACCGATGCGTATCTTTATCTCCTCAGCGGTGTGCTCACCTATCAGCAGGTTGTATGTGTGGCGCACATAGGACATTATCGCTTCGTCAATTTCGTCCCCAGCAATCCTTATCGGGTTTGCGGTCACGATGCCACCGAGAGAAATCACTGCAGCTTCCGTTGTGCCACCGCCTATGTCGACTATCATGTTCCCGATCGGCTCACTGACTGGCAGACCTGCACCTATAGCTGCAGCCATCGGCTCTTCAATGATGCATGCTTCCGAAGCACCTGCTTCAATGGCAGCCTCCTTGACAGCCCTCCTTTCAACCTCGGTAGCAACAGAAGGTATGCCGATGACAACCCTCGGCGAGATGAAGCTGTTACGCTTGTGGACTTTCCTCATGAAGTAACTGAGCATCTTTAGCGCGGTATCGTAGTCGGCTATCGTCCCGTCTTTAATCGGGCGCTTCGCAACTATGTGCCCGGGTGTTCGCCCAACCATTCGCTTTGCTTCCTCACCAACAGCCCTTATCTCGCCCGTCTCAACATCTTCGGCGATGACTGACGGCTCTCTTATGAGTATCCCTCGCCCACGAACATATACAAGCGTCGTTGATGTCCCAAGGTCAATTCCCATGTCGCACGAGAAACGCCGTAACAATGCTTTCAATATCATCCTCAATCGCCCCCTGTGACAATTTCGTCCTTTGCCTACAAGTGTTTAAAACCCACTTCAAAGTTTAGTGCACTTTGAAGGCAAAGACGCTCCCACCGAAAGGCGCCCGACTTAAAAATGTGGTCACAGCGAACATCGCACCGCCTCACACCAATCCCATCTCCTTTAAGCTCACGAAAACACCGTCACCGATGATGATGTGATCAAGGACGGCTATGCCAAGCAAGTCACCAGCTTCCTTTAGGCGCTTGCTCAGCTCAATATCGCACTCGCTCGGGTGAGGGTCTCCACTTGGGTGATTGTGAACGAATATGACGCCGACAGCACTTTGCCTTATCGCTTCCTTGAAGCATTCCCTCGGGTGAGCAAGGGAAGAGTTGACTGTCCCAACCGAGACAATCGGTGCACCAAGAACTCTGTTCTTCGCATCCAAAAGGACGATGCGCAAAACCTCCCTATCAAGGTAACGCATCTCCGACATGAGCAACTGAGCAACATCGTCTGGCGATTTGATTGTCGGGCGCTCATACGGAGCGCTCGAGAAAGCTCTCCTACCAAGCTCAAATGCTGCCTTCAGTTGGACAGCTTTCGTCCTACCAACACCGCTCACTTTACACAGCTCATCAATGCTCGCTGAACGCAGTTGCCTTAGACCACCGAACTTGGTGAGGAGGTGTTGCGCTAACTCAAGTGCTGTCTTACGGCTTGTCCCTACACGAAGTATTATCGCAAGCAATTCCGCATCCGAGAGCGCTGACTCGCCTTCTCGCAACAGCCTCTCCCTCGGGCGTAGCTCCTCTGGCATGTCCTTCAGTGTATAGCGAAACCTTTCACCCTCAGCATCGCTCATCCTGAGTTCACCACCATACACATGCAACCGAAAGGGTAAAGAATGAATAGACAAAAGCGCCCATAGAGAGCTACAGTAATTTTGTCACATGCCAAGACAACCTGTTATGGCGTGCCATAATGTGTAGCGAAATTCGATGCGCAAAAACGAGGTGATACGCTTGGGCGAGCAGAGCCTGAAGACACCTTTAGGCGATGAACTCCAGACCATCGAAAAGCTTCACAGAGCAAGGGAAGCCATCATAGGTGAGATACGGAAGGTAATCGTTGGGCAGGATGAAGTCATTGAGCTTCTACTAATCGCTCTTTTCTCTCGTGGGCATTGCCTGCTCATCGGCGTCCCCGGGCTCGCCAAAACGCTACTTGTTAACAGCATCGCAAAAGTCCTTGACCTATCTTTCAAGCGCATACAGTTCACACCCGACTTGATGCCAGCGGATATAATCGGCACCGATATCCTTCAAGAGGACATGCAGACTGGAAGACGCAAATTCGAATTCGTCAAAGGACCGATCTTTGCCAACATCGTTCTCGCTGATGAAATAAACCGAGCCCCACCGAAAACACAATCTGCGCTCCTTGAGGCAATGCAGGAATATCGCGTGACGGCGGGCGGCAAAACTTATGAACTGCCATTGCCGTTCTTCGTGTTGGCGACACAGAACCCGATTGAACTTGAGGGCACATACCCATTGCCTGAGGCTCAGCTTGATAGGTTTATGTTCGCGGTTGTGCTTGACTACCCATCACACGAGGAAGAGAAGGAGATAGTCCGATTAACGACTTCAGCGAGGGAGCCGAAACTTGAGCCTGTGATGGGGGCAAAGGAAATACTTGAGGTGCAAGAGCTTGTGCGCAAAGTGCCAGCTCCAGAGCATGTGATTGACTACGCAACAAGATTGGTTAGGAGCACTCGCCCTCAAGATAGCCTTGCACCAGATTTCGTAAAGCGCTGGGTTAGCTGGGGTGCTGGTCCGAGGGCTTCTCAGAACCTCATACTTGGGGCGAAAGCAAGAGCCGTGAGCTTGGGGAGATACGCAGCTTCAATTGAGGATGTGAAAGCGATAGCTCATCCAGTGATGAGGCACAGGCTCGTGCTCAACTATTCGGCGGAAGCTGAAGGCATAACTACAGATGCCATCATAGCAAAGCTGATTGAGCATGTCCCAGAGGCTAAATAGGCAACCCAAAAACCACAGCAGGCTCAGTCGCCTTCGTTGAAAACGGACTTGCTTATGTCAATCAGTTCAGTGGAGGGCAGTTGGTGGAGAGGTTGAGAAGGCTTGTTTTCCTCACGCTCACATTGAGATGCTGAGCCTGTAGAACCTTCGCTGATGATGCATGGTTGTGGTGGGTATGTAGTGGAGCACACGACCTCCTTACGAACCAACTTCCCATCCTTGTATGCGAGACGCCATAATGCGACCACATAACCGCAGTGCCCATGCTGTGTTATCATCTTCTTACCCGCTGGCACGGATGCATCTTGCCTCACTATAGTCGTGACGGGCAACACCTTCAAAACTTCGCTCCTCAGCACATATCGCATGCCCGTTCCCTTGCCCAGTATGAGCACTTTCAATTTGCCCCTTGTTGCGTATGCCTTGATGCAAACTGGGTATGGATAAGGGTTGCGCAATTTAAGGTCAAGGCTTCCATAGTTAACGGTTGCATCCCTCCCAAGTGGCAGGTATCTGACAGGGCGACTGTGGCAATGCCTTTCAACAACTTCCAAGCCAGCAAGCAGAGCAGCGTTGAAAAGCGTTCCAGCAACTTGGCACACACCACCACCTACATCATCAACAAACCTGCCCCTAACAAGCGTTGGCGCAAGCTTGTAGCCACGCTTGAAGTTCCTTGGACCAACGGTCTCGTTGAATGAGAAAACCTCACCAGCTCGTATAAGCTTCCCATCAAGTGCTGACACCGCAAGCGAAATGTTATGGGCACGACTTCTTTGCGCAGGGTTATACCGTGTAACGCATTCACCAATAACGGCATTTATGTGTGCCACATCTTCTCTCGCCACGCTTGGGCGCACTGTCTCAACCAGCAACGGTAACTCAGCAAATTGACCGCGCCTTACAAGGTTGCCCCAAAGCTTCAAAGTCGCTTTATCATCAACACGCCTCCCGTATGCGCTCTCGGTTATCCGTATCCGCCCACCAATCAGCTCAACATTTGCATCCACTGGTCGGCTCTCATATTGACGCTTCAACTGGCTGACAAAGCGTTCAGCCACATCCTCGTCAAAGAGGAACTTCGGTTGTATTTCAACGCCATGCCTCATTGAGCGCCAACGCTCCCTCAGGCGTTGAAGTATGCTCCCTTCCCTCCCATACTCGTAAGCCTCTTTCGCTGTAGCTTTTGGATCAACGCTGATGCCGACTGAAGAAGCTTTCACCTCTCTTGAGGGTGCTCCCTCTGCCAGCGAGATGCCCTCGTTAGAAAGCGTCCTCACGACGATCCGCACCTTCGCATTCGAAATTCGCTTCCCTGCATCCCGTAGGAACTGCTCAGCTTGCTGTAAAGTCATCCCACCCAAATCGAGCCCAAGCGAATGAACACCATCGAAGATGCGCCCGTCATCCCTGACTACGAGACCAACAAGGATGCAAATGCACACGATGACCAAACCCACTAATACGAGCCCACACACTTTCAATGCCTTCTTTAGCTCAACCATTCTGTGACCCCCAAGCATGATTGCCAGTGAGCTACTTTTGTTTTTCTCTGCGCCATCTTGTGCCAGTTGGTGTATCCTCAAGGATGATCGAAAGCTCCTTCATCCTTTCCCTTATGAAATCGGCGAGCTCAAACTCACGCTTCTGGCGCAACCTATGACGGACTTCGATCAGAAGCTCAATTAGGCGCTCCGCCTCAGCCTCAACTCCCTCAGGTTGCACCTCTATGCCAAATATGCCAAGTGAGTTTTTGATGGCACTAACACACTCCACCAACTCGGCTACAAGATCATCGGTTGGCGCTGAAGGTTGAGCGACGACGGCGTTAAGGAATTTCACAAACTCAAACACCTCACCTAAAGCTTGGGCTGTGTTGAAGTCATCCTCCATAGCGGAGTTGAAAGAGTTTAAGAAGCGCTCCCTTTCCTCTCTTATCCTATTTGCCAACTCGCTTCCCGTGCGTGAAGCATCCTTCCGCCGAACTAACTCTTCTACGGATGCAAAGAGAGTGCTCAATCGTTTAAGTGAAGCTTTGGCTTGGTTGACCCTCTCATCAGAGTAATCCATTGGGCTTCTGTAATGCACGCTTAGGAATGCGAGCCTCAATGCATCCTTACCGTGCTCTTTCAAAGCATCCCTCAGGCGGACGAAGTTGCCGAGCGACTTAGCCATCTTTTTCCCGCCGACTGTCACGAGCCCAGAGTGCACCCAGTAACGCACAAACGGGCGTTCACCTGTGTATGCCTCGCTCTGAGCTATCTCATTCTCATGGTGTGGGAAGATGAGATCAGCTGCGCCACCGTGTATATCAAAGCCACTGCCAAGATACTTTAGAGACATGGCGCTACACTCAATGTGCCATCCTGGGCGTCCTTTACCCCAAGGGCTATCCCAACATGGCTCGCCTTCCTTCGCTGACTTCCAAAGGGCGAAGTCAAGCGGATTTCTAAGCCTTTGGTCAACCTCAACTCTCGCCCCAGCGATCAGGGCGCTCAAATCCTGCTTTGATAGCTGTCCGTAGCGTGGAAACTTGGAGACATCAAAGTAAACATCGCCGTTAACTTGGTATGCATAACCTTTCTCAATCAGCACGCGCACCATCTCTATTATCTCGGGGATGTGCTCAGTCACCCTTGGCTCAACATGTGGCTTAAGCAACCCGAGCTGGCGCATGTCAAACTCGGCTTCCTTGATCTGCTGTTCGACGAGCTCTCTTGGCGATATCTTGAGCTCGTTGGCACGGTTTATTATCTTGTCGTCTATGTCGGTGATGTTTTGCACATGGAACACCTTATAGCCCCTGTGCTCCAAGTAGCGCCTTATCACATCAAAGACGACGAAGGTGCGTGCGTGCCCAACATGAAGCGCATCATAAGGCGTTATGCCACAGACATACATGTAAACCTTGCCTTCCTCCCTCGGCTTGAAAACCTCCTTTTGAGAGGTAAGCGTGTTGTAGATGAGGAGCTCTCCCACTTCGCACTATCACCTCCGTTTGTTTTTGCCCTCGCTTGAGCTTATGCAAAGATGGATGTTAGCGCATCATAATCTCGGTATGCAAATGAACTCAAGATATCGAACGGCACAAGGTGTGGTGGCATGAGATTTCGCACAGCATTGTATGCGACACTCATATCAGCCTTCGCTCTTCTCATCCGCTGTTCAACCACCCTAATATGGTTTAACAAACCAGAGAGGTTGTATTCGCCAGACTCGTATGGCTACGAAAGGCTCGCCATAAACATTTTGGAACACCATGTGTTCTCCCAATCGCGCATGAAACCCTTCTCGCCAGATTCTCACCGCACTCCAGTTTACCCACTCTTCATCGCCATAGTTTACAAGGCATTCGGCTACAACCCGATCGCCATCGTGTTCATCCAAGACATCGTCGATTCAATCAGCACCATGCTCATCTACATAGCGGTCTTGCTCACATCAACCCCTACAGCTGGCATAATCGCCGCTATCGCATACGCTGTCGCGCCGTTGCCTGTGTTTCAGTGTCAGAGACTACTCAGCGAGACGCTTTTCATCTTTTTCATCTTGGTTGCGTCACTGTTCGGCTTGAAGGCATTAAGAGGTCAAAGCAATCGTTGGCTTATACCTTGCGGTTTGATGCTCGGGATAGCAACGCTCACAAGACCGATTGGTGTCGGCATCGGCTTGATATGGATTGCGGTGCTATCTGTGGCAATGCGAAACAGACCAGTCTCAGAATGGTTCGCCAATGTGGTTAAGATGGTTCTCTCCTTTCTCGCTCCACTTGTCCCTTGGCTTGTGCGAAACTTCATCATCTTTAAAACGCTCCTCCTGTGCACTGGACATCAACTTGCGTTCGCATATTACAACGCTGCTGCGACGATGGCTTACGCTGAGGGCATAAGGCTTGAAGAAGCTCAACTCAAACTTTTCAACGACTCCCTCAAGGACTTTGAGGGCATGAAAGCATTCAGGGCGACGAAACCAGAGGACATATGGCAACCAGCCACGCATGACCCCAAAAACACATCAGCGCTGGTTAAACATGCACGAGCCATCATCATGGCTCACCCAAAGGAAGCACTCTCAGTTCACATCGGCGGTTTCGTGCACTACCTTTTCATGACGCTACCCGTAAAAGACCTCTTGGCAAAGTTCTCTGGGATAAAGAACGAGGGGACACAAACCCCGATACGAGAACGCATTTTGAGGTTGATAAAGGAGGGCAAGTTCAAAGACGCGCTAAAGATAGCATGGCAAGAACGCCTCAGCCAATTGCCAACGCTGACGAAACTGCTCTGGTTTTATAGCCTGCTGTTCACATTGTTCGTTGATGTGCTCGCCCTTTACTCGCTGAGGGTGTATGCAACGCATGATGGACTAATGAAGTGGATGTGTGCGCTATGCGCTTTCGTATCCGTCTACCTGCTCGCAGTTCCAGGTCCACAACTTGAACCTCGTTTTAGAGCTGTCGCCGAACCATGGCTGATCATGCTCGCTTCAATCGGGGCTTCGATGATGCGCGGGCGAAAACATCAACAGACCACATAGAACAAGCGCCACAGCAAAAGCTAAGATGCACTGCTAAAGTTGCTCCCCCTGTGAAGCTTCGAGGCTTCTTTTGCTTTTTGTGAAGGGATGATGCGCGTCTCAGTGATGACACAATCCACTGCGACATCTTCCTCGGTCGTTGGAACTTCGTCAAAGATTTGAAATTCAAATGCCACGCCAACCTTCAACACATCCTGTGGCAGGCTCTTGAGGAAGCGATCGTAATAGCCACCGCCCCTGCCGACACGCCTGCACGCCCTATCAAATGCCCTTCCAGGGACGATGATAGCACCTATTTCGCTCAAGTCAACCTGTGGACAATCATCTGTTGGCTCTCTTATGCCGTATGCGCCAACTGTGATATGCCTATCACAAAGCGAACCTATGAGCCTCGGGATGAGCTTCCTACTGGCTCTGTCCACTTTGGGCAAACAAACTTTCACTCCACTCCGCAAAAGCTCCTCTATCAGTGGTTCAACATCCACTTCGTCATCCATCGGTGCATACAGCATCACGGTTTTCGCCCCGATACTTTTAAGGAGCTCGAAAGCTCTGTGGCATATAAGCTGGCTCATCCTTTCTCTCTCGCACTTTGTAAGAGCCTCAAACTTCCCCTTCACAAGCTCCCTCAGCTTTTTCTTCTCCTCTTTCAAATCGTTCACTTGCTCGTCACCACCATCAAATTACTACCTGCGCTTATGATGTTATGCTATTAGCGAGGCTCAAACCTGTTAGTATACACCGAGCCACAGGATGAGGAGGGGAGCCATGAGCGATATAAAGCCAACGCTTAGCGAGTTCATCGAATTATCGTCGAAGGGCAACACCATACCAGTGTATGGTGAAATGCTTGCCGACTTGGAGACACCCGTTTCGGCGTTCTTGAAGGTGCGCAAGGAACCGTTTTCCTTTCTGCTCGAGAGTGTTGAAGGCGGCGAAATCATGGCTCGCTACTCATTCATCGGGACAGAACCGTTCATGTGCTTCTCAAGCAAGGGCAATGTGGTTCGCATAGAGCAAGGCGAATCAGTTACCGAGAGGCGTTTAAACCCTTCAGAGGACCCATTGCATGTGCTTCAAAGCATCATGGGGAAGTTCAAGTTCGTCCCACTGCACGGACTGCCGAGGTTTTGTGGCGGTGCTGTTGGCTACATCGCATATGACATGGTGAGGTTCTTTGAACGGCTACCAGAAATAGCCGAAGATGACTTGCAACTCCCCGACTGCTATTTCATGCTAACCGACACGGTCATCATATTTGACCATGTGATGCGCAAGATAAAAGTGCTCGTGAACGCGCATATCGAAGGGGACGCAAAGAGCGCGTATGAGAGGGCTGTTGAAAAAATTGAGAGGACGATGAAGAAGCTACAGGAAGGACAGCTGAACATAAAGCCTCAAAAGGCTTGTGAGGCTGAGCTTCCGAGCATCACTTCAAACATGAGTCGTGATTCCTTCATGGACATCGTCAGGCGAGCCAAGGGGTATATCGCAGCTGGAGATTGCATTCAAGTAGTGCTATCACAGCGGTTGAAAACGAAGGTATGCGTTGATGACTTTAACATCTACCGAGCGTTGCGCTCAATAAACCCATCTCCCTACATGTTTTATCTCACCTTCGGTGACATCCGCCTCATAGGCTCATCGCCAGAAATACTTGTCACCTGCATTGATGGTCATGTGCGCACAAGACCGCTCGCTGGGACTCGCCCGAGGGGCAAGACACCTGAGGAAGATAAAGCACTTGAAATAGAACTGCTCAACGATGAGAAGGAAAGAGCCGAACATATAATGCTTGTCGACCTCGGGCGTAACGACATCGGGAGGGTGTGCAAAATAGGCACTGTTAAGGTGACCGAGTTGATGCAGGTTGAGCGTTACTCGCATGTCATGCACATATACTCAACAGTTGAAGGGGAGCTTGATGAGCGCTGGACACCTTATGATCTGCTCAGGGCTTCTTTCCCTGCTGGGACTGTCTCTGGCGCACCGAAAGTTAGGGCGATGGAAATAATTGAAGAGCTCGAACCAACGAGGCGAGGTCCGTATGCAGGCGCCGTCGGCTACTTCAGCTTCTCTGGGAACATGGACACAGCCATAACTATACGCACCATCGTGATGAAAGGAAAAGATGCGTATGTTCAGGCTGGAGCTGGCATTGTAGCTGACTCAATCCCACAACGGGAGTATGAGGAAACAATGAACAAAGCGAGAGCCCTCATAAAAGCGATTGAGATGGCTCACAAGGGGTTGTGAAGGAGGGATTACCTTGAGGGCAGTCGTGCAGCGTGTTCGCTACGCACATGTTGAAATTGATGGGCAAATAGTTTCGTCAATTGGAAATGGCTTGGTTGTGCTCCTCGGTGTCGGCTCCAACGATAACGAGGAAGATGCAAAATACATCGCAAACAAAGTCGCACACTTGCGCATCTTTGAGGACGAGCTCGGGAAACTCAATTTCTCCGTCTTGGATGTCTCAGGGGAAGTGCTGGTTGTATCAAACTTCACGCTCTACGGCGACTGCCGAAAGGGGCGTCGCCCAAGCTTCACTGATGCTGCACCTCAGGAAGAGGCAAGACACCTTTATAAAGTTTTCATCGAGGCTTTGAAAGAGGAAGGGGTGAAAGTGTCGGAGGGTGTCTTCCAAGCAAAAATGGTGGTGAGGATCGATAACGCAGGTCCAGTAACTTTGTTGCTTGATAGCAAGAAGCTGTTTTGAATCCGAAGACTTAAGTGATGAGGGAAGGTTGAAATGAGGAAGGGTTCAATCAACCGCCGTAAAGGGCAAACTGAAAAGCTGTGTGAGGAGCTTGAGGCAACGCTAAAAGGGCTTGGCGTGCGCATACTCAAAGGGAATTTCGCAGGCAAGGGTGGGTGGGGAAAATACAGGGGACAATGGATACTGGCGCTTGACCACAACCTGCCAAGCGAGGTAAAGCTGAAGCTGATGGCTGAGATGCTGTCAATGTTTGATGTTAGCTCCATTGAGCTTTCTCACGAAGCCATGAGCTTGGTTGAAAAGACACGAGTGAGCATACAGCACACAAACCCAGCAACTAACGAACATGAGATGAGTGAGATGAAAGAACCGACAAGGTAAGAGGTTGGCACATACGCAAACAGTATCGTGCAATGCCTTTGATAGTCCGAGAACCGCGGTATGAAGACACAGCGAAGAGCATACTGCGCTGGGAGTATTTGAAGTTCTCTACATACATTGCCACCTGCGATGAGCCAACACTTCCAACCGGGGTAGAAAGTATCGTTTAGAACGAGAGCGCACCCACCAGTCCCCACTGCCAACAGCTTTAAAATTACACCTTCATCCCTCACCGACATGCACTTGACGAAGCCCTCCGTTTGCAACTTTGGTGTTGAACTTGCGCATGTCACAACCGCAAGATCTGTGTCCTTCAAGCGCTTCAGGAGTTGTAGGGAGCGTTCGCCACTATTACAAACTGCGATCCGTTTGGGCACGAAAGCCCTCGGCTTCGTGCTACGCAACTCATACAACACAATCCTTCCGACATACCCGCGCACTTTACATGTGCTCTCCATTTGCTTAGGTTGCTGAGATTGTGTGGTGAGTATGTAGCGGACGGAAACCAACGGCAAGAGCCCCCTTGATAAGGCGTTGCGCAGTAGGACCATGTTGCCGTTCTCTAACGGACAAGGGTGGGCACCCTCGATGACCTCCATGAGCGCTTTGTAACTACGCAACATAAGCGAATCGTAAGCCTGCGGATCAGACAGACTGCCAAGGCTCAATGTGTCTGGTGGCAAGAGCGCTTTTGGGAGCTTCCGCAATCCCCATGATGAGCTTAACGGTAGTATGCGATACAAGCCATCAACAACCTCTGGCACCGATTCCCTGATGAGGTTCAAAGTGGCTGTTAGCTTCTCATATTCTGTTTTGCTCAGTGCTTGATTGTAGTCAATGCCGAATAGCACCAGCTCAAGAGCCATCGATGAAACCACAATCACAAGAGAGAACCTCCCAAGGAGCCACCGTAGCGACATAGCCAATGCGAACAGGAATGATGCAAGCACCACACCTGCGTTCCAACGAACCAACAACACTACAGCCTCCCAAACGCTCATGTGAGAAATGCCTGCCCAAAAGCGAGCCATGAGAAGCAACAGAACAAAGATGCATGAAAGGCAAGCGAGGGATATTGAGATACTCACCATGCTCTTCATTACGCTCTTTCTTTCAACCTCCGTTGATAGCCATTCAAAGCCGATTGCGCAAAGCATGGCTATACCGAGGGCGCTCACAAAAAGAGCCCTTGTCGGTGTGCCAATCTGAGCAAACCCGGGGAGGGCAAAGTAAAACGGTATGTTGAAGGCGCTCCCAGTCGCCATGAGAAGACCCACAACGAGGAGACTTAAACCGATTGATGCAATCATACGCTTTTTGGGCGCATCGTTGGCTTGCCTTTCACAAGCTGAAACAACACCCAAGAACGCGAGCACGAGCGCCACAACACCAACATAAGGACAATAGTCTGAGAAGTTTTCTTTGCCGATGTAAGTTCCAAGCTGTGGCTTGCCCCACGCATAAGGCAATAGGAACATGATGAAATCGCTATAGCTCAACCCTCGCAAGGCAAACCAGTAATAGCCATCCCAAGTTGGAGCACTGTAACGGTGCGAGTAGCGTGACAGTTCCATGGTCGGCAAAAGTTGGGATGCGGAGAGTGATATGGCAAGCGCAATGGCGATGATAACGGAAGCGAATCGATGCACTGCCTCAACGCCGTTGGAACAGAGAAAGACACACAACATGAGCGAGACGATGCAAAGAGATATGAGCGCATAGATGCACAGTTGTGGATGACCGCTCAAAATGAGCATGGTGCAAACCCCAGAAGTAGTGAGGAGGCGAAGGAGTGAAGGGGTGCGCATTTGCAAGATGACACAGAGAAGCGCGCACGGGAACCAGCTCATCGTGTTAAAAGCTGTTGGGAGCATTTGCCAGCTTATCATCGGTGCACAAAAAGCATACGAGAGCGCACAAGCAAGGCTACCGAAAACATTTATGGAGAGCGCTCTTGAAAGATAGTAAGTGGAGAGGAGAGCGATAACCATATGCAGTATCGCAAGCCAAGTGGACACCACCTCAATCGGTGCAAACCAAAGCAAAAGGTTCAGCGGGTAGAAGACGCCGACTTGAGGGTTTGCGAGGAGTGGCATACCACATCCTTGGTGTGAATTCCAAAGTGGCACAATGCCCTTTTTCAACATCTCCTTTGCGACATGTCTCCAAGGGAGGTATTGAGCTGCTCCATCCCACTGCAGTGCGTTCCAACGGACAGCTTCCCCTTCAGATACTCCAGCAAGGTTTGGCAGAGCCTCCGGAAGCATCAACTTACCTGCAACTATGTAGCGTGAGTGGAAACAAAGAGCATATGCGAGGAGGAACAAACAGGCTAATGCATCGCTCGAGAGGTTGAAAAACTTCCTTCCGCTCATCTGAGATGCCACAAAAACAAAAATTGAACTGTGGAGGCGAGGGGATTTGAACCCCTGACCTCTGGAGTGCGATTCCAGCGCTCTCCCTCTGAGCTACGCCCCCACATTTTTCCCGATTGAAAATTATAGCGAACTTTTGTTCACCATGTGGAAGGGGGTCACCAACGCCTGCCGAATTTGACGGTTGTGATGCCCCTCTTTGTGATGCGCAGGAGTATTGCGCCGTGTTCGTCTGTGCGAAGGATTGCTTGAACGCCAGCACTGTTCAACCTGTCGATGACCTCGCTGGATGGATGCCCAAAGGGGTTGAAACGCCCGCACGAGATGAGAGCGATCTTCGGCTTGACCTTCAAAAGCAATTCCTCGCCACACGAACTGCTACTTCCATGGTGCGGGACATAGAGCACATCGGCATATAACTCCGTCGGGGAAGCGATTGAGAGCAAGTGTTCTTCCTGTTCATTCATCATGTCGCTCGTGAGCAGTATTTTCCTTCCAAGCGCATTCACCGATAGCACGATAACATTATTGTTCACATCGTCTCTCGTGCCACGAAGCAATGGCTCGCTTGGCGCAAGCACATCAGCATAGACCCCGTTTTCGCTGTCGAGGACAATTCTTTGCCCTCGCCTCGCAACCAATCGGCTTATATGACGCTCAGCGATGATGCTGAGCGCCCTCAAATATGATGGCTCACTTGATGGCAGGCTCGGATCAAGGACGATGCCAACCGGTATTCGCTCAAGTATTGCTGGGAGCGCAGAGACATGGTCTTCATCTGGATGGGTTATGACGAGCACATCGATTTGGTGCACCCTCTCCCTGTAGAGGAACGGCAAGATGCGTTCCTTTGCGAGCATATCACCTGCGGTTCCGCTAAGGCTCATCGTGCCCGCATCCACAAGCATGCACCTATCGTTGGGCGCACGAACGAAGATGCATTGCCCTTGCCCAACATCGAGCATCCAGAAAGCTACACATGGGTTGACGACCCTGAGTAACTTGCCGGCTATCTGGAAGAGCATGCAAAGCAATGCTACAACCAAGATGATTCTAAGAGCATGTGCAATTGAGGTTTTGCCTGAGGCACGCGTGCGCGTGATCACCGATGGTAACATAGGCAGAGCCACTATTAAAGCGTAGATGGCAACGAGACTCATTGGATCCACAATTCGCACATCCAAAGTGGAAAAGGGAAGCGTAGCGAAGAAGGTCATGAGATGCACAAGCCAGCCAGCAAGGATGCTGTTCACCCACATGAGGGCTCGCCCAACGAAACCAACCACAGAAGAAAGCACCCCCATGAACACAGCGAGCATGTTCACCTCAGATGCCCATGAAATCACTTCATACGAACCAGCCACCATCGCGCTTGCGATAGAAAGCGTCAGCATAACAAGCGCTAAAGGCACGATGACGAGGTTTGACACGAAGCCCGCAAGCACAAGTTTATTGAAGTGGTATGCCATAAGCGGCGAAATCATAACCTGAGCGCCAACGGTGGCTGATGGATACCACATAAGCCGTCCAACATGTTGCCGTAGGTTGAAAGTGCGCTCATCGCATTCCCTGCATCGCATGAAAGCGTTGATAACAGAACCACCAAGCCACAATATCCCGAAGGTCGCAACGAAGGAAAGTTGGAAACCTATGTTGAAGAGTGAGGCTGGCGACATAGCCACCATGATGACGCCAGCAAAACATAACGACATCATCCAATCAGCTCTAAAGTGAGGCGCGCGCCTCATCTTACTGAACGACGAGCCAACGGTTACATAGGAGAACATGAGCACAGCGCGTGTTATTGATGGCTCACCATAGCTTATGAGCCAGTAGCAAAAGGCTGCGATTAAGCCGAGCAAGATGCTTAGCCAACTGTTCGGCGAGACGAGGCGGCTGGCGAGCATAGCGATGAATGTGACATGTAGCCCTGAGACGACGAGGATATGTATTACGCCAGAGCGCCTTGCGACATCAGCTATCTCGCTCGGGAGATGCGCTGCATGCATCCCGAGGAACATACTCCCGATAACGCTCATTGCCTCATCCCGAGACTCAACGGGCAACCAAGAACGCATGCGCTCAAAAAGCCTTTCCTTGATTCGCATTCGTAAGAGCGTTAACTTCGCCTTCCAACTCTTTAAAGAACTCATCGGAACTTGTTGCCCTTTCCCATGACCGAAGTCGTGCACATCAACTGTGAAGCGCGCGACCACACCCTCCATCAAAAGCCTGCGCGTTGTGTTCGGTTGGTGTGGGTTGCTCACATCAGGAAGCAAACTCAGCGAGCCACTCGCACTTACAACTTTCCCAAGCTCAATCAATGGCTCGCCCGTTTCAGCCTCATCAAGCAAACCTTTAATGCCAACGAGGATGCTGTGACCTTCGAGGCGTCCCAATGCGCTATCTTCTTCATCCACCTTCAACACGAGCGCCTTCACATGCCAGATGACTCGCTCACTTTTATCCAACACATCTGCACTTACCTGCATCATCCTCGGGTGCTCATAGGGCATGAACACAAGCTTACACAGCTTGATTGGTCTGCAGATGCTTCTAAGCGAATCATACAGGCGAAGCATGCGGAGTTGCTGTGCCATCATCCCGACTGCAAACGCACAGAGCATCAAGATGAGGCTTCCTTCAATCACCATCTTGCGCCGCAGGAGGTAGCAACCTGCGAGCAAATAAAAGCAAGCGACAATCAGCCACATGCAAACAGCCAAACTCGTAAGCGATCGTGGTATTGGTGTATTGCCGATGACAACACCGAGGACATAAACGATGACTGCAAATGCGGGGAGGCGGTTGAGCAGTAGATTTAATCCCTTCTCCAACAACCGTTTCCCGTTTGCCACCACAAACACATCCTGTATGAGACCGCAACGACCGATCTCACCAAAGCTTCACATACGGGCGTAATGCCTCAAGCTTCTTCTTCCCGATGCCTCTGACATTGAGAAGCTCGTCAACAGATTTGAACGGACCGTGAGCCTGCCTATACTCCACGATGCGTTCTGCCAAAGCTGGCCCAATCCCGGGCAAGCTTTCAAGTTGCTTGGCTGTAGCTCTGTTTATCGCAACCTTACCAATCGGTAGCTGTTTCCGTCTCCTGCTGTATGTGGGTGCGATTTTTTCAGCGCCTCTTATGGTGAGAGCTTCTTCAAACGCCTCAAGCGCCCTCGAACTTCTATCGGGAACGAAAACTTCATCACCATCCTTGAGGAAGGCAGCGAGGTTAAGTGCGTGAACATCAGCTTTGGGCAAAGCCTCTGCTTTCTTAACAGCATCTTCGACACGGGCGCCAGCGTTAAACTCGTAAACACCGGGCTTCCTCACAGCGCCTTTCACATGAACTTTTATCTTCGGCAGTTGTATAGCACCATGCGTTTCCGGCACACCGATCACCGTAACGCTCGGTGCTGTTCCCTTTTTCATCAGCGTTAGATACATGATGGTGGAGAGGGAGACAACCACAATGAAAGCCACTATGAGCACCCTGTCATACCATTGCATCCCCTTCCTACCTCTCGCTGAGAAGCCTCCTGACGAGGACCACCAAAGTCTCTGGATCGAAAGGTTTGGGCAAGTAACTGTCCGCCTCGTGTTCAAACGCAGCGACAGCACCGATGTCGCTCGGATATCCAGTCAACATGACGACTGGCACATCCTTCATCTCTGGATGGACGCGAAGCAACTCAAGAACTTCATAGCCGTCAAGGCGAGGCATGACAACATCGAGGATGATCAAGTCGGGCTTCTCTGAGGTCGCCTTCTCAATTGCTTCCACACCATCGTAAGCTGTTATCACTTTGTAGCCTTCCCGCTCAAGGTTGACACGCACCATTTCAACGACTGCCTCTTCATCATCCGCCACGAGTATCTTGTAAGTCCGCTCCATGTGCTTCAACTCCGTTGAAAACCACAAATGAGTTCATGCCTCGCTTGGCTGTTTCTTTCTCCTACCACGCCCTTTGCGTTGTGGTTTAGCTGGTGCTTCGACTTCCTTCTCCTCTTTCGCCTCCTCGCCCACAGCCGTCTCAGGCTCTGCCTTCATCTCCTGCGCTACCTCAGCTTCTCCCATCAGTTGCTTCGTTATCTGCTCTTCTTGTGCGAGCAGGTCGGCTCGCTTCTCACTGAGGCGCTCAAGTTCCTTCCTAACTGGGTATGTGCTACCGTGCATCGCTATTTGTCGTTCGAGTTGAAGGATGTGCCTCTCTATTTGCATCCTTTGCAAACGCAGTTGTTGTAGCTTGCGCCTCAGCTTCTCCTCCATGCTGGCTCACCGCCTCAGTTACATTATGCCTGTAAAGCATCAAACGACGATGTTCACAATCTTGTCTGGCACAACGATGATGCGTTTTATCTGCTTCCCCGATATGTGGGCTTGAACCCCTTTGCAACTCAATGCGAGCCGTTGCAACTCCTCTTTTGATGTCCCAACAGGCACTACAAGCCTATCCCTTACCTTCCCATTGACTTGGACTACGATGACTCTCTCTTCCGACATTGCTGCCTCTTCGTCAACCTCACACCAGCGCTGTTGATACAGACTGCCACTCCCACCGAGCCTCTCCCAAAGCTCGTCGGTTATGTGCGGTGCAAACGGATGCAAGAGGAATTGGATGAGTTCCATTGCCTCCGATAGAACGACCCTGTCCGTGAACCCTTCTCTTGTGTCCTTGCTGCGCATCGATGAAGCGAAGGATTGCATCTCGCCGAAGAGTTCCATAAGCGCAGCTATAGCGGTGTTGAACCCAAAACCTTCGATGTCCTCCGTCACCTTGCGTATGGTTTGATGGAGCTTCCTCCTTAAAGCCCTTTGATTAGCATCCAAGCTCGGCTTCAGCCTTTCAAGCTCCTCCCTCCAACCGCTGATGTAATCGTCCAAGTGACCGTTAACGAAACGCCACAAGCGGTTCAAGAACCTATGCATGCCTTCAATGCCCCTTGGAGTCCATTCGGCATCTTGGTCTGGTGGACCGATGAAGAGGATGAAGAGACGGGCGGTGTCAGCACCGTATTGCTCGCAAACATAGTCTGGAGTGACTATGTTGAGCTTTGACTTGCTCATCTTGTCCATCCCAACTTCCACTTCTTCACCACAACTCCCACACCTCACAACCCTCCTGCCCTCAACAGCTTCGCTGACGACCTCCTCAGGGCGCTTGTATGACCTGCAGTGCCTGCAGTAATAGCTTTCGTGATAAATCATGCCCTGAGTGAACAGCCTTAAGAAGGGCTCTTTCGTTTTCACCAAGCCCATGTCATAGAGCACCTTCGTGAAGAAGCGCGCATAGAGAAGGTGTAAGACAGCGTGCTCAATCCCACCAACATACTGATCAACTGGCATCCAGTAGTCAACCGCTCTTTTGCTGAATGGCTCTTCATCGTTGTGAGGGTCACAGAAGCGAAGGAAATACCAAGAGCTGTCAACGAATGTCGCCATCGTATCGGTTTCCCTTCTGGCTCTCCCATTGCACTTTGGGCATGTGGCGTTGACGAATTCGGGAACTTGAGAAAGCGGTGAACCGCCCTTCCCTGTTATTTGCACATTCGGTGGAAGCAGAACCGGAAGTTGTTCCTCTGGGACGGGAACGATACCACACCTGTCACAGTAAACGATTGGGAATGGAGTCCCCCAGTAACGCTGTCTTGAGATTAGCCAGTCCCTGAGCCTGTATTGGACACTTCGCTTGCCGACCCCGAGCCTCTCCATGTAATCCGCAATCGCTTCTTTCGCATCCTCACTGAACATGCCATCAAACTGCCCTGAGTTGATCATTATGCCCGGCTCAACATATGCCCTCTCCATATCTTTGGCATCGATTTGCCCATCTGGGGGTCTTATGACGGGGCGAACCTCTAAGCCGTATTTTCGTGCGAACTCAAAGTCACGCTGGTCATGTGCGGGCACAGCCATTATAGCTCCAGTCCCATACTCCATCAGCACATAATTTGCAACCCAAACTGGAACTCGTTGCTTCGTCAACGGGTGTATCGCATACGCATCAAGGAAGACGCCCTCTTTTTCGGCTTCCTCTGAAGAACGCTCTTCGATGCTTTTTGAGAGCATCTGCTGGACAGCCCTATAGAGCTCACTTCGCCTCGGACTCCTTTCAATGAGCTTCGGGACAAGTGGATGCTCTGGAGCGAGCACGACGAATGTCACACCGTAAACGGTGTCAATCCTCGTCGTGAACACTCTCACCTTCTCGCCCAACCCTTCAAGCTCTAAATCGAATTCAACGCCCTCGCTCTTCCCTATCCAGTTGCGTTGCATCACCTTCACTCTTTCTGGCCAATGCTCAAGCATATCAAGGTCTTCAAGAAGCCTCTCCGCATACGCTGTTATCTTCAAGAACCATTGTTCAAGCCATCTCTTTTCAACGGGCGTCGAACAGCGCCAACAGAAGCCCCTCTCCGCCTCCTCATCTGCGAGCGTCGTCTCACAACTCGGACACCAGTTAACCGGTGCTGGACGCCTGTAGGCAAGCCCACGCTCATAGAACTTCAGGAAGAACCACTGATTCCACTTGTAGTATTCAGGGTCGCATGTGCGTATCTGACGACTCCAATCAAACGATATGCCGAGCATGTCAAACTGCTTCCTCATCCTTTCTATGCATCTCTCAGTCCAGATGCTCGGATGAAGACCGTGTTGAATGGCTGCGTTCTCGGCTGGCAGACCAAACGCGTCATAACCCATCGGATGAAGCACATTGTAACCGAGCATGTGGCGATAGCGTGAGATCACATCGCCGATGATGTAGTTTCGCATGTGCCCCATGTGTAGCTCACCGCTCGGGTAGGGGAACATGTCAAGGTAGTAGAACTTCGGCTTTGAAGTGTCTTCGGTTACCTTGAAGAGCTCCTGCTCCGCCCATCGTTTCTGCCATTTGCGCTCTATCGCTTTAAAGTCGTATCGCTCAGCCTGTGCCATAGCTCACACCCTCCCATCAACTTGTCATGCTAAAGCCACGATGAGAATGTGGGTGCTTCATTGCGCTCACGAATGAACCACCCAACTCGCGATAATGGTGATTCAACAGCTTCCGAGATGAGAGCTAACGCGCCACAGTAAAGCCATGTTGAAAGCATGTCACTTTCGTTAGTGTCAACACAGAGCCAATTGATACCAAAATGACAGTGCCTGCCACGAAGCCTTGCGCCCGCATGGAAACCACCATCATCGTTTTGTAGTTCAAGCGAAATTATAGAGCGTTGCAAACGACGCAAAGAAGCCTCCGCTTCAATCTGCCTATGCTCACAGCGCATCAACATGCCGACAAGCAACATCGCTGCTGAGAAGTTTGCCTCAGGCGTTGAGCCAAAAAGACCATCTTGCCTCTGCAAGGATAGAACCGAATCAATCACTTTATCTGGGTAGAGCACAAGGCGAGATTGATGGAAGTAGAGCCCGTAGATGTAAGAAGAAGCGCACATCGAGTTCAGCAGGCTACAACCTTGCTTCGTCCCAAACAAGCCCGTTGATGGATCAACATTGCTATCAAGCCATCGGAAGAAAAGCTCAACCACATCATGACCTACATCGCCCCACTCACACGCATAGATGAGCAACCCACCAAGATGGAATATCAACCTGCCCTCCAACAAAGCCCTATCAACAAGGCTATCGCCACTTTGTGTAACCCAAACCCTCTCGTCGAGCCACCTTATTAACGCTGGAGCGTTGGCGAGGGCGTCAAGGAAACGCAAACGATTCTTCGGCAGACTGCCAAGCAGGTCAAGCGCTGACACACAAGCATGCGTCAGCTCAAACATTGAGAGCAAGTCATTACAGTCCTTCGGGAATAAACGCTCGTCAAAGAAGTAACCGCTATCTGGGTCTTGAAAGGAACACAGAAGCTCAATCCACTGCAACCGCTCTTTCTCCCCCAAGTGTGACAGCTCATCAAACATATCCCGTAGGAAAGCAGCTATAGCCGATGAGTATGCGTCGCAGTAATTGCGTGAGGGTGAGAAACGATATTGCCCGTATGGCTCACCACAAAGGCGCATGCTCTCAACCCATTCAAGCACATCACCACGCAATGTGAAGGCTTTCTCAGCAAGCATGTGCTCAAACATGATGGACAAACCCCTCCAAAGATTTCGCTTACGCCTTCACCTACCCATAGCCCCTCTCACTGCATTCAACTCGGAAGCGCCAGTAAGCCTCCTCGTATGCACGAGCAAGTGAATCGTCTGGCTCAAACGCTTCCCCTCTCTTCACCATAGCTTTTGAAGCTTCGCTTAACGACGAAAAATAAGTTTTGGATGCAGCTATGATTGCTGCGCCAAAAGCCGTCTCAGCAACTCTCGGGCGTATGAGAACTTTCCTAAGGACACTCGCACGCACCTTGTTCCATAATCCAGATTTTGACCCACCACCAGTTACAAAAACACTTTCGCCTACACGATGACCAATGCTCTCAAAAACCTCAAAGCACCAACGCTCAACGAAAGCCACGCCCTCAATGTGAGCTGCATAAAGTTCAAACTCGTCCTTCGGCTCGCCCACCATGAAGCCATTTGCGTTCTCGTTAACGAACGGGAAGCGCTCGCCACGCCTCACCAACGGGTAAACGAGCACCCCTGTAGGGATGCGCTTGTAAGCCATCTCATCCATCAACGCAAGCTCCCTTCTCTGGAAACGCACACGAAGACACTCGCCACCAGTGTTGCTTGCAGCGCCCGCCATCCACAAGCCATCTGGGTGACGATGATAGTAGATCCGTCCCATATCATCCTTCAGCAAACGCTCACACAGACCGCGAAGGACAAGGGTGCTACCGAGGTTTGAATTCCACTCGCCAACGGCACTTGCGCCAGAGCAGATGAATGCAGCAGTCCCATCCGTTGCACCAGCGACGACAACCGCATTCCTTGGCAACCCAGTCTCAGAGGAAGCCGTTTCGCTCACATAGCCAATCTGCTCGCCCGGCACCAAAACCTTCGGGAGCTTATCAAGCGGTATGCCAAGCTTGTCCTCAATCCAATCAGGGAAGCACATGTCAACAACATCAAAGCACGATTTGAGAGCGTTTGAGAAGTCGCTAACACCGACTATGCCAGTGAGCTTCGCCACTATGAAGTCAGCAGCATGGAGTAGCTTTGCGGTGCGCTCAAACAAATCCTTTTCATGCCTGCGTAGCCACAGCATCTTCGGGAGCGCAAACGATGGCTGTATCTGATAGCCAAGCTTTGCCTCAAGATCGGTTGCGTATCTTCTAACCTCTCTTGCTTCCTCAACTGCACGCATGTCGTTATACATCAGCGCATTCCGCAGAGGCTCACCAGAGCTATCTACGGGCACAAAAGTGCCAGATGTGGAAGCCACAGAAACTGCAACGATGCATGAAGGGTCAATAAGATCGCACAAGCCCCTAAGGGCTTCCTTCGTTGCCTCCCACCACAACCTCGCATCTTGCTCAGACCATCCTTCAGGTAGCTCAACCTTCTCTTGCTCATTCGCTACGCTCACGCTACCAGCAATTTCACCATCAGGTTTGGTTGCAATGACACGGACGCCCTCAGTTCCAACATCTATGCCAACAAAAAGCGGTGACGAACGCATCCTCTATCGCCCCCATTGGCACCGATAGAATCGATGGCTAACCACCACTAACCAACATAGCTGAAAGCCGATGAAAAATGAAAGGAGCGCATCCACCTCTTTAGGTGGATGCGCCCCTACATTCGCAGTTAACGAACGAAGGGGAAACCGACGATGCTTAAACGAACGCCTTAACGCTTCGTCCTCTTAAGCTTGCCCCCATGCAAACCTACGATACCGCCACCAACTTCTGGGGACTCACCCACGGTGACTGAGCCAACGGTGCTTATCGGCGGAGCACATGCCACGACACCTTCAACATAGTAAACTCCTTCCTTGACCTGGTTGCCATCGTTGTCCACCTGCGCCCAAGTTTCCTCATACACAAGCTGACCGCCAGGTTGAATCTTCTCCTCACCAGTGACTTGCGCAAATGCTTTATCGTGCGACCACTGCCATACAACTTCGTCATCTTCGGAACGCACTATGAAGTCATATCTCTGTCCCGAATTGAAGCGCAGTGTAACTTCCTTATCGCCTTCGTTCTTGAGCACAAGCCTCATCTTGACAGGCTCGCCCAACTTAACGGGCTCGGTCGGCAACTCCAACTCGAGCACAAGTTGCTCCCCCAAACTTCTCGTGAGTTCAAAATCCTGTTGTGTTTTCCCACCAGCAGTCACAGTGACAATGGCACCTTGTGGCTCGTATCCGTCCTTCCACACGCTCACAAAGTATTCGCCCTCAGACAATGTGAGGCTGTAGCAACCATCCTTGTCGGTAGTTGTGCTCGCTCGGACTGGTGGTCTGAATGGTGGTATGACTGGCGGATGGATTGGGATGATAGGCGTTGGAGCAATGTTCTTCTTACCATGCACGGGCTTGACAAAGATGTGCGGCTTGTCTGGCACTTCAATCCATCCACCCCACACATACCAAGGGTCGCCAAAGCCGATGGCGATTACGGTTGCGCCCTCAATTGGGCTTTTACTCTCGCTGTCCCTGACATAACCAAACAAAACGCCAACCTTTGCCTTCAGCCTAAAGTCAACCCTCTCGCTACCACCCGGCTTAACTTGCACTTCTTTTTCGTCTTCCCCGTAGCCCTCTTTGAATGCCACTGCCCTGTAGCTTCCGGGCTTGACATTGTCTATCGTGTAGTTGCCCTCAGCATCTGTGAAAGCGACGGCGATGCGTCCCCACGCCGGTGGAACAACAACCTTCTTACCATGCTTCTTTGAGAGAGCATTTGGCAGGGCTCCAAGAAGCATCCCGACGGTTATTCCTGATGGAGCTACCTCTGGCACGCCGGGCTCTCCTTTTGGCGCAAGCACTACAAGTGCGCCCGCAACTGGCAACACTTGCCCATTCACTTCAGCAGTGACTTTGCCATAGACGCTCCCCGTGGCATCTTTCAGCCTCATTAGACCGAAGTTGCATTCCGTCACTTGAAGTTCTTCAACAGTAACAGTGTCTGTAGCAGGCATATACCTTGGGGCATCAGCCACAACGAGGTAAGTGCCAGCTGGCAGGAGAAGCTCATAGCTACCGTTTGCATCCGTCCTCGTCATCGCAAACATGCCTTTAGGGACTTCCTCAAGCGGTTGCGCTTCAGCTTCACCCGACAGCGGTCTTGCGGAAACTAATGCGTTGGCAATCGGCTTGCCCTTGTTACCTTGTTCATCTACCTCATAAACGAAACCCGAGATTTTGCCTAACGGCTTCTCCTCAACATCACCTACATCAGTGACCTTGTTCGGTAAGACTTGAGCAACGAACACTGCGCCTCTGTTACCCTCGCTTGAGCGCACGCACACAGTCTGCTCGCCAACAGGAACATTGTCGATGCGGAACCTATCACCTTCAATGCTCGTCACAGGTGTTATTTGTGAAGCGCCCATGATAGCAACTGCCATGACCCTGCCTCTGGTTTTTGTGCTGACGATACGCCCAACGATACTGCCTGTCGGACCTGTGGTTACTTGCTTTTCACCGCCCCCACCGCAACCAGCGAGCATGAAAGCAACCACCGCAAAGAGAAACGGCACAGCGGAAAAGACCAACATCCATCGCCTCATAGCGCATCACCCCTTCACTTTGGTTTTGAAAAGCGTCACTGCTAATATGCCCACTACCGCTATTGTTTAAACCCGCAGGCTGTGTTGCTTTCGTCTCCCTCTGTCCTTTGCCTTAGGGCGCTAAGTATTTGCTGGACGACCTCTTCTGGGCTCATGTGTGTTGTATCAATGATGATAGCATCCTCGGCAGGAATGAGGGGCGAATCATCCCTTGTGGAATCAAGCCTATCACGCTCTTGAGTTTGCTTGAGCACATCTTCAAATGAGACATCGTATCCCTTCGCTTTGAGCTCAAGGTAGCGTCTCCTTGCCCTCTCTTCAAGCGACGCAGTTAGGAAAACCTTCAACTGAGCATCTGGGAAGACAACAGTCTGCATGTCCCTTCCTTCGGCTACTGCACACCTACCTTTAACGAGCTCCCTCTGCATTGCCTGTAGCGCCCTACGAACGCCCCTTATAGCGCTAACATATGAAACCGCTGTTTCAACTTCTGGCGAGCGTATCTCTTCAGTCACATCCTCGCCGTCAACGAGTATGCGCTGTTCACCAGTTGAGGAAGTGACGAACTCAATCTTAGTTGATAAAGCGATATCGGTAAGCGCACGCTCATCATCCAGTGGCAACCCCAACTTCAGTGCTTTCAATGTTATTGCACGATACATTGCGCCAGTATCAATGTGCATCCAACCCAAAGCTTTTGCGAGCATCCTTGAAACAGTGCTTTTGCCCGAACCTGCATGCCCATCAATCGCAACTACAAAACTGCCACTGCTCAAAGCACATCACCTTTGACACAGCTCACTCAACTGAGGAACACCACAAGATGAGCGAGCCACAACTACACAGTCACCGTAATGATTCCAGCATCTCCCAAAAGCTTGGGAATGAGATTGAGACGCACTCAGCACCGTTGATGACTGTCTCACCTTCTGCGAGCATTCCTGCGATGGCAAGGCTCATTGCGACTCTGTGGTCGCCATAGCTCTCAACGACCGCTCCTTTCAGTTTCCTGACGCCCGTTATACGCCATCCGTCTTCAAGTTCTTCTATTTGAGCGCCCATCTTCGAAAGCTCTGATGCCATCGCTGTTATCCTGTCGCATTCCTTTATGCGCAACTCACTCGCATCCCTGATGACACTTTCACCATCAGCCAAACAGCAGAGGACTGCAACTATTGGAAGCTCGTCAATCATCCTCGGTATAAGCTCACCACAGATGTTGATTGGGCGAAGCCTCTCAGCACCGAAAACGGTCACATCACCGATTGGCTCGCCAGATACGATGCGTTCGTTTTCAATCCTCACATCAACACCCATCAACTCCAACACATCAATGAGACCAGTCCTCGTTGGGTTAATCCCTACATCCTTGACCGTAAGCTTCGCTCCGGGAATGGCAGTAGCAAGACCGATGAAGAAAGCAGCCGATGAAAAATCACCCGGGACAAACACATACTGAGGACGCAACTTCGCTCCGCCACAAACCGACACTTTTAACCCATCAACTCTTATCTCGGCACCGAAGGCTGAAAGCATCCGTTCGGTGTGGTCTCTTGAAGGTGCTGGCTGAATGACGCTTGTAACGCCATCGGCGAAAAGCCCAGCAAGCAATATCGCTGACTTGACTTGAGCGCTTGCGACGGGCATCTCATAATCAACTGCGCGAAGTTTCCCACCAGTGACGCTTACTGGCGGGTAACAACGCTCACCTCGCCCTACAACAGATGCCCCCATCATGTTCAATGGCTTTGCGACCCTATCCATGGGGCGTTTCCTGAGCGATTCATCGCCATCAACTGTAGCCGAAAACGGATGCGCAGCAAGCAAGCCAAGCAAAAGACGCATCGTAGTCCCAGAGTTGCCAGCATCAAGGATGTGAGCTGGAGGCTTAAAGTTTGCACCGCCAACTCCATGCACCTTCACAGTGGCAGAGCAAGCGACATCCCCTTCTATCCCGTCAATCCTCACCCCTAAAGAACTTAAGCACCTCGCCGTGCTCACAACATCTTCAGCGAGAAGACAATCTTCAACTGTGGTCACTCCGTCGGCGATTGCACCAATGAGCAACGCCCTATGCGATATCGACTTATCACCCGGAACCTTTATGACGCCATGCACACTCTCTACACCCTTAACCACTTTTTGCATGGAACCGTTCACCACCGACCACAGTCAGCATAAGTTACAAACTGAAGGCACATTTTAAATTGTGCCCACAGGAATACGAGCACGAACATGTGAGGTGAAGGGAGACATGGCAGAGGGGCAAATCAATGTCGGCATCATCGGTTATGGCTACGCAGGGAGAGTCATACACGCACAGCTTATAGAGCTTGTGCCGAGACTCAAACTGTATGCGGTTGCCTCAAGGGATGAGCGCAGACGCCAGCAGGCAAAAAATGACTATGGCGTCATAACTTACGAGAGCTATGAGGAATTGCTTCGTGATAAGAATGTTGATCTGGTCGTAATAGCAACGCCTCATAACACCCACGCAGAGCTTGCCATAAAGACGATGGAAGCTGGCAAACACTGCGTCGTTGACAAGCCTATGTGCATAAGCACTGCCGAGGCAGACGCAATGCTTATGGCGAGAGACAAAGCTGGCGTGCTCTTGAGCGTCTTCCACAACAGGCGCTGGGATTGCGATTTCTTGACACTGCGCAGAGCCATCGACTCTGGTTTGCTCGGTGAACCATTCCTTATCGAATCGAGCGTCGTGCGATATGGCAAGCCCGGTAGCGCTTGGCGCTGTGAGCGCGAATGCATGGGTAGCATACTGCACGATTGGGGCGCGCACCTTATCGATCAAGCGTTACAGCTGACAGGCAAGATGCCGATGAGCATAAGCTGTAAAACAAACTTCCTCGTATGGAACATGAGCGTTGAAAGCTATGCCTCTGTCGAGATGGAGTTTGACTCGCTCACATACACGGTTGAGATCAGCTACATTTCATTTGCGCCCCGCCCACGATGGTATGTGCTTGGCGATAAAGGTGGTTTCATCAAGTTCGGCTTAGACCCTCAGGAAACAGCCTTGCAACGCCGTGACATAAAAAGCGCCTTTGAGCCACCAGAGAACAGAGCACGCATCTTCACAACACTGAACGGCAACAGAGTTGAGATGACGGTTGACTCCGTCCCCGGAAGATGGGTTGCATTCTACGAGAACATCGCTGCTGTCTTGCTTGGCAAGGAAGAACTCTCTGTCAAACCTGAGCAGTCGCGTCAGGTCATAAGGCTGATCGAGCTGGCGCTCCAATCAGCGAAGCAAGGCACTCCAATCAAGGTGAGCTAACGCCGATGTCACGACATCACTAACCGCATGGGTGAGAGCAAACCGATTTATGTTCTTCCCCTTCTTTGTCCTCCTCGTTGCCCCTGCTGTCTCTGCCCTCCTTGCTGACCTCCACCTCTTGGACCCATCTGCCATCCGCCTGCGCCACCGAACCTGCCAAACATCATCCCACCGTAGCGCCCAAGCGCGCCAGTGACTATGAGAAGCGCATGGAGCTTGGGGTTGGCTTTGTAGTTGAGTTTAGCATTCAACTCGTCCTCGATCTCCTCAAGCCGCTTCTCATAAGCCTTGATGGCGTTCTCGTAGTTCTCAATCGCTGTCTTCAGCTGGGCATCGGTTACACCCGCACGAAGCGAAGCCATCAAATTCCTCCGTGCCTCAACGAGCTTGCTGAATGCATCGAAGCGCTCCTTGAAGGCATTCTGGATAGCCTTCCTCTGCTCATCCGTCAGCGTTATGTTGAGTTGTTTCTCCCAAAAGGCGAGCATCTGATTGATGCCTTCCTCAGGTGAGAAACGCGGTCTTCTGGGCGGTCCTCCTGGACCAGCCTGTGCTTGCGCAAACACCGCCGAAACGACCAACGGCATGGACAGCAAAGTTGCAACGAACATCCTTCGCCACATGACTGTGCACCTCCTGTTGAAAGTGATGTCATGCCACCCTGTGTGCAGTCACCTTGGTTAGACGATTGATGGTGCTGAAAGTTCTCTCCGCAACTGAAGCAGAGAAACAACGGATGAGACGATAGATGAGCTTCCCTAAACGCGCCTATCTAACCTTCCGAATCCGCGCCACGAATGTGCCATCCGTGTCATGCTTGTGAGGCAGAAAACGCAAGAAGCCTTCAGGAGTCTTGCAATCATGGATTGCCGTCGGCAGATACTTGCTTGCATCCTCAAGTTCGAAACACTTATGCTTGCTGAGGAACGCCTCAACAACATCTTCATTCTCCTCGCGCTCAAGACTGCATGTGCTGTAGACGATGATGCCACCTTCCTTGACCACAGTGGCTGAAGCTTCAAGCAATCTGTATTGAAGTTGTGCAAGCTCAGATATGTTTTGTGTGCTCTTCTTCCAACGGACATCTGGCTTCCTTCTAAGCGTTCCGGTGCCCGAGCATGGCACATCGAGCAAACACCTGTCAGCTACGCCCCTATACTGCTCCGCGAGTTGAATGAAATCGCCAACGAGACACTCAATGGAGCGCAGTTTCAACCTTACCGCAGCTTCTTCAACGAGTTGTATCCTGCTCTTGTGAGTGTCAATGGCAATCACTTTGGCTGCGTCGTTTGTCATCTCGGCGATGTGAGTTGTCTTACCGCCCGGCGCTGCACAGGCATCGATGATGGTCTCACCTGGTTTTGGCTCAAGGACATATGTGACAAGCATAGCAGCCTCATCCTGAACAGAGAACAGCCCTTCCTTATAGCCCGGTAGAGTTGTCACATCGGCTGTTGTGTCAATCCTCAGCCCACATGGCACATATTTAGCTGGCTCAACTTTGCGACAGCGCAATTCAAGCAATCGCTTGACTGGCTCTACCTCAGTCCAACGCGTATTCACCCGTATGCAAAGTGGCGGTGGCATATTATTAGCCTCACATAGCCTCAGCGTCTCATCGAAGCCAAACTGCTTTACCCAGCGCTCAACGAGCCAATGTGGATGCGAAGTCTTTATCGCTATGTGCGATATGGGGTCTTCATCGGCGCTTGGGATGTGTATTGAACTCCAATCGGTGCTGAATTTTCTGAGGACAGCATTGACCAGCCTGCTTGTCCCAACATGCCCATACTCCTTTGCAAGCTCAACATACTGGCTCACAACCGCATAAGGAGGATGCGATAAGATGGCGATCTCGTATGCCCCCATGCGCAAGCAGTTTCGTATGAAGACGGGTAAGCGGTGAAACTTCTCCCCGCAGAACTGCTCAAGGAGGTAATCAAGGTATAGAAGCATCTTTGCAACGCCAAAGGAGAGTTGCATTGCAAATGCTCTTTCGCTTGCTCTCATCCTCCTGTTGCGCAGAAGCTCACGCAGTGATAGGTTGATAAAAGCGTCTTTCTTCTCCATCTCGACGAGCGCAAGAAGCGCCACTTCCCTCGCACGCGATACAACAGCCATGCTCAATTCACCAGCGCCTTTTAAGGCTTTAAGTGGCTGGCTATCGGGTTAAGGCGAACAACTTTGTGCCCACCCTCTTTGGAGATGAAGCAGTGTTAGCCTAACGGATAGCTTTCGAGTTTGTGCGATGGGCTTTGGATCACAAGTTTGCGATCAGCTCAAAACTATGGGTTCGATGCCCAGATACTCACATGCAGCGATGAGTTCACCCACCAAATCCCCGACAGCTGCGTGTATGTGATTGCATGAGAACTCCTTTGCGATCGTTTCCATCGGGACATCAAAGCGAGCGAACGCGTGTGGCCACTCAAAAGTTGTCTGCCTCGCTAAATCTTCATCCTGCTCTGGTGAGAAGCGGACGAACTTACCCGTGAAGATGTGCATCCTCATCTTCCCACTCTTCCTCGTTATGCGTGCAAATGTGACAACATCGGCGGGCTCGGCGAAGAACTTCACGGATGCCCCGCCACATGGGAAATACATTGCTGGCGCTGGGTATAGTTCGACCTCCTTCCAATTATCGCGCCAGTTGCTACTGCGCTTCGCAAACCATGGTGCGTGTTCACCAGAGTTGCAAAGGTCGTAGATGTCAAGGTCTTCATGGTAATGGCGCAGGTCGGCGAAGAGGATGGGGGTGTTGGTAATGTTGTGCAGAAGTTGCATTGTGAGAGCGCCGTTTGAATCGCACTCTGTAGCGCATATGATTATGCGCTTAGGGTCCTCCTCCCAATCGACGAAATCGTTCAAGAGGGCTTCTGGCAGATCCATCGTGCATCCTTCTTCCCACTCCGTGAAGTCGAGCTGTCCTGTCAAGCCACAGAAGTCAATCCCTTCCTCTTTGCAATAATCCTTGATGGCAAGGTATAACCTAACCTGCCTTGCGAGCGTCCCATCGATGCCCTTTGTCAGCATCTTCCCGTCGTAGTGTATCGCTTTGCAATTTTCTTCGAGCCACTTCAAGCCTGCCTCCACCCTCTCATCGGCTATCTGTTTCATCTTGCGGGCAAGCGTAAGCTGACTGCAATGGTGGACATGAATACCGATCTCCCTCATCCATTGGCTTTGGTCTATGTGCCCCGTATACATGCCCATCGAAGGTCCATCAAACTCTCCATACCTGAGCCCGAACAACTTCTTTGCAGCCTCTATGCCTCGCTTCCTCCTGTCAGGGTTGTGCCTCTCAATGAAATTCCTTATTGCGTCTTGAACCCTTCTGTCGGATATGTCGCCCAAGGCTCTCCCGTAATGTCTCCCGACTTCGTCAAGCGCCCCAGCCGAAGCGAAGAAAGCCACCCAGCCTGGGTATGCTGGGTTGATGTTTCCAAGCAGGAGTATCGGGACATTAAGCTGTTGTGCTGTCTGGACTGTGAAGTCTGGGAACGACCACACGCAGAAGTTGAATATGACAACATCACAACCTTCATCCCTTAGGCGCGCCCCTTCGCTCCTCGCCGTGGCGTAGTTCCAGATCACCTCTTTAGCTTCAACAACCTCGTAACCCTCCTCGCGTAGCCAATTGGCAATAGAGCTTTGGAAGCGAAAGCAATCCTCACGCAACATATCAGCGACGCGCTTCCTGCCATCGGTGAATGTGCATATGCCTACCTTCATCTTGCCACCCACCTCCTACCATTAGGTTTTGCGTGCAGGAGAGACCATCAAAGCCATCGCCTGCTATCGCAGTTTAATGACCTTTCGCCAGCTCTTCAACGATGCACCTTGTTGCGTCTGACCACCGCCACGGGTGGTTGGCTTACGGGCGAAGTAAAACACCCCAACAACGCAAGCTATGAGCAACATCAGAAAAATCGCACCCGCTAAAATGCGTTTCAAGACGCCCCCGTTTGAGGGCATAACATCGCAAGCCGATACGAGCTCAATCAAATGCGTTGAAGAGCGTGGCGATGTGAACTCGACATATCCGATGGTGTCACCACGATGCAGTGGCAACTTGATCGGCTTTTGATGGATGCGCCATCGAAGCTTGTGGACTTCGTCCTTCCTCAAGACGACAAAGAAATCCTCCTTCGGTATAGCTGTCACGCACGACGGCACACCACCTTGAATGTGAAAAGTGGCTACTGTGCTCCCCTTCTGCGTGATCGGGATCGAGACAAAATTTGAAAAGCCATAATCGAGCAACGCCTTGGCATCCTCAAAAGCGTTCTCACTCTTCAAGATCACGGCGAGCAACTGCCATCCATTTCGAGTGGCTGTCGCAATGAGACATCTACCTGCAGGGATTGTGAAACCAGTCTTCACACCATCAGCACCCTCATACTCCCAAAGGAGCTTGTTCAAATTCTTGAAAACCCTCGCTTCGGATTTGTTCGTGGGTGGCACCTCAAGAACGCGTGTTGATACAGCCTTACGAAACTCCTCGTGCTTTAGAGCTTCCAGTGTGATGCGAGCGAGGTCTTGTGCTGTGGAGTAATGCTCATCATCGTGCAGCCCATGCGGGTTGCAGAAATGTGTGTATTGAGCACCAAGTGACTTAGCCCTCTCATTCATCATCTTCACGAAGGCATTCACAGAACCTGCGATGTGAATCGCCGCAGCAACACACGCATCGTTGGCTGACTTCACAAGTATGAGGTAGAGCAGATGGCGAAGCGAAATAACCTCTCCCTCTTTCAAGCCCGCAGATGAAGGCTCAACTGAGCATGCCTCTTTCGTGACCACAACATTGTCATCCAGATTGCCCTTCTCAAGTATCAGCAAGGCTGTCATGACCTTCGTCAAGCTCGCTGGATAGAAGCGCTTCGTTGAGTTAAATTCGTAAAGCACAGACTTAGTTCGCACATCCAAGAGCAACGCCGAACCCGCTTTAAGCTTCGGTGGCTCTAATTCACGAGCGAGGCTCGCTTTATGAAGCCCGCCCTTACCCCGAGCAAATCCATCGCCACACAGGGCTACCTGCAGGGCAACCACAAAAAGAACGCCCTTTGCAACCAACGAGATTACCATCCCTCGCATTTCCTCGTCCTCCCCAAACTCATCCTCTAACCTTCGCCCCTCAATCCTTCCCCGTTAACTTTGAGAAGGCGAGGGCTGCTGCACCAATCTCGCCAGCGTTCTCTCTGAGCGAGCTTCGCAACACTGGTGCTGGCGAGATGGCTCTCAAGGCAACCTCATGTCTTATCGGCGTTAGCAGTATTTCGCCAGCCTGCGCAACGCCACCACCTATGACAACGCAATCTGGGTTGAGCACATTCATGAGTGATGCAACAGCTACGCCAATATACCTTCCAGCCTCTTCAAGCAAGCGCCTACAGAGCCAATCACCCTCTGAGGCAGCCTTAGCTACAAGCTCACATGAAACCTCGTCATCCCCTACGAGTTCACGAAGGCTTGTAGCCACTCCTTTTTCCATGTATTCCTTTGCCCTCCTCGCTATCGAAGGACCCGAAGCCAATGCCTCTAAGCAACCGTAGTTACCACATGCACATTTAGGACCGTCTGGCAAAATGGTCATGTGACCTATCTCTCCAGCTGTGAAGCTTGAGCCATGATAGAGCTTCCCATCAACCACGATTCCGCCACCTATGCCCGTCCCGATAGCGATGAAGATGAGATTCCTCAACCCCTTCGCAACACCGAAGAGGGATTCGCCGAGCGCCATAACATTAACATCGTTATCAGCGAACGCAACGACATTAAAACGCTCCTCAAAGATGCGCTTGAGCGATATGCCTTCCCATTGTGGCAGGTTTACCGCAGGCTTTACTACCACACCGCTATCGGGGTCTATTATGCCGGGGCTTCCGACGCCTACCGCAAGCACGCGCTCGCCGAGCCCTTCGGCACGCTCAAACAATTCGCCAACCGCTCTTAAAAGTTGCTCAATAACGAACTCCCTTCCCCTTTCAACCTGCGTTTGGCAACGCACATTAGCTATGACATTCCCAGCTTCATCAACAAGCGCTGCGCCTATCTTCGTGCCACCAAGGTCAACACCAATAACAAGTCCCACGAAAGATCACCCCTTAGCGCTACGGGAAGAGCAACCGAATTAGAGTGTAGCATTTCATCGGCAAGTATGCCCATATCAACGATGCCAAGTCCTAACAACCCATGCTTAGTGTGGTATCCTTTCAGAGTGGGAAAACGATGAAACATGCTTGCCACTTGAAGCTGGTCATGCAAAGGGTGATGTGATTGTGCCAAGCGAATGGAACGATAAACACGAAGTGGATACATCCACCGTTGCGAAGGGCTCACAGCCACCAAATGAGGATCTATGGGAAGTTGTTGAAGGGAGCAACGACTTAGCGAAGGCGAGCATCTTATCGTTTTACAGTGTGAGCAAGCTCTTAACCGCCTTCCCCGACATTGACGCCCTCATGAGAACAACCCTTGAGGAAGCTTTGAAAAGCGTCGGCGCAGAGAGGGGCTTCATCGCACTCATCAACTATCACACGGGCGAACTTAAAATCGGATGGACAGCAGGGTATGGGTGGACGGATGAGAAGCTTTCGGTGAGGTTTGAGCTAAGCGACACCACTGGGAGAGGTGTTGAAGGGCATGTAGCTCTGACTGGCAAGCCATACCTTAGTGGCGACATCTCGAGGGACATGCACCACTCATGTTGCTCCCGCTGTCTGTTGTTTGAGAACACGGTCAGTTGCATAGTTGTCCCGTTGAAGGGAAGGGACGGGAAAACCATCGGTGTGTTGAGTGTTAACAGCGAGCGCCAAAACGCATTTGATGAGAACGACTTGCGGATACTGTGCGCACTCGCTGATGCTGCAGCAATAGCCATATCCGCCGCTGACTATCACGCGAGGGAACAGAAGTTGATTGAACTCGGCATGGAGTTGGCATCGCAGACAGACATTGAGGCTCTCCTTGATGAAGTGGTGGCAGTCGCTGTGGAGATACTTCAAGCCGACGATTGCTCGCTGTTTTTGATTGACGACTCTAAGCTTGTCTTAAAGGCTTCAAGGGGCGCACTCAAAGGGGAGGTTGATAAAGCGGTTTATGAACTCGGTGAAGGCTTGACTGGTTGGGTAGCGTTACACGCTCAACCGATACGCCTTTCAGATGTGCGTTCTGACCCGAGATGGAAAGGTCGTTACACAGAGTTCCCAGCTGAGCAGATTGGTGCGTTTTTAGCGGTGCCGATAATGGGTCAAAAGTCATGTAGAGGCGTCCTTCGGGTGTTACGGAAGCGCCATCCAAGTTCATCCTACACAAATCCTTTCACGCCCGATGACCAAAACTTGCTCCACATGCTTGCCAGTCAAGTTGGCGCTGTGCTTGACAGGGTTGAATTGCAAGAACGCCTGATAGAGGCGGAGAGGATGGCTGCCCTCGGTGAAATGTCGGCGAGGACTGCACACATGCTCGGCAACAAGCTGTTTACGCTGAAGGGCGCTTTGAAAGAACTTAAGCACATTGACATCACTCAAGGCGAGGAGAGGGAAAGGTTCTTCTCGGCAATTGAGTCTTCCATAAAGGAGATGGAAGAGCTACTTCAGGAATTCCGATACTTCGTCAAGTCGGCAAAGGCTGAGAAAAACCCGCTCGAGTTGATCTCGCTGATGCGTGAATTCGTTGAGCAGATGAGGCGCTCAACTGGTGATGTGGCTATCGGTTTTGAGACGCAACTTGATGAAGTGTGGGTTGAAGGGGATGCGGAAAAATTGAAGAGGTGCATAAGCGAGCTGGTTGAGAACGCCACCCACTTCATGCCACATGGCGGAAGCATCACCATCACCATAGAGCAGTCCAAAGCCAACCCAAACGAGGTTCTGATAACGGTTAGTGACACGGGCATGGGCATACCCGAGGAGAAGAAGGAAAAAATCTTCGAGCCTTTTTACAGCACGAGGGCACAAGGGCTTGGGCTCGGACTGGCAATCGTCAAAAGCATCGTGCAGGCACACGGGGGAACAATCGAAGAGGTAGGTGAGTATGGCAGGGGAGCAAAATTCGTCATAGCTCTACCTGCAAAGAGGATCGGGAGACAAAAAAGTGAGGCAGGAGGGGAGTGAAAAAGAATGGCTCGCATACTTGTGGTGGATGACGAACCTTTGGCGAGGGACTTGATAAAGCGAAGGTTGGAAAGGGATGGGCACACCGTAGACACTGCCGAAAATGAACTGGTAGCCCAAAAGATGATCTCGGAGGCAGATCCACCATACGATGTCGTGGTGACAGACATGGTGATGAACAGCGAGATGAGTGGGCTTGAAGTCCTGAAAGCTGCATTGCTAAGAGACATATTCACCGAGGTCATCGTGCTCACAGCCTACGGAAGCATTGCAAACGCTGTTGAGTGCATGAAGAGGGGCGCCTATGACTATGTTGAGAAAAACATACCCGGCGTGGATGTGTATGACCTTCTGGCGATGAAGGTTGAGAGGGCGCTCGAAGAGCGCAAGGGGATTTTAGAGACAGTCAAACGCCTCAGGCTCGCAGAACGACTTCTATCACAAGCGGAGGGACGATGAAGAGCCTCCTCAAACTTCCCGCGAGCTTGCCTTAACGCCTCGCGCAATCTGTTCAGTCGACGATTATGAGCGGTGGTAGCTCACCTTTGTCCTGCAACATCTCTTCAAATGTGATTCGTCTCCCTTCATCAAGCGACTTCCGTATCATGAGCCCGACATAGGAAGCAGCTATGCCGTTCTCAATGCCCGCGTAAACCATGTTCGGGTTGCCTTCCCTCACAGCATCAAAGAAGTTTTGCATGTGCTCCCTTGTATCTCCAGCAGGACCTTCGCCCCTTATCGGTTGCTGTTGACCTCGCAACTGTATTGTGCAATCAAGGATATCCGCCCCACCCTTCGTTCCTATCACTCTGCAACTCATGCCAGTGTATCCGGGCGGGCTTATCCAGCCATGCGTGTAATGGACGATGAAGCCGTTTGGATACTCAATGACAGCGGTGTAGTAGTCGGTTATGTTGCGCTCTTTGTTCTCTGGCTCAACAACATTCCTCCTACCCTTAGCGTATACAGCTACTGGATGCGCTTGCGTTATCCACCAAAGCAAATTGAACTCGTGCACAGCTTGCTCAAGCATCCAATCTCCAGACAGCTCACGCCTGTTGAACCATCTCCCCAAGCTACCCCAACCGTTGTATCTGTAGAAGCGTCCTTCAATCAACTCGCCTATCATGCCATCTCTTATCTTGCGGACTATGTCGGCGCGAGCCATGTTTGCAGCCCATTGGAAGCCTATCTGAGCGACAACATCTGGGTTGCGCTTCCTCGCCTCTTGAATCATCTCGATCTCGCGCACTGTTATCGCTATCGGCTTCTCCCCGTAGAAGTGTTTCTTTGCGTTCAAGCAATCCACATACATCCGTCCATGCCAATTGCAAGGCGTGGCTATGACAACACAATCGATGTCGTCGCGCTCAAGCAACTTGCGGTATGCGAACGGGTCTCTATCCTCACCGTAACCTTGTGGTTGCTTTCCAGTTTTATTCCCGACGAGCGAGATGGCGTTTTTAAGCCTGCTTGGGTTTGTGTCGCATATCGCAACGATATCAATCCCGGGCAAGCCGAGGGCAGTTTGGAGCAAGCCACCACCTCGCCCACCAACACCTATAAAACCGACTCGCAATGTCTTCGGCTGAGCCTCACCTGCCCTAACAACCCCTGCACCAGAAAAAGCAGCGACAACAGCAGCACCGATTTGAACGAACTCACGCCTGTTTAAACGCCTATCCATGTTCACCACCTCCGTTTAGTCTTTCTCAAAGTTCACCTTGTCAGCTCAAGCCAAAGCGCCCTGTAGTATCGCATTATGCGCAAGGCATCTTGGCTCTCTGGTATTTCGGCGAGCGTGAACCTATCGTAGCCACTGTTTTTGAGGAGCGTGAAGAGTTCCCGCCATGGGTAATCCTCACGCCACAGTTCGTTTATGTGAACCGATTTGATGTATGGGCGAAGTAGCTCAAAGTATTCCTTGACCGAACCGTCTTTGATGTCGGTGTTGTTTGAGTTCCAACAGACACCCACATTGGGCGCCTCGCAATACTGCATGATTGTGTGTATGTGCGGTGGATGTGAAGTGCCGTGCCCGTGCACCTCAAGCCATATCTCAACTCCGTAATCGGCTGCGAACTTACCGCACTCGGTTAACGCCCTCCCTATCTGCTCAAGCGTCTTTTGGACTGGCACTTCCTTCGGAAGCGCGTTTGGGCGCACCTTGACCCCTCTTGCACCCACATCCTTAGCCAACACTACAAACTCTTTACAAACCTCAATGTTGCGTTTGACCTCATCCTGATTTGGCGAATGAAACTCGCAAACAGTCCCCAGCCCCCAAAGGACAATCCCGCTATCCTCAAACATCTTCCGCACCTCTAACCGCCTCTTCTGACTTATGTTTGGTTCAACGCCATGCTTATGCGTTGTCCGCAATTCAACGCCTTCAAACTTTGCCTCACGACAGTTCCTTATGATCGTCTCCAAGTCCCAGTCCTTCGCCAAGTTGTAAGTGACCAAGCCGAGCTTCATCCTTCTCACCTCCACAGCTTGCCCACTACTTTCACCACCTGCTTTGAACCCACACAAGAGAGCGCCACCCGAGCAAAGCGCTCCACAGATGAAGCTCCTCCTCGTCATCCTGAACATGGATAAGCCACCTCACTCAAAAGACACTTGCGGTGGCTCAGCGTATGCCAAGTATGCCAAAGCCACATCCGCCACTTTCGGATCGCCCTTGTGTATGTAGATACGGTATCGGAATGTGATAGAAGAGCCCTTGCGCAACACATAGCTACCATCGCCAGAACCACTGAACGAGCGCACACCGAACGGGTTCGCTGCAAACAGCCCGTATGTGCGCACATGCCAATATGTTGGATGGCGAAAGTTTTGCGGGTGATCAAATATCGCTATGCCGACAACATCACCATCAACTCGCCCATAGTAGTCGCACCACTCAGCCCTTTTGCCCCACGCATTGGCATTCTCATCGCCACGGGAGTTAACTATGTGTCCACCGCCACCATCAACTTGCATCGAGCATGCCACACGAAGCCCAAACATGCCCTCTTTTGTATCGCCGAACTTGACATCCTCATCCTTCGCCATCAGCGTTATGTTGAAATCCATGAGCCTCATGCCCTCAACACAATAGACGATCAACTCCCGAGTGTCCTCAAGGAGTCGCTTACCGTCACTCCCAACCCACTCACACCTCGCTACAACCCGTGTAAAAACTGCCCCGCTTTCAATCGCCTCATACGAGCGATGCTCTATCCTGCCACAGCGAGCGCCCTCAGACCAAAAGTCAACCCCATTAACATCACCGAATGTGAACCACATTGAGCGATGATGTGGGTGGTCTGTCCGCTCACCGGGAACATCCTTCTTCATCGGGAAGTGTCTCGTCACAGGTTTCCCAGTAGGACCAATCAGCGGGTAAAAGTAAGGCTTTGGTGCGTCGCTGTATCGGTATGCTGTGACGAGTTCACCGTTTGTGAAGATTTCAACCTCATCGTTAACTCGCTTTGCCTCAGCCAAACCAACTTCTTTATTGCCGACTTGCTTCGTCTCAGCCGAGCCAACCTCCTTAAGCGCCTTCGGTTTCACGAGGACAAGCTCGTAGCGCTTTGTCTGACCACGCTTTAGGTTGCGCTCAATCCAAACGAGTTGTAATTTTTCATCCCTGCTCAGCAGTTGCGTGGGTATGAGCACCCCCGTTGAAACATCCCTTAGCGTTGGGATAAGGTCGCCCACGATTTTGATCCCAGAGAGAGTGACTGAGACTGGCACAAGCGGATACTCACCTGCCAAAGCGCGCACAACAACTGTTCGCTTCGTGCTCACAAACTCCTGTGCCGAGAAGACATCGCACAGAATGGCAACGCAAACGCCGATGAGCAAAGCCAGCATAAGGGCGAAGAAGCTTTTATAGCCTTTGCTCATGTCCGTTCACCCCCTTCGCACATTCTTAGAACATGGAAGGCAAGCCTTCTCACATGCGCACGCTCATCATTGATGTGCTTCATCGCAAGTTGTGGTGTTGGTCTTCCGAGCATCGCCAACGCTTCAGCCACAGCAAGCTCTATCTGCCAACGGGCGTCTTCAACGACGGGCGGTATCATGCCTACGCTGACCTGCAATTGGCGTTGCGTTGGCAAGTCCTCCCTTCCAACGAGGTTCAGGAGCGCACCACAGACGGAAGTGTCGCCGATCCTCCCAAGCGCCCTAACAGATGCTATGAGCGCATCAAGCGATGCGTCTTTGTCGTTCAGCACTTCAACGATGACTCTTGTGGCATCTTTGCACCTCAGCTTGCCAAGCATCAGTATCGCTGTCAGCCACATCGGTGCTGTCTTCGAACCACGATGTAACATCCCGCGCCTTTGACGGACGCACTCAATCAGCTCATGAGCACCATCATCATAGCCGAGCATCGCAAGCGCAGAAGCTGCATAGAAACGCATCTTCTCCGATTGGCTATTCAGAGTTTTAAGCAGGATATCTTTTGCGCGCTCACCATCGTGCGCAAGAAGCCAAAAAGCATCTTCTGGCTTCTCTGATGAGAGGACAGCTTCGCACTCCTTAAGCAACTCCTCCGAAGGGGCTTTGATGAACTCGCTTGGCATGCGACGGAACTGCTCAGGCAACGGCAAGCTCAACGGACACTTTACAACTTCATCGTCGCCAAGCAAGCCACACCTCTTCAACTCGCTTTGAAGCTCACCTATGTCAATCTTTCTCACCGTTGTGCCCCTTCTAAGTGCGATGGATGCAGCGATGGCAGCCACCTCGCCCAAACGCTGCATATCACGCATCATGCGGAATTCATGATGTGCATCCACAGTCATTGAGAGCGCCCTGCACGCCACAAGCAACCCATCAATCCCCTTTGGGAGCATGCACCTATAAGGCACTTCACAGCCTATCGGTTTCGCCAATTGCCCAAGAGCCCAGACCCAGAAGATCGCCTCATAGCTTTCGTTCTCATAGTCGAACGAGTGGTTGTCATAGTTAGCCCATGTGTAGCTCACAGCATCGTCAAACTTGCGTCCGATGGTCTCGTCAAAGAGCGTGAGCTGGTAATCGCCGATTATGTGTCTTCCTTGCCTCACACCGAGGAGTGGGGCAATGTATAGCAACCTCTTCTCGCAGGTGAACTTCTCACGCCAATAATGCCTGATGGCAGTGCGACGAGCCCTCGTCATATCCACGACATCGGTTGGGTCAACATAGCCAGCATCAAAGTTGAGGAAGCTCAGCCTGCCTCGCTCGTCAATGATGCCAGCAGGTTGTGAGTATGCATGGAGCATCAAGTCGGCTTCCCTACCCAGCACAAACTCAGCACCTGCAAGCGCGGCTATATCGCCATCACCAGTGCAGTCGATGAATGAATTCGCATAAATAGTTGAGCAACCGCTAACGCCGACAGTTTCAACGGCGCTAACGCGCTTCCCCTCTCCATAAGGCTCAACGAGCGCACCAACTGCAACTGTTTTCAACCTTAAGTCAACGCCAGCTGAAATTGCCATGTCTGTCAGGACGAACTTCTTCGCCTCAGGATGGAAGCCAACAAAGCCGCTCTCGCCAGCGAACACCTTTGAGACGGCATCAACTCGCTCATCAACCTCGTCTTGAAGCCCTCCCTTCACTCCGTAGTAGTAGGTATGTATTCCGCCAGCCGTCCCCATACCGCCGAGCATCGTGCTCCACTCAAGCAACACAACTTTTGCGTTTCTTCTCCCAGCAGCTATGGCAGCGATAGCGCCAGCCGTCCCACCACCAGCGACAACTATCTCCGTCCTCTCATGAGATGGCTGAAAGAGTGGTTTTGCACTTCTTAACCTTTCCATCCACCTATCAGCATCGCCAGAGCGCTTAACCTCGTCTGCAACTTGCGATGCGATCCTGCCCGCTAACTCACCCCACGCGAGCCTCCCAACGACACCGTTTGCAAATCTCCTTACGCTATCATCTTTGCACGCCCACAATCCTGCACCGATGAGGTTGCGCACTAACGGATGAACATGTTCTCCTTCATAGTCGCACCATGGCACATCGACTGGCATGAGCTCATGACCAGTGTGCGTCACAAGCGCCTTAGAGAGAGCATCAAACGAACTTCTGGCGTGCTCAATAGCTGTAACTATCTTCAGCCTGCCGTCAACGGGTGACAAGCTCTTCACCGTGAACTCAAGGAACGCCTCCCCTCGCCAAACCGATGGCTTCAAGACCATCTCAGTTATCCCAAGCTCATCAGGACAGCTCGTTGTAAGCGTCCCAGACACTTCGCCACCAACATGGTTGAATGCCACCACCTGCTTACCCTTCCTGCCATCAAGCCCGTTAAGTTGAGCGCCAGCTTGGCGCCAGAGTATTCCGTCCTCAGTCGCATCAACGAAGACGAACGCTCTTATCATGCCTCTACCGCCTTTGAATCCAACCGACACCGATAACGCGAGTTCGCCATCGCTAAACAACCCCTCTGGGAAAGTGAACAGGAGCACATCAACACCCGCTTCATCAAGCAACTTATCAACGAGCATCTCCGTGATCGGAGCATCGATGCGCCCGTTGCTTGCCCCACCGACACTTTCCAATCGTTGCTGGACAGCCTCTAAAACCTTAAACTTCTCGCCAGCCCTCACAACGCTCGCTTGAGCCACTTCAAACGAGAGTTCATTAGCCCATGTCACTTCCCAACAAGTTGCTGAGCGCTCCTCAATGAGTATCACCCTCTTGCCCTCCATAGCAACCGTGAGAGCAGTAGCCACACCGCAAAGACCGCCTCCAACCACGGCAACATCGTATTGCTCACCAAACGGGTTGCGATACACGCCGACCACCCCCCAAAGGTATGGATTATCCATCTGGGCGACAGCCGCTTATGATGCCCTCCGTCGGCAAAGCGAACTCACGATGACCCCACATCTCGGAGCGAGTCATCTTCCCAGAGGCTACATCAGCAACCATCTTGTATATGCGCATCCCGACATCACTGATGCTTTCAGTGCCCTCAGCGATCGTGCTCGCATCCACATCTATGTTTGTGGGCATGTGCTCAACAAGCTCCCTATTGCTACCGACCTTTATCACTGGCGCTATCGGACAGCCAACTGGCGTGCCACGCCCCGTAGTGAAGATGACGATTTGAGCGCCACCAGCAACCATGCCAGTTATCGATTTGACATCGTGCCCCGGGGTGTCCATGAACACTAAGCCTTTGCACTTAGGTCTCTCACCGTATAACACAACTTCCTGCAATGGTTGAGTGCCTGCCTTCCTTATGCACCCAAGCGACTTCTCCTCGAGCGTGGTCAAACCACCCTCAATGTTTCCCCTCGCTATGAAAGCGCCAGCGGGATTTGTATCAACCTTCGCCAAACCCCTCTCAGCATTTCTAACGATTTCAAGGAAGCGTTTAGCGACGCTTTCGTTGACAGCCCTCATAGCCAATATGTGCTCGCCACCTATCACTTCGGCAGTTTCGGAGAATATGACAGTCCCGCCAAGAGCTATATGCATGTCGCAGGCAAAACCAACAGCTGGGTTGGCAGTCAAACCAGAAAATGCATCTGAGCCACCACACTCAACAGCGATGGTAAGCTCACCAATCGGTATCTCTTCCCTGCGCAACTTCATCGAAGAAGCAACCATGGCAGTGGCAATCCTCATGCCCTTCGCTATTGCTCCATCACTACCGCCATCGCGCTGTATGACCACGAGCTCAACAGGCTTCCCCGCACGCGAAAGCCCCTCGGCAACGGAAGAGAAGTCAACTGTCTCACACCCGAGAGCCACAACGATAACGCCAAAGACATTTGGGTTGGAAGCGTAGTTGATGAAGACGCGTTCCAAAAACTCGTTTTCGGAGCGACTGAATGTGCACCCGTATGGGTGAACTACACAGACAACACCTTTGACCAAAGATGCTATTTGCTCCGCCACCCTGCTCGCACAAATAACCGTCGGCAAAACAAGGACATGGTTTCTGACCGCACATGTGTTATCGTTTCTCCTGTAGCCCATGAAGCTTTTTGGCACTCCGTCAGGGAGCGCTATCTCGGTTCTCCTAACCTTCGCAACCATGTTTCGAGGTTGGTGCTCCTTAAACCCGCGCAACCCAACCGTGTTATGCGTGTGGACATGTTCACCCACCAAAATATCAACGACCGCTCTACCGATCACCTCACCATACTTGATCACAGCCTCGCCAGCCTTTATGTTGCGTATCGCGAGCTTGTGTCCCACCCTAATGTCATCTTTGGCTTTGATCGACCTGCGTCCACCTACCAAACTCACCTTCTGACCAGTAATGATGTTCGTGAGCGCTGTAGCGACATTGTCCGATTGGTCAATGACGATCGCCCTCGGCTCCATCATCCTCACCTACCATCAGACTTCGCCAACAACATGCGCTTTGATGAAGTTGGCTTTCCCTTTGCGTGGCAGCGGTATGCCTGCAACCATCACGACGACATCCCCCTTGACAGCGAAGCCCTTTGAGAGCAACATCTCATCCATGCGCCTGACAAGCTCATCGGTGTTGTCGATGTATTCAAGCTCCTGCGGTATCACTCCCCAAAAGAGCGAGCAAAGCCTGCACACGGACTCATGAGGTGTGAATGCAACTATCGGCATCCTCGGGCGATGCTTGCTTACAAGCAGAGCTGTTGAGCCACTTTGCGTGAAGACGACTATGGCTTTAGCGCTTAACCTCTCGGCAGCAAGACATGCGGCACTGCTGACAGCCCGCGATATGGCGAGCCCATCACCTTTAGCGCAGTGCTCCTCAGCGTGCCGAGCTTGTTGAAAGGATACTTCTTCGGCTTTCCGTATCAACTTGTCCATCATCTTGACAGCCTCAGTCGGGTAGCTCCCGATCGCCGTCTCCTCGGATAGCATGACTGCATCTGTGCCATCAAGTATTGCGTTCGCCACATCCGAAGCTTCTGCCCTCGTTGGGCGAGGCGACTCGGTCATTGACTCAAGCATTTGTGTTGCGACGATGACTGGCTTGAAGAGCTTGTTAGCCTCGGCTATGATAAGCTTTTGAAGCATTGGCACCTCCTCGGGTGGCATCTCAACTCCTAAGTCACCACGAGCAACCATAACTCCGTCACTTGCTTCAAGTATTTCGTTGAGGCGAGCTATAGCACTCGGATGCTCAAGCTTAGCTATGATCGGTTGATTCCCACCATGAGCGGTAACGGCGTCCCTTATGGTTTGCACATCTTCACCTGAGCGCACAAATGAAGCTCCAATATAGTCAACGCCAGCCTTGATACCTTCAGCGAGCTCGTCAAACTCGTCAGCCTCAATTATGGGCATAGCCAAACGAACGCCGGGGACATTTATCCCCTTCCTTGATTTGAGCAACCCACCACGCAAAACCTTGCAACGGACACGCACTCCATCGGTTCCCTCAACGACGAGTTCAAGACGCCCGTCATCAATTAACAGCTTCTGACCGGGCTTTACTGATATGGCAAGGTATGGTGATTGAACTGGAATCTCGCCCTCGCTCGCATGAGCTTCTGTCACCAACGTCACGACCTCGCCAGCCCTCAGCTCAACATCCCCGCCAAGATCCCCAATCCTCATTCTTGGTCCGCGCAGGTCAAAGAGGATCGCCACATGTTTTCCAAGCTTGCGTGAGGCTTCCCTCACAAGCCTAATGATTTCAATGTGCTCTTTGGTTGTGCCATGAGAGCAGTTTATGCGAGCTATATCCATCCCAGCCAAGATGAGCTGTTCAATCATTTCGGCGCTCATTGTAGCAGGTCCGATTGTGCATATGATTTTCGCCCTGCGCATCCTTAACACCTGCTGGCTTTCGTTTGTTGATATGTGTCGTCAATTGAAGTCACGGTTTAAAATGATAGCTTTGATGGACGCACAATGCAAAGTGCGCATGGAAACCGCATTAGAAGGTGAGCTAACAAGACATGATGAAGGCAACAAGGAGAGCTGTATCGATAGTTTTGTTGTCTCTCTTCATCGGTGCTTGCAGGACACCACCACGACCTGAATTGCCAGCTCAAGGTCAACCTGTGAGCGCCCCATCGCAATCAATCGTTGAAGAAACAGAGCTTGAGGAAGAGGCGCAAAGGGAAGCTTGGCTGAGGGAAGCACCAAGCGAGAAGGAACTCGGTGTGCCAGTATACCCAAGGGCGAAACCGATCAAGGGAGCATCCTTTGAGATGTTCATCCCATCTCAACTTCGCGGTTACAAGCGCCGATACTCCCAAGCCGTATTTGAATCCAGCGATAGCTATGGGCAAGTGTTGGTTTGGTATCTGGCAACGCTAAAAGGACGCAACCCAAGCGTTGATGAGTTTAAAGCGAGCAACGGCATGAATGCCATACTGAGACTCGAGAGCGAGGCTGAGAGATGGATCATAAGCATCCAACAGCTCGAAGGAAGACATGGAACGCTCATACTCATCAAGCACATCTGGCAGTGAGGAGAGAACATCTTAAAGGGGGGTGACGCGTCATGGCGGAGAGGGTGCTTGCTTTTATGGCTCACCCTGATGATGCCGAATTCCTTTGCGCTGGCACTCTCGCTTTGCTTCATCAGATTGGCTACGAAGTGCACATAGCAACAATGACCGCAGGCGACGGCGGTTCAGCCGAACTTCCACCTGAAGAGATTGCACGAATCAGATTGAACGAAGCGAAGCGCTCTGCTGAGATGCTTCATGGGAGTTACCATTGCGCCGGCTTGAAGGACTGCCTTGTGACGATCAACGAGACAGCGATAAAGCGAGCAGTTGAAGTCGTGAGGATTGTTGACCCAATCATCGTCTTCACTCACCATCCAAACGATTACATGCTTGACCACGAGATGACGAGCATACTTGTAAGGCACGCATGCTTTTGTGCGGGTATACCAAACATGAAGACGGATTTGTTCCCATCGGCAAAGCCCACAAGCCGAATCCCTTACCTTTACTACTGCATGCCCATTGAGGGCATTGACCACTTCGGAAGAGAGGTCAAGATGCAAACTTTCATTGACATCACTTCGGTCATGGAAGTGAAGGAGGAGATGCTCAAGTGCCATGAGAGCCAAAGGCAATGGCTCTTGAAGCATCACGGGATTGATGAATACATCGGGCGCATGAGGCAGTGGGCTGCAATGGCTGGTGAGAAAGTCGGTGTGAAGTTCGCCGAGTGCTTCATACAGCATAGAGGGCACGCATTCCCGAAGGAGAATTTGCTTGCAAGCCTTCTGTCAAATTTTGCTCGTGAGATTTGAAGCATGGGAGGTGTAACGAGTAACGAGATGAAGGGAGTTGGCGAACTCAGGCTGTCGCAATTTCGTGAGGAGTGCAAACTCGTTGAGAAGATACTGGCGAACTGCGAAACTGTGGATAAGTCGTTTTGCATCCCGACCGAGGAGTTCCTTGAGAGGCAACGCAAGGTCTATGAGGCTCTAAGGGAGATTGGCTTGGAAGTTGGCTTCGTCTTCTCGGACGAACACTACGATGGCGATGTGCCATATCTCGGTGGGAACACAAATGTCCATGTTGAGCAAGTCGCTGGCGTCATAGGCAAGAACGGCTTTCACATAATAGCGGGGCTTGAAGGTGGCTATGTGGCTGAGCAACTGGCGTGGCGTGCAAAGGCACAGGTGCACAAAGTTGAGATGCTCAAACTCGCCGATGAGGAATACCCAATCAAGGCTGAAAGGATTGAGGATGTGATTGAGGCTGCAGCGGGCGGGAAAGTGAACGCCATCGGTTTGCTCACACCGAGACAAATCATACCCGCTTCTTTGGTTGAGTATCTTGAGGGTTTGTTTGGGAAGGAAGGAGTTGTTGATTGCCAGCACATCTACCAACGCATCAAATATGAGAAGTCGGACAACGAGATGCGCCTTATAAGCGATGCGTGCAAGATAGCCGACGCTGCCATGAGGGCAATGCTTGCGGTGTTGAAGCCAGGGATGACAGAAACTCAAGTTGCTGCTTGGGGATACTTCGTTGCGAGGGAGTTGGGAGCAGAGGAGATGGGATGGGACATCATACTTGGCGCTGGCGAGAACAACAGGACATTGATAGGGAAAGCGCTGAACAGGGTCATAGGCGATGGTGAATGGGTGCACTTGGGAATTGCGCCGAAGAGGGATGGCTTGAACGCCTGCGTGAGGCGCTCAGTTGTCGCTGGGCGAAAGCCGAATGAGTTGACAGAGAGCCAAAAGTATTGGTTCTCGTTCATTGAGGAGGCATACGAAGTTGGCTACAGGGCGCTCGTTGAAGTGGCTGAAAAGAACTTGCCAGCATACCTGCAGGAGAAGGCACTGGTTGATTTCTTCGCTTCAAAGTCTGAAGAGGTGTCAAGGCGCATAGGGAAGCCAGTCGACCTGACGATGTTGAAGCCATACACGGGAACGCACAATGCAGGCTACACTGAATGCCAAGAGTTTTATGGAGCGATAACTCTCAACTCAACTGAGCCGTTGGGAAACCAAATCGTCATCATGCTTGATGTAGCGCTCAGGGGCATCGGAGACAAGTGGGATGAGGTCATAATCCCAGACCTTGACTACATCGTCATTGAAAACACATGTGGCAAATTCGGGAGGAGGCTTGAGGAGTTAAACAAGTTGCCACGCAATGTCCAGCACATGGTTGGTAATGTTGATGAGTTTACCTCGGCATGACTTCCGCGCTTGAACGCCAACGACAACTGTCGCAGTGAAGGGGTGCTCATCTATGGCTGATGAAACGATATGGCAGAGGCGTGTCAGGCAATGTGTGCACAAGCTAAAGCCATACTCACCGGGGAAGCCGATTGAGGAAGTTCAAAGGGAGCTTGGCTTAAGCGATGTTGTAAAGCTCGCCTCAAACGAAAACGCCCTTGGACCATCACCAAAAGCAGTTGAGGCTGCCACGAAGGCGTTGGCGCAAGCGCACCTTTACCCGGATGATAGTTGCTACAGGCTGAAGAAAGCCATCGCAAGCCACTATGGCATGCCAGAGGAGTGTGTGCTGATTGGGCGTGGCTCCGATGAATTGCTAATGCATGCAGCACTTGCACTCCTCGATGAAGGTGATGAAGTCATCTACGCTCACCCGTCCTTCGTGATGTATAGCTTTGTGAGCACGCTCATGGGCGCAAAACAGCACATTGTGCCTTTGAAAGATTTCACACATGACCTTGAGGCAATGGCTGAGAAGGTGAGCGAAAAGACAAAGCTCATTTTCATAGCCAACCCAAACAACCCGACAGGCACAATCGTCACAGAACCGCATGTGCGCCAATTCATCGAGTCACTGCCAGAGGGAGTGCTTGTCGTTTTTGATGAAGCTTACTGCGAGTATGTTGAGGACAAATCGTTCCCTGACACATTGAGCTACATAAGGGAGGGCTACAGCGTCCTTGTGCTGCGGACATTCTCGAAGATTTACGGGTTGGCTGGGCTTCGCATCGGCTATGGCTTTGCACCACCGCAAATAGCGACCTACTTGGCTCGTGTTAGAGAACCTTTCAATGTCAGCTCAATAGCTCAAGCTGCAGCAGAAGCTGCACTGCAGGATGCAGAACATGTGGAGAGGAGTCGCAAGCTCGTCATCGATGGCAAGCGCACCTTATACAAGGCTTTTGAGGAGATGGGGCTTAGGTATGTCCCGACACAGGCTAACTTCGTTTTTGTTGACTTGGGGACGGACAGCAGGGATGTGTTCCAAAAGCTCTTGGGGCGTGGCATAATAATTCGCACAGGCGAAATATTCGGCATGCCAACATGGGCAAGGATAACGATAGGCAAACCTGAAGAGATTGAGCGCCTGATAGAAGCGCTGAAGGAAGTGCTCAAGTAGGGAGGTTAACGGGATGGGATTTATGAGGATAAGAAGCCGTCGCACACCATCGAAGAGGAAAACCTCCTAAGCATACGCTGTCGTGATGAACCCCAAAGTTGTGCACCCACAAAACCCCGTTGCGAATCCGAGAGCTTGATCAATCATCCCTGCAAAACAAGTTCACCCACCAACCAAGAATGCTTCTACTTCATGCGAAGCCAAACTGATCAGGAGGTGCATGAGAAGATGATCGTGGTGATGAAACCAGGGGCTACAGAGGAGCAAATTCAAGAGGTATGCCAGAGGCTCGAGATGGCTGGCTATAAAGCTGCGGTCTCAAGAGGCGTTGAAAGGACAGTTGTTGGGGCAATCGGATTACTCGATGAAACCATAAGGCAGATGCTGATTGAACAACTTTCCGCTCTACCATTCGTTGAACAGGTTGTCCGTATCACAAAGCCATACAAACTTGTATCAAGCGACTGGAGGAAGGAGAGGACGAAGATAAAGGTGAGGGGTTTCGTTATTGGTGGTGACGAAGTCATCGTTATGGCTGGACCTTGTGCTGTTGAGAGCAGGGAGCAACTGCTAACAACAGCAAGAGCTGTCAAAGAGGCTGGTGCGGATGTGCTTCGCGGTGGCGCATACAAACCGAGAACAAGCCCACACTCGTTCCAAGGGTTAGGAGAGATGGGTTTACAACTGCTAAAAGAGGCATCGGAGCTGACTGGGTTGCCAGTGATAACGGAGGTGCTCGATTTGAAAGACCTTGAGAAAGTGGTAGATATAGCCGACATCATTCAAGTCGGGGCGAGGAGCATGCAGAACTTCCCACTCCTGCGAGAACTCGGAAGGATAGACAAGCCAGTGCTTTTAAAGCGTGGGATTGCTGCCACGATTGAAGAATGGTTGCAAGCTGCCGAATACATCATGATCGAGGGGAACACGAATATCATGCTATGCGAGAGAGGCATAAGGACATTTGAGACATATGTTAGAAACACGCTTGACATCTCAGCAGTTGTGGCAGCAAAGGAACTCAGCCACTTGCCAGTGATCGTGGATCCAAGCCATGCGAGCGGGCGATGGAATTTCGTCACACCGCTTTCTCTCGCTGCAGTAGCTGCAGGCGCCGATGGCTTGCTGATTGAAGTCCACCCAGAACCATCAAAGGCTCTCTCGGATGGACCTCAATCGCTGACGCCAAACAGGTTCGCTGAACTCATGGAAAAACTCAAGCCAGTGACTGAGGCTGTCGGAAGAAGGTTAAGGATGGGTGGGCAAAAGAACAACAGCACCAATGCCTCTTAACTCACATGCAACAAAAGGGGGATTGTGATGCGAAGGGGGAAGCGGAAGCGTCTTGTCGTCTCTTCGTTGGAGGGCATTCGTGAGCGTGCGCTTGAGCTTGGTGCAGTTGGAGCGAAATTCGTTGAGCCAAAGAATGTCATCACAGCGACATGGGTGAGACTCAAATGCCAATATGGTTGCGGTGAATATGGACAGCGCCTAACTTGCCCGCCATACTCGCCAACTCCAGATGTTACACGCAAGATGATTGACGAGTATCACCACATCCTGCTCGTGCACTGCAAAGCATGGACAGATGTGAGGAGGCTCATAGCTGAGCTTGAGCGCGAAGCTTTTTACGCTGGCTATTACAAAGCCTTTGGAATGGGTGCAGGTCCATGTTACCTGTGCGAGAGATGCTCACTTGATAAGGGTTGCCGCCACCCAGATGTAGCAAGACCTTCAATGGAAGCATGTGGAATTGATGTTTATGCTACAGCGAGGCTCGCTGGCTTCCCCATCGAGGTTGTCCCACCAGAAGGTGGCGAAGAAAACTACTACGGCTTGCTCCTCATCGAATGAAAGCCGTCAATTAATAGGACGCCAATGTCCCTTTGCCGTAGGTTGAAATCCCACCACGCCTTTCACCAACCTGCGACAAGGCTTGCAAAATCGGGTTTGATGGCACTGTGAACTGAGCGAACTTCTGTCGCTCTCTTTACATGCCGTTGTCTTTGCGCTATCGTGGAAAAGTGATTGCGTCCCTAGGAGCTGAAGGAGGCGGACGAGGATGCGAAGCGGTAAAGTAGTGGTAGTGGCTTTGCTTCTCCTCTCAGCGTTGGCTGTGGCGGTGATTCATCTTGGACAACGGGGTGGCAGGGCTTTCAGGGCGAGGCTCTTGCTTGCACAAGCAGGTGGCATAAGGCAATACAAGCCGTTGAGCAATGTCCCAATGAACTTGAACGCTCAAGCAGTGCGCATACTCCTCGGTCTTCGTGATGTGGAGCCAACGGTGTGGTCTGGCTCGCTGAAACTATCAAAGGGCAAACTGCTAAGCGTTGAGCCGTGGCGTGCTGGTGCTGGCGATGTCGTCAACCCAGATGGCACATTCAAGCTACAGACGAAAAGGTTCTTAGCTGGCGCTGCCAAGAAGGAAGTGATGACGGAGAACGGGCTTGTGATCGTCCTTGAGGGTTCACCTGAAACCCAAATTGAAGTGGCAACCGATAAAGGTAACTTCTCATTCTCACTGGGCGACCTCAGCTACGGGAAGCACTTGAGGTTCCTTGAAGGTCAAGCGCAAGCTGAGCTTGTGCCATGCCCAATTCAGCTTGCCGATACAGAGCGTGAAGAGGATTACCCAGCTATGGCATCGCAAGATAACATCGTTGCACTCGCATATGTTGAACATGACCACCTTGGTCCACCGACGGCGATTGACATAAAGAGCTTGCCAGCAGATGAGCAGGGCATACCGACTGACTACTCCGCATTTCGCCCGACCGATGGTGGCGATAGAGTCATGCTGACGATTTTCAATGGCGAAGAGTGGGAGAAGCCACAGCCAGTTACAGATGAAGGCTTGGATGTTTGGCGTCCAGCTGTAGCCATCGATGGAAGGGGAGTTGTGTGGGTTGTGTGGAGCCAGAACATGAACGGCAACTGGGAATTGCTCTGCAGGCGCTTTGATTTGAAGAAGAGAGCATGGTCGCAAATTGAGAGGCTCACGAACGATGTGGAGCTGACATAAATGTATGTGCCACCACATCGCCACTCTCAAAGGATGCGTGGATAGCCTGGCAAGGTTGGAGGGATGGCGACTTCCAGATACTGGCAATGCGCTTAAGCGATACGAGAAAGGATGCGCCAGTCCAAGTTGGCGCGAAAGGTTCAAACGAATGGTCTCCAGCAATCGCAGCCGACGGCAGGGGCAACATCTATGTTGCGTTTGACACATACCAAGATGGGAACTACGATGTCATGCTGTGGATGTTCAAGGAGACTGCACCGAAGGATGGGCGCATCATACCGATAGCGAATTCACCCGCGTTTGAAGCGAGTGCCAGCGTGGCATGTGACCGAAGAGGACGAGTCTTCATAGCATGGGAACAACGCTCAGTCAACTGGGGTAAAGACCAAGGCGCATTTTACGGGAAGCAGTCGCCCGGGACTCAGCTCTATGTTGGTCCACCAATGGTGCGTGTGGCATGCTATGCCGATGGACAGTTGCAGTGGACTGTTTCAGACCCTGCCGAATCAATGCCGAAGGGCATGCGTAACTTCCTGAGCTACCCTCGCTTGGCTGTGGATGCGAACGGCAGGCTATGGCTCTCATTCAGGCGCAGGATGGGATGGAGAAGCCCTGTTGGCACTGACTGGCAATCCTTCCTAACAAGCTATGATGGTGAGACATGGACAAACGCCACACCAGTGGTTTACTCCGATAACTTGCTCGACAATCGCCCAGCACTCGCTTCATTGCCAACTGGTCACTTGCTTATCGCATACAGTGGCGATGGACGGTTCAGGTATATAACTGCGCCTGCTGTTAACAATGCCCTCTTCGTTTCCGTGATAAAGCTACCCGAGCCTCAAGAGCTTAAGCTGTCGAACACACCACCGTTTGAGTTGCCAGCGAAGCCGAAACCAGTCCACCCAGAAGAGGAAAAGGATATAGCTCGGCTGAGGGCATTCACGCTAAAGCTTGGTGGCAGGCTTTACACGCTCATGCGCGGTGAGTTCCATAGGCATACGGAAATATCACCTGATGGTGGTGGTGATGGTGCACTCGAAGACATGTGGCGCTACGCTTTGGACGCCGCAGATTTGGATTGGATTGGATGCGGTGATCACGATAACGGTGGCGGGCTTGAATACCCTTGGTGGATAACGCAAAAGACAACAGACATATTCAACCACCCGCCAAGGTTCGTGGGCATGTTCACATACGAAAGGAGCGTTTCCTACCCAAGCGGGCATCGCAATGTTATGTTTGCGCAGCGTGGGATAAGGACACTGCCACGCCACAGCGACACAAAAGGCACTCCTGAGGCGGGCGCTCCAGATACGAAGATGCTTTATCGCTACCTGAAGGCTTTCGATGGCATATGCGCCTCACATACATCAGCGACGGACATGGGAACAGATTGGCGAGACAACGACGCAAACCTCGAGCCAGTTGTTGAGCTGTATCAAGGCTGTCGCCAAAACTACGAATACTCTGGGGCACCAAGGAGCGCTACCAGACCCGAGGACTCACTCGGTGGATGGCAACCTGCAGGGTTCGTATGGGAAGCGTTCAAGCGAGGCATCAAGTTGGGCTACCAAGCTTCATCTGACCACATAAGCACACACATAAGTTATGGCATAGCATTCGTTGAAGAACGCTCAAGGAAAGGAGTGCTTGATGCGTTCAAGAAGCGCCACTGCTATGCAGCGACAGACAACATACTTCTTGTTGTCACAAGCGGTGAACACCTCATGGGAGACGAGTTTGAAACAAGCGAGCCACCGAGGTTGAGCATTTATGTTTACGGGACAGCGCCCATAGCGAGATTGCACATAATCAAGGACTTCAAGTATGTCCTCACTATCGAGCCGAAGAAGAGGGAAGTGAAACTCGATTGGGTGGACAAGGAAGCGAAGGCTGGTTCAAGCTGGTATTATGTGAGGGTTGAGCAAGAGGATGAACAACTCGCTTGGAGTAGCCCGATGTGGATACACTACAAACCTTGAACGGCTCTCCAGCTAAATGGGCTTTCAAGCATTTAAAGCATCCCGAAGGCTTTGAGGAATGGAAAGAGGGATAGCCGACACTGCAAACTTCCCACGGAGGGTCTCATAAGGGTGAACAGGCGTGAGTTCCTCGTAATGAGTGGTGCTGTAGCCTTCAGTGCGTTTGGCACAGTTAACGCGGAAGCAACAAAACAACCATTGCAAAAGGAGGTAATGGAAGGTGGGGTGAGCAAGAGAGTTGATAATGTGGTGCTTATCATCTCCGATACTTTGAGGCGCGATTTCCTTAGCTGTTACGGCAACGATTGGATTTACACTCCCCACTTGAAACGGTTTGCGAGCATGTCGCTCATATTTGACCAAGCATGGATTTGCTCTTTCCCTACAGTCCCATGCAGGCACGACATCCTGACGGGACGATACACATTCACTTACAAGCCTTGGGCACCACTTGACCCAGAGACAGTGACACTCCAAGAGACACTGAACAAAGCCAACATAATGACAGCTCTGTTCGCTGACACACCGCACCCATTTGCGCCCAGCTATAACTACCAGCGTGGCTTTAGGGTGTGGGAGCTGATCAGAGGTCAAGAACACGACGGCTGGAAGAGCGACACCAAGGAAGTGAAACTCCCATGTGCCCCAGAGAAGTTGCGCAACCCATGGACAACAGTCGTGCAATACCTGCGCAATGTCTCTTATCGCCAATCAGAGGAAGATTATTTCCCCGCACTGACTATGCGTGAGGCTGCGAAGTGGCTCGAGAAAAATTACGACAGGCGTTTCTTCCTCTACATCGACACTTTTGATCCACATGAGCCTTGGGATCCTCCAAGGTATTATGTGGACATGTATGATCCGGGCTACGACGGTGAGGAAGTCATCTACCCACGATACGACCTTTGTGACTACCTGACGGAGCGCGAGTTAAAGCACTGCCGAGCGCTGTATGCGGGTGAGGTAACATTGGTTGATCATTGGTTTGGCTACCTGCTTGATAGGATTGAGTCACTTGGGTTGCTCAAAAATACAGCGATCATATTCACTACAGATCATGGCTTCTACCTTGGTGAGCACGGCTACATAGGCAAATCGCTCATCACGGAGAAATACCAACAATCCATACCGCTCTATCCTGAGGTGGCGCACATACCGCTCCTCATTTACATACCGGGCGTTGAAGGTGGAAAGCGCATATCAGCACTCGTGTCGCTCGTTGACCTTATGCCTACAATACTTGATTTGCTCGGCGTGCCTATACCAGAGACAGTCCAAAGCTATTCGCTACTGCCACTGATAGAGGGGAAGAAGGAGAAGGTGCGCGACTTCGCTGTGGCATCGCCAACAATCTCACATAAAGGCATCAAGGTGCCACACCCAACGAATAGGAGCAGTATAACAGATGGCGAGTGGCTACTCATCTATGGTAGCCAAGTTGACAAAGTGAAAGACCCACAAACGACAGCGATGGTTGACAGCATAATGCGCACTGTGAAGACGCTTGAGAAAGGACCAATACGCCCGAAGCTCTTCCATTTGCCCACTGACAGAGAATGCAAGCACGATGTGATTGAGAAGCATAGGGATGTAGCGGAAGCTCTGCATAAGCGCTATGTTGAACTGCTTGAGGCGTGCAATGTCCCAGAGGAGCACTTGCAGTTCTTCAGGCAATTGTGAAGCTCAACGAAAGCTACATCGCTTAATGAAACCAAGCTCGAACATCACAAGGGAAGGCTTTGCCTCTCATACGGATTGCCACCGAGTTGAACTTGAAGTAAAATCACAACGGATTCGGAAACAACAAACTGCGTGGGAGGTGATTGAGGATGAAGCGTGGGAAGAGCATTGTGGCGGTAGCATGCGCCCTTTCCATACTCGCCTCCGTTGCCACATCAAAAGTCAGCGTCACTAAGGTGAACTACCATGGCTGGAAAAACACATACAAGCTCGCCAATGGTGCGATTGAGGTGTATGTTACGAGCGATGTAGGTCCGAGGATCATAGATATTCGTCCTGTGGGCGGAAACAACATCTTCTATGTGCGCGAGGGGGAATTGGGCAAGAGCGGGGAGAAGGATTTCAAGCTTCGTGGTGGGTGGCGTCTGTGGCTTGCGCCTGAAGTGTTTGAGATAACTTGGTTTGCTGACAATGTGCCATGTGAGGTGCGACGCCTTAACGGGAATGTTATGCGCTTCATCGGTCCGAAGGAACAAAGGAGCGGGATACAAAAGGTGATCGATGTCATGCTTGATGAGAAACTTCCATGGGTTCGTGTTCTTGCGAGGCTTCGCAATGTGACGAACAAGCCCCTCACCTACTCTGCATGGAGCATGCCAGTGATGAGACCGGGTGGGAAGGCTATAGCGCCACTTGATGTGGGTGATGTGGATGCTTTGGCGCAGGTGCGCAGGCTGATCCTGTGGAGCTACACAAACCCCAGCGATAACCGTTTCACCTTCTTCAACAAGCTCATCATCGTTGATCACGCTAAAGTGCCAAAGAGGGAGAAACTGATCGGGAAGAAGCGCCGCTACAACGATGAGGCGAAAATAGGCGTTGATACAAAGCAAGGTTGGGTCGCTTACTACCACCCAGTTCAGAAGACGCTCTTCATCAAGCGCTTCCCGTTCAATCCAAATGGTAGATACCCAGACGGTGGTTGCACCGTTGAAATATACTCGTGCAACGAATTCATCGAAGTTGAATGCTTGAGCGAGCTCGCGACGATCAAACCAAAAGGCGAGTTTGTCTTCCCAGTAGACATGTGGCTCTTCACCAATGTGCCAGACCTCGGCAACACAGAACACGAAATCGCAACTACCCTCCGCACATACCTTGATAAGACCGAACCAAAGTGCAAGATGTAACCACAGCAGGTGGCAATGCTCGGATGAGCCAACGCATGTCACGAGGGAGATTATTCGTCGTAAGCGGACCATCCGGCGTTGGCAAGGGAACGCTCCTGAAACTAGTTTTGCCAACGCTCCCAAATGTCCTTTACTCAATCTCGGTCACAACGCGCCCACCACGCCAAAACGAAGTTGATGGGAGGGATTACTTCTTCGTGACAGAGGAAGAGTTCAAGCGCATGATCGAGGAAGGCGAGTTCCTTGAGTGGGCAGAAGTTTACGGTCACCTGTATGGGACGCCAAAACGATGGGTTGAAAGGAAGCTCGCCGAGGGATTCGATGTCGTCCTCGAAATCGATGTCCAAGGGGCAATGCAAGTCAAGGAGAAATGCAGTGAGGCTGTGCTTATCTTTATACTGCCACCATCAATGGAAGAGTTGAGGAGGCGGATCGAGGGAAGAGCGTTGGACTCGCACGAGGAGATTGAGAAACGCATGAGCAAGGCTGAGTGGGAAATGTCGTTTAAGGACAAGTTTGATTACCAGATCGTCAACGATGATTTAAATGAGGCAGCGGAGAAGTTGCGTTCAATACTGCAGCGCCGTTGAAAAGGCATTCCAAAAATGTCAACCGCTAAGTTGGTGAAAGTAATCTCACCAACTCCTCAACGCTGTTCAACTCCACAACTTGCTTTGTGGCGTATATTTGCCTGAGGAGCTCCAAAGCGCGCCCGTTCGTGAAGTCCCTGCTTGCGAACTCCTTTGGGCGCATGATGAAGACACGCCCTTTTGCTGCCTCAAGGACAGCTTGCAAGTTTGGCATGTTACCAAAGCCAAAGGGCACATCGCTTATGAGCACAACCTCAGCTTGCGATATCGCTTGACATGTTTTGCGGTATGTCGCCTCCGATATCGGCATGAACGGTGCTTCTTCAATCAAGTGTATGCCGAGCGCTTTCGCAACTTCCCAATCCGAATCACCTCTGTTGAGCGCACCTGCCGAAACATTGCACCCACTCCCAGCGAGTAGGGAGAGTATCTCGCCAGCGCTACCACCACCACACACGACATGCACACGCAACTCTGGCTTCAGCAGTATGCGCCTCTCAAGCAATGTTACAAGTGGCTTGCCAGTTAACGGGTTGCGTGAAACGATGACCGGAGCTCCATAAGCTTCCTGTATGTTGCGTTGTGTTATCACTTCCTCTGGTGTTCCCATCGCATGTATAAGCCCTCTTGAGTTTATGAGCACGAGCTTATCCACGAGCATCGAAGCCAAATTGAGGTCGTGAAGCACGGCAAGAACAGTCATCCCTCGCTCCCTGTTCAGCCTCCTTATGAGCTCAACAACCTCAAGCTGATACTTCAAATCAAGATTCGCTGTCGGCTCATCAAGGAGCAATATGCGGGGTTGCTGTGCGAGTGCCCTCGCTATCATAACCCTTTTCCTCTCACCGCCACTCAATTCTGTGATTGACCTCTCCACGAGGTTGCTCGTATCAGTTTGCTTCATCGCCTCCTCAATCGCAGTCATATCATCCTTCCTTAACCCACCCCACGGAGGACAATGCGCCGTCCTGCCAGTCGCCACTACATCGAACACCGTCAGCGCAAACAGCGGGGTATCTTCCTGAGGGACAACAGCAAGCTCGCGGGCTACCTCTCTAACATCCATCTTGCTCACATTGCGCCCATCAAGCAACACAACGCCCTTTATCGGGTTGAGCAAACCTGCTATCGTCCTTAACAAAGTCGTTTTACCGCTACCGTTCGGACCGATTATGCCGATGAGCTCTCCCTCTTCAATCTCAAGCGTGAAGTCGTTCAAGACTGGCTCGCTATCGTAAGAAACCGTTACGCCAAGTATTTTCAACCTTGCCATATGCCTTAAAGCTCAATCCCCTTCGCTTCTTTTGTTAGATTCCCTTCGACGCTCTTGCCTCCTTCTTCCCTTCTTCCTCGGACCCAAGTCAACTGGGGCGACAACCAAAACGCGGTTTGGCTCCTCGCCCTCACTGTATGTGATGATGTCGGAATTGTTTTGTAGCGTGAGGTGCACTATCCTTCTCTCGGCGGGTGTGAGGTTGTAGAGCCTGATCTCCCGTCTCTCTGACTTTGCTCGTCGCATAGCATCGAGAGCCATTCGTTTAACCTGCTCCCATCGCCTCTCCCTGTATCTATCCGCATCAACCCATACGAGGACAGGCGAGTCGGAGCGTTTGCGGACTATCTCACTGACGAGCAATTGCAGTGCATCAAGTGTGGCTCCGTTGCGCCCGATTATGAGACCGGCATCATCACCGCTGATGTTGATGTAGAAAGCGCCTTCCTTCTCGACTGGCTCCTCAACTGTGACGGAAGCACCCATCCGTTCAACTATCCCCTTTAGCACTTCCTTGAGTATCGTAGGTGGTTTCCGTTTCAGCGTGACTCTGACACGAGCCTGTTGAGAGCCGATTATTCCAAGCACACCTTTACTGCCCTCTTCAAGCACTTCAATCTCAACATCTTCCCTTGATGCGTTGAGTTCCTTGAGCGCAGCCTCAATTGCCTCTTCGACAGTCCTACCTTGTTTCTCGACCGACTTCATCACGCACGACCTCCCTCTTCTTTCGGATCGGTTCTAACATCTTGTAGTTCACCTGAAATAGCGTCTTATGCGAGCCTCCCTGAATATGCGCCTCACCTTTGGCTGTCTTAATTTCCTTGCTTCGCTTTGAGCTCTCCTTCTGAGCGCCTCCTCATGTTGTGTCAAGTGCGTGCTTGTGACATCGCCTGCATTTTGCTGGCTTACGCGCTCAAGCCGTCTTATCGGGTAGCCACCTGTTTCCTCACGGCGCTTGAGCGTCCTTTGAATAAGGTATTGCTCAAGCGTCATCGTGATGTTAAATGTGAGCCAGTAAAGGATGAACGCTGCTGGGAATGACCAGAAGAAAAGGAGCACCATCAGTGGGAAGATGATGGAGAATGTTTGTTGCATTTGCTGTTGCTGTGGATCTGAAGGCGCTGAGAACCTGCTCATCAAGCGCTGACTCAAAATGAGGCTCACAAAGTAGATGCCGAAAAGGATGAAGTCAGGACGAGCCAAACTCCTTATCCAAAGGAAGCTCGCATGCAAGAACTGATACTTGTAGTAGACTACAGACCAGTAAACGGCGATGAGTATCGGGAACTGAATGAGCAATGGCAAGCAACCGCTTAAGGGGTTCACCTTGTGCTTTCGGTATAGCTCAAGAAGTTCTCGGTTCAACCGTTGTGGGTCCTTGCGATACTTCTTTTGCAGTCTTTGTATCTCTGGCTGTAGCTTCTGGAAAACCTTCATTGATTTGTAAGCCTTCAAGTTGAGTGGGAAGAGAAGCATCCTGACGAGAAGGGTCAGCAGTATCACGGCTAACCCATAACTATAACTCCTGTTGCGACCGCACATCGAAACGAGCGCATCAAGAAGTTTGTAACCGAAGCGATCCCTGTAGAACTCATCCAAACGCCTCAAAGCAGCTTCGTAAAGTGGCTCCCTTACGAAAGTGTCACCTTTGAGTTGCACAACGAAAGCGCCCGCGAAAATGTTGCGATAACTTGCTAAAGCCTCAAGGCGTTGGTATGCTTTGATGGCTTGCTTTTGCAATTTGTGTTCGGCTTCAGTTCTGAGCGACTTCAAATATGATAGCCTCTCTATTTCGGCAACCCTGAACCCGGCAGTGGCTGCATAGTCAGCGCAAGTTACAGCCTCAAGACGCGTAGTTTCATCTCTTGAGCGAATCGCCTCTTCATACTCTTTGACCAAGTCCTCATATGTTGTCTTCGCCTTCTGGATGTCCTTGAGCACGAGCTCAAGCAATACGCCACGCCTAAGCTGTGCCCACGCTTCCATCAGAACGCATCGCTTGTCTCGCTTGAGCGGTATGAGCTTCTTCAACTCATCTAACGCTCGCTGTTTGTTTACGGAACGCACATCTATAGCGCTCTCAACGCTGTATGGGACACTCGAAGGAGACTGAGATAGTGCGTTACCGATGAAGAGGGAAACAATGAGCATCACATTAAAAAGCGTCGTCAACCGAACCTGTGCTACTTTGCGGAGGCGTTCAAACATCCTGCTCACTCCAAACCGGTGCTCTACTCATCATGAGCAGATTTATCTCCTCTTTCATCCCTCTCAAACTTGCGATGTGGTGGCACTGGGTCATAGCCCCCAGGGAAGAACGGGTTACAGCGCAACACTCGCCAAGTGGCTAAAAGAAGCCCTTTAAAAAGCCCGTGAACTCGCAACGCTTCAATGGCATACTCGGAGCAACTCGGCGTGAAACGGCATGAAGGTGGCATCCACGCTGAAAGCGTCTTTTGGTAAAGCCGAATAAGGAAGATGAGAACACGGCATATCATTTCTCCACACCGCCCAGCATGAGCTTCTTCTCATCAACAACTCCAGCCGAAAGGAGTAGTTGTTCAAACTCCGAATCAATCGCATCGTATGACGCGTTAGAACAATCACGGTGAACGATGAAAAGCAAGTCAACGCCCTCTTTCATGAGCCATCGTCTTGTCCTATACGCCTCCCTAAGCCATCGTTTTATTCTGTTGCGCAAAACGGCATTGCCGACAGCCCTGCCAACCGAAAACGCTACTCGCCTCATGTTCTCCCCATGCCAATAAGCGTAAAGCGTTAGCAGGTGACCACGGAACACCTTCCCAGCTTTAACGCATCTTTCGAAATCCTTCTGCCTGTGTAGCCTCTCCGATCTCGGAAACTTGTTTTCTCCTCTCTTACCAGCTGGCAGGATGTGAGGCATCTTAGTTTCCACCATTCTTCAAGCCTCATACCGTCAGGCGTTTCCTACCTTTTCGCCTCCTCCTCTTGATAACATTCCTCCCGCCGGGCGTGCTCATGCGCGCAAGGAAGCCGTGAACTTTCTTCCTTCTCCTCTTCTTTGGCTGATAGGTTCGCTTTGGCATCTCCGCTCACCCTCCACAAATCCTGATTGAGTGCCAAACTACCATGCCTAAGCGAGAAGGAGGAACGCTGTCGCCCTGAAACTGCTAAATACGCTTTTCGCATACATCATTCATAGCGCATTCATCACACTTAGGTTTACGAGCTTGGCATACGAGCCTGCCATGCCAAATCATGGCATGGCTGAAAAAGATCCAATGCTTCCTTGGGACAAGTTGCATAAGCTCAAGTTCTATCCTCTCTGGGTTCTTTTGGCTTGTGAGACCCATCCTGTGAGCAACGCGCTGCATATGCGTATCTACAACTATGCCAGACGGTATGCCGAAAGCAGTGCCAAGGACAACATTCGCCGTCTTCCTCGCAACACCGGGAAGCTTAAGCATCTCGTCCATATCCGAAGGGACCTCACCGCCATATCTCTCAACAAGCACTTTGCCAAGCTCTTTCAGCTTCTTAGCCTTCTGACGATAGTAGCCTGTCGGTCTTATCTCCTCTTGCAAAGTCTTCAAATCTGCATCGGCGTAATCCTCGGCTGTGCGATACTTCTGGAAAAGCGTTTGCGTGACCTGATTAACTCGCTCGTCAGTGCATTGTGCCGAAAGTATTGTAGCGACAAGTAGCTCAAGCGGGTTTGACCAGCGTAACGCTGTCGTGGCATTCGGATAAAGTTTCTTCAGGCGCCTGATTATCTTTTGCACAACCTTTTTCTTCTCCTTTGGCACTTCAACAACCTTAAGGCGTTCGGCTCCCTTTCGCCCTTTGCGCTTCGCCTTAACTTCGCCACTGCTTTGCTTTTCAGGCACAGCTAAACACACCTCTCTTTGAAACTTGGTTGCTCAAAGTTGTTCTTCAAGCAAGGCTTTGCTGTAAGCATCTAAGGTGAGGTAATTTGGTATCTCGTATGGATTGCCGTCGGAATCCATTATGAGCACCCTGTTAGCCGAGATGAGTTGCACATCATTTCTTTCACGAACCGTGAACTGTCTTCTACCATGGTCTGTCTCCACATCCCACTTCGAAACACCAAACTCAACCTTGATTGAGTTTATGCGCAGTATCTTCGGTATGAAATATCGCTCCGACAACTCCTTGCTAAGTGCCTTCCTTGAGTCCTTATCAAGCTCCTTCATCTCCCTGATGATGCCTATCTCCTTCCCATCCTCGCTGAAGATGCTGATCATCCGATCCCTCGCCGTCAACGGGAACAAACGCACTGGCTTTATGCGCTTGTATGTTTTCCCACGATAAGTCATGCACAGCTCTCCGTCCTCATCATGCCATATGGAAAGCTCCTTTGCATCCAGCCACGGTAGCGTCTTTATTACCTCGCTTATTTTGGGCATGCACTGCTCACCTTCCAAATTATCTTTGCACCCTTGAAAGGCGCAAGGCTTTGCCACCTTAAAACTCCTCAGAGATGCTCAAAGCCAAAGAATCAATCTCGCTCAGCATTTTGGAAAGAGCTTCCTCAAGCCTTCTATCTAACGCCATAATTGAGTTTACGCAACTCCTTAGCACTTTGAGAACCGCGAGCAAGAAAATATTTTTCGACCTCGGTGATGTCCAACTCACTTCAACAAGAGACAGCGTTTCACCGTATGGGCGTATGGTCAGGCTAATGCTTTCAAGCTCCTGTTCCCCTTTAACCCATTCAATCACTTCTGCGCCACTCACCTCACCTAACTCCTCAACCATACGCACATACCCTTGTTCTTGCAACAGTTGTTGAAGCTCATCTTCAACCGTTTGTATCAACCAAGTTGGCAGTAGTGCCTTAAGCTCCCCATGTCCTTCCTGCAATGTTTATCTTCACCTCTTCACTCGGTATGTTCTTAGCCCACTGCTTTCGGCTTTGAAGAGTGGCACGAGCAGTATGGGCGCAAGGAGTGTGGTCACGAATGTCATCATTATAGCCACACCGAACTCTTGCAGGTTGATTGCGCCCTTAGCCAAACCAACGCCTGCGATGATGAGTGCCACTTCACCCCTCGGCATCATCCCAAAACCCACTCGTGATGCCCCAAGCAAATTGAAGCCAGAAAGATACGCGGGCAGACCACAGCCACCGACCTTGCCCAATATGGCGAGCAATGTCAACAGGAAGCCAAAAAGTAAAGCTGTGAGCATTCTCCTGAAATCAACCAACATGCCCATCACCACAAAAAATACAGGCACAAGTATATGAGCAACTTGTCTGACAGCTTCCTCAATATGCCTTGCAGCCTCAGTCCTTGAGAATGCCAACCCAAGCGCATACGCACCAATTATCATAGCCAACCCGATTGATTCCATAAGCGAAGAGATGAGGAAGCAAAGTGAGATGGTCAACACCAGCATTGCGCCCTCAGAGTTAAAGAGCCTTAGGAAGCGAATCAGCTTTGGCGCTATCACTATGGCTAAGGCTGTGAGAATGACCCATATCCCGAATGCCTTGGTGGCGATAGCGCATAGTTGCAATGGTTCTATCTTCCCAACTGCTACAAGACTGCTGACAATGGCAAGCACTATTATGCCAAGCACATCGTCGATGACAGCAGCTGCAAGTATCGTTACACCTTCTGGCACATTGAGCCTGCGCAACTCAGAGAGCACCCTTGCTGTTATCCCTACGGATGTAGCGGTTGATACAGCACCCATGAAAAGAGCCGATGGATGAAGGTAACTATCAGCGTATCCAAGCCAGACCGTCAAAGCGTTGGCGAAGAAGAATGGAAGCACAACACCGCCAATTGCGACGAGCAAAGCCCTGCCTGCATATCGCAGGAACAAGCTCAAGTCGGTCTCCAGCCCGACAAGGAAAAGCAGGATGACAGCACCAAGCTGTGCCACACTCCAAAGCTCATTTGAGACTGGCACAACTCCTTCTACGGGTTTGAAGAGAGCACCGTTTATGCCCGGTATGAATTTGCCCAACGCGTAAGGTCCTATGAGCATGCCAGCAACAAGCTCACCGAGGACTGGCGGTTGCTTCAACCACCTCTCAAAAGCTTCCGCAAACAGCTTCGCCGTTGCGAGTATGACAGCAAGCTGTAGCACAAGGTGTGCTGCAACTTCAACTGGAGAACCACCATGAGCCACATTCTCTGTCATCGGTCCTTTCACCCACCTGAAAGCGATTCACACCGTGAACACAAATATACCACCATCCCAAAGAAACGATGTGGGAACTAACAGCTAAGAAGCGCCACTCATTCAGGATGGCACGCTGGCTCTTATGGTTGCACTTCCACGGCATTATGTAAAAGCAAGCTGTATCATCTTCTGCTTCGTCCGACCGCAACTTATGAGCTGACGATTCGCTCAACTCTGCTGTGGCTGTTCAGTTGTTGCCTGCTCAGTCGCCTGTTGTTCGGCTTTCTGTTCTGGTTGTGCGGGGGCTTCCTGAGGGGGTTTCGTCTCAACCTTCGCAGCTTGGCTTGTTGCCTCCTGCCACTGCTTTGCAGCCTCATACTCACTCCAGCCAATCGCAGCGAGCAACAGCCCACCAAGCAAAACCACAGGACCAAGCGCTCCCCAGAACATCGTCTTGAACTGCTCCCAGAATACGATGATCAGCACCACCCCCGCCACCACACACACAACGCCGACAACCATTGCCACTAATGCACCACGCATACTCTCTCACCTCCCGAAGTTCTTTCTTGATAACCGCAAAGCGTGTGGCGCTTCCTCAAACAGCAGTCATGTCCGCTGGATACTTCCTTTCGTCCCTTTCGCTTCTATGCACTATTTTAGCAAACGGTATCTCGCTCTGCCACAGTTAATGTTAAGGCGAACAACGCATTAAGGCGTGAAGTCTGTGTCGTGTTTCACCTCTTGAATGAATGCAGCAAGTAGCTTTGATGTGTTTTCCAAGTCGTTCAGCGAAGCGACTTCAACTGGGCTGTGAGTATATCGGTTCGGTATACTCACCAAACCAGTAGCCACTCCTGCCCTCGTGATTTGAATAACATTTGCGTCTGTGGGAGTAGCCCTTGAGATGCCAGCAACTTGAAATGGTATCCCTTTCTTTCTCGCTACCGAAACGAGCATGTCAAAAACTTTCGGGTTGATGTTGGGACCTCGGTAGATGACCGGACCCCTGTGTAGCTTTATATCGCCAACTTGCCTTTTATCGATTTCTGGGTGGTCGCTCGCGAAGGTGACATCAACAGCAATCCCAACATGTGGGTTTATCCCGAATGCGCTCGTGCGCGCACCACGCAAGCCCAATTCCTCTTGAACTGTTGAGACGGCAAACAGAGCAGCGTCAAACTTTTTACCCGACAGCAGTCTCATCGTCTCCATGACAACCCATGTGCCGACTTTGTCATCGAGTCCGCTCGCACAAAAAACATTGTTTCGTAACATCTGGAACTTCAACTCAAATGTGACCGGGTCTCCTATCGAGACGAGCTTCTCCGCTTCACGCCTGCTCCTCACGCCTATGTCAACCCATAGCTCGTTCACCTTAGGTAGCTTTTCCCTCTCAGCTTCAGGGAGCAAGTGAATCGGCTTCCTCGCGATAACTCCGTGCACCGCAACGAGCTTCCCGTTTCTCCTTGACCACACAACCACCCTTTGACCGATCAACACAGCCACATCAATGCCACCTATCGTGCTCAAGAAGAGATACCCGTTATCGTCAATGTGTTGGACCATCAACCCGATTTGGTCGCAGTGCCCTGCAAGCATTATCCTCGGATGCCCTGATGGGTTGAGTTCAGCGATGACATTCCCGTGCACATCCTTCCTGACATTGTCGGCATACTTCGAAGCCCACTCAAACACAATCTCTTGAACTGCCTCCTCGTATCCAGACGGGCTGGGTGTCTCAAGAAGTGAGCGCAATAGCTCAAGCGACTCCGCAGGTATCATCGCACCTCACTCCTCCACTCGCTCCGCTTGTGCTTTCCGTCGCTGGCAAACTACAGCCTCAAACCTCATTTAAAAAGGTTGCCACACAAATCAATTGGATGGCTTTCGGATGGCGCTCAAAAGAGCAAGTGAAGCAACGCATGGTGAATCGGCATTCGGCGCATCAAACTTACGCATGAAGCTTCTTCAACTCTGAGCGTCGTCAAATTCTATAGCATCAGCCAAAAGCCAAACCCAAGGAGGATGAGGTGGCATGTTGTATCTCGTTGCATTCATTTCTGGTGGTGTTGGGATGGCTCTTGAGATCGTTGGCTCAAGGGTGATGGCACCAGCTTTTGGAAGTGGCGTCAATGTCTGGGCAAGCCTTATCTCTGTTTTCTTACTCGGTTGGTCTGTCGGGAGCTACATTGGAGGGTTGTTTGCCGACAGATACCCGAAGGCTTTCGGCTTAGCATTGGTGCTACTTCTTGGCACTCCATCAATCGCGTTCACCAAAGCTTTTGGGCGGAGGTTATGCCTCTGGATAGCCGATAATTACATCGCAGGTCAGCTTGGTCCGCTCCTCGCTGCATTCTTGCTCTTCATTCTCCCAAGCATCTTGTTTGGAGTTGTGAGCCCATATTGCATAAGGCTTTTGATGCGCTCTCATGAATTAGCTGGGAGGGTAGCTGGGAGGGTCTATGCTGCATCGACCATAGGAAGCCTTGTGGGAACTTTATCAGCTGGCTTCCTTTTGATACCTTTCATGCCAGTCAGCTTGATCCTGAACCTCCTCGCAACTCTGATGCTCCTTGCCGGGATAGCAATCATCATCCACGAAGTGCTCAAGAGGAAGCTCGCACATGCGCTTGTAGCCTCTTTGACTTTCCTTCTTTTGCTCCCAGCACCATCGCTGGGCGACATCATCTATGAGAAGGATTCAGCATACCACCACATCATCGTTGAGCAAATTGGGAGCGTTCGCATATTGCGCTTTGGTGCCACATACCAGAGCGCTATTGACATGTCAGAACCAGAGAGAAGCGTCTTCCCATACACCGATTACTTCCATCTGGCATTCATCTTCAACCAGAACATAAAACGGGCGCTCATGGTTGGGCTTGGTGGCGGAGTAGTTCCGATGCGCTTCAGGCGTGACTACCCAGACATGCAAATTGATGTCGTCGAAATCGATCCAGAGGTGCGCAATATCGCGGTGAAGTTCTTCAACTTCAAAGAGGACGAGCACATGAAAGTCTTCATTGACGATGGCAGGATGTTCTTGAGGCACACAAACACAAAGTATGACCTCATCATGATGGATGCATACACGGCAACGAAGTATGGGCTGAGCGTCCCATTCCATCTCGCTACAAAGGAGTTCTTTGAGCTCGCAAAGAAGCGCCTCACAAGCGAGGGCGTATTGGCGTATAACTTGATAGGCTCACTTGAGGGGAGCCGTTCAAAATCTGCCCGCTCCTTCATCAAGACGGTGGCTTCCGTCTTCCCCTCGCTCTTCATCTTCCCCGTTGAATACAGGAAGAGCCCGTGGCTTTACGGCGAGCGCAACATCATGTTGATTGCGACAGCAAAACAGGTGAACCTCTCACGAGATGATATAGTAGCTAAGGCGAGGTTGCTTGCGGGGAAGAAGGTGAAGATACCTTTGTTCGTTGAAAGGGCGATGGACTTGTATACCAAAAAACTCAACCTTGAGGATGTGCCTGTTTTGACCGATGATTATGCTCCAACCGAATGGCTCGGGCGCTAAGCTTCTGGCTCGATGCAAAACGCTTACACGCTACAAACCAAAGGGGTGCTCAAACAGGCGTGCGGGTGAATACGAGGGAACTTAGCACGCACGCATTCGCTGTCGCTGTTATCACGGTTGCGCTGACACTGCCGTTCGCCCCAGCTCTCAAAGGGTGGTCGCTCTTCTACGGGGACATCATTCTGCAATTCATCCCATGGCGCTCATTCGCTTCGGATTGCTTCAAACATGGTTACATACCGCTTTGGAACCCTTACGCCTACTGTGGGATGCCATTTTTGGCTAACGGGCAATCGGCTCTCTTCTACCCTTTCAACTGGTTGGGCGTGCTCATGCAATCGCACCACCTCGTGACATTCTTGGCTCTCTTCCATACACTCCTCTGCGGATGGTTTGCATATGCGTTTTTCTCGTGTATTGGCTGTTCAGCCATAGCATCAATGGTTGGCGCCATCGCATATTCGCTGAGTAGCTATGTGTTGGGGCATGCGCAATTCCCAAGCCTTCACTACACCCTCGCATGGCTTCCTCTGATGACGCTCGCATCGGAGCTGATTTCATTGAGGCTCAAAATGGTGCACGCTATCTTGCTTGCAATCGTAAGCGCCATAGCGTTGCTATGTGGGCATACGCAAGTGTGGTTTTTGTGCATCTCATTTGCAATCATCTGGGGGCTCACAAGAACATGCGTGCACAAAAGCCCTTCTGAGATGCTACGCTATGCAACGCTTGCGCTCGTATCGCTCATCATCACATGCGCATTAACTACTATGCAATGGCTTCCTCAGTTGGAATTGCTAAGAAGGTCACTCCACTACAAAGTGCCGTTTCAAGAAGCCACCTTGCTGTCAATTCCGCCATGGCAATTGCCCACGCTTTTCATACCGAACTTGTTTGGTCACCCGGGCAAAGGCTTCTATTGGGGCGTGGGCAACTACTGGGATGTGTCGGTGCATGTTGGCATCCTCACAACAGCGCTGGCGGTCTACGGGTTGCAAAGCAGTGGAAGCAAACTGATGCGCCTTATGCTACTTGCAACTATCATCGTTGGCTGTATGCTCTCTCTCGGGCGCTTCATGCCTATTTACGCTTGGCTTTATGAACACCTGCCGTTGTTCTCGATCATAAGAGCACCAGCGAGGTTCTCTCTATGGGCTGTTTTCGCGTTAGCCACCTTATCGGCTATAGGTGCACAGCAGTTGATCGATGACCTACGCCACCTCAGGTTGCATAGACTTAAAACGCTCAGGTTCCTCGCAATGACATGTTCCTTCTTCCTCCTCGCAACCTCTGTTGCTATGTTGAAGTCGCACACATTTGAGAAGCTGTTTAAAGTGCTGTTTGATACTGCGGTAAACGCAGGTGCTCTCGTCATACCCAAATCCGAACTGCAGATGGTCAGGAAAGCCTCTCAAGTGTTTCTTTCGTGTTCGCTCTTTTCAACGGCGTGCTTCTTGATCGCTTTTTCCTTGCTCCTCACACTCACCTTGGCACTCCAGAGAAAACCCACATCATTGAGTGCTGTAGCTTTAGCGTTGCCACTCTTGTTAGCCTGTGAACTGCTCATCGCTGGCAGTGACATAAACCCGTTTGTGAGAGCGATCCCATGGACAAAACCAGCACTGCCACAGCTTCTCGTCGGGAAGATCAACCAACATAGCCAACGAATTTACATGGACGAGGACGACATAAGAAGGTGTTGGTTTGCTTTCATCAGCTACACAAGCTATCCGCACACTGAAAAGATGGAACGGGACTTGCTCAAACTTATAGAGGGGCTTGTGCCAAATCTGCACATCCAGTTTGGGCTTATGAACGCTCAGGGCTACGACCCGCTTAAGCCATCGGAATATGTTAGATGGCTGAGGCGATGGCGATACGAAGAAGATGCATTGAGATGGCTCGCTGTTCGCTATATCATTAAGGCTCGCCCAGTCAAGTGGCTCTCAAGTGATTCACATCATGAGGCGCTTATCTCGGATTTGAAATTTGAGGTGAGCGAACTCAAAGCCTCCCTACCGAGGGCTTTTATATCGCCTGAGTTTCTTAGGATGATTAGCTTCCCCATCCCAAAGGATTACAAGGAGGCACACATAAAACCTCACCCGAACCCAAACATCGTCATATGCATCCTGCCACGCTCACATTACACGAGGGCTTTCCACTACCTCATTGATACAGCATGGAGTGGGTGGAAGGCATTCGTAGATGGACATGAAGTGGATTGGCTTTATGTGCATCCCGCTGCGAGGATGGTTGCGGTGAGCAAGGATGACAGAAGCGTCCTGTGGGCTTATCTACCAACCCCTTATCTGCTTGGGCTGTATGTGAGTATGTTCTCGGTCTTACTGCTAACTGCATATGCCAGCTGGTTGGTAACATGGAGGTGGGTTAAAAATGTGGGGCAAGCGCAAATACGCAGCTGTAACGGGTGATGGACGCATCGTCATTGAGGAAGGGGACATACCAGCAGTTGGAAAAGGCGAGTTGCTAATCAAGGTTTACGCGTCTCTCATAAGCCCGGGAACGGAAATTGGAGGCATCATCTCACGGAGGAAGAAGCCACAGCCACATCATGCACCACAGCCGTTTGGCTACAGCAACTCTGGCATTGTCATAGCGAAGGGTGAAGGGTGTGATGAATTTGATGTAGGTGCTCGTGTTGCGTGCATGGGCGCTGGATATGCATTGCATGCCACGCACGCTGTTGTGCCAAAGAACCTTTGTGTCCCAATACCAGAACATGTAAGCTATGAGGAGGCTTCATTCGTCCACCTTGCATCCACAGCACTGCAAGCGATAAGGAGAGCAGAACTGCAGTTAGGTGAATATGTTGCGGTGTTCGGCTTGGGCATAATCGGGCAGGTCATATGCCAACTTGGGAAGTTGTCTGGCGCTTTCGTGATCGCCTTCGACAGGTTTCAAACGAGGTTGGATATAGCGAAAGAACTCGGTGCCGATGTTGTTGTGAACCTGCAAAATCAAAACCCTGTAGAAGAAGCCCTCAAGTTCTCCGATGGCTTTGGCATAGATTGTGGTTTCATTGCGTTCGGCGGCGATGCAACCGAAACATTTTCACTGCTACAACAGATGATGAAAACGGCTCCAGACACACATAAGATGGGAAGGGTTGTCGTAGTTGGAGGGTGCACCGCAAACCTTAGCTTCCCAGTCCCATTCGGAAACATGGATATAAGAGCTTCCTCAAGGACTGGTCCTGGTTATCACGATGAGGCTTGGGAGAGAGGTGCAAACTACCCGCCCGTGTTTGTCCGTTGGGACACACGCTCAAACATGAAACTGATTATCAAGCTGATTGCGGATGGCAGGTTGAATGTTCGTCGCCTCATAACGCATGAGTTCCCTTTGGATGAAGTGGGAAGGGCGTGCGAACTTTTAATTGAGCATCCTGACCAAGCACTTGGCGTCATCTTAAAGCCCGTTTAGAAAGCTCCGTAGCCGGTGATGACAGCCTTGATAGTCTTAGCGAGTATAGCTAAGTCGAGGATGAGGGAGCGATTCCGCACATAGTAAAGATCAAGCTTCACCCACTCTTCAAAGCTGAGCAGGTTGCGCCCGCTCACTTGCCAAATGCAAGTCAACCCCGGCTTGACGCTCAATATCTCACGGTGGATTGGATTTGATGGATCAAACTCATCAAGCGGATGAGGGCGAGGTCCAACCAAACTCATCTCCCCTTTGAAGACATTGAAGAGTTGTGGCAACTCGTCCAAGCTGTATTTGCGTAGGAACATACCCATAGGTATCACCCTTGGATCCCGACGAAGCTTGAACCCTCCTTTCATGTCGCTGATAGCCCATAGGGAAGCCCTCATTTCGTCAGCACCGACAAACATCGTCCGAAACTTGTATAGCAAAAAGACCCTTCCGTCTTTCCCGTATCTTGGCTGACGGAATAGCACAGGACCGGGCGAACTGAGCTTTATCAAAAGGGCTATAAGAAGCATGAACGGAAGGGAGACGAACAAGAGGATCAAAGAGCCAAATATGTCAATCATGCGCTTCGCGCATTCGTAGGAAAGGGAGCTTATGTTGGTAAGGGCACATGGAACATTCGTTTCCCTTGGTGCAACGCTTTCATCGCTCTTTCGCTCCTCGCTCACGACTGTGATCCCATCCATAGCTTCTCAAGCTCCCTTTTCAGCTTGCCTGCTAATAAACGCTCCCCTTTGCGCTACAGCTTCCTTTTGCACTCTGCAATGTTGGACACAAACTGAGTGGCAACGGTTGATGCCTTGGCGGGGCTTCTTTCGGGTGTGACTTCTTTAGGCTCGCTTGAGGAAACGAATGGAAGGGTTCAGGAGCTAAGTTTCACGGATACGCACATAGCTTACGACATCTCTCACTCCGGGCATCCTGCGTATGATCTCAACAACCCTGTTAAACCTATCGCGAACGCTCTCTGGCGATTTATCACCTTTAGCCCTCACCACAAACCCATAGAGGTTGATCGTGCCACCGTAGTTAACCACCTCAAGGCGAGATATGTCCAAGTTGGCTTTGTTGAATTCACGCCTTATCTTCATAACGAGTTCTTGCACGCTTGGCTTGTGCAAATCATACCTGCGCATCCCGATCACCTCATTGAGTTTAATCCTGATGCCACTCCATCCACCGTAGCAAGGAAGAGAAGGCGTTGCTGTATGCTCCTCTTCTCCTCCGTAACTACTACTTGCCGAGAGAGTATTTCCCTCCTCGCTATGTTTCCGAATGTATCTTCCTCAACCACCTCAAGGCGCATATTGTGAGAACCCTCTTTCGCTGGTTGCATCGTGAGACGCAAAACGAACGAATCACCTTTAACCTCTTCCATGTCGTATGTCCATGTTATGTTTCCATTGGCTTCGACGCTCCTTTTAGGCGGTGGCGAAACAGAGCGTATCGAGAAAGCACTGAGCACGTCGGCAGGTATGGTCACATGAAACCTTACGGGGTTAGCTTCCTTCGCCTTCGGCTTAACGAGCGTTACAACGAGCAACTCACCTTTCCTCACATGCCCGCGACAGGTGATCGTTGCCTCTGTCGGGCTTCCTCTTGGCTGTGGTAGCAGGCTTAAAACCACAACGATTATGCTGAGGATGATGCTCGTCATTATGCAAGCGATTGCGCTCTCCCTCGGCATCACTCGTAATGGTGATATGGTGAGCGTTGAAACATACCAATCACAATCGCGCACATCCTCACCATTTACAACTGGGGCTTCCTTAGCTCCAGCACACTTAACACCGTCGCCCCTGTAGTGCCTGCAGTAACGGCACTTCCTCAAGTTCTCATGGCATATATGGCAAACGGGGAATGTGAAATGCCCTTCGTATACGACTGTGCCACACCTTGGACACCTTAACGCAAGCATCTTCGATTTGCCCCCATGGCGTCACCCGTTTCATCTTCATAACTTCATTGTGGACTCAAAACATGGGATGTGCTATGGTTAAGAGACCCCAATCTGTGTAGGCGTTACGGTAACTTCAACATGCGGTGCACTTGCGGTATGACGCGCACATCCTTTAGAAGTTCGCCAGCAACACAAACAACACGCCAAACCAAATCCATGCTCGGAGGTCGCTTCACGCCAGTTGATGTAACTGGTTGTATGACGAAAGGGATGTGCGCATCCACACTTGCTATGAGCTTCACAGCCTTTTTTATTTCACCGATATCTATATCGTGAGTGACGACGAGTTTTGTGTATACGAGTTTTCCTTCGCCAGCACATAGCTTCAATGTGCGCTCCAACCCATCCCAATTCAATGGCTCATTGGTGGTCGACGGCAATTTCACATCAGCCGATACAGCATCAATGTGTTGAAGCAAACTCGGCAGAGGTTCAAACAGGTCACCCTGCGTCTCAAGAATGGTGAGCATGCCTTTGCCCTTAAGACTTCTCAAAAGCGCCTTGCAAAAATTAGGTTGCAAGAGTGGCTCACCACCGGTGATGCAGGCATGACGGATGAAGTTAGCGTGCTCAAAAGAGCTCATGAGTGCCTCTACAAGCTCATTTGCGTAGACAGGGTTTTTAAGCCGATCTATAACTTCACTTGAGAACGGTTTGCGTATGAGCACCTCGCTTGGAGTCTCCCATGCATACTTTGTATCGCAGTAAGCACATCGCCTGTTACAGCCAGAGAGCCTTATGAACGCGGTTGGCACCCCAACGAATATACCTTCGCCTTGTATGCTTACGAACGCCTCAACCGCTTCGCCAAGAACTTCAACTTCGCAATCCATATTCTGAAAGGACCTCACACAAGTAAGCGATCGATCGCCTTGCGATGTTCTCGGCGCCGGGCGAGAAGTCAAACACTTCAACCGACAAAAAACCATCGTAGCCTATCTCCGAAAGGGCTTTAACTATCGGTTTGTAATCCGTTTCCCCCATGCCCGGACCAAGCATGTTTGCATCGTTTACATGAACATGTTTCAAATACGGTGCAGCTTCGAAAATGAGCTGTTCGATTGGGCGTCCTTCGCTGAGCATCGCTTTAACATCAACCATGAGTTGGAAGTTCGGATGCGAAACCGATTCGACAAGCTTTATTGCTTCTTGCACGGTGTTGATGAAGTCAGTCTCATTGGGTGAGAGCGCCTCTATGCATATGGTGACACCGTTCCTTTCCGCCTCTGGCATCACATTTGAGAATGTGCGCACAGTTCTTTCCCATGCCTCGATGTAACTCTCACCTTCAACCAACCTTCTCTGCCTCGGCGATCCGAAAACCATTATTCGCCCACCTATGTCGGCACAGAAGTGAATCAACGCTTTAAGGTAGTCTTCCGTTCGCTTTCGCACAGATTCATCGGGCGAATGTATGTGCAACCCCTCTGGCTTGACGAGCAACCAGTGCAAGCCCACGATATCAATCCCAACAGCGTCAGCCGATGACCTTATCTGCTCTCGCTTTGCCTTCGACAACTCACGCACATCATCAGCGAGTGTGAATGGCGCTATCTCAACTCCTTCATAACCTATGGACGCCACAAACTCAAAAACCCTCCCAATATCCCAGCCGACAAACATCTCATTGCATATTGCGAGCTTCATCATCGCTACCATCCCCCGCTTGCTTCAAAGCTCGGATTAGAGCACGAGTTTATACAACCTCAAAATCCGATTTGAGAAGCATAGCGCATCAAACATAACGATGGCATTCATCAAAGCGGTTGAGCGTTCCTCACCTGTGACTAATAATTAGATGTGGCATCTACCTTGATGACTTTAACTCGTTGAGGTGACCATGCAATGAACACAGCTCAACTGAAGAGGGCGGTGCTTGAACAGCTTGTGAGCATGTCAAGGGCGCTCGGCGAGCCAAATCGAGAGTATGTGGTTTTAGGCGAGGGAAACACATCCGCCAAGATTGACGAAGATTCGTTTTATGTGAAGGCGAGTGGCTTCTCACTCTCCGAAATAACTGGTGAGGGTTTTGTTGAGGTCTGCTTCGAGCCAGTCCTCGAGATGCTCACCTATGAGCACCTATCGGACGAGGAAATCGAGAGACGCCTAAATGAAGCGAAAGCAGATCCATCGTGCAAATACAAGCCATCTGTTGAGACGATGTTCCATGCTTTCCTGTTAAGCCTGCCGAATGTGAGGTTCGTCGGGCATACACACCCAGTTGCGCTCAACTCAATACTTTGCTCCGTTAGGAGCAGGGAAGCGTTCAGCGGGCACATGTTCCCCGAGGCGATAGTTTGCTGTGGCATAGCCCCAGTTTACATTGAGTATGCAGACCCAGGGCTTGAGCTCGCGAAAGCAATACAAAGGGGTGTGAACGAACACCTCGAAAAATATGGTGAACCACCAAAGTCGATCTTGCTTGAAAATCACGGGCTCATAGCGCTCGGCTCAACACCAAAAGAGGTGGAAACGATAACAGTCATGTGGGTCAAGATAGCGAAGATACTCCTTGGCACATACATTCTCGGGGGACCTCGCTTCTTAAGCGAGGAGCAAGTGAGGCGCATTTATACTCGCCCTGATGAGAAGTATCGCCAGAAGCTCATCTTTGAGCGGGAGTGATGCCAAAATGCTATCGGCAGAGGAAAAGGGCAAAGGATTGAAAGATGTGCTTGAGATATATCGCTCGGCAAAACATAAACTGCCTCAGAAGATGCTGGCATGGCTACTGCATGGTCCTGGTATGGAGAACTTCGGCAAGGACAAGCTACCAGAGGAAATACCCTTGCCGAAGCATGCAGACAACGAATTGCTCGCACGCGTGGATGCTGTCGGCGTTTGCTTCAGCGATGTGAAGATAATCAACCTTGGAGGGAAACACCCGCGTCTCTATGGGCGAGACCTCTCGAAAGAACCGATAACGCCCGGACACGAGGTTTCCCTGACCATCGTCTCCGTTGGGGAGAAGCTCAGGGACAGATTCAAAGTCGGTGAGCGATACATCGTTCAAGCGGACATTTACTACAAAGGTGTCGGACTGGCTTACGGTTATGTCCTCCCCGGCGGATATGAGCAGTATTGCGTCATCGGCAAAGAGATACTCTATGGCGATGATGGATGCTACTTGATACCGGTCAAAGATGAATGCGGATATGCGGAAGCTGCCCTCACAGAGCCTTGGGCTTGTGTTGAGGCTTCATACTCGATCAAACCGAGAGATGGGATCAAAGAGGATGGGATATGTTGGTTCATAGGGACAAGCAATGCGAAGTTTGACCAGTATGAGCTGAGCGAAGGCATCGAGCGAAACAGGCATCCAAAGAAGATCGTGGCAACGGGGCTTCAAGGGAGAATAAAGCTTCTGATTAGAGAGCGAGCAAAGGCTCTTGGTATACCATTCGTTGAAACGGATGCGCTTGAGAAGATCGATGTTGATGAACTGGTGAGCAGAGAGACGGATGGGAAAGGATTTGATGATGTTATCGTCCTCGGGAGCGGTTCTGCGGAAGCCATATCAAAAGCTTTCTCATGTCTCGCTAAGAACGGCGTTTTGAACATCGTCGCATCCGAACCGATGAACGAGCCAGCCGAAATAGATGTCGGAAGAATACACTACGATGGCATCCTCATGGTCGGAACAAAAAGCCTTGATATTTCAAACGGCTACATATCCGTTCGTGGGAGCGAGCCAAAAGGTGGCGGTGCAATGTATATCATCGGCGTTGGCGGTCCGATGGGACAGATGCATCTGTTGCGTGCGCTTGATTCAAAAGAGCCTCCAAGGCTAATAGTCGCAACGGATGTTGATAGCTCACGCCTGTCATATTGCAGGGAGCGATATTCGGAGAAGGCGAAGAAAGCCAATGTTGAGCTCCTGCTGTTGAACCCGAAGGAACTCGGCGAAGAGTTTGATGAAGCGCTGAGAAACGCTGTTGGGGACGATGGATTTGACGACATCATCCTCTTAGCGCCCATACCAAAGTTGATTGAAGACGGACAGCGATGGCTCGGTGAAAACGGCTTCATGAACCTCTTCGCTGGTCTTCCAAAGGGGACGAAAGTGAAGCTCGATGTAACGGGCGTATACATGCGAGGGCAAAGGTATGTCGGGAGCAGTGGCTCAAGCATCGCCGATTTAGTTGTAGCGCTGTCAAAGACGGAGCGAGGGGAGATACGCCCAAACATGTCTGTGGCTGCGATAGGTGGGATAAAAGCAGTCTGGGAGGCGATAAAGGCTGCCGAGGAAGGACGCTTCCCGGGGAAGATTGTCATATTCCCACACATTGACATTGAGCTTATGCCAATTGCGGAGCTGAAAGAGCGCCTCCCGAATGTGGCTTCAAAACTCGCGCCAGATGGTAGCTGGACAAAGGAAGCAGAAGATGAACTGCTTCGTTGCTTCTTGAATGTTGAACCAGCTGATGAGGAGGAGATGAGGTCGAGGGGTCCGTTCGTCACCGCACAACTTGAAACACCCAAGAGGCTCAAAGGGAAAGTCGCTATCGTAACTGGTGCAGCACAGGGGCTTGGGGAAGCAATCGCGATGAGGTTGGCACAAGAAGGCGCAAATGTAGTTGTAGCCGACATAAACCCAGTTGGGGCGGTAGCAGTCGCTGAGGCAATCAAAAAACGCTACGGCGTTAAAGCGATAGGAGTTAAAGTTGATGTGACGAAGGAAAGCGATGTCGAGGAGATGGTCAGACGAACCGTTGAGGAGTTCGGGCGAATAGATATACTTGTTGCGAACGCTGGGATACTCATCTCGGGAGCGATAACTGATTTCGATGTTGAAGCATGGAAACGCGTCATCGATGTTAACCTTGTTGGATATATGATCTGTGCAAAGCATGTTGCCAAGGTGATGATTGAGCAAAGGAGTGGTGTCATCATCCAGATAAACTCAAAGAGCGGTAAGAAGGGGAGTTACAAAAATTCGGCATACGCATCAAGCAAGTTTGGTGGCATAGGGTTGACTCAGAGCTTAGCGCTTGAGCTCGCACCTTATGGTGTGCGAGTGAACGCAGTTTGTCCTGGGAACTTGCTTGACTCACCACTCTGGGTCAGAAGCCTGTATGAGCAATATGCGAAGCGATGGGGCATAACCCCCGAGGAGGTTAGAAAGAAGTATGAAGAGCAAGTCCCGTTGAAGCGGGGATGCACATACGATGATGTTTGCAACGCTGTTGTTTTCTTGGCTTCCGACGAATCCTCTTATATCACGGGCGAGGCGTTGAATGTGGATGGTGGACAGGAGATGGGGAGGTGAAAGATATCGAGATGGGTAGCTCCAAAGAAGACAAAAAAGTGAAGAGGGTGGTAAAGGTCTACTTTGGCATAAACGGTGCGTTCCTGACGAGGCGTTGGGAGGAGCCAGAAAACTTCATGCGCCTGACAAGGGAATGCGGATATCGCTACCATGAGTTTTGCGCCGATGTCCTTGACCCGTTCTTCCATGGCGATAAAAGCTACCAGATTGAGACGGCTCGCAAGGTGAAGGAAGCTGCACAAAAATACGGTGTCACCATAACCGACTATTACACTGGCGTGGCAACACATCGCTTCCACGGGCTGTCACACAGCGATAGAAGAGTGAGAGAGAGGATGAAGCAGTGGATCGTTGAGGCGATGGACATAGTCCTTGAGATGGGCACGGACAGAATAGGCGGACACTGGGATGCAATATCGGTTGAAGTCCTTAGCGACCCGAAACGCACAGAGACTGCTATTGAAAACATATACGAACAGTTCCGCCAGCTCGCTGTCATCGGTAAGCAGAAGGGCATCGCTGCAATCTACAACGAACAGATGTATATCCCGAGCGAGATACCATGGACAATGCAACAGGCTGAGGAGTTCCTGATAGCGGTAAACAAGGATAACGATGGATGCCCAATCAGAATCACGATAGACACAGGGCACCAAGCTGGCATGCACTATGGCTTGGAAGGTCCAGACCTTGACTACACCGAGTGGATAAAGCGGTTTGGAGCGATCGCCGAAGTGATTCACATCCAACAAACAACGCCTGACGCAAGCTGTCACTGGGCTTTCACCGAGGAGTATAACAAAATTGGGCATGTCAAAATTGAGAAGGTAATCGAGGCGCTCAAATACTCGCATCTACACTACCATGAGCAACCTTTCGCCCCCTATTTGCCACCCGCAGAGAAAACCTTCCTCATCGCAGAGATAATTCCACCGTCAACTAAGCGAGAAGATATACTCCTCAACGAACTCACGGAGACCGCAAATTACCTTCGCCAATTCATCCCAGACGACGGCTTGGAGATAGTCATCGAGGAGAACACCAAGTGAGGTAACAAAAAGAGGTGGCACCACTTTTCGTGTGGTGCCACCTCTCCTATCTCATCGTCACCTGAGTCTTAGACCGTCTTGATACTGCTGTTGACTGTCACGAAGAGGTTTCGGATGCGCTCGCCAAGCAGCGTCAATATGGCAATGCAAACGAGCGCAATCAGCGAAACCAGCAAGCCATACTCAAGTAGCGTCTGCCCCTCGCTCTCAATGAGTAAACGCTTCAACATCTCCTTTCACCTCCTTCACCTTGAAGTTGCGTCACCATCAGTATAGCTACTTTTGATGCTGTTGTCAACCCGACGCTTGTGTGCATTGGCTTACGCAGTCACAATGCTGTTGTTAACTGTCACGAAGAGGTTTCGGATGCGCTCGCCAAGTAGCGTCAATACGGCGATGCAAACGAGCGCAATCAGCGAAACCAGCAAGCCATACTCAAGTAGCGTCTGCCCCTCACTCTCAATGAGTAAACGCTTCAACATCTTCTCTCACCCCCTTCGCATTGAAGTTGTATCATTTCCAGTATGACTGCCTCTGGTAGCGTTGTCAACCTCCACGCTTGCACACATAAGCTTACGCTGTTCTGATGCTGTTGTTAACTGTCACAAAGATGTTTCGGATGCGTTCGCCGAGCAATGACAGCACAGCGATGCAGACGAGCGCAATCAGCGAAGCTAACAAGCCATACTCAAGTAGCGTCTGCCCCTCGCTTTCGATGAGTAAACGCTTCAGCATCCCCTCTCACCTCCTTCACCTTGTGGTTGTGTCAATTGCAATATAGCCCACCTTGATGCTCCTGTCAACCCTTCCGCATCACACAATCCTACTTTTCCACCTTCTTCAAGATGGTAGCACATGTGATTTAAGCTCTGACTTGCTGGACTTGCTCACGCGTCACACTTACTGGGCGCTGCAGAACCTCCTGAGGCAGACGATGCGTGAGCGCTATAGCTAACGCTTCCTCAACTGTCCTGCAGTAATGGAATTTGAGATCGTGCATGACTTCCTTCGGGAGGTCGCGCACATCCTTTTCATTTTCCTTTGGCAGGATAACCTCTTTCAATCCAGCCCTGTGAGCGGCGAGTATCTTTTCCCTGATCCCGCCAACTGGCAATAACTTCCCTCGCAATGTTATCTCGCCAGTCATACCAACATCCCTGCGCACTGGTATGCCAGTCAACGCCGATACCAATGCAACGAGCATAGCGATACCCGCTGAAGGTCCATCCTTCTGGATGGCTCCGGCAGGGACATGAATATGGATATCCGTTTTTTCGAAGAAGCGAGCGTCTATGTTCATCCTGCGAGCGATTGAGCGTGCATAGCTGACGGCTATTTGAGCGCTCTCTTGCATCACATCCCCAAGTTGCCCCGTAAGAAGCAATTGCCCGCTCCCTTCGTTCAGGAGGACCTCCACGAAGAGTATATCCCCTCCACCCTCCGTCCACGCCAAAGCAGTTGCCATCGCTATCTCGTCTTGCTCTTCCATTCTACCGAACAGATATTGCCTTGGACCAAGGAACTTCTCGACTTTGTTATGCGTTACCATTATCGTCTTCGTCTCGCCCTTCGCCACCTTAACCGCCACTTTCCTAAAGATCGATGAAAGCGCCCTCTCGAGGTTGCGCACACCAGCTTCTTGTGTGTAGTTGCGAATGATTGTTTTTATCGCCTCGTCAGTGATCTTAACATGGGATGGCTTTAGCCCATGGCTCTTCAACCCTTTCGGGATGAGGAAGTGGCGTGCAATCATGAGCTTCTCATATTCCGTGTAGCCCGGGAAGTGGATTATCTCAAGCCTATCAAGGAGGGCTGGCGGAATCGTGTGAGTGACATTGCCAGTCAAGATGAACATAACCTTTGAGAGGTCAAACGGCACTTCAATGTAATGGTCGCTGAAGGCATGGTTCTGCTCTGGGTCTAAAGCCTCAAGGAGGGCAGCTGCAGGATCGCCCCTGAAGTCAATGCCTATTTTGTCTATCTCGTCCAACATGAAGACTGGGTTTTTTACACCGACGGTGCGCATGGCTTGAATTATTCGTCCCGGAAGCGCCCCAACATAAGTTCGCCTGTGCCCCCTTATCTCGGCTTCATCCCTTATACCGCCAAGCGAGACCCTGATGAACTTTCGTCCCATCGCCCTCGCTATTGATTTTCCAACGGATGTCTTCCCGGTGCCCGGCGGTCCGATGAAGCACAGAATGGGACCTTTCGTCTCCTTGGAGAGCTTACGCACCGCGAGAAACTCAATGACCCTCTCTTTCACATCCTTCAAGCCGTAGTGGTCTTCATCGAGGATGCGCCTCGCTTTCTCTATGTCTATGTTGTCCTTCGTGTATTTGTTCCACGGGAGCGATATGAGCCAGTCAAGATAAGTCCTTATGACAGCTGCCTCAGGCGCAAGCGGTGACATCTTCTCAAGCCTTTCAATCTCCCTCAAAGCGACTTCACGCGCTTGCTGTGGCATCTTCATCTTCTCAACCTTCTCACGCAACTCCTCTATCTCCGCAGCGAACGAATCTCGCTCACCGAGCTCCTCTTGAATGGCTTTCAGACGCTCCCTCAATATGAACTCCTTCTGAGATTCACCCACTCCTTCCTTCACTCGGTTTTCAATCTCGCGCTCAATCTCGATGATCTGCAACTCGCGTGCAAGTATGTTGACGACCATTTTTAAGCGTTCCTTGTGATCGACGACCTCAAGGAGTTGCTGTTTCTCCTCGAATTTGATCTCGAGGTATGATGCAATCGTGTCTGCAAGCCTACCTGGAGTGCTTATTGTGGCTATCGTCGGTAGTATCTCTGGTGGTATCGTCCGACTTTGCTGGACGAGCTTCTCAAAGCGCTGTTTTGCTACCCTAATCCAAGCCTGCGTCTCCAAATCTGAAGCATCAACAGCATCTTGCAGTTCGTCCAGTATTTCAACCTGCGCCAGTATGTATGGCTCTTCCCTCACGAACTTGAGCAAGCGAGCCCTGAACCGCCCCTCAACAAGCACTTGTATGTTACCGTCTGGCATCCTCGTTGGACGCATAAGCTCCGCTACAACGCCGACTCTAAAAACATCCTCCTCACTCGGCTCAGGGGTGAGAGGGTTTCGCTGTGCCACGAGGAAAACAAGTTGATCTGAGTTGATCGCTTCCTCAAGTGCTCTTAGAGACCTCTGCCTGCCTATAAGCAATGGCATTATCACATTCGGGAAAACAACGAGCCCAGGAAGCGGTATCGTCGGAAACAGACAAGGTTCTTTTTTCTCCTCTACCATTCTCGGATGCACCTCTTTCGTTTTTAACCTGCCTTCTCTTTGACTGTGCCCTCCAACGAGTCACCGTTGCGCAGGATGATCGGCTTCCTATAGCCCTTCGCCACCTCCGCCGTGATGATGCACTTCTTTATGCTCCTATCCGACGGAACTTCAAACATCACATCGAGCATTATCTCCTCAAGGATGCTTTTCAGCGCCCTTGCTCCCATCTTGCGCTCAAGGGCTTCTGTGGCGATAGCTTCAAGAGCATCTTGAGTGAACTCAAGTTGCACACCGTCAGCCTGAAGCATCTTCTGGTATTGCTTTATGAGTGCGTTCTTTGGCTCTGTGAGAACACTTATGAGCGCGTCCTTATCAAGCTCATCAAGCGTTGCTATAACATGCATCCTGCCTACGAACTCGGGTATGAAGCCGTATTTGAGCAAGTCCTCAGGCATCACATGCCTGAGTATGTTCCCTATGTTTCTCTTCGAGATATCCTTAGCTGATGCGCCAAAGCCCATCCTGTGCTCACGAAGCCTTTGCTCAATTATCTTCTCCAAGCCCTCAAACGCACCACCGCATATGAACAGGATGCCAGTTGTGTCCATCTGGATGAACTCCTGATGCGGGTGTTTCCTACCGCCTTGCGGTGGGACATTCGCTATTGTCCCCTCAAGTATCTTGAGTAGCGCTTGCTGAACACCCTCTCCAGAGACATCCCTCGTTATTGATGGGCTATCGGACTTGCGAGCTATCTTGTCTATCTCGTCTATGTAGACTATGCCCCTTTGCGCCGCCTGAAGATCTCCACCAGCTGCGTGATACAACTTGAGCAAAATATTCTCTACATCCTCGCCAACATAGCCAGCCTCGGTGAGCGTAGTCGCATCAGCTATGGCGAATGGAACATCAAGGAGCTTGGCTAAAGTCCTTGCAAGGAGTGTCTTACCCGAGCCAGTTGGTCCAATCAGCAGTATGTTGCTCTTTTCAATTTCAACATCGTCTGAGCTTTCCGCCATCGCTATGCGCTTGTAGTGGTTATAGACAGCCACCGAGAGAATCCTCTTAGCCCTCTCTTGCCCAACAACATACTGATCCAAGAAAGCGTATATTTCCTTCGGCGTTGGTATGCGCTCAAGCTTGAAGCCAAATCGGCGGTGCTGTTTTCGCTTCGGAACATCAAACCCAAGCACCTCATTGCAGAGCAGGACGCAATCCGAGCATATGTTTACCCCCGGACCGATAACCATGCTCTGAACCTCGCTCCTATGCCTGCCACAGAAGGAACAGCGCACATCTTCTCTTCCGCCTCTATCGAAAGGAAGCATAGCCAGCCTTACCCCCTTGGTGCATTTATGCTGCTTTCTCTTCAGCCCTCCTGCGACGCATTAGCACATGGTCGACTATGCCATATTCAAGAGCTTCTTCCGCTGACATGAAGAAACTGCGCTCAGTATCACGCTCTATCCTCTCAATCGGCTGACCAGTGCATTCGGCGAGTATCTCGTTGATGAGCCTCCTCACCCTGCTTATCTCCTGAGCGTATATCTCAACATCCGTCGCTTGCCCACTAACTCCTCCCCAAGGTTGATGAATCATGATGCGTGAATTCGGGAGGGCATACCTTTTCCCTTTAGCACCCGCAGCAAGCAATACCGCCGCCATACTCGCAGCTTGCCCGATGCAGTATGTAGCTACATCTGGCTTGACGAACTGCATCGCATCGTATATCGCCAACCCAGCCGTAACAGAACCTCCGGGGCTGTTTATGTAAAGGTCAATGGGCGCTTCGTCATCCTCTTTCTCGAGGAAAAGGAGCTGGGCTATAACTACATTCGCAACATGGTCGTTTATCTCGCCGCCCAAGAAGATGATGCGACTCTTCAGCAAGCGTGAATAGATGTCATAAGCTCTTTCGCCTCTACCAGTTTCTTCGATGACCCACGGTATCAGCATCCTTTCACCCCCTTGGATGAGAAGTGAATCGCAAGATGCTCTTGCAAAGTCAATCACCCGTTTTCTGCTTCCTGCTCACCCTCTTGCTCACTTGTCTGTTTACCCTCTCCCTTGCCCGTAGCGATGTCAACAAGGAAGTCCATCACCTTCTCTCTGAGCAACTGCCAGCGTGCCGAAGAGAGCAACTCCAAAACTTCATCTTCATCAAGCTCACTTGGAACTCTTCCAGACCTCTCTATGAGTGTTAAGGCGTAATCACGGACATCCTCATCCGAGACAGTAATACCTTCACGCTTTGCAATCTCCTCAATAAGGAACCTCAACTTGACCGCCCTCTCACCACCTTCCATTGCCTCCTTGCGAAACTCATCTAAAGTCTTTTTCGTCATCTCCTCCCACACTCGCACTGGTATTCCGTCACGCCTTAACTGCTCAATCATGTTTCTGACTGCATCCTCTGAGAGGGCTTCCACGAATGTCTTCGGTATCACCACCTCGCATATGCGCAGGAGCTCATCTTCGATTCGCCTTATTAGCTCCCTTTGAGCCTCCCTCTCCTTCCTAAACCATATTTCGCTACGCACCTCCTCCTTCAGTTCTTCAAGGGTTTCGAAACCTGCAGCGAGCTTCGCAAACTCATCATTAAGTTCTGGCAGTTCCCTTGCCTCAACAGCTTCAACACGAAACCATACTCTGCAATTCTTCCCAGCCAACCTCTCATTCGGGAAATCTTCAGGGAAGACGACTTCAACCACACCTTCGTCGCCAGCCTTCTTCCCGAGCACATATTCGTTTAGTGGCGGGAACCAATGTCCTTCACCAGCCGTCATGAGCGTTGTGCGCTCTTCGCCATCAGCTTCATCAACTGGCGTTATGCTGTAGCGCAACCTCACCCTGTCCCCAACTTGCGCCTCCCTCGATTCATCAAGTCTGAATCTGGGGAAACGCTCGCGAAGCCTTTGAAGCTCTTCCTCGACATCCTCTTCTGTTACTTCAACCGTCGGCTCCTCAACCCTAATGTTTCTGTAATCGCCCAGCTTTATCTCTTTGCATACCGCCAACTCCGCTTCAAACATAAGCCCTTCCTCTTCGCTGAAGTGCTTAAGTTGCAACCTCTGAACCATGAGGGGGAGGAGTTCTTCCCTTGAGACAGCTTCTCCGTAAGCCTTCGATATGAGCCCTTCGAGCAGTTGGGAACGAATGTTCTCATCGCCAATGTGCCTTCTTATGATCGCATCGGGAGCTTTCCCCGGTCTGAAGCCACGCACATGTATCATACGCCTAAGCTGGTTCATCAGATGCCGAAGTTCCCTTTGAACCTCTTCGGGTGGAACTCCTATAGTCAATCTGATGACGGCAGGCTCAACCTCCACCGATTCAAGATGAGAGAGCCTCATCTTCGTTCAACCTCCTATCCCAAAACAAAATGGAGCGGGCGACGGGATTTGAACCCGCGACCTTCAGCATGGCAAGCTGACGCTCTAACCACTGAGCTACGCCCGCTCCACCAGCTCCCTTGTAGCCTCCAAAAGTTGCACCATCACATAGTATGTCACTCATCTCGTGATCGTGTTCAATAGCCTCAATGGGCGAGGGGAGACTCGAACTCCCACGGGCTATGCCCACCGGATCCTAAGTCCGGCGCGTCTGCCAATTCCGCCACTCGCCCAATAATTGCATTTTAGCGCACATCGCCAAACACAACGCAAACCGAAGCCCTCCATCACCCTCTAACAGCCTTCGACGAATGCGCCCACGAAGTCGCACATGGAAACAAGCTTGCCAACCAACGGCTTGTCGATCAGCAACCTGATGTGAAATGCGCCATCACTCACCTCTTCACTTAGGACGGAAGCATGTTCATAGATCCAGCCGAGCAGTTCACCACCGTTCGTAGGCACCACCAGCTTAAGTTCGACTTGGCGTTGCCTTCGGTATTCCGCTTCAATCATTTCTTTCAGTTCGCAGATGCCCTCACCAGTGAGCGCTGAAACAATGCACGCATTTGGAAAGCGTCTTCGTAAGGCTTCTCTATCGACATTCGGTGGAAGCAAGTCAGCTTTGTTTAACACGAGGATCGTTGGCTTCCCAGATGCCCCTATCTCTACGAGCGTCCTTTCCACGACCTTTATTTGCTCTTCCATCCGTGGATGTGACAGATCGGCTACATGAAGCAGAAGGTCTGCGAAGCGAACCTCGGCAAGCGTTGCGTGAAATGAAGCTATGAGCTGATGCGGGAGATTGCTTATGAAACCAATCGTGTCTGTAAGAAGCACCCTCTGACCGTGTTCCAATACGAGCACCCTCGTAGTCGCATCAAGCGTCGCAAAAAGCCTATCCTCAACATAAACACCAGCCTTAGTCAAAGCGTTCATCAAAGTTGACTTGCCCACATTGGTGTAGCCCACAAGAGAGACATTGAAAAGCTCGCTCCTTCTGCGCACCTGCAATTCGGTTCGTGTGTTTATCTCCTGCAATTGTCTTCGTAGCTCCGCCATCTTCCTGTAAGCTCTACGCCTGTCAAGCTCAATCTGCTTCTCACCAGGTCCACCCCTCACACCGGGTGCTCCTTCAGTCCTCGAGAGGTGTGTCCACATGTGTCTAAGGCGTGGAAGCTCATACTCAAACCTCGCAAGCTCAACTTGCAATTTAGCTTGCTTAGTGCGAGCCCTCTTTGCGAAGATGTCCAAGATGAGTTCGGTGCGGTCAATCACCCTCCTACCAATCAGTTGCTCGAGGTTTCGAACCTGCGCTGGTGAAAGCTCATGATCAAACACAACAATGTCTACATTCTCCCTGACGCATTCTTCGGCTATCTGCTGTGCCTTCCCTTTCCCGATGAAATACGCTGGGTCAATGCTCTTGCGCCTCTGCTTAACCCTTCCAACAACAATTGCTCCAGCCGTGTCAGCGAGCGCTTCAAGTTCATCAAGCGATGCCTCAAGCTCTTCAGGATTGTTCACGCCGTCTATAACCACACCAACGAGTAAGCATCTCTTGCGAGGCTCAACGAATTCTATCTTGGTTTCTTGAGGCAATTCGCTCTCACCTCCAACTCATCGCTGGCTCATCCTTCCATACTTCGTTGGGCATTTTGTTAGGAGCTGTCTGGCGATGAAAACATCTCCATCAAACTTACCGACAACAACAACATGGCTTATACGCTCAAACCCAGATGGCAAAGCACCGCTGTAACGCACGAGCGCTTTCGTTTTATGCGCATCCTCCATGATGAATTCAACACAGCCAAGTTTATCGTTGTAGCGCACCGTCCCACCAACTAACTTCCCATAAACCTGCGAGGTGCCGAGCGCGGACTTAGCCTCGTCAAATGTCCTATAAACTGATAATGTCCCGCGCAACGCAGTCAGCCAATACGCTGGAACGGCAACGGTTGCAACGATGATTACAACGATGAGCAGTTTAATCCTTCTCGATGCCCTTTGAGACACGCTCAAACTCACCTTCCAACACACCGATCTTCGCTTCCAAACGCCAAAGGTAGAGAAAGAGAGAAACCCATGCTACAAACCATGCCATGAAAAACGGCACCCAATCAACCATTCAAACCACCTCTCGTGCGCAACATAAGCAACTTATGTTCAAGCCATTTGCACGAGGCGCACAACCTTATAAGGCAAACACAAAGCAAGCTGTGAGCAACAATTGATAGAAGCAAAACAAAGCGGTAATCTGCGCCCATACTGCCCCTGCTCAAAATCACCTTCTGCGGGTGTAGCGATGGGAGCCAATTGAGTAGCACAAAGTAATTTACGAAAGTTGCAAACGCAGCCACAACGCTGTATGCCGATGAGACGATGGCTCTTTGCTCCCCCTCAACAGCGCTCCGCAAGGCGAAATAAGCACAATAAGCCGATAGCACGATGACCATCGTCACCTGCCTCGGATCCCAATTCCAAAATGTGCCCCATGCATACTTAGCCCATACGGCTCCAGTCAAAGTCGCAACGAAGGCGTAAAGCAAACCAACTTCCGCTGATGCACAGGAGAGTAAATCGAAGCGAACATCTCTACGACGCAGGTATGTGGCACCGTAGGACGCTGCTATAACGAAAGCCAAGAAGCTAACGACAGCAAACGGCACATGGACAAACATGACCTTAGCCAAATGTCCACTCCCATATGCCCTCTCAAAGGCGCTCTCTGGTGGCAGGAGAAGCATCACGACACCAAACGAAGACACCATCATGACGAATGTAAACAGGATCAGGAGCTTACCGATCTGACGCTTGAAAAAGCCCATACCGCTGTTCAACGACCTCCGTTGCACCATGTTCAACGATCTTGTTTCGAAAGCCCTTCCAAAGCATCACCACATTAGACCGTTGAATGCCTGCAGAAGTTTATGTGTGACAGCACGAAGGATGCAAGGGCGATGAGCATGTATAGTGAACCACCCACAAGCGCTGCATAGCTAAACCCATACACTTTGCCGAGCATAACAGCAGTGATTGAGCCCAAGACCGATGTGACACCGTTAACGCCCCACGAGTAAGGTATAAGCGTTGGACACATCTTTGAAAGCAATCGCAATCCAGTTGGGAATGGCATGCCCATCGGAACGCCAGTTGCTATCAGCAAAAGTGAGAGGAGTAGCATGCGTTGCATATCCCCGAACCTGAAGAGCCATTCAACGCACCTCACAACAAAGAAAAACCAGCAAATGCCAACGACTGCAACAAGCACCGAAGAGAGTGAGACCAACTTCATGAGTTGCCCATGCTCTTGGAAACGCTGACTTAGGGCGCTCCCGAGCGCTGAACCTATGAGCAGGCTTGAAAGCAACATGGAAAGGGCATGCGTTGGCGTTGTCAATGGCATGCTTAAACGCTGAAGCAACGCGACCTCAATGAGCATGTAGCCCATGCCAAGAAAACCAAAGTAAAAGGTAGCGATGGAGAAGTAGCCATAAAGCGTGTTCGGCTTCCCAAAACGCTTTCTCTCAACAAGCAGGGCACTCGGTATGAAGGCAAAAAAGAGAGCGACGGCGAAAGCCAAAAGGATGTAAAGCGTAAAGGGTATGCCAACATGAAGGTCGAGGAAAAACGGTGAATCATCAGTAGCTGGCTCAATGTTTGCGAGAGAAGAGAATCTGCCGATGATTTCTTGCAAGCTCATATCGCCAGTTCGTAGCAGGTCAAACGGGTCGGTTTCAGCAAGCATTGGTATAAACAGCACTTCAAACCCTAAATCCTTCGCCACCTTCAACATCGCGAGGCGTTCGCCCTCACTGAATGGGCTTTTGCTCACAAGCACGATGTAGCGGTATGGAGTTGCGAGCATCACCTGACGCTTTACGCTCATAACAGCGGTATGCAAAGCACATTCCTTTTCATGTTTGCCGGTCACCTGATGCAATGCCTCAATAGCGGTCACCCACCAGCGCAAGACGAGCTTTGGCTCTTGAAAAAGCATGGCGAGCATGCCATCTTCAGAGAGCGCTTCAATGTAATCACGACATGCTTCGACGGTGTGTATGAAGCTTTCAACGAGCGCAACCCCTATCCCACCAACCGCTGCGGTTTGTGTCAGGGCGGAGAACAGCAGGTCATAACGCTCCTTTGAGCGCTTCACAAACGAACGCCCATCGCAGACGAAAAACCTGACGCAATCCATATCGTATATGCTGCCGTTAAAATCCTTGAACTGTCTCATCAGCTCTGGCAACGCTGGGTTCACATCAACTGCGTCGATATGCTTTGCGCCCCCAAGAAGCGCAAGTAGCACATCCAGACCGCCACCCGAGCCGAGACATAAAACCTTTTCTGGCTTGCGCAACCTGTATGGTAGGAAACCGATAAACCTCTTCCATTCACGCATCTTGTTGAGGTCGCCATCGAACTTGAGCATGATGGATGGGTTATGCCCATCGGTGTAGATGTAGGCGATTGAGTTATCAAGCTCACTTATGACCAAGTCCGTGCGTCCGAAGGCATCCCATTTCGTCCACACGATCTTTTGGTGTTGCCCTCCTTCGGCGAGCTCTGCCCAGAGTGGCTTGATGAGTATGCCATGAGTTTGCTTCAACTTCGGGATGTCAATCAACGGCGGTTTCAAAAACATGTTAGATAGCGCAAAGAGGGAAACGAACACCAAAACCGCAAGGCTTAGCCTCCCACCAACACCTGAATGTGAGGCGAAAACGCCTCGCAGAAGAAGCGAAGGGACTGAGGCAATCAAAGCTATCATCAAGGTTGAGTTTATCCCACCAAGCGCATTCAGCAACCATATGGCGATGATGCATCCACACGATGCACCAAAGAGGTCGGTTGCGTATAGGATGCCACTCACCTTGCCATAGCATCTGAAGAGTGTGCTTAGCATAAACCCAACACATGCAAACGGCAACATCGTGATGAACCCAATAGATGCGATGATAAAAACGATTGCACCATTGCCAGCAATGCTCGCACCGAGCGGGAGCAAAAGCTTAAACAAAGCTACGGGCACAACAAGGATACTGATCGGATACGATGCTGACACCGATTTCAAATCGACCCTGAACCACTTGTCGGCATCGCTCTGAAGCAAATGCGCCAGATAGCTTCCGAGGCAAAGCCCACACAGAGCCAACGATATGGCAAGGAAGCAAAAATGGTAATGGAGCACAACAGATAGAAGGCGAGTGAGCACAACTTCAAACGAGAGCGCCGTCGCCGAAAGCAACCAAACGCATATTGCCACTTTAACTGCCTCAACCCTCTGTGCCTGTTGAACCATCATCGTGATTTCCGAAGGTGGCATAGATGCATTGATCAGACCTTGAACTGGCTTGTGAAGCTTTGCAAGTGGAGTGCCACTTGAGCAATACTGTTTGCAGCTTCAGAGATGTTCTCAAGCGCGCTCACCTGTTGCCTCGTAGCTGCCGAGATGCGCGTTGCGCCCTCTGCCGCTTGATTTGATATCTGTGCGACATGCTCCAAAGCTGAATTGACCTCGAGAGCTATTTGTTGCATCTTCTCCATCGCCTGCTTGTTACGCTTGACTATCTCCGATAGCTCCTCAATCTGGCTGATCCTCGTCTCACTTTGCTGTTTTAACGCCTTTGCGAAGTCGGTGTGTTGCCTTGCAATTCCACCGATGTTGTGCATGATTGAACTTATGCGAGCCATATGTGACCCAACCAGCTGTATGCTCTCAGCGTTCTGTTTCACTGCCTCTGCGATGCTATCCATAGCTGTAACAGCTACATCGGCGCTCTTCTCCATCACAGAGGCTGCCTGCGTTATCTCCTCCATCTGCTCTGCTGTCTTCCTGACCGCTTCGACTATCTCCTGCAATGACATACCTGTGCGCTTTGCCAAGTTCGTCCCATCTTCAACTTGACTTACAGCTTGCTGCATCGATGTAACTGCCTCTTCGGTCTCGCGCTGTATCGTGTTTATCAGCTCCGAAATCTCCCTCACTGACTGGCGTGTCCTTTCAGCTAACCCTCTCACCTCACCCGCTACAACAGAGAAACCTCTACCATGCTCACCAGCCCTTGCAGCTTCAATAGCAGCGTTCAAGGCGAGCAAGTTTGTTTGTTCCGATATCTCCTCAATGACCGAGAGGATCTCACCGATTCGTCCCACCGCCTTCCCAAGCTCCATCACTTGGTCAGCCCATGCTGTGACACTTTCTTGGATTCGGATGATTGACTCAACTGTCTCCTCAACAGCGCGATAACCTTGCTCAGCCACAGAGAGGGCTTTGGAAGAACTCTCAGCCACCCTTTGACATGTTGATACGACTTGCTCGACAGTCTGCGACATACCCTTGATTTGCTGCATCACATCGGCGACCTTCTCAGCCTGCATTTGCGCGCTCTTGCTGATGTCGTCAACCAAACCGCTCACCTCACCAACGGTTGTGGCTACAGCCTCAATCGCCCTCTGCTGTTCTTCAGCTCCTTTGGCTATCTCATCAATTGATGCGAGCGTCTGCTTGACACCGCTTGCCATCTCCTCAGCATGCTCGATTTGTCTTTGAGCATCCGCTATGAGCGCTTCAATGGTTGAGAGCATGTGTTTAACAGCCCTGCAAGTTCCCTCAACGCTCTGTAACTGCCTTTCAGCACCTTCAACAAGCTCGGCAGCTATTTTGGTCACCTCTTGGCTCGCCTGAAGTGTCTCCAAGACAGACTGCGATGTATCATTGCTGATCGACGCCAACTTAACGGTTGTCTCAGCTATCCTCTTTATGCGCTCACGCCAACTCTTAGCAGATATGTTGTAAGCCTCTGCCAAGAGCCTTATCTCGTCAACGGTTGCCACTTTGACCTCTTGAGTCAAATCGCCACCATGCTGTGCCACCGAACTCAATTGGTTTGCCACCTCTTCAATCGGTGTGGCAACCGTGTGCGCTAAATTCCACACCAAGAAGGTTACGGTGAGCGCAACCAGACTCACCCCTACGAACATTGAGAAGCTAATGCTTCTTTCGACCTCTTTGACCACCTCAATTGGGGCGTATGCGCTGGCGATGTTCTCAAAGAGGTATCTTATCAGGAAGGACATGACGATGAAGAAGATGAGCAAGACAACCGACGAAGCCAGGAAGGCTTGAAATGTGAACCTTCTCCTAACGCTACTTTGAACCCATCTCCAGAAGCCTTTCTTAGACCGCGTTGGCGAGCTAACTTCAAGCACTGCCCATCACCTCCAAGCAAATGGCTCTTGATGCTGGGGCAACCAATTCAGAAGTCTAACTATAGCTTGCATTTGGAGCAAGCACGCAATTTAGTTTGCCTTCAAAGTGCGCTATCATGAGCATGCGAATTTAACTTTCACAGGTTCGCCACTGATGCATGAGCTCGTTGAGCTACCAACTTCGGTGCAAGCTCAAGGTGGTCTCAGGATGCATTTTAGGAACACCATCAGTTTCGTCTGCGTTTCTCTGCTGACGATTCCATGGGTGTGCCTACACTTCTTAGGCATCCGTCCACAGCCGTTGCCACTTGCACTTTTATCGGCGATGGCTATATGTGGTGGTGCTCTCCTCATCTCGTGGGCATCTGAAGCAGCCGAAGTTGATGTCTCAAGGTCGCTCTCAATGGCTATCTTGGCACTCGTCGCTGTCATGCCAGAATACGCTGTCGACATCTACCTATCGTGGCGAGCTGGGAAGGACCAGCACTATGTGGGCTTGGTGTCGGCTAACATGACTGGTGGCAACAGGCTACTTGTCGGTATAGGTTGGTCTTTAGTAGCCTTCTTAGCGTGGTGGTCAATCAAGCGGGTCAGCGGGAGAAGGACGAAGTCGGTCGCCTTAGACAAGGACATAGCCGTTGGATTCCTCTTCCTTGCGTGCTCAACTGCCTACTCACTGCTGTTGCCCATAAAGGGTCGTATAACTCCGTTTGATGCACTCGTGTTGAGTTGCCTCTACATCGCTTACATTTGCCTCGCAACGAAAGCACCCAAAAGGGAAGTGGAGTTGTTTGGACCAGCACAGCTGATCGCTTCAGCAAAACCGTTTTTGAGACGGCTCCTCGTCGCCCTGCTCTTCGCATACAGCGGTTTCGTCATATTCATCTCAGCAGAACCACTCGCAGAAAGCTTGAAGGAGCTCGGGAGGAGCATCGGCATTGGTGAGTTCTTCATGATACAATGGATTGCGCCCTTGGCTTCGGAAGCCCCAGAGATAATCGTCGCCTCTTATTTCGCGTTGCGCCTGTTGCCCACATCCGCACTCACCGCCATCATATCAGCCAAGCTAAATCAGTGGACACTCCTCATAGCCTCGCTCCCCATCGTTTACAGCATCTCAAGCCACATGCTCAAACCTTTACCGCTGGGCGAATTGCAACGAAGCGAAATACTGCTCACAACAGCTCAGTCCGTCTTCGCATGCACCATCCTCATTGACTTTAACATCTCGCTCCATGAGGCTTCGCTCTTACTCCTGCTCTTTCTGTCACAGCTTTCGATGCCATTGATCATCCCAACTCAGAAGTTGGTTGAACTCTCAAGGGATGCTTTCTCGTTGATTTACTTCTCCCTCTCGATCTGGGTGCTCTTAAGGCAACGCAACAACATACACCAACTTCGCACAGCGCTTCAAGAGATGCTCACTCATACCCCCTTGAGGAGCGATTCAAATTCAAAGCCCGCTACGGAGCAACCAACCGTGGAACGATCTACAACTCCACAACACGAAAGTGGTTCACGGTTTGATGAGAAGCCGACAATAAAGTTTTGTGGCGCTGCTGGCGAGGTCACGGGATCGTGTCACCTGCTCGTAGCTGGCAAAACATCGATCCTTCTTGATTGCGGTTTGATACAAGGAGGAAAAGAGAGGCACATACGAAACAGAGAGCCATTCCCGTTTGACGCTTCAAGCATTGAAGCGTGCATACTCACTCATGCTCATCTTGACCATTGTGGCAGGCTCCCATTGCTCATAAAGAGCGGTTTCAAAGGGCGCATACTTGCAACGAGGGCAACTTGCGAACTTGCGCGCATCGTCCTGCTCGACAGCGCAAAGCTCAACGAAGAAGACGCAGCTTGGAAAATAAAACGCCTCAAGAAAGCTGGCGAGGACTATTCTTGGGTGACCCCGCTGTTCACAACCGAGGATGCGCTCATGTGCATTGAGCGATTTGAACCCGTAGATTACCACGAAGAGAGAAGCGTCGGCGATCTGACATTCAGGTTGCTTGATGCCGGGCATATACTTGGCTCGGCTATGGTTGAACTGCGACTTAGCTCAAACTGCGAAGGTGTAAAAATTCTTTTCACGGGCGACCTCGGGAGGAGGAACGCACCGATCATAAGAGACCCAGAGCTTGTCAGCGAATGCGATGTGCTTGTGATGGAGAGCACATACGCAGGGCAAATCCACGCGGGGAAGGAAACATACATGCAGACGCTCATTGAAGCGATTGAATGGACGAGGGAGAGAGGAGGGAAAGTCATCATCCCCTCGTTCGCCATAGAGAGAGCTCAAGATGTGCTTTATGTGCTAAGCAAACTTTTCAACTCCGGGACGATAAAGCCTTTACCAGTCTTCGTCGACAGCCCTATGGCTATCGAGGCATTGAAAGTGTTCAGGAAGCATGTTGAGCTTTACGATGAAGAAGCACGCCTCAGGTTGAAGCAATATGGAGACCCGTTTTCATTCGAAGGGTTGCACACAGTCTCAACGGTCGACGAATCGAAAAGCATCAACCAGTTTGAAGAGCCATGTATCGTCATCGCTGGGAACGGCATGTGCACTGGTGGAAGGATAAAGCACCACTTGAAGCACAACATCGGGAACCCGAATTGCACGATACTCTTCGTTGGATACCAAGCCAATGGGACGCTCGGGAGGCAAATCTTGGATGGCGAGAAGTTTGTGCGCATATTCGGTGAGCAACACGAAGTGCGTGCCAGAGTCGTCAAGATAGAAGCACTCAGCGGTCATGCAGACAACGATGATATTGAATGGTGGATTGGTTCATTTGAGAGAGCACCGAAACTAACATTCGCTGTCCATGGTGAGAAAGATGCCCTCACATCGTTGAAACAGTTGCTCTCATCCAAAGGGTGGAAGTGCATCATACCAGCTTTGAACGATGTATGGCGGTTGTTGTGAAGTCGCTGTCGTCACACCTTTGGCACTTCAACCCTTTGCCCCTTTTGAGCTGATTCGTTTGCTGCAAGTGTGACGGCGAGTGTCTTCACAGCATCGGCGTAATCGGACCTTATGAGCGATTGATTCCTCTCCCTCACCGCCCTAACGAAAACCTCGGATTCGTATGCATGCCCACTGCGCTTAGAGTAAATCTCCTCTGTTCTCTCAGGGTAATGGAAACGAACGCTACCACCATAATGCTCAACCACTAACTCGCGGCAGAAGACCTCAAGCCCGAACCTGTGCCCGCGCTTCAGCATACATGTGTTTGAGATGCACCCTATGGCGCCATCCTCAAACCAAAGTAGCACTGAACCGACATCTGGCACATTCAACTCTGGCACATCGTGAAGCGAGCGAAGGGCGACCGCAGCACAGACATGTTTCACTTCGCCGACGATGTATCTTGCAAGGTCAAATATGTGTGTTGTCTGCTCAACTATTTGACCACCAGATTGCTCCATCCTACGCCACCAAGGTGTTCCGGGCAAGCCACCCATGTAGTAGCCGAGAACCATGCCGATGGTTTGCCCGTGCAATCTCTCCTTGGCGACTTCGGTGGTGTCAAGGTAGCGGAGATGATAACCAACGGAGTTTATTATGCCAGAGCTTGAGATCGCCTCAAGCGCCTTAAGCGCGACATCAAGTGATAACGCAACTGGCTTCTCAACGAATATGTGCACACCAGCTTGAGCAGCGATAACCTCTTGGTCTGAGTGAGCTACAGGGGGAATGCAAATGTAAACGGCATCAAGTTCCTCCTTATCAAACATCTGCCTGTGGTCATCGTAAGCCCTGCCACCATACTGGCGTGCACATTCTTCAGCCCTCTCTTTCACAACATCACAGAAGGCTACAAACTCAACGCCTTCGATCTTGCTCAAGTTCTGCATATGCAAGCGAGCTATGCCACCAGCACCTATGAAGCCAACTCGCATAGCTATCACCTCGCACAATTCGTTTCCTCAACTCCTACCTCCGCCTCACCGGCTTGGAGCATGAAGGCACATGTAGCTTTAGACTGCAACATCCATGCCGTATGGTTTTGCGTAATCGGAGACGCCACCCCTCGCAAACGCGAGTGCGATGATAATCTTCGGCTTCCCAACCCTCACTGCTTTCGCGCATTCATTAAGCGTCGCCCCAACCGTCATAACATCGTCCACTATGATGATTGCTTTGTTGAAAACAGCATCGGGGTGCGTCAGGCGAAATGCATCACGCACATTAACCCACCTCTCCTTCGGGCTCAGCTCGAACTGAGGTTTCGTTTCTCTCGTCCTCACCAAAAGCGATGAGTCAGATGGGATGCCTATAAGCTCTGATAGGGACTGAGCTATCAATTCAGCTTGATTGAAGCCACGCTCACGCAACCTCGCCTTGTGCAATGGCACAGGTATTATGAGGTCAAAAGCGAAGTTGCGTATCAGCTCCTCATCGCTTTGCCTCGCAAACCTATCAAGGGCATCTGCCATGAACTTCGCCATCTCAACCGAGAGACGGAACTCGCCAGAATACTTGAGCTTGAACACCATCATGCGAGCAACACCTTCGTATGAAACCGCACACCTGCACCAATCAAACCACCGCTTTGTGCCCTTGCAGTCGGAACATAGCGGAGATGCGTGCGCAAGCGCATCATATGGCTTGCCACACAACTTGCACACTGGCGGGATGATGAGTTTGAGTTGCGATAGACAGGAACTGCAAAGCGCCTTCTCAGAGAACTCATCGCACACGAGGCATCGTGGAGGATAAAGCATACGCAGGAAAAAATACAAGCCTCTTAATGCAACCTCTTTCACCCGCGCTTTGATTGACCTCACAAAAACAGCTTTGCCACCCGCATCGCTCTTCTCCTGCATCTTGCTTAACCCTCTCAAGTTAGGGTCACGAAGAAGCGCAATTGCAATTATGCACCATCCTGACAGCCACATGCGAGTGAGTCAAAATTTCATTGTGCAGTTAGCTAACACTTCGGGAAGGCGAGTGAGTGAAGTGGGCAGGATCATATCCATCGTCAATCAAAAGGGTGGAGTTGGAAAAACAACGACAGCGATTAACTTGAGTGCGTGCCTCGCTGAACTCGGCAAGCGTGTGCTACTTGTAGATGCAGACCCTCAAGGTAATGCAACCTCTGGAATGGGCATACCAAGACAAGCAGCTCGTCCACAACTTTACGATGTGCTCGCAGGCTTCGTTGAACCAAAGGCTGCTGTCAAACACACCCCATTCGTCCGCCTCGACATCATACCCTCTGATATTGACCTTGCGGGCGCTGAGATTGAACTGAGCCAACTTGACGAAAGGGAATTCATGATCCAAAGGGCTCTGCAACCACTCCTCGTCGATTACGATTTCATCATCCTTGATGCGCCTCCATCACTCGGCTTGCTAACAGTTAACTGCTTAACTGCCGCGCACTATGTTCTCATCCCGATACAGTGCGAATACTATGCGCTTGAGGGGTTGGGAAACTTACTCAGCACGATTCGCAAGGTCCGCATGAGCCTTAACCCATCCGTCTTGGTCTTGGGCATTTTGCGCACCATGTATGATTCTCGCACAAACCTCTCAGCACAAGTATCGGAAGAGGTTGAAAAGCATTTTCCACATTGGGTTTTACGAACTATCATCCCAAGAACAGTGCGACTGAGTGAAGCACCGAGCCACGGCTTGCCAATTATCTACTACGATAGCCGTAATGTAGCGTCTGCTGCATATAGGCAACTCGCAAAGGAAATTTTGGAAAAGCTCGGCGAAAGCGTGAACGCCGAGGTCAAGGACAGTAATGGAGTAAAACCACCAACACTTGACCAACAGTTATCCATGCCAGTCAATCAAACACAAAATCGAGGAAACAGTGAGCAATAGCGAATCCTTCAAAACAGCACCTGTAACGATGCGTTTTCAAGCCACAACTAATTGACATTTATTTTTGCAGAAGTTCAAATTGCGGGGCTAAAAAAGTGGCGGGCATTTTGATGCCCGCCACTGTGCGCAGTTATTGGCAGTTAGGGGCTACTTCTTCTTCTTGGTGGGTGCCTTCTTGGTTGCCTTCTTTGCGGTCTTCTTTTGCGCCATACCTGTCACCTCCTTTCACCGCAGTTTTGTGGAATGCGCTTGTTTTACACATTCCACTCTTCCATCTTAAAGTATAGCCAAAAAATCAGGGAATGTCAACCCCTGCACCAGTATGTTTGAAACTTGTAAACAAAAATTTGCCAACACGCCCTAAAATACTTCTGACATTGACAACTTCACACGAAGATGTTACGAAATGAAGTTTTCGTGTGAATCTGCACATTAAACTGAGTTTGTAGCCCAAATCCCTCCAAAGAGGGAATTGGAAACAATTGGGCAAAAATTGGAATAAAGTGGAGGAAAACACAAAGGGGCGAATTTGGCAAATTGGGTCAATATAGGCAAGCAAAATGAAGTGCCTTGTTGACATATTAAATTTGAGCATTGATGAAAAGGAGCACCCGATTAATTGCCAAGTCCCGTGTGATTAATGAAGTGATAAGTAACATCAACGCTCACATCATGGCAAGAAGTGAAAGGGGCAAAATTTGTTAAGCAATTGTGGTAACATTTGAGGCTGATCAGGTAACACCATCCCACCACGAAAGAGACATACAAAAGCAAAATAATGGCTTATATCAAGCTGCTTGCTGGGCTGTCAATTAACCGAACAAGCTCGCATAGTCGCGAATGTGCCGTTGCGTTTTTCACTCCTGCCAAATATAAAGGCACACCGTTGATTTGATGCAAAAATATCGCGAAAATCACACTGCGGTGAGCAAACTTTCGTGTTACTAATATCAAATTTGTTCACACCAATTAACCGAATTTGGCGCATCAGCAACAACTACAGAGACAAAATATTCCTAATTTGTTGAGTTGGGAGAAGACGAAGTGGCAAATTGCTTCATTTGTGTCCCGAAATCAATCGCTCTATGAGCTGTTCCAAGTCTTCCTTTTTCCAAGCCTCGTCCATCGGACCTTCAAAAACGACTGGAAGCTCAATTTCGCCAACCTTTACCTGCGCTTTCGGATAGCCCTGAAGTATCACAGTCCCACATGAAAGCCCATGTTTACGGAATAGCTCAAATCCAGTTGGTGTGCCAAAGTTGATGCACACAACACGCAGGTTGGGATAGTAACGCTTGCCAAGTTCACGGAAGTAATCCTTGAAGTGCTCATGCCCACGATGAAACGGATAAAACGCCTTCACACAAAGCCAAGCATTCGTGTTACCGTAAAACTCAATCGGCTTGAGGAAAGGAAGCTTCTGTTCGTGCTCACGCTTGACAGGGTAAACCCACGCCTTGTAAAGTGACTCATATTCAGCTTCCGTAAGCTTCCGCCCTTTGAATGACTTGCAAGGGGCGTTGAAACTACAACGATAAGTTAAATCAACAGGGCTGTTAGCTTGCTCTCCGTCACCAACATCGGGGACATTAGCACCAAAGCGATTAGCGAGCAGGAGCAGAAAGATGATACAAACCACACCGCCCCCATGCCACCAATAGCACCTTGCCCTTCTTACGAGATCGCTCATCACTCATATATCCCACCGAGCGCAACACATTCATCAACCAAACAGCTTATTGAATCGCATCAAGCACCCTCGGATGCAAGTTGAAGAATTTCTGATATTCACTGACGCTACAGCAATCACCCGGATACCTAAAGATCGGTGTAAATGTGTGGAGCCACTTCATCCACTTGACATGCCCATCTGCGAAACCGAAGTTTGCGCCTTTGTTGTGTCCACTGAATGGTCTGTCCCAGAACCAATCATTCATACCGCCACATCTGAAGTGCCCACTAAAATCAATGTGCTTACATCCACCACCAACTTCTGTTATGATGATCATCTCTGAAGCGTTCTTTGGAGTAACTTGCGGCATGTTCCTCCAAAGGTCACCACTACCTCCGTATGTGCCATGTATGAGCTGGCTTACTCGCATGTTCCTTGCTGGATCACATTGTATGCTACAAAACATCCACGCCGCCACAGCATAGTTGCCAGCTATATCGCCTGTCTCTTGGAAGATGTTAGGGTTTGAGGGGCATATGAAGATTTGCTCATTCTTCACATACGGGAAAATGGCTTTCCGCCAGGTATACTGTGGCTCTCCGGGAGGTTTAAACCTTGCGCCGGGGAAGCGTCCGTCGTAGTCCTCAACATACATCTTTATGCCGAGCAATATCTGCTTGATGTTACTCTGACACGCAGCAGTCCTCGCCTTCTCCCTCGCCTTCGCAAACACCGGGAACAGGATCGCTGCCAAGATGGCGATTATAGCAATCACCACCAGCAGCTCAATGAGTGTGAAGCCAACTTTCTTTTGCTTCTTCATCTCACATCCCTCCCTGAGCGATAGGATTTTTTCACCTTCGTGCACCCTTTGCTCGCTTGCGAGCGTTCTTAGCTTCGCTATCACCTCCCTCCTTCCTGCTCTTCAACTCATCGGTTTCGTTCCCATGATTAAGTATAGCAAAAAAAGTCCGCTGTCAATATCACACCTCTGGCTACTGTGCCAGTTCATTGAGCATCGCATTGACCTCGCTCAAAATCAGTTGCTCACACTTTGGTGAGAGCATGAATGTCCCGTAGTATTTGTAAGCCGTATCAACCTCGTAGCCACCTTCGGGGAATGCGCTTTCCGTTGGCACATAACCTATGCAACCATTTGTATACCCGAGCACGAAAGTCTCCTTGAATGGCGAAGCCTTTCTAATGTTGAGTGCGTATTCAATGAACACTTCCCCAGATAGACCAACTATGGCGACATCGCCCATCCTCAGGATAGTCACATCAAACGGTTGAGTGCTCTGCTCACACCCTGAGGCTAACGACTCCTTGGCTTTCTCAGCCCAACTCAACATCGCTGTTGCGATTCGTTCTTTCACTTTGTTGCCTGTTCGTCTTGCCTCATCAAGTTCTTTGCTATAAACCTCAAGCGTCCGCTCAATCTCCTCAACAGGAGGTGGCGCAAGTGGCAGTTGAAGGATTCGTCTCATTGACATGAGTGGCAACGGTTCAATCTCCTGCGCAAATGCGAAGGCTCTTAGTGCGGTCCCAGCAAACGCTATGCCGACCATCTCGCACTCATCAAATGTCTGTCTTTCCCTTAGAGCGTTTATGTTGCCACAGCAACCTTGAAGGAACATAGCCATGGCATTCCCTCCAAGAACACTTTCAACCGCTCTCACTGCTACGCCCGGGTAGTCAGCCGATACATGCAAATTGCTTGGACCGAGCACGACAGAATGCGCAGCATGATGCATCACGATTCCGAGCGTCCTACCATCCTCCCCATCAAAGCGCAACACATACACATTCGGGTCTATCACACCTTGCGGGTTCTTCCCAAGCTGTATTGAGCCATTCGGTTTCCTCTCACGCCTGTTTATTCCAACAGCACCTTCGCACACACCGAGCAAGACCTTTGCACCTCTCATTCGTTCGCTGGCGAGCTTGACTGCCGTTGCGATCTTCATCGGGAGCAGTTGAACATAAGCCTTATTCACATCGCCCATAGCGCGAAGCGCTGTGACACTCGGACCAGAATGTGTGTGTGAGCAGTTGAGCAAGAGCGCTTCGCCGTTTATGCCGACCCAGTCTGAGACGAGAGCCCTCGTAGCATCAACGAGCTCAAAGTCAAGCCCTATCAAGTCAAGCGAGACAACCGCAGCCTTCCGCTCACCATCGCTTAACACGAGAGCACGCGCATAGAGTTCATCGTGTATACCAACGGCTGGAGATGTGCGAGCTGCATAACCACTGAGCCACACATTCACAGGTGGTGTTATGTCAACCTTAGCAAAACCTGCATAAACCATACCTCATCACTCCCCGCACAAATGTGGAACATCAATCCAAATTATGCTGCCGCCTGTGCTACTGCATCAAGTGTTAGGAACGGTGTGCCAACTACAGCCAAATGCAAACTGTAGATTGCATACTGTTTGTAGGCGCAGGATACATACCGTTTTCAAACCCGTCGCCTGTGCAGTTTGGAGGTGCTTCTGCGGTGTATCCAATTGGGCTTCTTCTTGCGCTCACCATCGTCAGTGGCTTTATAGCCTATGTTGGGGATGTGGTCGGCAGGAGACTCGGAAAGAAGCGCCTTACGATATTTCACCTTCGCCCACGCCATACGGCGATGGTTGTCTCTGTCATAACTGGCATCCTCATTTTCACTGTGACCGTTTTAGTGCTCACAGCTGTGAGCCGAGAGGCAAGGATAGCGCTTTTTGAGCTTGACGCTCTGCTCAAGGAAAGAGAAGAGCTACGCACGGAGGTGACGAAGCTACGCTCCTCATATCGCCTATGGAAGAGTAAAGCTGAGCGTTTGAGCTATGAGCTGAAGATCGAACAAGAGAAGACGACGCTCGCACAGCGTCAGCATGCGCAGGTCAGCAAAGAGTTAGCGAATGTAAGAAAGCAACTGAGCGCCGCTGAAGCGAGGCTGAAAGATATGCACAGGATGCTTCAAAGCACAGAGGCGCTCCTGACGAAAACTCAAGGACGCCTCAAGATCGCGCTCTCAGAACTGAGGCGAACCGAGAGCGCTCTTAAGGAGACGATGGCTGAATTGCGAAGCCGTCAGGATGAGCTTTTGAAGGTGCGCCAAGAGATAGCGAAAGCCGACGAGACAGCAAAGCGCTCACTTGCAACAACACGCAAACAGCTCGATGAGCTTAGGAGGCAAGTTAGTGAACTGCAGGAGATGAAGGCTGAATTCGAACGATACAGAAAAAGCCTTGACACATACATCGCAAGCATGCTCGTAAAAGGCGAGTTGATCTACAAGACCGAGGAGACGGTTTTGATCGGCGTTGTTGATGGCTCAATGCCGAAGGAGAAGATACTGGATAAACTTGAGAGGCTACTTGATGAGGCTGATTCAATGGCGAGGAAGAGAGGTGCGTCGGCACAGGGGAACGAAAGGGCTGTCAAGATATTCGGAATGCTTGTCAAGCTACCGGGAAGCGATGAGCCAACGCTGTTCACGGAGAAGGACATATTGAACATCGTCGCTGACAACATAAAGAGCGTTGGAGAGAGCGTCATCGTTGAAATCTATGCGAAGCGCAATGTGATGGCTGGAGAGCAAGTCCCAGTTGACATAAGGTTGTATCGCAACCAGCTCGTCTTCAGGAGTGGCGAGGTGCTCGCCTCAAAGAAGATTGATGGTAGAGCTTCGGTGGGTGAGCTGATGCAAGAGCTTGCGTATGTGCTTTATGGTGAGCTGAGCCGAATCGCAAGAGAACGCGGCTTGCTCATGCGCACCGACAGTGAGCGACCATCTTACGGTGTCATTTCATTTTTGGAACTCGGGGAAGCGGTGGAGCAGTTGAAGCGCATAAACGGTCCGGCAATCCTTGAGGCGAGGGCAAAGAAGGACACATTCACAATCGGTCCTCTTGAAGTTGAGCTTCGTGTAGTGCCTGCTGGTTAAAACCGCATGGAAGCGCTAACGGGGCTTCGGAGCGTAAGCGATGACATCAATCTCAACGAGCATACCCGGAAGGAGCGTTGATTGAACCGTTGTCCTTGCCGGCTTAGGGTCTGGGAAGTATTCGGAGTAGACAGCATTGAACCTGCTGAACAAGTTTATGTCGGCTAAGTGGACAGTCACTTTAACACAATCAGCCAAGCTTGCTCCAGCAGCCTCAAGCAACGCCTTGATGTTCTCAATGGTTCGGCGTGTCTGCTCCTCGATAGTTTCGCCAACGAGTTTGCCCGTTTGCGGATCTACCGCACCCTGCCCCGAAACGAAAACGAATTCACCAACCCTTATGGCAGGCGAGTAAGGTCCAACTGGCTTTGGTGCGTTCTCTGAGATGATCACTTCCTTCATCCGCACATCCCCCTTTCACGCGCATGTTACACACCACTACAACCCTTCAAACTCGATACGACCTCTTCAAGTGCATGCAAAGCGATGTAGATGTCGTTTTCGTGCACCCATCCAACATGCCCGATGCGTATCATCTTACCGCGCATGTGATCCATCCCACCAGCCACAATGACATTGTATTGCTCACGCAACCTCTTGATGAGCACATGCCCATCAATGCCCTCTGGAAGCGTTATACCAGTGACAGTGCACGAAGCCACATCATCATCAGCGAGCAACCCAAGCCCGATTTGGCGGGCACCTTCTCTCGTGATTCGCATCAACCTCCTATGCCTCTCAAAAACCTTCTCAAGCCCCTCTTCAAACAGCATATCTATGGCTTCATCAAGTGCGAAGAGCAACGGAAGAGCCGGCGTGTAAGGGTTCTGGTTACGCTCCATGTAGCGCTTATGCAGTTTGAAGTCCCAATAGTAGCGTGGCATCTTAGCCCTTTCCACAGCATCCCACGCACGCTGATTCAAAGCCACGAAACTGATTCCGGGTGGCGTCATCAAGCCCTTTTGTGAACCGCCAATGACTACATCCACATCCCATGCATCCATTTCGAGCTCAATCGCGCCGATGGATGAGATCGCATCAACAATGATGAGAGCGCCGTGTTCCCTCGCGAGCTTCGCGAGTGGCTGTATTGGATTAGTCACGCCAGTTGAAGTTTCGTTGTGAGTCACAAGCAGAGCACGATACTGCTTCTTCGCCGACTTAAAAGAGCGCTCAACTTCTTCAACATCAACAGCCTTCCCCCACGGGAAACTTAAGACAGTCACATCCGCACCGAATGCCCTTGCTATATCAACGAACCTATCGCCGAAGTGCCCGATAGATGTCGCAAGGATTGGGTCGCCCGGCGAGAGTAGATTCACGATCGCTGCTTCCATAGCGCCAGTGCCAGAGGCTGGGAAAATTATCACATCGCCTTCGGTGCCAACGACGCGCTTCAACTTACCAAGCAAACGCTCAAAGAAGGCTTCGTATTCTGGACCACGATGGTTTATCATCGGGCGACACATCGCCCTGAGAACACGCGGCGGAACTGGCGTTGGTCCGGGTATCAGAAGGATTTGCTTTTCGACAAACATATCTCTACCACCTCAAAACTTCGAGATTGATCGGTTGACCCACAGCGGTTGGGTTGATGATTTTGACGCAACGAGTTTGCCACGCAACTTCAGCGAACGAAGTTTTAGAGCAACCTTGAAAGCATCAACCTTGCCTCAGCGACAGTGAATTCACGCCCATGCCCTGGGTGGATGATCGTCTCTGGAGGCAACTTGAAGATGCGTTCCTTTATCGTCTTAACCAAGTCCTCATACGAGCCACCGGGGAAGTCGGTTCTTCCAAATCCGTTCTCAAACACGATGTCGCCGCTAAAAACATGCTCATCTACAAGGAGGGCGATATGCCCCGGCGAATGCCCGGGAGCACTCATCACACATAGCTTCAGTTTGCCCACTTCAACTTCCTGACCGTCATCGAGGAGCTCATCGGGTTGAGGAACTGATGATGCAACGAAGCCGAAGAAAAGCGCTTGATGCTTGGCGTGCCTAACTATTTCCTCTTCACGGCGCCCAACCAAGAATGGCGCACCGTATTGCTCCTTCAGCTTCTCAACCGCCATCACATGGTCGAAATGCCCATGGGTTGCTATGAGCGCTTTGACCTTCACACCGTGGTAATTCACGACCGCTGCGATCCTTGATGGCTCATCTCCCGGGTCTATGATCACGCCCTCCTTCGTTTCACCGCAAGCAACGATATAGCAGTTGGTCTGCAATGGACCAACGATGACTTTATCAATCAGCAACAATGCCTCACCTCCATCGTCTCCAACTGCTGTGAAAGGATGTCTTTGCCACCCCAACGATTGGTATACGCTCACCACATCGTGGGCATTCGTTTCCCTCCGACAGGTTAACTTTGACGGTCATGAAACCGCTTCTGCGTATGAGTTCCTCACCGCACTTTGGGCAGTAAGTGTTTTCTCCGCTATGCCCGTGCACATTGCCTATGTAAGGGAAGAGCACACCGCTTGCCTTAGCCATCTCGTAAGCCCTCTCAAGGCGCTCAAGCGGTGTTGGGGGCGCACTGAAAAACTTCGCTGGGAAGTAGCGGTTAAAATGTATCGGCACATCCTTCCCGAGCATCTCAAGATGCTTCCCGATGATCCATTCTATCGTTTCATCGTCATCCGACACGCCTGTCACGAGGAGGCATACAACTTCAACATGGATGCCTCTCCTTTTGGCGTGAGCTGCAACATGCCATATGTGCTCAACATCTGCCCCGCCACAATACCGCTCATACGCTTCCTTTCTGCCCTTGATGTCCACATTCATCCCATCCATGCCAGCATCAATCAAAGCATCGAGCGCCTCAATGCTCATATAGCCGTTTGAAACGAAACAGCAATATAGCCCGTTCTCCTTAGCCATCTCGAAGAGCTCAACGCAAAACTCAAACAACAGCGTTGGCTCGTTGAACGATGCACACACACCTTCGTCACCGTTCTCAAGCGCCATCTCCAAAACTTGTGCTGGGGTGTATATAGCTTTTGAAGCCATCGGTGGGACGCTTGAAAGGTGGTAGTTCTGGCACCAAGCACAGCTGAGGTTGCATGACCATGTTGAGAATGTGAGCGATGTTGAGCCGGGATGGTAATGGAAGAAGGGCTTTATCTCTATCGGTCGCGATTCAATTGCCGACAGGTTGCCGTATGTGAGTGTGAACAATTCACCGTTGATGTTCACCCTCGCTTTGCAGAAGCCCGTCCCACCGTCACCGATGACGCATCTTCTATTGCACAGCTTACACATCACATTTTTCCCATCAAGCCTTTCAAACAACAACGCCCGTTTCATCTCACATGCGCACCCGTGCATTGAAGCGCTCGCATACCACCTGCCTAACACGCTCCATCACCTGTTCAACCTCTTCCCCACTCAGCGTCCTATCAGGTGCACGCAATGTCACCGAGAACGCAATGCTCTTAAAGCCGTGTCCAAGCTGTTCACTACGATACTCGTCAAAGGGCGTCACCGACTCCACCAACTCACCACAAACTTCGATGATGGCTCTCACTATTGAACCTGCTTCAACATCTTCCGAGACAACGAATGCCACATCCCGCGTGACGGCTGGATAGATCGGCAACTGCTTGAAAGCCTTCGCATGGCAATACATCTTCGCAAGCTTTTCGAAATCGATTTGAGCTGCGTAAACTGGGTTGCGGAAATCGTGCTCCCGTTCAACATCTGGATGAATCCTACCGAGTATCCCGCTGACTTCTCCCCCGATGATGAGGTTGCATGCTTGGTATGGATGGAATGCAGGATGCGATGCACGCACAAATTCAAAATCACTAACGCCGATCGCTTTGAGCAACTCTTCGACTATCCCCTTGAGCGAATAGAAGTCAGCAATGGTCATCTCCCTCGGCATGTTCCAAGTGCTTGTGTAAGCCGATCCCGTTATAACGATGCCCAGTTGGCGTCTTTCCTCATGTTGCAATGTCCGCTCATCAATTGAGTAGACTTTACCGATCTCAAACATCCACACATCCGAGACACCCCTCCTGAGGTTGTGCTCAAGGATGGAAAGCAGTGACGGTAAGATGTTCGTTCGAAGCATGCAGTATTCTCTTGAAAGCGGGTTGCGAACCCACACCGCATTTCCATGGTCTTCAAAATTGAAACTCGCTTGAACTTGAGTGTTCGTGAGGCTGAATGTGACAACCTCGCTAAGCCCGAGCCTCGTCAGCAACTCCTTGCAACGCAACTCTATTTTCCTAAGTTCGCTCTCACCGCTTCTTTCCGAGATACCTTTCGGCAATGTGGCAGGTATGCGCTCGTAGTTGTATAAGCGTGCTATCTCCTCAATCAGATCGGTTTCCTGTTCCAAGTCATTGCGCCATGTTGGTGCTTCAACCGAGATCGTCTCATCGCCAACCCTGCATACGCTCAGCCCAAGCCTCCTCAACAGGCTTTCCGCCTCTTCACCAGACACATCTATACCGAGGATTTTTCTCGCCCTCCCTATGCGCAGTTTTATTTTTCGCGGCTCAATCGGGCTTGGGTATATGTCAATAACTCCTTTGTGAACCTTCCCACCAGCCAACCTCGCTATCAACTCGGCTGCGATATCGAGTGCCCTAACAGTTCCGTTTGGATCGACCCACCTCTCGAAGCGATAGGATGCCTCTGTGCGCATGCCCAATTGCTTCGCAGTCCTGCGAATGCTTGACTTGTGGAAATGAGCTGATTCAAGCAAAACGACCTTCGTGTGTTCGGTCACCTCGCTATCAAGCCCTCCCATCACGCCAGCTATTGCCACAGGCTTTCTGATATCAGCGATAACGAGCATGTCGTTTGAAAGCGTCCTCTCAACGCCGTCAAGCGTGACGATCTTTTCGCCTTCCCTTGCCCTGCGAACGATGATGGTAGCGCCCTCAATCTTCTCAAAGTCAAACGCGTGCAATGGTTGCCCAAAACCGAACATCACATAGTTCGTGATGTCCACAACATTGTTAATTGGCATCTGCCCACACGCTATAAGCCTCTTACGAAGCCATTCTGGCGACTCACCGACAGTTACACCGCTTATTAGGCGAGCTGAGTAGCGAGGGCACATCGCCTCTTCTTCCACCCTTATGCTCACATGATTGTCGATCTCATCGGCTTCCTCGCTAACGCTCGGGGTGAAACTCTTAAAAGGCGCATTGAATATGGCTGCAACTTCCCTCGCTATCCCCTCAACCGAGAGGCAATCGCCCCTGTTTGGGGTCACCTCAATGTTGAGGACGAGGTCATCGCCTATGCGTTCAACAGCTTCCACGGAGAAGCCCGCCATCTCAAGCCTGTTCGCTATTTCCTCAACATCCGCATGCAACTCAACAAACTCATTCAACCATGACAACGGGACTCGCATCTCCTCTCTCACCCCACAAAGGATGGTCGCTTTCAATCCTGACGAGGGCTGACCACAATCTGCAGAATGACAACAAGGTAAGCTAATGTAAAGGACGCGGTGGGCATAATGCAAATGCGCACTTCATATGCACCCAATTCAACCGACGCGGGGCGAAAGGAGGATGAACGAAAGTGAGGCAAGTGCGTAGCTTCATCGCCGTTGAGCTACCCGAGGAAATGATGAAGCGCATCTACAGTATTGTGTTAGAGGCATCGAAGGCTGGAGGCAACATAAAGTGGGTTGAGGAGAGAAACCTTCACCTGACACTCAAGTTCCTTGGGAATGTCCCAGAGGAGATGATACCAACGGTGAGTGCCGTGATTGATTCAGTCGCATCAGCGTTTGAGCCGTTTGAATTTAATGTTGTTGGCGTAGGCGGTTTCCCAAACCTCACCAGACCAAGGGTGATATGGGTTGGAGTGAGCGACGCTCAGCACCTGCTACGATTGCAAAGGCAGATTGAGGAGGCGATGGGAAGGCTTGGCTTCCAACGCGAGGAAAAAGAATTTCACCCCCACATCACGATTGGGAGGGTCAAATCACATCACGGGATAGGCAAAGTCATCGAGGCGCTGAGAAAGCATGAAGGAGAGCAACTTGGTAGGGTGGAGGTGAAACAGATAACGCTCATGCGGAGTGACCTGTCTCCATCTGGACCAACCTACACCCCCATCTCAAGGCACAATCTGTCCTGCCATCAGAGTCACAGTTGAAATGCCTATGGGCGACGGAGACACAGTTTAACAACTGCAACGGCGACAAGCATCACAGTCAACAAGGTGAGCGCGAATTGCACCATGTCACCAAAACGAACATAAAAGGTTTCGTGCGAGCCCTTCGGGATGCCAACAACGCCAGTTAATATGCCACGCCTCCTCAGACCCAGTGACGCTTCCACTTCACCAAGAGGGTTGATGATGCAACTTACGCCAGAGTTGGCAGCACGAACGAGGTAGAGCCTGCCTTCAACAGCTCTTAACTTTGCAACATCCGCATGTTCCTTTGCCATCCACTCACCCCAAAACCATTCATCGTTTGTGATGACGACGAGCAAGTTCGCGCCACGCAAAACTTGCAAACGCGTGATCCAAGGGAAGAGCGAATCGAAGCAGATAGCCAATGCAGGGTTTGCGTTTTTCAGACGCAAAGGCTCAACGAACTCACCATGAGTGAAATCTTGAGGGTGAGCTGCGAAGCGTTCTAAAAGCCGAACACGCTTGCGCAACGGCACAAACTCACCAAATGGCACAAGCCTGATCTTTCGATAAGTTCCGACGAACTCGCCTTCAGCACTCACACCGTAGCATGAATTGTAAATCCTTCCGCTTCTATCCCTCTCGACGGCGCCGATGAGCAAGTCAACGCTGTGTTCCCTCGCCAATTCACTTAACACCGACTTCGCCCCCTCCCATTCGTTGAGCGGTGCAGTTATGGTCGTCTCAGACCAGATAACGATATCTGGGTGATCGGCTAACGCTTTGGCTGTCATATCCATGTGAAGCTCAAATGCCCTCTCAAAGCTTCTCTCTTCAACCTTCTCACGCCAGCTCAAATTCCCTTGAACAACTGCCACCTTGGTATAGCGCCACTTGCGCACATCCTTCAGTTCCCTCTCATATCGGTGCATCGTCCACCTGCCATAGAAGAACCACAAGAGCAAAAGCATAGCGAAAGCCGTGATGCTGAAGATTGCCCGTCGCCACTCCCGCCTGAGGACGGCACGAAGTGAGATGGCGAAAAGACCGTTCGCAAATACGATGCAAAAACAAATCCCATAAACGCCCACCAGCTCAGCGAGTTGAAGCATAATCGTGCAAGGTAGTATGGCATGAGCGATGCACACCCATTGCGAACCCATCAAACCGAGTGAGCGCACCCACTCCGCTAACGCCCAACCACTCGCAAGCAAAAAAACTGACGCCACCTCACCAAGCTCAAGCGAGACGAGGAAGGACAGTAAACCCAACGGCATGAAGAAAAGGCTCTGGAAGGCTGCGAGCAGAAGCAAGACCAAGATGCTCAACATGGATGCGGTATGGATCGGTAGCGCGATTATGGAACGCAATGAAACTATCGTTGGCACAAGTGGAATGTTGAGCAACAAGTGCATGAAGAATGCGAACATCCACACGGAGAGCGCTGAATGCAAACTCTTCCGCTTGTGCGAACACACACCAGCAATGACTGGCGAGAGGGAGATAAACGACAGCCACCACAAATCGTTAACGAAAAACGAAACAGCGACTGCGATGCTACCCAATGTTGCAAGGGCTAACGGTGCATGCCGACCCAACAGGTGTCCGTCGCTAACCTTACCCACTTCTTCACCCTTTCCCTCTTCAACTCCACTCTTCGAACCGTTTTCATCTCCCTAAGCGCAGTAGCTGATAAGTTGTTTTTGTCCTTACCCTGTTGACGAAGTTCGTGAATCACTTTTGCCACCTCACCATCCACATCGACTGGGAGCAATTCAAGCAACATCTGCCTGTTTGGCACCTTCGTGTTCAAAGGTCGTATGAATTTCTCGCCCCGAGCTATGTAGCCGAAAGAATGTGCCACCATTTCCTTGCCTTCCCTCGTCTGCAGGTAACGCAGTTTCGCGCGCAGTTCGGCGACATCCACGATCGCTTGCGATTGCTTCTTAACGAGCATGGCACGCTCATCCATGAGCTTCTCCAACAACTTAACCTGCCCTCTTATTTGGCTAAGCGTGCACAACAGCCCGCACACTATGAACGCCTTCGCACAAGCGTAAAGCGATTGAGATGCCACCCAAGCCACCCCGCACTCAAGATCGATTGGCGCTCAAACATGAGTTTAACACTCACTGTAGCCACATGAATAACACTTCTGGCAACCTTCCTCGTAAACGAGGGTTGCGTTGCCACATATCGGGCATATGTCACCTATGTGCCCGCTCGCCCAACTCGCCTTGTCGTCCCTTCCCTTCTGAACAGCGACTTGAGATGCATTGAGGAGTTCCTCGTAGATGCCGATGTGTTCTGCGAGCACTTGTGCTATAGCGTCTGGGAGTGAACGCACCCTCCTTTTGCCGAAGCCGAGCTGTCTCCCACCGCCTATGCCCCAAAGCTGATCGACTATCTCCCTCACCCTCTCCTTTGGAGGCATTGGCGAGGGCATCCTTAAGCAAAGCGAGATCAACCTACCGATAGCCTCCGAGACCGAAGCGATGTCACTTCCAGCCTTCCCAACATTTATGAAGACTTCAAAAGGCTCTGGCTCGCCATCTTCAGCGAGTTCGTTCACAGTGATAAATGCAGTTCCAAGAGGCGTCTCACGCCTGTAGGTTACACCTTTGAGTCTCTCTGGGCGCGGTTTCTGCCTCAAACCAGCCTTGCGGGCATACGCTTCAGTGATGAGCACACCCTCCCTGCTACCTTCCCTGTAAACCGTTATCCCTTTGCAACCGAGCTTCCATGCGAGTATGTAGATTTTGCTCACTTCCTCAACGCTGATGTCGTGCGGGAGATTAACCGTTGAACTTATGCTGTGGTCTATGTGGCGCTGTATCGTTGCTTGCATGCGCACACGCATCTCTGGCTCGATCTGATGAGCAGTGACGAAGAACGGAGGCAGTTCCCCTTCATCGTCAATGCCAAATCGCTTCATGTATTCCTTAACCAGCGGGTGGTAGACCTTGAACTCCTCTTGAGAGAGCGACTCACTCCTCCTGATGTAGGAGAAGGAGAATATGGGTTCAATGCCGCTTGTTGTCCCAGCGAGTATAGCACCTGAACCGACTGGTGGGACGGTGAGGCACGCAGCGTTTCTCAAGCCGTGCTTTTTGATACGCTCAATGACCCTCTCATCAAGCCTTTGTATGAATGGCGAACTGAGGTGCTTCTCCAAATCAAATGCTGGGAATGAGCCCTTCTCGATGGCTAAGTTGACGCTCTCATCGTAGACGATGTTCTTAATTCGTTCGAAAAGCTTGTCCACGAACTCAATCGCCGAATCTGAGTCGTATCTTAGGCGCAACATGCACAGCATGTCAGCGAGACCTGTAAACCCAACACCTATGCGCCTTGAACGCAGGCTCGCCTCCCGCTGTTGCGGGAGTGGATGTCTATCAGCTGCATAATCAAGCACATTATCAAGGAAGCGCACAGCGAACCTCGCCGTCTTCTCCAAGTTCACCCAGTCAACAACTGCATCTTTGGTGAAAGGGTTGAGCACGAACTTCGATAGGTTTATGTTGCCAAGATCACAACAGCCGTATGGTTCAAGAGGTATCTCTGAGCATGGATTTGTCGTTATGACCTCCATGCCACCGTATTGTGTCGTTGACTCCCTGACAACGGTATCCCAGAATATCACTCCCGGCTCGGCGCACTCCCATGCAGCTTGGACAAGCTTGTTCCAAAGCTCCCTTGCTCGGATCTTCCTTTCAATCCTTTTGACGACCTCGTTCTCAAACCTGAGCGTGAACTCACCGTCGGCTTCCACAGCTTTCATCAACTCATCCGAGACCTTCACGGAGATGTTCGCGTAGCGCACTCGCTGTCTTTCTGGGTCACGCTTGAGCTCGATGAAGTCAAGGACATCTGGGTGGCTATCTTGAATCGTTATCATGAGCGCTCCCCTTCTACCTGCCTGCCCGATCGTGCCAGTCACAAGTGAATACAACTCCATGAATGAAACCGCTCCAGTTGAGGTTCTCGCTGCGTTGTTCACGGGCGCACCCTTCGGACGCAAAATCGATATATCACATCCAACCCCACCCCCATACGAGTAAGTCCTCGCTGCCTCCTTCGCAGCATCAAAGATAGCCTCGAGCGAATCGTCTTTTATCGGGATGACATAGCAGTTAAGCAAGGTGACTTTCCTCGGATTGCCAGCGCCATGCATTATCCTTCCGCCGGGAATGAAGCGGAAGTCTTCAAGCAGCCAAAGGAAGTTCCTCTCCCAAAGGCTCTGCAATTCAGGTGTCCGCTCAACTGAAGCTATCTCCCTCGCAACACGCCTCCACATCTCCCTCGGGGTCAACTCAAGTAGCTCACCGTCATCCGAACGGAGCGCATACTTCTCTATGAACACACGCGCCCTCAATTCGTCTCCATCAAAGAACTCAAGCGTCTCCCTCGGAAGCTGAACAGACTTTGAGCCAACCGCCACATCTTCCAAAGGACCCCCTCCCATCCCAAACACCTCCTACTACATGTAGTATCCTCAAAGCCTTTGAAACACAACATGTTGTGTAGCCAATCCAATTATGCCACCGTGCGCCACCGCTGTTAATAGCGAACGCAGATGACCGAGGGAGTCAAGCACCACTATAGTTGGGGGATAAATCAGCGTGGTTATGAGTTGCGTCATTCACCATGCGGATATTGCGCTGAGATTTGATCAACGAGTATTGAGCCTTTAACGGGGTTGCCGCCGACCGAGACAACATAGATTGAATCAAGCAGGAGCGGAGGCACAGCATTGCTCGGCACAGCGCATTCAACAACACGCCATTTGCCAGACCAGTTTATGCTGTTAGCGAGCGTAAGACGATGTATCACACCCTTTGCGTCTTTGAGTTGCGCACGAAACCACACACCACTCCCATCTCCATAAACGGCACAGCGTAATTTAATTGGCGCTCCAACAAGGCGGTTGAGGACGATGTATGCAGCTTGTGTCCCCGATGCACCACTTAGGTTGAAAGTGAACCTGAGCGCTGAGTTGCCAGAGAACGCCGTAGCGTTGACGAGCTCAACGCGAGCGCTCACAGAGCCATCGTTCGGCACACACCTCGTTGTGATATCGGTCAGCGATTCGAACTCTTCGATCACTTTCCAAAGCTTGCCAACATGAACGCTCGCCTGCGTGCGCACCCCAAACAACTCAATAGAGAGTTTCGACGAACCAACCGTGCTACCAGCGATCAACATCAATTTATCCGCATTAAAGGTAGCGATGCTTGGATCAAGGGTTGCAGAAACTGAACTTGGATCATAGTGGAGCTCGTAACCATCGCTCGTCTCAGCAAGCAAACGCAGTTTCACCGTCTCGTTCGGTTCAACGAAGATGCGGTTTGGTATTATGGTTAGCATCTCGGGCGCCTTATGAACGAGCACACGCGCCTCACCAGCTAACTTGCTTCCGACCTCCTTAGCCCTAACTGAGACCTCCTTCGGTGTCTCCAGCGGTGGCGACTCAGCGACGGAGAGCGTCGGTGATGCGTTGCCTTCGACCTTCACGATGGCATCGCTGACCTCAAAAACGATGGGAGCACGAAGTGGCATCCTGTGATACGCCTCATCCTCAAGCCACAACTTCAAAGGTATGCGCGCTTTCGGGAGGGCATGAATGATAGATGGCTCAATGACGATTCGGACAGGTTCACCCAGCGGTAGGAAATCGTGAACTAAAACAGCGTTTGCTATTGGGCGTGGCACACCATCGGATGGAGTGATAACTTCGCCGTCTATGCACATGCTTGTTGAAGTGCCACCATCAAGCATGAGGGCATCCTTACAGCCAAGCCCCAAAAGAAGTTGAGCAAGCGAAAGGGCATCAATTCCTCTGCCACCACGAATGCGGTCACCTTCAACAGCTACAAGGAAAACGCTGTCGTCGTTCAGCCCAACAGCTGTGCGTGGGTAAGCGTCAAACAGCAGTTCTCGCTTGAAGTTCTCCTCAACCCATTCAAGGCTGACAGCGCCATCCCTTAAAAGCCTTGGACCTGCGCCGAGCGCCCACACAACTCCCGTCTTCGTTAGTTGCAAGTTCGCGACCAAGCGCAGTTCATCACCAACGCGCACATCCTTGAGCATGCTCACAGCGTTGCCCCTCACTGCTATCACAATGCAATCGTTCAGTATGGGTATATCTCCACCTCCCGTGATAGATGTGACGGTCGCCTCCAAAGAACCGTTTGGGCGGAGTGGCATGTTGCGAGCCTTCGCGACGATCTGGATAATGTCATTGCCGTTGGGACAAAGGGTGCTTTGCCCGAACCTCGGTGTAAACACTGAAACACCGTTTGCTACAAGACCTTGGTTGAGCGCCACAACGGGTATGGCTCTTCCATCGCCGAGCTGAAGGGAGATGCTCCCACTCACTCGCTCAATTCCTATAGTCCCATCGTTCCAGAGGATGAGCGCAGAGCGCGAGTTTGGTGGGGTGATGAGCTCACCGTCTATGATGAGCAACCCAACTGGGCACATGCGATATGTGCCAGTGCCAGCCATGAAGAAGCCACCGTTGACAGCTCCCACAACCCTTGAGCCAGTCGTAGCCTGCGCAAGTTTTGATATGGCGTGTATCGGTTGCAAGCCGAGAGAGTTGATGTTGGCTAATGTCGGTTGCAGTGCAATCCCTTTGCTTAAGCGTCTTGGCAGTTTTAGAACTTGCACGATTAACGGTTCTGGCTTCAGAAGCCTGAACGAAATATGTTCGACACCTTGAGCAACCTGCCTTACGAACAAACCTCTTGCGCCTTCAACCCCTCGTTGCATGGAGGACACGGTTAGTGTGGTGATGAGGGCGACAGCTAAACAGACCGCATGAGCAGGAAGCCATCGCATCATAGGCTCACCCGAAAGACGCTTCCAACCGCTCAAGGTTCGTTGAGGATAGCCTTGATCTGACATGGCGAAGTTACATCGACACGCATGCGCATCAACTTTTCCAAAGCGCCATGCATCAAGCACCTTGCGCTAACGAAGGCTTCGCTGAAGCCACCAACTTCCATAAGCGAGAAGAGTATGGCAATGCCAGCGTAAAACAGAGGGGCTCTCCTCGGCTCAAACTTGAGCAATGACTCACACTCACTCAAAGACATGTTAGCCACCATCTCAAGCATGTGTGCGACTTCTTCCCTCGTCAAAATCGTCGCATGCAGTCTATCAGTCGAGGGGTGGTCAACACCGTGCTTCAGCATCGCCAGCGCAACAGCAGTTCCACCGGAAACAATGAGGTGTGAACAAAACTGAAATGGTGGCACACCCGCTTTTAGCAAGGCGAGCGTGAATGAGAGTAACGCTTCCCTTTCATTTCGGCTTATGGGGTATGCGGTTATGAAACGGCGTGTGAGCTTTCCTGAGCCGAAATCAAGCCCTCCGACAAATTCAACACACCCAGATGCATCCCCAACCACGATCTCGGTCGAGTAACCTCCGACATCAGCGAACACCACTTTCTTCCCTTCGCCAACTATTGGCATCCCATGTAGCGCCGCTAAGAAACCCAAGCGAGCTTCCGCATCTTGCGAAAGGCATACGACTGGTATGCCAACCCTTTCCTCAATCTCCTTAATCACATTGCCTGCGTTCTTGGCTTCCCGTATAGCAGCGGTGGCGAGAGCGCAAACTGGGGTAGCTCCGCACCTCTTTGCCATCATCACAAACTTGGAGAGCGCTTCTAACGATGGAGCAAGCCTATCAAGCTCTATGTAGCCAAGGTCATTCAAAGCGTTGTGAACGGAAGTTATCTCTCCACCGATGCAAAGTTCTCTCAACCCATCTCCTTCCCATTCGGCGATCAAAAACCTGATTGCGTTTGAACCGATGTCAAAACAAGCCACCCTCACACCGACTTTCACCTGCACCATTAACTAAAGGGCAACCATCGGTCCCCTTTGACCGATGGCTGCCCTCGTCATTGAAAGATGATCGGAAGTGGAACTGCACTATGCTCCAGCCATCGCTTTGATTATGTCAGCCCTGCTCACGATGCCCACAACCTTCCCTTCAACTACAACTGGGACTCGCTTTATCTTGCGCTTCGCAAGGATGCTAACTATCTCATCGATCGGTGTATCTGGTGAGACGGTCACAACGCGCTTCTTCATTATGTCGCTCACATACTTTGCACCCTGTGGCTTCGCCAACACATCCGCTTCTGTGACTATCCCAACGAGGCGCTTGCTCTTCATATCCTCAACGACTGGCACACCACTTATTTTGTGCTTCGCCAGCAACTCCGTCAGCTCACTTATTGGTGTTTCTGGCGTCACGCACACCACACGCTTCGTCATGATATCACTCGCCGTCTTCGCCATGAGCGCTCACCTCCCATCTTATTTTTGAACTGCCGTGAGCCAAACTTGAACATCCAATTCTTAGCATATAAAACATTTGGTCGCTTGTCAAGGGCATCCCTCTGGTTCATCTTCCGAGGAACAACCTCTGAGCAAGCAACGGTGGCAAGCCAGCTCTTAATATCTTCCTCGCCGCTGTCTCAATGTCATACATGATACGCTTAACCTCAACCTCGTTTGATTCCACATCGTAGATTCCAAACCCAGCCATGCTATTTCCATCCCTCGGCTGTCCAACGCTCCCGCAGTTTATGAGGTATACCTCGTCTGAGGAGATTCTCAGCTTGCCACCCCGTGACATGTCTATCCTGCTCACGCTCTTCTCATTCAAACGCTTCGAGTAAGCCTCTGCAACATGCGTGTGCCCGAAGAAGCATAAGCGAATGTCATCTGGCATCTTGCGCATCGACCCATAAGCAGTGAGCTCATCGAAAATGTATTCCTCAATCGGGTAGCGCAGTGAGCCATGAACAGCTAAAAACAGATTGTCAACCCTCTTCACGGTTTGAAGCGATGAGAGGAAGTTGATGTTCTCCTCAGATAGTTGTGACCTCGTCCACAAGAGCGCCTCCGCCGCGACCGCGTTGAACCATCTCAAATCCATCAACCCAACAACCGCAGCATCGTGATTACCCATCATGATGAGAGAACATCTCTCCCTCACGAGCTGACAGCACTCATTAGGGTTAGCACCATACCCAACGATGTCACCCAAGCATATCACTTCATCCACATCTTCCAACTCTTCGAGCACCCTCTGAAGCGCTTCGAGGTTTCCATGGATGTCAGAGATAATTCCGTAGCGCATTTTCGCTCACCTTACAACTCAACATAGGTGGACGACGAGGTCGTTCAAAGCTCAACGAAGTAAGTATCGCACACGATGTCTATCAACTCCCTCGTGAGTTTTGGTTCGATGCCCATATAGTTACAGTAGTCAACGAGTTGAAGCATCAGGTCACGCGGGTGGACAGCTCTCAATCCCCTCCCAGTCTGCCTGTAATGTTTCTCGAGCAGGTAATCGATGACATCTTGGTCATACTCAATTCCCATGCCAGCGCACACTCGCTTGAATATCTCAACGAACTCCTCTTCCGACGGGTCTCCGACTTCGATCTTGTATCTTATGCGCCTTAGGAAAGCCTCCTCGACAAGCTCCCTTGGATTAAGGTTCGTGGAGAAGATGATGAGCACATAGAACGGGACACATATTTGCTCACCAGTTATGAGCGTATGGTAATCAACTTGCTTTTCGAGAGGCACTATCCACCTGTTGAGCAAATCCCTTGGTGGAACTTGCTGTCTGCCGAAGTCGTCAATCATGAACGCACCGCCGTTGGCTTTCATCTGGACTGGTGCTGTGTAGAATTTGAGCGAGCGATCATAATGGAGTTCAAGATGCTCAAGCTTCAGCTCGCCACCAACTACAACAAACGGTTGTTTGCATGTTACCCAGCGTTGATCAAACTGTGTCTCGCTAACTCCTTCCTTCCTCGGGGGCTCAACCGGTTCGTGGTATGCTGGATCGAAGTAGCGTATTACCTGCCCATGAACCTCAATCGCATAAGGTATGACGATGACGCTTCCCATCGCCCTTGCAAGCCTCTCCGCGATGGAGGTCTTTCCGTTCCCCGGGTTACCGTAGAGGAAGATCGATTTACCGGAGTTGAACGCCGGTCCGAGCTTCATGAGCAAGCGTTCGTTTATGACCAAGTCACTCAAGACATGCCTCAAGAGCTTATCAGTTATGCCAGACCATTGCGCCTTATTGAACTGCATCTGCTGTATGTAATGGCTCAAAGGCACTGGCGCAGGACCAACATAACCATTGTATTCGAAAATCTCCCTCGCCCTTTGTATCCCTTTGGAAGTGAGCGCAAGTTCCCACTGAGTTTCAAACCTGCTTATACCGCGCCTCACTTCAACAAGTTCCTCGTGCCTGAGCCTGTTCAAGATCGATTGAACGATGTTGAAGTAAGGTAGCTTAAGCGACTCCGAGAGCTCGCCTGCGAGCATTGTCCCTCGTGAATACAATGTTTTAAGAACGAGCTCCATGATGAAAGTTTCCTTGAGCCCTGTCTCTTCAATTGTGCTTGGGGCAAGAGGTCTATATGGTGGCGTTGGCTCACGCTTCACTTCCTTCAGCTCGCCAACTAACTCCCCGACACTGAAGTCAGTGGTTCCCATATCCCATCACCTCACGAGCGTGATCATCCGAAGCGGTTGTTTGTTTCTCGCCTCATTGCTTCATCTCCTGAGCAATCGCGTGTATCGGTGCTATCAACTTCGGGTCGAACTGTTTACCCGCACCCTTATCAATCTCAGCGAGGGCTTCTTCGATGCTCATTGCACCCCTGTAAGGGCGAGGAGAGATCATCGCATGAAAAGCATCACATATGTGAATGATGCGAGCTCCCAAAGGTATTTGCTCGCCAGCTATTCCGCCCGGGTAACCGCTACCATCATAATGCGTATGGTGGTAGAGTATGATCGGCACGATACTGCTCAGGAACTCGATAGGACGGAGCATTTCGGCACCGACCACGCAATGGTTTCTCACGCGCCTTAGTTCCTCTTCCGTTAACCTCCTCGGTTGAAGGTAAAGCCTTTGGGCATCGTTTATCAACCCGATGTTGTGGATGCCCGCAGCGTATTCGATTTCCTCAATCTGCTCGTCTGGCAGTCCAAGCATTGATGCGACTTTGCCAGCCGACTGACGCACGCGCTTGCAATGCCCAATCATGTAATCAGTTTGAGCTTCTATGGCTTCAACTATGAAAGAGGCCGCCTCGTAAAATACGCTCTTCAAGTCAACCTGAGCACCTATGCGCAAGACGCTGATACCTTCAACATCCCCAAGGAACTGAATGACCTTGAGTATGAGCGAATAGAACAACGGCTTCGCTTCCTCCTTCCCCAACAGCTCAACATCTGGATACGATAAACGAGCTTCGCAGAGCCATTCCTCGAGCAACCGAAACGAAGACTCCTCCAGAAGCCTTATGAGCCTTTCAGCTGCATCCTTATAATCCATCTTGCGTTCACCCCTTCGTGATGAAGAAGGATGGGAAGCTCCCTTCACATCTGCAAGCCGAGCATGTGTTGGTGCGCTAAATTTATTGTGAGCCAAAGGGAGGTTAACTGCATCACTGCATCGGGTTAACTTGAGTGGGAAGACATGGAGGTGAGTTGGGATGGCGCAGATGAAGGTCGGAATACAGCTCATCATATACGGAGACCGAGTGAGACAGGATTTGGAAGGTGTCCTTAGGGAAGTGAAGTCTGTCGGATACGAAGGTATAGAGACGGGCAACCTCTTCACCATAGCCGACCCAGAGAAGGTTTTGGGGTTGCTCAAAGAATATGATTTAGCTGTTGCTGGTGTTCATGTGGGTTATAACGATGTGGCTGATGAGGGGAAGCTTTCCGAACACATGGAATACCTGAAGCGGGTTGGCGGGAAGTTCTTAATATGCTCTGGTGTGGCGAAGTCCGAAGGGATAAAGGCATATGAAGAGGCAGCCGAAACATTCAACGCTGTTGGTAAGAAGTGCGCCGAGGCAGGACTTACATTCTGCTATCACAATCACGCTTGGGAGTTTGAATCCTTTGACGGTGTAAAGGGCATACACAAGCTCGCCGAACTCACGGATCCAAAGCTTGTGCGGTTGTGCGTTGATGTGTATTGGGTGACCATCGGCGGTGAAGACCCGGTTGAGTTCATCAGAAGATACATCGAACGCTCCATATACTTCCACTTCAAAGACGGATCTCCAGGCGAATTCACGGAGCTCGGTAAGGGCAAGGTGAACTTGATCGGTTGTTTCCAAGCCATTAAAGAGGCGAATGCAGAATGGCTCATCTATGAACAGGACAGAACAAGCAAGGCTGTGATTGACTCAATACGAGAAAGCATGGAATACCTCAGAAAGCTTATGGCATCATGATAGCCACAGTGAACGCATTCGGTTAGCGGATATGTGATGCGCTCATTCAAGCTCCTTTAGCTCATCAGCTAAATGCCTTTGGATGAAGTCGGTGTAGGTCTCGCCGCGCTTGAAGAAAGTGTTGTTAATGATGCGCTTGTGCAATGGCAGTGTTGTCTTTATCCCCTCAAGGATGCATTCATCCAAAGCCCTTTGCATCCTCGCAATCGCTTCGCTTCTATTCCGACCGTGAGCGATAATCTTGCAAAGCAACGCATCGTAGTATGGGCTAATAAAGTAACCGCTATAGATGTGCGTGTCCACTCTCACACCCGGACCACCTGGTGGAATGAACTGAGTTACGGTGCCCGAAGATGGCATGAAGTCACGCTTCGGATCTTGTGCGGTTATACGGCACTCAATCGCGTGCCCACGAAGCTCAACTTGATATTGCCTTATACTCAACCTCTCCCCTGCAGCTATGCGTATTTGTTCTTTCACGATATCAACCCCTGTGACCATTTCCGTGACGCAATGTTCTACCTGAAGGCGCGTGTTCATTTCGATGAAATAGAACTCGCCATTCTTGTCCACGAGGAATTCAACGGTCCCAGCGTTGACATAGCCGACAGCAGCTGCAGCTCTGAGTGCAGCTCTGACCAAGCGTTCCCTCAACCTGACATTGCTCTCGGTCACAACAGATGGGGCTTCCTCAATCAACTTCTGATGGCGTATTTGTATCGAGCATTCCCTCTCACCCAAGTGGAGGAAGTTACCATGCTCATCAGCCAATATCTGAACTTCAATGTGCCTTGGCTCCTCAATGTATTTTTCGATGTAGAGGGTGCCATCCCCGAACGCTGCCTCGGATTCCGAGCGAGCGACTGCGAAAGCCTTAACTAACTCAGATTCGCTATGTATGACTCTCATGCCCCTCCCGCCACCACCAGCAGCAGCTTTTATAACCACAGGATAACCCAATTCCCTTGCCACCCTGATCGCATCCTTCTCATCAGCCACATAGTTGTGACCGGGTATAACACGCACATCTGCCTTCTCAACTGTTTCCCTCGCTTTGATCTTGTTCCCAAGCAACTCTATCACTTCAGGTGGCGGTCCGATGAACTTGATTTTGTAGTGCGAACATATCTCCGCCAAGTTCGGATCCTCAGCGAGGAAGCCGTAGCCCGGATGAATTGCGTCAGCACCAGTTACAAGTGCTGCGCTTATGATGTTGGCTATGTTCAAGTAGCTCTCACGCGGTGGTGGCGGTCCTATGCAAACAGCTTCGTCTGCCATCTTCACATGGAGTGAGTCTTTATCAGCCTCCGAATAAACAGCGACTGTGCGTAACCCAAGCTCCTTGCATGCCCTTATTATGCGCACTGCTACTTCGCCACGATTGGCGATGAGCACCTTCGAAAACATGCCTTCACTCTCCTCGCTTCAGAGCCGCCTTATTTGACACACGCTTTTAAACGCCAGTTCAGCATCCCATTGAGAGCCGATGAAGCTCATGGCGAAGGAGCGATGCTCAATATTTCGGGTGCTGTGGACAAACCACGCGCCCAGTTTGAGGGTCGTAAATGTATGCAGCACCAGTCACTGGGCATCTTATGGTAACACCAGGTGGAGGGTTGAGATCGTTAAGCGAGGGTGGATTCGTGCCATGATCAATTTGATACATCGTGATCAGCTGTCTCAACTGCTGTAGATTGTTGAGGCACTCAACACCCTTCCCCTTCTCCATGACCTTCCCCAATGTCGTCTCTGCCTTCCTCTGCTCCTCTTCGACCTTCTTGACCTTAACATAGCCGATGTAAAATGTGCCTATGAGAAGAGCTATGATGATCAAGCTCACAAGCATACCAAGTAGCGTTTGAGCACTGTCCAACCTTCGAACTGTTTTGCTACTCACGCTAATTCACCCCCGACGATACAGTTTTGCTCACTTCGATTCGGTGATTGGTTCAAGGACCATCAAGACCTGACCATACTCAACGACTTGTCCATCATCAACGAATATCTGTGTTACGATGCCTTTGCTTGGGCTTCTAACTTCGTTGGGCACTTTGAGCGATTCAACGATCCCCACTACTTGCCCTTCTTCAACGACATCGCCAACTTCAACGAGTGGCTCACCACCTGCGGTATGGCTACGATGGAATGTCCCAACCCACGATGACTTTATTGTGATATACTTCGGCTCCGCTTGTTCAACTTGAGCTTGCTGTGGCTGTTGCGCAATCACCATCAAGTCCCGCTTTATCGTTATGCGCCCTTCACTCGTGCGTATAGTCAACTCCGTCAGCTGAGCACTTTGCATCAGCTCAACGAGCTTGCGGAGCTTCTCTATGTCCAAGTCAATCATCCCTGTTCACTCCCTTACAACGGATGTGCTCAAAAGACAGGTTTGCGCACTGCCTCATTAAACAATAACACCACATCTTGGCTCTCGCTATAATTTGTTGTGCGCCAACACTGTCTCAACTTGAAAGCAAGCTGACTTGAGATGAATTGAGGCAAGTGGCAACCCATGCCGAATGAAGATGTCATTTGCAAAACGAAGCTCATAGTGATCCATGTTGAATGGGGACGGCATTGGTCAGGTGGAACTCAGCAAGTTGCTTTGCTGTTGGATGGGTTGATTCAGCACAGCGTTGAAAGTTGCCTTGTGTGTCAAGAGGGTTCAATGCTTGCGGAGCGAATGCAAGGGAAAGTGACGCTGAAGACTTTCAACCTGCGCGGCGAACACGATTTGTTCACTTGGCGAAAGTTTGCCCAGTGGCTGAAGGTCTTCAAAGAGAGGCAAGAGTCCCTCGGTCACAAGTTGCTTGTCCATGTCCACAGCCGAAAGGGTGCTTTGCCGACACTGTTGATTGCAAAGATGTTGAAGTTGAAGACGGTGCTCCACTGGCGAGTGGCAGCACCAGTTAGGTTTCCTCTTAAGTTTGTTGACGCTGTTCTCACTGACGCTGACGCAGCAGCCCAACAGGTCGTGAGAAGAGGCTTTCCTCCAGAGAGAGTCACCGTTTTGAGATGTAGCATTGACACGAAAATTTTTGAGCCCTTTGATGGAGCGCGCACGCAAATGCGCAATCATTTAGGGCTGAAGGAAGACGGTTTTATCATCGCTGGAATGGGGCGTTTGGTTAAAGGCAAAGGGTATGAAGTGCTCCTGAAAAGTTTAGCCGAACTTGCACCATCTGACCGACCAACTTTGCTGCTCGCTGGCGACGGGGGTGAGCGCCAAAAGTTGGAAGACTTGGCGACTGGATTGGGCATAGCCCAACAAGTGAAGTTTCTGGGCTTTCAGTCCGATGTCAGACCGATTTTGTGGGCTTCGGATATTTTCGTGCATGTTCCAACCACTTTCCCAGAAGGGACGCCCAACGCCATCTTGGAAGCGATGGCAGCGGGTTTGCCCGTCATCGCCACACCTGTCGGCGGCATCCCAGAAGTTGTGAGAGACGGCGAAAATGGGTTGCTTGTCCCGACAAATGACCACAAGGCTTTGGCAGAAGCAATTTTGAAGTTGCGTCAAGATGAGGCTTTGCGCGTAGAACTCGGCAAGCAAGCCCAAAAGTGGGTTCAAGAGCACCACGATGTTCGCCAATTACCCGAACGAGTGATCCAAGTTTATACTGGGGTCTTTACATCACCACTCTATGCGCTATAATTGCTCGTAGAAAGAAATGACCGGAGGTGAAGGTAATGATTAACAAAATAAAATATATCTTGAAAAAGCCTCTTAAACTAATTGGAGAAAAAATACCAATTACTGTTAAATATGGACCTTTGCGAGGTTATCGCATTTTAGCAGTATCTCCAATAAGGTTCTTTAAAGGCACTTATGAAAAAGAATGCACTGAAATGTTTCTTAAAATAATTAAAGAAGGAGATATTTTTTATGATATAGGAGCACATTTTGGATTTTATTCTTTAATTGCATCTCAAATAATTGGTGATAAAGGTAAAATATATGCTTTTGAGCCTCATCCTTATAATTTAAAAATTTTAAGAAAACATATTGAATTGAACAATATTACTAATGTAGTTATTATATCCGCAGCAGTTTCTGATAGACCTGGAAAAGCAAAATTTGCTTATGGCACTGGAACTGGCACTGGACATTTATCCGAAAAAGGTGATATCGAAGTAGATACTGTCTCTATAGACGATCTTATTCAGAAAAAAGAAATACTACCACCAAGTATTATAAAAATTGATGTAGAAGGTGCTGAGATTTTAGTGCTAAAAGGGGCATGGAATACAATAACATTATTTTATCCAGTAATTTTCTTAGCTGCTCATAGTACTGAATTATTGCGTAATGCTGATCAAATGTTATTAAATATCAATTATAAAAAAATTAACTTAAAATTTGGGAGTGAAGTTCTATATCTACCCTATTAAAGATTTATAGTAATCTAAGTTTGTAAATCAATCTTGTCCTTTGTATCTTTCAGATGATTAAGGATAAGGAGTGAAAATTGTGAACAAGATAATTATAGTACTGACACTTAACCATATCGGCGATGTTTTGTTCACGGAACCCGCTATCACTGCGCTTCGTGCGGGATACCCGACAGATCGCCTTGTTGTCATCACCTCGGGCGAGGGACAAGCAGTGTTGGCTGATCACCCTGCCATTGATGCCC
>JBGOEK010000005.1:0-139868 GCA_041537945.1 Candidatus Thermosaccharophagus yellowstonensis
ACATTGTGCGGTAAGGATGCAAAGCCAATAGGACTGAATTTGCCTGCTGGCGTTGTCGTGATTGAAATCTCGTGTCGTGAAGATGGCGCAATGCTTGATTGCCTTAAGGTGACTGATTCGCCGTAGCTATCAAGCTAAAGGTTTAACCGCTTTTGATTCGCTCAGAAGTGGTTGAGCGCAATGCCTTATGCGTGGGGGATTGTAGTAGCTTCTATAGCAACATTGCTTGCGACCGCTCCTATACTGCCTCACATGAACACATCTTTCCTTGGGCTTATCCTCGGGGATCAAGTTGTGTTTGCGTGGGATACATGGTGGGTTCACAAAGCTCTACATGACCCCAACTGCTCGCTTTGGTTCTGTGACTACATCTTTTATCCTGAAGGCGTTAGCCTTGCCAACCACACCCTGATGCCATTGCATTCAATTTGGCTTGGCGAGTTGATGCCGAAGGTTGGCGTGTTCACCTGTGTGAACTTGCTAACGCTTCTTTCGACATGGCTCACTTGCTTTGCGGTGTTTCTGTTTGCGCTTGAGTTAGGCATGATGCCACTTCCTGCAACGGCTTGCATGGTTGTCTTTGGATTGAGTTCGTTTAGAGTTGTTGAGCTTTCTGGTGGTCACATTAATGTGGCGATGCTTGAAGGAGTTATCTTTCAAGCGCTTTTTCTTCTGCGTCTTTTGAAGCGAGGTGGATGGGCTAATGGGTTTGCATTTGCGCTTTTTATGCTCTACACAGGTTGGACTGAGAAAATGCATCTGGTGTTTGCAGTCGCACTTGATGTTGCTATCGTCGCAATGCATTGGAAAGAACTGCGCGGGCTTCGTCGCATGGGGCGAGCCCAAATGCTCCTTCCCATCGTAATCGTGTTTGCTGGCATTGCACCACTCATTTGGCTCAGCGCGACTAATCCAGCACCTTTCCCGAAAGAGCCATCACTCATAAGAGATGCAGGATGGTTCTTTCGGTGGCTGACTGGCAAGGCTACATTTGCGCAAGCTCGTTCTGCCGTTAAAGGTAGTTGGGGGTCAGCTGGTGCTGAGTCTGCTGACTTATTCAACTTCATTGGTATTGAAGCACGCAACCCGTTTCATCCACCAATCAGTGAGAACAAGCAAAGCATGCGGATGCCACCGAGGGTGTTCGTTGGCTACACAACGCTTTCCATCGTGTTCCTTTCACTTCTCCTAATGCCATCTTTCCGTGTCCGCTCAAAGGGTTGGTTGAGCGCTTTGATTTGCTTCTCCGTTTTATGCTTGGGTCCCTTGCTTCAAGTTGCTGGAAGGGTGTTACCACTTCCGTTACCTTACGCTTTCATGCACTACATTCCGCTACTCAACCAAATGCGTGCACCATATCGATTTGCATCATTAACTTCGCTATGTGCAGGAGTGCTTGTTGGGATGGCTTTTGATGAGCTGTTAAAGCGGTGGCGTAGAAACTCATCTCCACTCATGAGCAAGGCGCGCCATCTACTTTTTACGATCGCCAGTCTGCTCACCCTTGCAGAGTCGCTTTCGTGGTGGTGGAGATTGAAAGCGATTGAAGTTCAAGTGCCAGCGTTCTTTCAAAGGATGGAAAGCGGTGACTTCACACTCTTGGAAATACCACTTGGTAGGTGGGGCGGGATAGCTTCTATCGGGATACCATTGGCTGAATCGGTTCTCTATCAATGCTTTCACGGTAAGCGCCTCGTTGGTGGGGTTGTATCAAGGGAACATGTGAGCAAAGTGAGAGGACTGCTGAAAGAGCGCTTCTTTGCGGACTTGCTTTCACTACAAGAGGGCAAAGAATTGAAGGGCGTGAGAATCAGCAGGGGAGAAGCGATGAAAACACTGCGCAGGCTAAATGTTCGCTACATCGTCGTTTACAGGCAATGGATTGGTTCGCAAGTGCACCTGACGCTGTTGCGCTCACTGCCACTTAAGTTGTGCTATCGTGATAGGCAGATAGTAGCGTATGAGGTTCAATTGCCATCCATTCCGTAGCGCTCTCGATCCGTTCATAAAGCGCTTTACAGAGCCATATGGAAAACTTGTTGCATAGTTTGAGATGTTCGGCGTCAGGGAGCATGGCAGTTCTCAATGACGGGCTTTACTGAGCAAGCCCGGTAAGAGCAGATGGAGTGCATAGAATCTGGAAGAGGTGAAAGTCAATGTGGCAAGAGCGTAGTTCAAGGCGCAAATTTATGTTCACCATTGCTAACGCTACTTTAATTGCGCCGTTACTGCATCGCTTTACCTTAGCAGGTGAGGCAAAGCGCTCGCTGGAAGAGGTGATCGCAAAGATGATTTATCAAAGCGGACCTTTTGAACCCTCTTGGGAGTCATTGAAAAACTACGAATGCCCCGAATGGTTTCGCGATGCGAAGTTTGGCATCTGGACACACTGGAGTCCACAACAAGTTCCTGAGCAGGGCGATTGGTATGCGAGAAACATGTATATCCAAGGTCACGGGCACTATAACTACCATGTCCAACACTATGGGCATCCGTCCAAGTTCGGTTACAAAGACATTTGCCGTCTGTGGACGCTTGAAAAGTGGGATCCAGAAGGGCTGATGGATTTGTTTGTGCGTGCTGGGGCAAAGTATTTTGTGGCGCTGGCAAATCACCACTGCAACTTCGATTGCTGGGATTCAACCTACCACGAATGGAATTCAGTGCGTGTCGGTCCAAAGCGCGATGTAGTTGGCACATGGGCGAAGGTGGCAAGGGAGCGCGGGCTGAGGTTTGGAGCATCAGTTCACACTGCAAGGGCTTGGTGGTGGTTTGAGGTAGCTCACGGTAGTGATAAGGAAGGTCCTATGGCGGGCGTGCCATATGATGGGAACTTGACTAAAGAAGACGGGAAGGGACAATGGTGGGAAGGGCTTGACCCGCAAAAGCTTTATTGTCGCACTCACAAACCGGGTGAGCCACCAGATGATGAATATCTGCTCAACTTCTTCCTGCGAGTGAAGGATTTGATTGACAAGTATCGCCTTGACTTGCTCTACTTTGATGACGGCATCCTGCCGTTGAACAACATTTCGCCACAGATTGGACTACGCATAGCTGCGCATCTCTACAACTCAAGCATCCTTTGGCACGGTAGGAACGAAGCAGTCATGACGACGAAAGGGTTACCACCGGAGTTGCGAAAGGCTTTGGTTTGGGATATTGAGCGTGGCAGAGCTGAGCAGATTGAGCCCTATCCATGGCAGATCGATACAAGCATTGGCGACTGGCACTACCGCCGAAACGATCACTACAAATCGCCAGAGCAAATAATCCACACGCTTATTGATGTGGTGAGCAAGAATGGGAACATGCTCCTCAATGTTCCAGGGAAGGGTGATGGGACGATTGATGATGAGGCTGTGCGCATACTTGAGGCTATCGGTGGATGGCTCAAAGTCAATGGTGAGGCAATTTATGGGACACGCCCGTGGCTTAAATTTGGAGAAGGTCCAAACATGCATGTGACTAAAGACATCGGTGCTGTTAAATTCACAGCGAACGATTTCCGCTTCACTACGAAAGGGAAAACACTTTACGCCATAGCGCTTGGATGGGCTGAGGGAGGCAAGTGGCTCATAGGTTCGTTGGCGAGCATCCGAGATGGGAATAAAATTGAGAGTGTGCAATTGCTTGGCTACGATGGAAAGCTAAAATGGCAGCAGACGAATGAAGGATTGCTTGTGGAGGCGCCCCCGCAAAAGCCTTGTGAATACGCATTCGTTTTGAAAGTTGAGGGGCAGGACTTAAAGCCAGCACAGTGATAAGTGGGTTGCAACCAAACGCTTTAAACCCATGACAAAGTTGCATAGGGGCAAAGCTGTTAGAATGCTAATCAGGGAGCAAATCAAAATAGCGAGTGGGAGGTGAGCACATTATGCTTCGCACAATCAAAGAGGTAGATGTAGCAGGTAAGCGAGTGCTTATGAGGGTCGACTTCAATGTGCCACTCAAAGATGGGGAGGTAGCAGATGACTGGCGCATCAGGGCAACTATACCAACGATTGAGTATTTGATTGAGCGAGGTGCTAAAGTCATATTGATTTCCCACTTGGGCAGACCTAAAGGCAAAGTTGTGGATGAGATGCGCCTTGACCCGGTGGCAAAGCGTTTGTCGGAACTTCTTGGCAAGCCAGTGAAAAAGCTCAACGACTGTATCGGGAGCGATGTTGAAGCGGAAATAGCCAAGATGCAACCTGGTGAAGTCATCCTGCTTGAGAATTTGCGTTTCCATAAAGGCGAAGAGGAGAACGATAGCGAGTTTGCGAAACAGCTCGCCAAGCTTGGCGATGTGTATGTCAATGACGCTTTTGGAGCTGCACATAGGGCTCACGCATCGGTTCATGCTATAACGCAGTTCTTGCCGAGCTATGCTGGTCTGCTCATGGAGAAGGAGGTTGAAAACCTCACGCGTTTGCTTGAGGCGCCTCAGCGCCCGTTTTTGGCAGTGCTTGGCGGTGTGAAGGTTTCGGACAAGATAGGCGTCATCAGGAATTTGATGAAGCGCGTTGACGCACTTCTCATCGGTGGCGCGATGGCATATACATTCTTCAGAGCTAAGGGATTGCAAACTGGGCGCTCACTTGTTGAGGAGGATAAAATCGAGCTGGCAAAACAATTGCTCAATGAAGCGGAGCAAGCTGGAGTTGAACTGTGTTTGCCAGTTGATGTTGTTGTTGCTGATAGGGATGCGGAAGACGCATCCACCAAAGTAGTGCCGTATGATCAGATACCGCAAGACATGATGGGCATGGACATCGGTCCGATGACGAGGGAAGAGTATTCCAAGAGGATAAAGCAAGCTAAGACAGTCTTCTGGAACGGACCTATGGGGCGCTTTGAGCTTGAGGTGTTCTCCGAGGGCACAAAGGCGATAGCAAAAGCGCTTGCAGAATGCGAGGGAGTAGTTGTCGTCGGAGGAGGGGAAACAGCTGCAGCTGCGATACAGTATGGAATTGCTGAGAAGGTCACACATGTCTCAACTGGTGGTGGCGCTGCCCTTGAGTTCCTCGAAGGCAGGGAGCTACCGGGAATCGAAGTGTTGCGCAAGTAAGTTCTCAGGAAAGGTGAGCTCAAATCGCAGTAGGTGTTAGCAGTGGAAGATGCGCGAGCCCATCAAACGGTGTGTTGAGATTGTTTCCTCCATTGGCGCAGAGAGCCGTTTTGTGAAGTGCGACAAGGCGCATATCCACTACATCTGTGTTGGTTGTGGTAAACCGGTTGTTTTTCTTCACGGCTTTGGGGCATGGTCATATGGGTGGCGCAACCAGATCAAAGGGTTGAAGGATTGCTTCCGCTTGATTTCCATTGACTTGAAAGGATTTGGGCTATCAACTCGCTCGCTGCGCACAAGCTATGCTGTTGAGGCGCATGCAGAAGCTGTGGCATGTGTCCTTGAGCACGAAGGCATAAAGACAGCGACCATCGTTGGCAACTCGTTTGGAGGGACTGTCGCTATGGCTGTTGCCGTTTCCTTCCCCACGATGGTGGATGCAATGATACTGCTTGCAGCCCCCTTCAGGATAGAATTGCCAACCATGCCAAAATGCATCTTCTTACCTTTGATCGGACCGAAGCTCGCTCAATGGTTTCTATTCAACGAGGGTGGTGTTGAAGATGCGATGCGTTCCAACTATGCAGATCATGGCATCATCACCGAAGAAACGATTAACGCATACCTTGCGCCACTGCGTATTCGTGGCACGGCATACGCTTGGGTGAAGATGCTACGCCAGATCGACGGCTTTGACCTCTCGGACAAGCTCCCTTACATTCACCAAAGGACATTGCTCATTTGGGGTGAACTCGACAGAACCGTGCCGTTGAGTGTTGGGGTGGAGTTGAGCAAGCGTCTGCCAAACGCTGAGTTGATGGTGCTAAGCGATGTTGGGCATGCGCCACATGAAGAGCGCCCAGCACTTATCAACGAATTGGTGCGCAAATTCCTTTTGGGAGCATGTTAGAAGCTTTGTTTCGTGTTAACATAAACATAAGGCGCTTAGCTACACGACCGCACTCACGCGGAACTCCTTGAGGGGGTGAAGGAGATGCGCACTCTCCTCATTTACGAGGATGAGAAGGCGGTTAATTTTTTACCTCTCACATGGCTTCGCCCGGTATATGACTTGCGCTGTGGTGCGTTGACGCTGCGTGAGAAAGCCCAAAGGCGCATAAAACATGATGCGCTGGTGCTCTTCTGCAGGGGCTACTTGAGTGATGTCATGCGTGAGCGCACTAAAGCTGTAGTTAACGACCTCGCCCAAATAAGTGGGGATGTGGTTTTGGTTAACGGGCGTTCCATCATATCTTCAAAAGTGGCTGAGAGCATATCGGAGCTACAAGTTGGTGAGGCGTTAGTGAATAAAAGCGGTGAGCTTGTAGCTGCTGTTGTTGAAGCAAGGTAGCTAAGTTGGCTCTCATGTGACGCACCTAAAGTTGATGCTTGGAGGGAAATGGGCTTGCATGAAAGGCTGGTTGACGCAACAGTGCTTGATTACTTATGGCAGATCCCGATCCTGCTTGAAGAGAGCGATGTTATCGCCGATGACATCAAGTTGCTTTCAGCGCAAGCCAGTTTGACCTCCCTACCAGACGGGGTCATCAGCTACGGTGACGAAATATTCGTTGAGGAAGGAGCTCGCATCTATGGCGGTGTCGTCATATCGGCTGAGGATGGACCAGTATTCATCTCCTCTCGTTCCTCAATAACTCCTCCGACATTCATTCAGGGACCTTCGTTCATCGGCAGTGGGACACATGTCGACGGTGCGAAGATTAGACCTGGGACAGTTCTCGGTCCGGTGTGTCGCATCGGTGGCGAGGTTGAAGCTACGGTTTTTCACGGCTACTCAAACAAGCATCATGACGGCTTCATCGGGCACGCATATGTTGGTGAGTGGGTGAATATCGGAGCGATGACAACTTGCAGTGACTTGAAGAACACCTATGGAACTGTGAGGGTATGGGTGAACGGTGAGATGGTTGAGACTGGTGAGCTTAAAGTAGGTTGCTTCATTGGCGACCATAGCAAGCTCGGTATCGGCGTTATGCTTACAACGGGTGCGGTTACAGGCATTGCTTGCAACATCTACGGTGCTGAGGTGACTCCGAAGTTTGTCCCGTCTTTCTCTCGGGGGAACTCAGAAGAAGGTTTCGTCGTTCACGAGCTTGATAAAGCGATAGCTACAGCAGCGAAGATGATGAGCCGAAGGAAGGTTGAGCTCACAAAAGCCGAAGAGGGGTTACTGCGGAAGGTTTTTGAGCTTACAGCCTCAGAGAGGCAAAAGTGAAGGCTACACTTCAATCGCTCAATAAGTGCTGTTCATAGCTTCTCAATCGAGCTACGAAGCTGGTGATGAACACCGATGGGATGGCTGTTCAAACCGGGGACGCCTTTTAAACAACTCAGCGCCGATCTCAACAGGCATTACAAGGAGATTATGAATGGCGGTGGCGAGAGCTTCTACCTCATCTTCGGTGAGGAAAGCTTCCTCGTGCACCGCATCACTAAGCGATTGATCACCGCGTTCACAGCCCAAGATGAATCAGACGGTGAGTCCGTTAAACTGCTTGAAGGCGATGAAGCAACGGATGTGTCCATATCAAAGGCTGTCTTGAGCTGTCCTATGAGCGTGCTCTTTGGGAGGAGGTATTTGGTCGTAGCTCGCAACCCATCGCTCTCAGAGTTGCAACCTCAGAGCACCACAACAAGGGGCAGGCGCACAAAGACACCTCAAAAAGCATCGACGCACCTCATCAACATCATTGAGAGGGGATTGCCTATAGGAGTTGTGCTCATCATCTCCGTTGATGCGCCACTTGAAATGGAGCATCCACTTGTTCAGGTAGCTCTCAAGCATGGATGCGCCATTTACTTCAGCAAGTTGAAGCGCTACGAGTTGGTCACATTCGTCGAGTGGGTATGCAAGCGCCTCGGAATACAGATGGAACGAGACGCCATACAAGAGTTGCTCATGCGCGTCGGCGAAGATCTGTGGCAGATAAACTCGGAGGTCGAGAAGCTCACAGCTTACATTGGTGAGCGAAGCAAAGTAACGCTTGATGATGTCCGTGAGCTCGTCCCATCGCTCAGTGGCGATGTTTTCAAGCTCACCGAGTTGTTGGTTCACGGTAGCATTGATGATGCAAGGTCGCTCATGAGCTCTCTCCTTTCAAGAGGGGAGCCACTTGCAAAGATACTCTACATGCTTGCAAGGCATTATAGATTGCTCATCCAAGCTCGTTGGCTCCTTGAGAAGCGCATCATTACAAGACAGCATATTGAAACACTTGAGTTGGAGTGGCGTGAGCATTCTGGATATGAGCACGATTTGAAAGAGCGTCTCCAAGCTAAGCTGACTGAAGAGGCACGCTCAAAGTTACCCGATGGCGAGCGCCTATCTTTGTTGGCGCAGCACCCTTATGTCATAAAAATGCTTTTGAGTCAATCCGAGCTATACACGCTACCGAAGCTTATGAACGCCCTTTCAGTGTTGCATGATGCCGATGTTGCCCTTAAGACTGGCGGTTCTGCGAAGGACGAGGAAGTCGCAGATTGGCTCGTCATAAGGCTCTGCCAAGTCGCAAAAAGTCATTAGCAGTGTGGATCGGGGAACATGCTCGCAATACAATATCGCAAAAGCTTGCCTCTGTTCCTGCTCTCGAAACTTCTTGGGAAACGCTTCCCGCATTACTGTATCGGTTGGTGGTCTCCGACGCGCCTCGTTGAGTTGGAGGAGCAAAAACTGCCGTCACCAAACTGGGTGAGGGTCAAGACGCTCCTTGCGGGGATATGCGGGTCGGACATTGATGTCATAACTTCTCGCAGTAGCTTTTACTTCGCACCCATCACCTCATACCCGTTTGTGCTTGGGCACGAAGCGGTTGGGAGGGCGGTTGAGGTTGGGAGCAAAGTTTCAAAGGTGAAAGTTGGTGACAGGGTGGTGCTCGAGCCAGCTTTGAGCTGTCCTGTAAGGGAGTTGAAACCGTGCCCATATTGTGAGGCTGGGTTGTTCGGGAACTGCGAGCGCATAACTGAGGGCATCATCTCAAGCGGTGTTCAAACTGGATATTGCCGTGACACTGGTGGTGCGTGGAGTGAGTGCTTCGTTGCACATGAGCACCAACTGCATTTAGTTCCCGATGAAATCCCCGATGAAGTTGCGGTGCTCGTTGAGCCGTTTTCCTGCGCTATGCATGCGGTGTTGCGTGCTCGCCCATCCAAAGACTGCAAAGTGCTTGTCATAGGGTGTGGCACGATCGGCTTGATGACCATCAAATCACTCAGGTTGATTGGTTTCGATGGTCACATAAGTGCAATAGCAAAGTATCCGCATCAAAGGGAATGGGCAAAGCTACTTGGGGCGGATGTGGTTGTGAAGCCAGATAAATGGCTTTACGATGAGTTGGGAGCAATAACGGAAGCCAAAATACTAAGGGGCGATTTCGGCATATGCACGGTTGTGGGCGGATACGATGTCGTGTTTGATTGCGTCGCATCCTCACAAAGCATAAACGACGCCATCAAATGGACGAGGGCTCGCGGTAAGCTCATACTTGTTGGCATGCCATCAATACCTAAAGGCGTTGACTTGGCACCAGTGTGGCACAAGGAATTGCATATACTCGGCTCATACGCTTACGGGGTCGAAAGGATTGGCGAGAGAAAAATACACACGATTGATCTGGTCATAGAGATGCTCCTTAAGGAATGGCGCGAGGTGCGCGGGATGCTGACACACACATTCCCGCTGACGCGCTACAGGGAAGCGATCGCAGTGAGCGCTCGTCCGGGCAGGCACAAAGCGATAAAGGTGGCTTTTGATATGCGTCAGCAGTAGCATGTGCAGTCTCGAAGGTGGGTTGCGAATGAGCGGCATAGTGTGGCTTGTTGGAGCAGGTGTGGGCGACATCGGACTTATAACGATGCGTGCGCTCGAATGCATCAGTCAAGCGGATTGCATCGTTTATGACAGGCTCATTAACAAGGCGGTGTTGCGATACGCAAGGAAAGATGCCGAATTGATATTTGTCGGCAAAGAGCCATCAACTCATCACCTCACGCAGGAGCAAATCAATGATTTGCTCGTGGCTAAAGCAAAGAGCGGGCTTTCAGTTTGCAGGTTGAAAGGTGGAGACCCTTTCATATTCGGTAGGGGAGGGGAGGAGGCTGAAGCCCTCGCCAACGCTGGCATACCTTTTGAAGTTGTTCCGGGCGTCTCATCATATCATGCCGTCCCTGCCTATGCTGGGATACCGCTAACCGATAGAAGGTATTCATCGTCAGTAGCTATCGTCACAGGTTACGAGAGTGGCGAAGGTGGTGATGTTCGCTGGGAGGAAATAGCTCACGCTGTTGATACGGTGGTCGTTCTGATGGTAGTCGGGCGCATAAGAGAAGTAACGGAGAGGTTGATGCAAGGTGGCTTGGATGGATCAACGAAAGCTGCATTAATTGAGCAGGGCACGCTCCCAACTCAAAGAACAATCATCGGAACGCTCGCAACTATAGCCGACAAAGCTGAGTGTGAGGGCGTTCACCCGCCAGCTGTGCTCGTCGTTGGGAGAGTAGTTGAGCTGTGCAACAAGCTGGCATGGTTTGAGAGGAGACCGCTGTTTGGCAAGCGCATACTCATAGCGAGGGACGAGGACAGAGGCTTTGAGATGGCTCGTATGCTTGAAGCATACGGTGCTAATGCCATTTGGTTGCCTGTGTTGAAGATTGAGCTATTGAGCAACTCACCGCAGATGCGTGAAGCAGTTATAGCACTATCAAAGGGTGCTTATGATTGGGTTGTTTTCACAAGCGTTAACGGGGTAAAGGCTCTTTTTGAGACGCTCCACTCTATGGGCATGGATGCGAGGGCATTCTCGTCAACGAAGGTTTGTGCGATTGGCGATGCCACAAGTAATGAGTTGCGTAAGGAGGGAATAATCGCAGACGCAGTGCCAGTGCAGTTCACGACCGAAGCAGTCGCAGACTTGCTTTTAAACATCGGTGTGCAAGGGAAACAGATACTCCTACCGAGGGCAGTTGGTGCATCTCGCAAGCTCGTAAACAGCCTCGTGGAAGCAGGTGCAGAAGTGCACGAGGTGGTTGCATACAATGTTTTGACCAACAATGAGTTGAGCGAAGAGGAGATAAGCGCAGTCTTCTCAAAGCCTGTTGATATTGCTTGCTTCACAAGCCCTTCATCTGTTGACGCGCTCTTCAAACTTGCGGGGGAGAAGTTAAATGCGCTCCTGCGCAACACAAAGATAGCGTGCATAGGACCTGTGACAGCAAGACGAGTTGAAGAATACGGCTTGCCAGCATCCATAATCGCATCAACGCATACAACACAGGGCTTGGTTGAGGCAATACTTTCTCACATCGCCACCCTAAACGCATCCGTGCAAAAGTGATGTGCACTGGCTTCACTTTTGGAAGGGAGATGGCATAGGTGGTGGGAATCCCTTTTTCAGCGCTTCCATAAGCATTGAGCCGAGTTGCTGGGAGGCAGCGCTCATCGCTGCGCTGATGATTTCTTTGGTCGTTCGCTCAGCGTTAATCTTCCACGAGAGTTTTTCGCGAACGCATATGAACGGTGCTTCAAACTCAAGTTTGATTGGGGATGTGACTTTGAACTTCACCTTTACGCTTGCTTCCGAACCTTGGATAGTCGTTGCTCCGATCTCATAGTCTATGTTTTTGAGCGGTGCAAACAATGACGCACTGCCTTGCTTCTCCACTTCTGCCCTTGACTTTTCATCAAGGAATGTTTTTGCCTCTTCAATGTTCCCAGCTTTCACAGCGCTTAAGAATCGGTTCACTACTTTATCGGGCTTCTCAAGGAGGCGTGGGAGAAGAAGCACAGCGCACACCACGATGAGCGCCAAGGGGATAATGATTACCAAAGCCTTTGCAAGGCGTTTTAGCAACTGACTTACTGGGCGTTCTGTGACAGGTGCTCCAACCTTAACCGCCTTTGCAGGTGGCTTCCTTTCGGCTGGAGGTGCAACGCTCTCAGCGGGAGCAGTAACTTCTTCAGTGACAGCTTCTTGAGTTACAACTCCCTCGGTAGGCATTCCTTGAGCTTCAATTTCCTCAGTGGGTGCTTCCTGAGTTACGGTTTCCTCGGTTATCGTTTCCTCACGCACTGCCGTAATTAACTTAGTCGGAGCTTCGCTTAACTCTTTGGTTCCAGCTTCGATAGTCTCGGTGGTTTCTGTGATTTCCTGTTGCAGTGGTGGCAACGGCTGAGGCTTTGCCTCAAACCTCCTGCTGGCTATCTCGTCGGCGACCTGTGGGGGATAAAGTGGTCCAGCACACCGCCAACAGGCGAGCATGTGATCTGCGTTTTCGGCACCGCACCTTTTACAAGTTGGCATGTCCCATTCTCGCCCCCGAGTGCCTAAGCTCAGAGTCCAAAGATATTATGCACCCATCTTAACTGCGCAGTCAAATCCAGCTCACACTGCTCATTGCGACATTTTCTTTTGGTTGGCATCATGGATATTGCAGGCATGCACAGTGCAATTGAGTGGTGATGTTAAATGCCTTCCTTTGAGGCTGACCTGCCTTTGATTGAGACTGAGACGGTTCTGTTCCCGCAAGCTCGCTTGAACTTGAAGGTCAAGGGGCTACAAGGTAGGCTTGCTGTGATGAGATGTCTTTCTCAGGATATGCCGTTTGGTGCTGTGCTTATGTGTCCCGACGGTTTTCAAAAACTCGCTGAGATGAAAGTTGTGGGGACAGCTGCTCAAATAGTCTATGTTGAGCGTTCGTCTGACGATTCCTTGATGCTCCTTGCTCGTGGGCATAGGCGCTTTCGCATAATTGAGTTGCTCTCTGAAGAGCCATATCCAGTGGCGAGAGTTTTATTTCCGTCCACGATTGTGACCATCACAAGCGGAGTCCTTTCGCTCTCAAACAAAGTTGCAGCTATGTTTCAACGCTATGCTGAACTTGCATACGAGCCGAGCGCTCTTAAAAGGAGAGAATTCCTACTGCCTACAAGCCCTGTTGACTTGGCTTTCGCGACTGCCACAATGCTCCACATACCACCTCATGAGAAACAGCGCTTGCTCGAAACCTTCAACTTAAATGACTTGCTTTCGCTACTGCTTTCCATCTTGAGGCGCGAGATAGAGAAGCTAACATCCGATGAGAGCTACAAAGATGAGGTTAGGAAGCAGGCATCTACAGCCCTCCCCAAAATGCCACCCATCGTCAACGGCTGTTAGTTGCCACTTCGAGTGACAGACATTGCCAGCTCACTTCTGTGGCTTGGTTGAGGAGAGCGTCGATTCAATCGTTCTGAACAACTGGCTGTGCGCTTCACAGAGTTCGTATTCTCCGTTGAGTTGTGCCCTCAGCATTTCCTGTTGCCAGTGTGCGTTGAAGAGCCTGCAGGAGGCATCGTTGCAAAATGGCTCCATCGTCGCATGGTATGCTATCGCCTGAAGCAGATAGCCCTTTGTGACCTCTGTCAGGCGTTCGTCTTCCAAGTCAACGAGGGCGAAGCTTTTTATTACCTCTTGTATTGCCTCAGTGGTCATCTCAGCATGTAGCATGCTCAATGTCTGCCTGAGGATGTAAAACTGGCGTGGCTTTGCAGGTGCTTCAATCAAACCGCGAAGCGATATGATGTTAGGGAAGCCAAGGGCAATCGTGCGGGCATGCCATCTCCCAGAGGAGTTATCAAATGTTCCGATGAGGAGCTTCGTTATGACTACATGCACATAATCCAAGCCACGTTCGCTTGCAGGTATCAGCTTCCAATAGGCATCTTGCAGGTGGTAAGCGCTGTAGAATGTGCCGAGCATGTTAGGTGGGTCTTGTTTTATCCGCCTATACTCGTATTCAACCTCGGCTTCAAACGGGCTACAGACAACCTCGTTGGAGTTGATGCGAAACACTCTTGTTGCTGAGACTTCTCTGGCGAACTCAAGCATCTCTCTATCGCATCTGATGAAGAACCTTGCTGGTTCTGGGCGCACCTCCACATCCAAGGACGGCAGTATAGAGGAAACATACCGAACAAGCTCGTCAACCCTTAAGGATGTGTATGAGGCATCCACATAGAGTTTGAGGTGGCGTGGCAAATTGTAGACTGCTGTGCGCACTTTCTATTGCTCCAATCCCTCGTATGTGTTGGTGTTGCAGGCGCTTAAGAAGTCTTTGCGATTGCTTCCTCAGCTTTCAGTTGCTTTAAGACGACCTCGGCAGCACGCGCCCCAGAGAGAAGCATTCCACCGAATGTAGGACCCATCCTTGGAAGCCCATAAACAGTCGTAACAGCCATACCGCAAACCACAAGCCCAGGGTAGACTTGCCCAGTGTGTTCCACAACCAAGTCCTCACTTCTCTCTACCCACATAGCTCCGTAGCCACGAAGCTTTATCAAACCTCTCTCCTCGAGCTTTCGGCAAACTGCAGCGTCGTGTCCAGTTGCATCAATGACGAACTTAGATTCAAGCGCAACAGGGTCAACACATGTTATCTCCCTCGGCAATGCTGTTATTGGTGTCCAGTTGATCACAACACCTGCCACCCTTTCATCCCTTATCACGAGATCTTCAAAGACGGTCATTTGCAAGAACTTAACACCCGCATCACACGCTGCAGCTATCAGCTTCGAACAAGCATGTGGACCATCGGCTACAAAAAGCCCCTTTGAATGCTCAACATACGGGATGCCAAGCTCTTCCAAAACCTTGTTAGCTGGCTCTCTGAATGTGACCTTGTTCATCAAATAACCTCCTATCCAGAAGCCTCCACCGAGGTAGTTGTTGCGCTCAATCAAAAGCACCCTAACACCGTTGCCTGCAAGCTGTCTTGCAGCCATCAACCCAGCAGGTCCGCCACCAACAACTATTACATCGCATTCAACATAGGCGCTTAACTGGCTTGCGAACTGGTCAATTATAGCCCTCGTTATTTCTTGCTCGCCAACATCCGCAAAGAGAGGTCTCTCCATTTTCATCGTTCACCTCCTGCCTTTGATGCATGCGCTCATCCGCCATCGACAAGGGGCGTATTACTGTGGAGGTAACCTCCGTTAGCATTAGGTTAACGCATCTTTAATCATGCCGTGCTCGTTACCCTTATATGGCTTCGGAGAGTTTGAAGAGGGCATCGATGAATGTTTGGTCATCGCTCAGCAACTTCTCTGTTGGCTCATCTTGAGGTATCCCTTCGAGAATGGAAATAGACTGTTGTAACTGGCTTGAGGTGTCTTCAGGTGCGGAAGCTTTGACGGCGTTTGGTTGCACCACTGATGCGTTGCTTAAAGGTGTCGGTTGGGCAAGCGAGGGCAGTGATGCTAAGCGTGTTTGTGCGCGCCTTTCGACTTGCGTATCATCCTCCACATCTGATACTTGCCCAACGAGCTTGATATCCCTGAACTGGCTTAACTCAGATGCCATCTGTTCGGAAACGGCTTTTGCCATCAGCCACTCGCCCATCCTTTCGTAACATGACTTAAGCATACTTAGAGCACGGTATCTAAGTGCTGGGTTGACTTCGTTTAATTTCGCAAACTCCCTCAAGCGCTCCACTGCCTCCGACAACTTCCCAATGCTCATCAGATGCCCAACGCTGACCAGATATGCATCAGCACTGTTTATAACAGTTGTTTCCCCCGTGAGCATGGCGCTCGGCACAGCCACACGAAAACTGCTCTCAATGTCTCTGTCAAAGTCGCTTGCGATACCGCGAATGCTTACATCAACTCTTGCAACATCGCTCATTCTGGTGAGCGATGAGTTTGCTAATACTGGTTGCGAAGCTATGGCTTCATACCGCTTTGGCGCTACAAATGCCCTCTGTTCGTTCGCTCTTTGATTTATCTGAGCATGCACAGGGCTCACGGTCAAAGTTTCAACAGTGCTCCCCTTTGCGCTGGCGTATGACATGGGTTGTCTACCGATGCCCTTTTGCGTCTCAGTGCTTTCATAGGTGGCAACCGTAGCATACCTTTCCATCACATCTGTCGGTGTTCGTGTTTTAATGGATGCTAACCCGAGCATGGCGACAACGATGAGAGCCATCGTGTAGGCTATTGCATAAGGCTGTTTGAGCAATGTGCCACCGATGTAACTTAAGTTGACCCCTTTGGTGGCACCTTTTTGAGTCTTCAATTGCCTGATGCGCTCTAAAGTTCTCTCAGTGAAGTCAGGTGGCGCTGGTGTGTAAGGCATTGAACGCAGTGTTGCATGCAACCATTGATACCACATGAATTCGTTCATGCAATCCTTGCAATTGCGGAGGTGGTGCTCAACCTCCGCTGTCGTAGCCCTGTCTAACTCACCATCTATGAGCTGTGGGATGAGAATCATATATTTTTGACATCGTCTCTTGCTCATAACTCGGCATACCTCTTTCGCAGGCTATTGCAATTTCCCATGCCCTTTGTTGTCGTTGGAATGCTTCTCAAAGAAGTAACTCTTCAATTTCTCCTTCAGCAACCGTCGTGCCCTTGAAACTTGCGACTTGAGTGTGCCGACAGGGACGCCAAGTATGCGTGCAGCTTCGTCATAGCTCAGTTGATGCATGTCGCACATTATGATGGCAGTTCGGTAGATCGGTGGTAGCTCGTCAATCTTGCTTCGGACAAGTTCTCGCAGTTCTTTGTTCATCGCCATTTCCTCAGGTGTTGGCATGCTGTCCTCAAAATCGATCAACTCTTCCCAGTTGCCTTCTTGTTCGTCAAGCGATGTGATCGTTGTCCTTTCCCTCTGGCGGATGAAATTCAGGCAGGCGTTTTTTGTCACCCTATAAAGCCATGTTGAAATGCGCGCATCGCCTCGGAAGCTTCCTATGGCTCTGAAGGCATTGATGAAAACTTCCTGTGCTACATCTTCTGCATCTTCTGGGTTTCGTAGCATATCGTATGCGAAGCCATACACCATGTGCTTGTATGTGTCTATGAACTCACGCCATGCATCTTCATCTCCAGCTTTGCAACGCTTTATGAGTTCCTGCTCACTGACTGGGATAGATGTAACGCTCTCATGCGCCTTCCTTACCAATCCAAGCCTGCTCACAAGTGCTGCCACTCTTCCTCCGTTTCCGCGCTTTTGACCCATTTGTAACCACCCACCATCTTAAGCTACTCTGCTACTTCTCGTGCTCCCTTGAGTTTTCTTTCACAATTTTAGACGCACTTCGATTTAACCCGTTGCGTCCTTACCACTCACACTTACTTGTTCACTTTGGTAGTTTAGCTTACCATCGCTTCGCACGCAAGTTGTGAGATGTCTCTCGTGTTAGAACAGCTGACCAACGCTTGTATCAAGCAGTTGTGAGCGGTCGCTTGTTCCGAAGAATTGCCTGAAGGCAGGGAACGCCTTTATGTTGAATTCAACACGCCACTCCCTCGTGAGCGAATTGTAAGTCAAGGAAATTTCATAACAGTGCAAGTCTCTCGTGAGCCTCGTTTGAACATAGTCAGTGCGCCTCATTATGCCGTTGTAGCTGGCAAGCAGTTGCAGTCTCCATGATCTCCCGATCCTCCAATCGACGAAGGAACGGATAAGCGCAAGCTTCTTCTCAAGTGAGCTGTAGCGGGAACTCAAATTAAGCAAGATCCCCCAAGGCGGTAAATCTGGTTCCTCCCTCAACTGCGATTGTGAATAAGCCGTGTAAGATGGTATGTAGAACGAGCCATAGCCGTAGTAGGGAAGTGCGTGTGCTGGGTATCCCCTTTGGATGCTTTTTGAAAGCACTCTCCCCGGGAGACTTATAGCAACCCAGCTTATCACATCCCTCATCCTGCCCCTCTCAATGTCATAGCCACTTGATACAGCTAACCAAAAGCCACTTAGCATGTGCCACTGCATGTTTGCTGTGATGTCTCTGAAGATATTGTTCTGGATGTCCAATCCAGTTGTGAGCGACGCTTGAAATCTTTCGGACGGCTCCAGATAGAGTTGCAAATCTGCGGACTCATACGGTGGGCGCATGTCAAACCTGAAGGGCGTCCAGCCATGTTGTTTTTGCAGTTGGTATCCAATCAACAGTCTGCTACGCTCCCCGAAGTTCCACTCAAATTGCGTCAGCATGCCATATGTGTATTGGGCAGTAGCATCATCGTAAAAGCATTGCTCGAAACGCCCAGTCAGCGTCATGCTCGCTTTGTGTGATAGCCTAATTTGCGTCTGCCCGATGTCTGAAGAGAAAGCGAAGCGAGCCCTCCTCACCTTCGCAGGATACTCAGCGAATTTGCCCATTGACGCTGAAAGGATGAGTGGTAGCTTTTGCTTCTGTGAGCGATGCAAACGCAGGTTGAAAGTGAGCTCTGGCAAACGCTCCAAACCGAAATATGTGTCGGCAGTGTTTCTTGCCTTATCCAGATCAATCCTTTGTTCGTATATCAGACCCCAACTGGTGAGCGCGCCATCTCGGTGCACTTCAAACCTATGTTGTAGTTCCTCATCTGGCGCCCTAACTGCACCGATGCCAAAGTAGCTACTTTCAAACCTGCGGTATGTGCTTTGCAGTCTCACATCCCATTTATCCCTTCGTATGAAGCTACGAACTAAAACGGATGTGTCATCCGTCTCACCATACCCAGAGTAACTCAAGCGGCGCAGATCAATTGTCGTTTGCATATTCGTTCTATTCCACTGGAGCGATGTGCTAAGGGAGCTTGACCTTGTGCGCCCAACGAAGTAGGCGCTGTTTGAGCGCACCTCGCTTTGCAGGTTCATAAGCAGTGATTTTGAGAAGCGATGGGAATGCCTAATGCTCCAGTTCAACTCGGTCCCTCTTCTTCTGTCCCTCAGCCAGTAGAGGGCGACTGCACCCGTCATAGCTTTCAGGGTGTAGTCCTGCTCGATACCCAAACCCAAGCCTCTCTTTTCAGCCCAATCAAACCTCGCTACGCCTGTGGAACGCTCATCAGCCATGTAAGTGTGCGCATATTTGACGAACCAACCTTCAATCTCATTTCGCCCCACATCCGGCATGAGCGTTGTCCGTCTTCTCCTCGGTTTGATCGAGATAACAAGTGTCGGCAATGAGGCTAACTTCTTCCCGCCGAAGTATATGCCAACATCCCTTGCGATGACTTTATCGTTGGCGATTATGTCCATCGTATCGGCACGCAAGCTCCAATGCGGTAGCTCCTTATCGCATGAAGTGAGAAGGGATGCCTTTAGGTGCGCTTTATTTTGGCTACCTTCAGCAGATGCCGTTCGCAGGTAAAGCGGTTCAACAACACCTTGCGCAAAGAAGGAGGGCTCAACCTTCATCCTCCCATCTTTGAGTTCCCAACGCCTCTCCCTGATGTAGTAATTCAAACCCTCAACGCGGAAGCTTAAGTCGGTCGCCCTGCCTTCAACCGGTGGCAGGAAATGCACGATGCCTTCTTTCGGGTTGTATCGGAGGTTGCTCGCATAGGCTATTAAGTCTCTCGTTTTAACTTCAACACTGCCACCACTCGCTTGCATTAACCACTCATCGCCATGACGCTGCATTATGAGCTTGGCATCTTGGCTGAGAACCTCAATTGCTTTGCCCTCGGTCACCTCGGTAGTTTCGTGGGTCTCAAGCGCTTCTCGTTGTGTGATGCCTTCTTGTTCAGCACCTTGCTCCGCTTGTAATGTTGTGTTTGCTTGCACCCCCTCAAGAGCTTGCCCATCTTGCTTCTCCTCCGCAAGCATAGCTCCCTGAGTGATGAGCATCACCAGCAATATAGACAGAGCGAAAAATCGCAGTGCTGTCTTGAACGAGGGTGAAGCACCGTTTGCTTTCGTGCTCATCTCTTTCACCGTTCCTTTAGCAACATGACCATCCCCATCAAACCGAAGAAGAAGTTCTGCGACCATGCTGATAGGAATGGCGACAAGTGATATTTGATGCCGATCGCCCTTGACCATCCCATAAAGCCCTGGTAGAGGAAGATGGCGAGTATTGCTATGAGCATGCCCGCATAAGTGCCACTACGGGAGAACCTCATGCTCAACGGGGCAGCCCAAAGCGTCATGATGAAGCACGCTGCAGGTAGAGAAAACTTGAAGTGGTAATCAATCTTCATCGCATGCACATCTATGCCGCTCTTATCAAGCATCTCAATCTGCTGTTTCAATTCTTGGGACGACATCTCGATAGGCGTCTTCGCTGCTGTAACGAAAGCTTCAATGCTCTCTTTGATGTTAAGGGTTATGCGTTCCGTGAACATTTCAGCCACTTGATGCCCTTGCTCATCATACTGGTGTATGACAACATCCCTAAACCACCATGTCCCATCCTCGTGCGATGCGCTCTTTGCGATGTATACCCTCGGGAAAGAGCCAGTGGATGGTTCAAGCTCGTAAATCATAACGCCGTAGAGCATCTTCGCTGTCGGCTCAACATGCCTCACATAAACGAAGTATTTGTTTGACAGCCTGAGGAAACGGTTCTCCTCAATGAACGGTATTGAATAGCTCAGCAAAAGCCTTCGCAGTATGTTTTCAGCGCGATGGTTAGCCTCGGGTGCAACTCGGTCGTTTATCCACAAGTCAACGAAGCTAACCAACACTGACACAACCAAAAACGGGTATGCTAAGCGCATGCCGTTCACACCGCTTAGCTTGAACGCTGTGAGCTCACCTTCACGCCCGAGCCTTGTAAGGGCGATTGAAGTGGAGATGATCATGGCTATCGGGAGGGAAAGGACGAGCACGGATGGCAACCTGTAAAGCATCATCAACAGCAGATCCTTCGCTGGCACATTCTGGTTGATGATTTTATCCAAAGCCCAATAGAGCATGTGCCCCGTCAGTATCGTAACGAAGATGAGAAGCCCCGCTATGAATGGCGTCAGCATCTCACGAAGAAAATACCTATCGGCATGCGTCGCAAACGGGATAAGCAATACTACCCTCCTAATCCAACCCTTCAACCTGCTCAAAAATTTCACCTCTACAACCTGCCCGAATGACAGGGCATCCTTTGAATCTCATTCGATGCGCTCGACTTTGATGTCATCGTTGTCTTTAACCTTCCTTAGGACTGTCGCATCTCCTATGACCTTCCCAAACACATTCACAGGGCTTGCAGGGCGGATCTCATCGCCCCTGCTCACGGGCGTCTTGCCGAAGAAAATACAGAATGCGCTCCCCGGACGCCAGTATCCTAAATCGCCAACCTCTACAACCTCCTTTGGGTCTTCGTCTTCACAGCGCACAGGTATGGTGAAATAGATTTCGTCGCCCCAACGGTTAGCCTTGCCAGTTATCGGCAACGCCTCCCAAATCTTTTTCGCCGTCTCGCTCTCGTTCAGCTCTGCTTCAACGCTCACACTGCCCGCTGTGATCCTTATAAGCCTCTTCACCACTGCTCACCTCCAATTTTGAATGTTACTGCACATGACACTGTAGCAAGCTTGCGTTGGCTAAACAACGAGTGTGTTCCAAAGAGCCAGACAGTGCCACAATTTATCTTGCCTGCATACCAAGCTCAGTTATGTCAGCGAGGTGAGGGATGAATGGCGATCAAGTTCAGTTTTATGACATGGGTGTGCCCCGATTGGACTGTGAGGAGAATAGTTGAGACAGCGAAGCGTTACGGCTATCACGGTGTTGAGATACGCACGGAAGTCGGACACGCTCACGGCATTGAACCAGAGACGGATAGAAACGCCCTAATGGAAGCGAAGAAGATCTTCGACGACAACGGGATTGAAGTCAGCGCTATAGCGAGTTCTTGTTTCTTCTCGCAGGCGGACCCTGACGAACGCAAAAAGATGGTTGAGCGAGCCAAGTTGCACATGGAGCTCGCATCAACGCTCGGATGCAAAAATGTGCGTGTCTTCGGCGGAGCTATCCCCGCAGGCGTTTCAATGGATGAGGCGAAGAAATACATCGCTGATTCATTGCGTGAACTTGGCGAATTCGCACAGCCGATGGATGTGTATGTGCTCCTTGAGACACACGACGCATTCAGTCGTTCAAAGGACGCTGTTGATGTGATCAAACTTACCTCACACAGCCATGTTGGTATCCTTTGGGATGTCCAACACCCATACACGCATGGTGAGACGCTCGAAGAAGCATTTGAGAATGTCAGCCAGCATGTGAGGCATTGTCACATACACGATGTGAAGCGCGAGGGGAGTGAATGGAAACTATGCCTGCTCGGCGAGGGAGAGATATCGCATGAGTTCGTCATCAAGAAACTGCTTGAGATTGATTTTGATGGGCATCTCTCGGGTGAGTTCATCAACCCACAATGGGAGGCTGAATTCATCCTCAAGCAGTATGCTGAAACGCTTCACCGCTATCTGGAGCAAGCGATGGAACGCAAGGGAGCTTAAGTTCAGCGGATGTGAGCGCTTTGGTGAGGGGATTACCGCTTTGCTTCACGCACGAACGGGAGCAGAAACTCATGCCATTCTTCATGCCTGAGGGCAGCTATGAGCTTCGAGTAGCCCATATGCGGTATGTATGCGGGGCGACGGGGTTTCTTCAAAAGACGCATGTTTGCTTCCTCTGGCGTCCTGTTGCCCTTCTTTGAGTTGCACTTCACACAGCAACATACGAGGTTTTCCCAATCGGTGACTCCGCCCCTTTCCTTTGGCACAACATGGTCAACGGTAAGCCCAGGTCCGCTGTATCCGCAATACTGGCAAGTGTAGTTATCACGCGCCAATATGCTTCGCTTGCTTAGCTTCACATGCACGGGTGGACGCCTTGCATAGTGATAGAGGCGAACAACACTTGGCGCTTCCATCTTGCCACTTGGGTAGCGGATCTGTTGGCTGTTATGCTTGATCACTTCAGCTTTCCCTTTCAGCACAAGCACAATTGCTCGGCGCACGCTCGTCAAGTTGAGCGGTTCATAGTTATGGTTGAGCACGAGAACTTCCGCATTCAACACCGACCCATCGTGCTTCTTCTCAGGCGTTCTTCGGCTCATGGCTTACCTCAGCTCGCTTCAATCCTACTCTTTGCATCATCGCATCAGGTTACATTGATTATCATAGCGCACTTTCGTTGGCAAAGATCACCGCTGTTCATCAACATCCTCAAAGAGACCTTCGACGAATTCGGCTGGATCAAAATCTTCAATGTCATCGAGCCCTTCACCAGTCCCGACAAGCTTTATCGGCAGGTTCAACTGGTCCTTTATTGAGACGATGACACCACCTTTGGCTGTCCCATCAAGCTTTGTGAGGACGATGCCAGTTATCGGTATCGCTGAAGAGAATGTGGAAGCTTGCACTACTGCGTTTTGACCTGTTGAGGCATCGAGGACGAGCAGTGACTCATCTGGTGGTCTTCCGAGGAGGCGCTCCGCAACACGCCATATCTTCTGGAGTTCCTGAAGCAGGTTATAACGAGTGTGCATTCTGCCAGCTGTATCAACGAGCACAACATCATACCCTCTCGCCTTCGCTGCCTCAATGCCATCATACACAACAGCTGCAGCATCGGCACCAATTGAGTGCGCTATCACTGGTGATCGGACTTTCTCTCCGAGTATCTTCAACTGCTCAATCGCAGCTGCCCTGAATGTATCAGCAGCAACGAGAAGGGGCTTTTTCCCATCGTGTTTTAGGCGCCATGCGAGCTTCGCGGTTGTCATCGTTTTGCCAGTGCCATTGACTCCGACGATAAGCCAAACCGTCGGAGGTGTCGGTCCGAATGAAAGGTGCTTCGGTGAGTGATCAAGAAGGTCGATAAGCGTTCTTTTGAGAAGCTCAATCACCTCATCACCGCTCTTGCATTCTCCCCTCTTCACCGCTTGCCTCACATTTGAAATGAGCTTTTGCACCGTAGCTATGCCGACATCGGCGAGCACGAGCGTTTCCTCAAGCTCCAAGAACAGTTCCTCGCTTATTTGCCTTTGCCTGAATAGCTGTTTGAGCTTGCTCAGCATGCCCCTGAAGAAACGCATTCTTAGGTTCACCTCTCAAGCCGAGGTTGAATGTGAGGTTGAGAAATGAGCATCCAAAACTAATCATGCCACTGACTTCATCCAGCGGTTGATGGCGAATTCCGCATGAGCACCAAATCCGCTCACCCTCTGCGAGAACGAGACTGGCAACATTTTCGCCATCAGCTAAACGCTAAGGGCTGAAAGCCGATAGCATAGAAGGGCTGTTTTGCCTTTTAGAACACGGTTGGTTGAACGCCGAAATCAGTATGCCCTACTCAGAGCAAAAGCTATCTTGGACTTTGAACGACGCCTTCTCAAGAGCCTTCCACTTCAAGAAGGAGCGCACATCGTCAAGCGATGTGCTTATCCTACAGCGAGGCAACGAATTAAGGAACTGCTTCCCATATCCCCTTTTTAAGACCCTCGGATCAAGTATAGCCACGACGCCGTAGTCATCGGTTCGTCTGACGAGCCTGCCAAAACCCTGCCTGAGCCAAATTATAGCCTGTGGCAATTGATAGCTGTAGAATGGGTCTTTGCCTCCTTCTTTGAGCCGTTCAATTCGTGCCTCAGTTATAGGGTCATCTGGGACAGCGAAAGGAAGCTTAACGATGATGACTGCAATCAGGGCTTCACCTGGCACATCTACGCCTTGCCAGAATGTGTTTGTGCCGAGCAGGACAGCATTGTCAGTGTTGCGGAACTTCTCAAGCATGAGCCCGCGTGGCATCTCGCCTTGCACAAACACATTCATGTTTGGCATTGCTTCCCTTATGCGTTGGCTCGCATAGCGCAGTGCTGGGTAGTTTGTGAAAAGGACGAATGTCGCACCATTCGTTATCCGTAGCAGGTCTATTATGCGCTCGGTGGCTTCCGTGTTGAACGCCTTCATATCAACTGATGGGTCTGGCAAGTCATCAGCTATGTAGAGCAGGGCTTGCTCCTCAAACTCAAACGGCGATTTCACAATCAGTTCTTTTGCTCGCTCTATGCCGAGACGCTCTCGGATGTAACTGAAGGAGTTGGAAGTCGCTAAAGTGGCTGAAGTCAATATTATCGGCATGCCCTCAATGAAGACATTTTCCCTGAGCAAGTCAGCAAGCTCAATCGGAGCCATGCGTAGCGAGATCCTCTTCTCACGACGCAACTGCTCAACCTCAGCCCAATAAACATAGCCCTCAAATGACATCTCAAGGATGTGAGTCACAAGCAAGCTCGCCTTCGCCAACCTTTCGTGAGCGACATAGAGTTCCACCGCGTCGGTATAGTCATCCAAGCTTTCTGCCAGCTTGCGAATGACTGATGCGAGCTTCCCCAATGGCTTGCTCAATATGTTTTCAACGAATCCCTTTTCTCGTATGCGGACTGCCTGTGACTCGCCCACGCGCTCTGCGACGGCGTTGAAAAACATTTCACTGCATCTGCGCACATCCTCGATCAACTCCCGCGCCTGCTCAAACAACTCCCTAAAACGCCCTTCGTATCTGAGTAGCAATCCCCTTTCATAGCGCCTTCCAAGCAGGTGGCTCAAGAGCATTTCGAGAGAAGTGTTCGAGACCTCTTCAGCGAAGTGTTCACATGCCACCTCCTCCAAGTTGTGCGCTTCATCAAACACAACTGCATCATAAGCTGGAAGCACATTCCCATCAGCTGTGATGTTGGAGAAGAAGAGGTGATGATTGACCACGATGATATGGGCATTGTGTAAGCTTCTGCGCGAGAGTTGATACGGGCACTGGCGATAAAAGGGGCATCTTGAGCCCGAACAAATATCTGGGTCTCTCGAGACGGCGCTCCAGACGAATGGGTTTGGCTCAAAATAGAGCTCCATACGAAGACCTGTCTTGGTTGTTTTAGCCCATTCAGCGATGGCTTCAAGTTGGGCTACCTCTTCAATTGAAGCGAACAAGCTATGCTGTAACGCCTGTATCAACCTGCGCATGCAGATGTAATTTTGCGACCCGTAGGCAACCGCATACCTGAAGGAGCCACCCAATGCTTCATGAATGAATGGTAAGTCTTTGTCTGTGAGCTGTTGTTGGAGCGTCTTTGTGTAAGTTGAGACTATAACTCGCTTCCCCTCACGGCTCGCCCATAAAACAGCGGGCACAAGGTATGCAAATGTTTTACCGACACCAGTCCCAGCCTCAACAAGCAAATGCTCACCAGCTTCAATCGCCCTCGCAACTGACTCACACATCTGTAGCTGTCCTTCGCGAACTTCATACCCGTTGAGACGCTCCGCTATCACTCCATCCTCCCCGAGCGTTGAAAGCGATAACTGCACAAGCCAGCTCACTCTCTATCACCGCTTACAGCAACTTGATGAGGTTTAGCAGATCGACAATAGCTATGTTCTTCAACCGCCTCAACCTTTTCTCGTTAGCATGCCATATGGCGTATGGGTGAGTGTGCCTCAGATAGCGTTCACAGGCTTCGCCTTCACACAATTCAATGAAGTCTTTCAAAGAGTGCAACGCAGGTGGTTTAAGCCCTTGAGTTTTTTCGAGTGCTTCAAGCACACCGCTTCTTAATGCCTCAAGCATGCAGTAGGCTCTGAGCGCAACGAGAGCATCGCTGAATTTGTGCGTTGCAATCGCATGCTCAACACCTGGATCAAATGGATTGAAGACCATGTTGTTGTTTTTCGTCTCGCCCATGACCCTTTACCTCGCTATGTCACCTCGGTTTGATGTCACCCAGATATGATTTGGTCAGCGCCATCCGCTATAAGTTTTTCGGCGAGCTTCTCACCGAGCTCCCTCGCCGAGCGCAGTGACCCGCGCATGGTGCGTCTAAGAACGACTTTGCCATCCGTGCTCGCTACAACCGCCGTCATCTCAAGTTCATCGTCGTTGATGCATCTCGCACAAGCGCCAACTGGAACATGACAGCCAGCACCGAGTGCTGCTATAAGCGCCCTCTCAGCTTCAACTTCAGCTCTCGCTCTTTTGTCATCCAAAGGCTTGATCAGCTCGAGTGTGCGTTTGTCATCGGAACGAGCTTCAACTGCCAAAGCACCTTGCCCAGCAGCAGGCGTGCAAACATGGATTGGCAGAAGCGCTGTGATCCTATGATTAAGGTTCAGCCTTTCAAGCGCTGCAGCTGCTACGACAATCGCATCAAACTGTCCTTCGTCAAGCTTTCTCAACCTTGTATCCACATTGCCTCGCAAGTGCTTTATCACCAAATCTGGTCTCAGGTGAAGTAGCTGAGCCTTCCGACGCAGGCTTGAGGTGCCGACCACAGCTCCATTTGGAATGATGCTTAATGAAGCGTCCTCCCAAACATAGCCGTCTTCTCCTTCGCCGCGCAGCACCAATGCATCTCTTGGATCGAGGCGCATGCATACTGCTGCAATCGTCAGCCCATCAACTATAGAGGTGGGCATGTCCTTCATGCTATGCACGGCTATGTCAATCCTCCCATCCAGCAGTGCTGTCTCTATCTCTTTGACGAAGAATCCCTTACCCTTTAAGCGCTGCAATGGCAAGTCGCTCACTTTATCGCCAGTCGTTCGGATTACATGGATGCTAAACCTGATATGCGGGTAGATGTTGCGAAGCATTTCAACAACGCTCTCCGTTTGAACCAGTGCGAGCTTGCTACCGCGTGTGCCCACCTTAAGCTCATTCATCTTGGCTCACCAAATCATGTGCTACGCTATCCATGCCAGATGGGAGGCGCTTAAAGATTTCTTGGCGAAGCAAGTTTACAGCTCCGTCAAGGTCACCATTGCGCAACAGTTTGAGCAAACCTTTGTGCATAGCCTCCCTCACAACGGATGTTCTTGAAGAGGGCTCAGGTAAGAGCTTTTTGATTTCGTCCCGCATCTCAAACAAGAGTTGTGCGAGCAACCCATATTCCTCGCCTATGAGTTCGTTCAACTCGTCACGAAGTATGACGGACAGTGCTGGGCTCGCGGTCGATGTATCAACGCTAATCGTCACCATGCCCTTTTGAAGCACTGCTGGCATTATGAATGTGCATAGCTTTGGGTTGTCAGCCACATTGACGAGTATGCCGAGGGCTTGTGCATCCTTCGCTATCCTCGCATTGGCATCTGCATCATCGGTGCATGCGAAAACTAAATTTGCTCCAAGGAGATGTTCCATTTGATACTCGCTTTTGATCACCTCAACTTTCCCTTCGTTTGCGAGCTCCTCTATCTTCTCACATGGCTCCTTGCAAACGATACGCACCTTTACCCCCCTCTCAAGCAACTTCAGTGCCTTCCTCAAAGCCACATTACCACCACCAACTATGACTGCGTTCACGAAATCAGCATTAAGCACTATCGGTAAGCTCTTGAACATGCCACCCACCGTGAACTCCTCAAAGGACGGCGTTGATGACCTCAATGAGGAGTTGTTCGTCTATTGGTTTGTCCGTTACGAACGCCTCGCCGATTCTTTTCGGCAGGATGAAACGCAATGTCTTACCTCTCCTCTTCTTATCGAGAGCCATAGCGTTGTAGACCTGCCATGCTGAGATTCCAGTCACGCCAACCTCCGTCAAAGATGTCGGCAGTCCATACCTGCGCAGAACTTCGGTTTGCCTTTCCACCGTTTCACTTGAGCATATCCCGAGCATGCAGGAAAGGTGTGCTCCAGCTACCATCCCGATGGCAACCGCTTCACCGTGCAAGACCTGCCTATACCCAGTAACGACTTCAATGGCGTGCCCGAAGGTGTGTCCGTAATTGAGCAGAGCCCTCTTATCGCTTCTCTCCTCCTCGTCAAGTTCAACGATGCGAGCCTTTATTTCGCAACAGCGCCTTATGATGTGCATGAGCGCCCCTTGGTCCCTCGAAAGCAAGGCATCCGAGTTGCGCTCAAGGAAATCAAACAACCCTTCGTCAGCGATAACGCCGTATTTGATAGCCTCCGCAAAACCTTCCCTGTAAGCTCTTTCTGGAAGCGTCTTCAGTGTTGATATGTCGGCGATAACGAGTCTCGGCTGATAGAAACAGCCTATTAGGTTCTTTGCCCTCGGGTGGTCAACGCCTACCTTGCCACCTATCGCTGCATCGATTTGCCCAAGCAAAGTTGTGGGCGCATTCACAAGTGCAATCCCTCGCATGTATGTTGCTGCTACAAAGCCCCCAAGATCCGTCACGACGCCACCACCTAAGGCGATGAGCGTGCCATCCCTTGGCACATCAAACTCAACAAGCTTGTCGTAGAGGCGAAGCGCGTAATCGAGCGATTTGGTCATCTCGCCAGGTGGGACGGTTATAATGTGCAGGCTTTTATCATGCGCTTCAAAAGCCCTCGCATAGGATTGCGCATGTAATGGAAAAACAATTTCATCCGTAAGCAGGACGAACGGCTCTTTCAAGCCCGCAGCGGTAAGCAACTTCGGTATGCTATCGTAAAGTTCGTTTCCAATGACGATGTGGTAAGTGCGTTCGTTCAAGCACACTGGCACTGCGCATGCTCCTTGTGGGATGGCGGACGCCCACGCAGCAATCTGTGAAGCCACTTCATCTGGTGTCATCTTATCCGTGTGCACGATGATATCGGCGCGACGGTAAAACGGTTCTCTGCTCTCAAGTAGCTCAACGATGCGTGTGAAGCGATCACTCACATCAAGTAGTGGTCTGTCTGTGGCATCTTTGATCCGCTTCCAAACAGCTATTGGAGATGTTCTCAAATAGAACAACAACCCGTTTGACCTGAGTGCTTTCAAGTTCTCTTCAAATGTTGGCACACCGCCACCAGTGCTTATCACCAAACCCTCTTCCTTTGCCACCTCAGCAACTATGTTCATCTCCAGCTTCCTGAAATAACTCTCGCCGTGCTTGCGAAATATATCGCTTATGCTCATCTGAGTTTGCTGTTCAATCAAAGCGTCCGTGTCCACGAATTCCATCCCAAGCATCTGAGCGAGTTTCCTTCCGACCTCGGTTTTACCACTGCCCATGAAGCCGATAAGGACGATATTCCTTCGCCTCATTTGACCCGTGCCTCCCTGCTTCGGTGAGCAAATAAAGGAGCTACTGCCCTCATTCCCTCTCAACCTGTCCGAAGTAGCTAACTGGCGGGATCAATTCCTTCTCAAACGAGGGACCCTTCCACATCACCTTTATGGATGCGATCGGTGGTGGACCTTGATAAAACTCGAGCTTGAAGTCGTGCAAGCCCTTCTTAAGCTCCATCTTTTTGCTCGCTGCGGAGCGCTGAGGTCCTATTCGCCACTCATCAATCACGAGTTCACCATCAATCCATAAGCGTGCTGCGTCATCCAAGTCTTCGATGAAGAATTGGTATTCGCCGTCTTCTGGGACGAGCAATTGTCCTTGCCATTTCACCCCCCAGTATTGGGAACTCATATCTGGGTGCGGGCGCGTGTTCCAGTCATGGTCTATCACAAGGTCAACACGGGAGAAAATGTAGCGTTGGAAGAACGGTCCAATAGGTGCTTCACCAATCTTATAACCCTGTGGTGGTTCTGGTTCATCATAGTAGTCACCCTTTACTCCCTCAGGGAAGACAACGAGTTGCTTCGGGATACGGCGTGAGCTGAATGTCAACCTTATGGAAGCTCCAGGTCCAGGACCTTGATAATACTCAACAAGCACATCGTGGAAACCAGCTGTTAGAGCTATCGGTTGACTGGAGTGAGTTGTAGGCATCTGTATCTTCCAAGCATCCAAAACGAGCTTCCCATCAATGTATAGCCTTGCAGCGTCATCAAGGTTTTCAAAATGAAAGACATACTCATCGGTGTGTGGGACGAACATCCTACCTTGCCACCTTACGCTCCAAAACTCGCTCCCCATATCTGGATGAGGTGACGCACCTATGTCCCATCTGAAGTCAATCATTTCATCTTTGCGCGTGAAGACAAGTTTTGAGAAAGCTGTCTTAGGTGGTGGATCACCAACTTTGTATGTCTCCAAGTCCTCATCGTCGTAATACTCACCGACAACCCCATCTGGGAAGAAACCTCTTGGTGGACCGGGGAGCAAACTCTTCCGCATGACAACAGCTCCCCAGTATTCAAGCGGTGTATGAACCACTTCATGTGGTTGAGGTAGCTCATACTCAATCGTCAGTTTTGGGGCATTCACATTGATCGAGCTTCCAGAGATGAATTCAACCGAGCCCTTACCAGATGTTATGGTTAGCAGGAAGCCATTGTTCTCAGCGCCACCTTCAACTATAGCTTTCACAGCTTCGGTTACATCAAAATTCACCCACATGTCTGCCTCAGCTATTTTCGCCTCAGCTTCTTCCCCATGAGCTGAAGCGGTTTTAAAACTTAGGCGAGGTGAATTGTTACCATCACCTGGGAAATCTCCACCTGGTGTGTTCCAACTTTGTTCCCCGTTTGGTGAAAGCCAAGTTGCTTTACCATGCTCCCACCGCTTCAGCACCCTGAAAACTCCGACGGTTATGTTGCCATCGCACCTTAATGCATAGAGCGAAAGGATTGCCCTTCGGACAACGCTCACAGATGGTAACGACGATAGATCAAACCGTAGCAACATCCTGCTTGCCACTTTGTCTTTCCTCAAGAGGGCGATCGTTTGAGCTGGGGGCATAACCTCCTTTGGCGCTATGTTCGTTATCAAAGCTTCCTCGTATCCATCAAAGCCACCTTTGCCGACTTGAAGCGCAACTCTGCGTCTTATTCCGACGCCAGTGTTTGAGAACACTTTGAAATCATCGACAGCGCACTTTGTTCTGAAGACGAGGACTCCAGCTTGCCCACCTTTGAGGGGCGTTCTATCAAGATATTCAAACAGCCATTCTCTTGGCTCCTGTTCGTCGCTCCACACTTTCACCCGTATCAGCAAGCCATCCGTATGAGTTTGCAGTCTCATTTGCATTGTGCACCATTTACCCTCTTCGACCCGCGTTGGTGCGCTCCCAATGTGAAATGTTTGTTCACCATCACGCTTATCAAGCATTACCACACCCCTTGCATGCCATAGCCTGTAAAAGTGCTCTCCAGACTCGTCCACTGTGTAATAGCTTATGACCCCACAACCCCACACTGGGCGTGTCTTCTCAGGGTAAAACCTCGCTGTGACCGTATAGTCACGCCATTGCACTATGGCAAAAGCGTTCTCATCAAACGATAACGGTGTTTCATCTTCAACTTGCCTGCACACATTCATCCCTTCGTCCCTGTCTATAATCCAGCTACCACCGTAGAAGGTGAAAGAGGAAGGCGGTCTACCTTTAGGTTCGTTTTGGAAATCATCGCTGAATAGAATTTGAGGCGGTTGCTTCTCACCAGGGGTTGGGTTTACTGTGACGACGAGTTCGCCGAATACAGCATCGCAACATGCAGTCCAAAATCCAGCCAACCCAGATTTGAAAGACGGATTGGTGTCCGAAGCCGAGAGCATCCAGTTTGCTGGCTCGCTCGCGTTAAGCGACCATATCTTTCCCCTTATCTCAACGCGCTCTTCAATGTTAGCAACCCTCAGCTTAACACGATACCACTTGCGAGGCTCAACTACGAATTCAGTTTGAGCGAGCATGAAAGCCTTGCCATCAACCACTTTTACAACACACACCTTTATGCCATCCACATAGAAGCGATAATGGTTGTCCCTGTTACGCCAGTAGGCGACAATCCCAGCTCCCCATGTTGAGCTGGAGGTTATGATTTTGAAACGACTCGTTATAGAGTAGTCCTGCCATGTGGCGATAGCATAGGCAGCATATTCCATATCCATTTGCGTTTGCTGAAGCACCTTCGTCTCTCCCTTAGCGATCCCCCATTGACCTCGTATGAATTCCCAATTGTTCGGAACACCACCTTCGGGATGTTTTTCAAAATCATCCGCAAAGAGCACGGGGAGGAAAAAGGTGTCTCGCTCATTGATGGCGGTGCGAGCAGTGTGTGGGAAGGGCAAAAGGGCAACGAGTAGTGATAGCGCCAGAATACAAAAGTGTCGAGCAGATGACCTCTCGTGTGATTCTTTCCACATGCTTATTTGCTCACCTCTCAACATCAAACTCAACTTTGATTTCCTTAATCTCAACCGATGTTGCGAGCGTGACGAAACCGAAGGTGCCTGAAAAGATGCGTTGGGGAGCATCATCGTCGGTTTCAATCAACCACTCCCGTGGCTCGTCTTGCTCCGAGCGCCACACCTTAACCTGTAATTGCGTTGCTTTGCCAATGCTTTTCACCCTCGCTTTAAAGTAGTGCCATTTCCACCGCTCAATGGTGCACTGCTTCTCCCCTATGAGCCTCGGTTTGAGCGCCTCTTGGCTGTATACCCACACCATAAGCCTGTTTGCACCAACACTTAAAATGTCATAATGCGAGTTTGCTCCCCTCCAGTGTAAAGTGAGCCCCACACCGTAAACTTCACCACCTGCAGTTGCTCTCATCTTCGCCGTGATAGTGTATGAGTGATGCCCGAGTATGAGCGCATAGCAATTGTGTTTGAAGGCGTATTCATCAAGCATGTTCAATTGCTGAAGTGTTTTAGAGTTACCCTCGCGTATACGCCAGAGACCGCCAACAAAAGTCCAAGTGGATGGCGTCTGCCCAGCTTCATAGCTCTCAAAACTATCGTGGAGGCTTACCGATTGCTTTCCGTCTCTCGTGTGAAGTAGCAATTCAAAATCGTCGAATTCGTATACGCCTTTAGCGCACCAAAGACCTGCCCACCCATGTGTTGTCATAGGTGACAAATCCTCTCCCACAAGCATCCAGCCCGATGGCTCTCTTTCATCTTTGTCCCACACTTTCCCATAGAGCAGTATGCGCTTACCAACACTCATCACACTCAGCTTCATGCAATACCATTTTCCAACCTCGAGCGAGAAAGTGAGTTTGCTTAGAACTGCTATTTGTCCGTTGCTCACCTTGATCAAAAGCACACGATCGTTATAACTCATCAACCTGTAGTGGTTCTGCGCATCTTGCCAGTATGCTACCAACCCCACCCCAGAGGGCGTAGCTGTTTTGATGGGACGCACTTGCACGCTCACCGTGTAGTTTGCAGGGAGGTAGACCGCATAAGATAGACCTTGCAAGGTTGTTAAACTCTGCTGGAACACCTGTTCCGCTTCCGATATCGCTGTGCGCCATTCACCACCGATGACTTGCCAGCAATTCGGAATCAACCCAACTGGCTCCTCATCAAACGATATGAATAGTGCTTCTTCGTTTCCACCAGCGAAGGATGAGCTTACGGTAGATGAGCAAATTAAAAATGCGCCGACAGTTGCGTGCGCCAAAGCGACAAGGAGGACGAATATTCGTTTTTTGAGAGCATGAAGGATCATCCCATAGCTCTCCCTATCGCGCCTGTTAAAGTTAACGAGAAGGAATTGGTGGAGCAAGTCATCGGAACTCTTGAACCTGCCACATTTCAATTATGTTGTAGTCTCTCGCTTGGGTAACTGCTTGCGTGCTCACTTAGGAGCATTTTTGATTGAGGGCAAAGTCAAGCGATTGATAAAAATGCGAGGGAGGTTTGTCCCTCCCTCGCATTTAGGTGTGCACATTCATTTGAGGTTACTTCTTGACGGCTTCCTTGAGCGCCTTAGCAGGTCTGAAGACAGGCACATTGCGGGCTGGCACTTCAATCACTTCGCCTGTGCGTGGGTTTCGCGCGGAGCGCTTCTTCGTCCTGCGCACTTTGAAAGAGCCAAACCCGCCGATGTTAACTACCGCCTTACGCTTGAGCGCATCCCTAATCACATCAAACACCGCATTAACTACCTTCTCCGCCTCCTTCTTCGTTTTAAGCCCTGCCTTCTTCTTCACTTCATTAATGAGCTCAGCTTTCGTCATACTCGCTCACCTCCATGCATTGTGGTTGTGTTTTCGTCTTGCGCCTTTCGCACATTTATGTTCGTGTTTCCTTCGATCACCTCCTCTTTGTCAACCTCTGCGCCACATCTTCAATTTAAATTTTAGCGAAATTTTTGCGATTGTGCAAGCCTCTGTAAAGGGTTGCTGAGGCAATACTTCATAATGGCATTGCATTAAGCAAGTCAAAGCTTTGCTTCCTAAAACCACTCTCAATGCTACCGATGTGCCTTTGCAAGATGAGCAGTCGTAATACTATTTAGGGAGGGACAAGAGATGGGATACGCTTTGATTGCTCACATATGCGACATCCACTTCGGTGCGCGCATAGGGCGTGTATTTCCTGAGGATGTGATTCGTTGGTGGCAAATGATGGTTGAAGATTGGCGCTTGCTGAAACTTCCCGTTGAAGTTGCGCTCATATGTGGCGACATGACGATGAGCGGAGATGATCAACAGCTTGATTACGCAAAAGGTGCTATTGAAGCTCTCGGCGTTGATGTATGTTTGCTTCCGGGCGAATGCGATATACAGCACGGTAAGCAGAAATGGATCGAAAGGTTCGGTGCACCAGACAGGTTCTTTCGGTATGGTGGATTGAACATAGTCGCAATTGATATGCTTAATCTGGATGCGGAGAGGAAGTGGACGATGAGTAGCGAGCAATTTCATCAACTGAGCAAATTCATTGATGAGCATCAAAGTGAACCGCTCATCGTAATGTTGCAACCGTTGCTGAGAAGACACGAAGGTATGTTTAGACCACCTTGGGATTCAGATGTTGCTGAAGCGTTGCTTGAAAGGTTGAAGCACGCAAATGTTCTTTGCGTCCTATGTAGCGGTATGCACACGAACAGCGAACACTTGGTCGACAGCATACCGGTTATAGGCACTGGGGCGCTTTGTGGTTTCTATCCAACTGGGGTGCTACCTGAAAGGTGTATACTCACACGCCCCGGATATCGCCTCATCATAGTTGAAGATGGTGCTGTAAGAACTTTCTTTAGGGAGGTGACTTCGCAAGTTCAGGTGACGATCGTTTCTGTCGGAGGTTCGCACACACTTGGACCAAGACCACTTGTGAATGTTTTAGATGTATTTGGCGACTGCGCAATCTATGTGCAGGCTTATGCTCGCGAGACGGAAATTGTTTCCGTTGAGATGGGGCTTGGTGGAAGTCCATGGATACCGATGCGCAAAGTTTGGGACGGACTATGGAGCGAATGGGAAGGAGCGCTTTCAGCACATGAGGTTGGATGGGGTCAGCAGTTGCTCATCGCGAGGGCAAGGACAAGTAACGGTTACGAAGCTTTTGATGCTATACCGTTTTGGATGCGCAGTTTGCCTTCACAGAGAGCGACAAGCATCCATGAGGTATCCGTATTTGAGCTGTTAAGCTGTCCAAGATGAATGACATCAGCTTGCGTCCTCTTTACTCACGCACCACAAGAAGCTAAAATGCATTGATGAGGGAATGTGGTCGGGGCGTAGCGCAGCTTGGTTAGCGCGCTAGCATGGGGGGCTAGAGGTCGCCGGTTCAAATCCGGCCGCCCCGACCACTTAATAACAATGAGCACTTCAACACCTCGCTAAGAACCAAAGGGTGAAGAGAATGCAATTTTTCAATGCAGCAAGCGTCACAGCAAACATGAAATCGGTCTCGTTAACCCCACTAAACCCATCGCTTCACGGGGAGTCAAAGCGGTTTCCTTGTCACCTTCAAGATCACGGCAATTTGTTTATCCACTCAAACGGGGGATGAAGCTGTGTGGATGCGAGAGCGGATGAAGTGATAAGGCTTTACGAAGAGCACATCAATCGCGGGTTGGTGAAGCTTTTCAAGTTCGCTGGTGTTGAAGCGGTTGAGCATAAGGCATATGGCGTATATGTGGAGGATTGTGAAGGCAACCGCTACATTGATTGCCTTGGTGGCTTTGGGGCTCTTAACTTCGGGCATCGTCACCCACGCATAGTTTCAGCGGTAATGGAGCAACTTGATTTGATGCCTTTGTCCTCTCGTATGCTGTTTAACCCTGTTCAAGCGAAGCTTGCAAAAATGCTTTCACAGTTACTCCCCGGTGACTTGCAATACTGCTTCTTCTGTCACAGCGGTGCTGAGGCTGTTGAGGCTTGTATAAAGCTCGCACGGCTTTCAACTGGCAGGCGTAAGATAATATCAACGCAAAACGCATATCATGGGAAGACGCTCGGTGCTCTCAGCGCTTCAGGGAGAGATGTTTACAGAGCTCCTTTTGAACCGCTGTTAGAATGGTTTGAGCATGTGCCGTATGGAGACGCAGAAGCAATTGAGGGAGCTATAGACGATGAAACAGCTGCAGTTATACTTGAGCCAATTCAAGGCGAGGGTGGTGTCATCATTCCACCAGATGACTACCTCCAAACAGTTCGCAGGTTGTGTGACGAACACGGAGCTCTGCTGATTCTCGATGAAGTCCAGACTGGGTTTGGACGAACAGGGGCTAACTTTGCGATGGAGCACTATGGTGTTGTTCCAGACCTCGTTGCCCTCGCCAAATCGCTTGGGGGCGGCATCATGCCTATAGGTGCTGCTGTTGGGAACGAAGCCTCGTTTAAAGGCTTGTTTGAAAACCCACTCATACACTCATCAACGCTGGGAGGTAACCCACTTGCGTGCGCTGCAGCGTGCGCTGCGATTGAAGTCCTGCAAGAAGAAAGACTCTCGGAGAAGGCGAGGGTGAATGGAGATTACTTCATCACATCACTGGCGCAAGCGTGCAAGGAACATGGAGACCTCGTAAAGGATGTGCGTGGCAAGGGGCTTTTGATAGGCGTCGAATTAAGTGATGCAGATGTTGCAGCTCTTGTTGTTGCTGGTATGTTTCGCAGGCGTGTGCTTGTGGCGTATACACTCAACAACCCTATGGTCATAAGGTTTGAACCACCGCTAATAATTGAGAGGGAGCAGATAGATGAGGTAGTGAATGCGTTCCGTGAAGCCCTCTCGGAAGCTGAAGAACTCATTCGCTCGCTCAGTTCGTGAGAGGGGATTGGGAATGCACAGGATCACTTGTGAGAAGTTCGTTAAGGCAACGCCAGAAACCGTTTTCCAAGTGGCGAGGGACATCCAAAGGTATGTGAAACACATGGGGAATATTGAGAGCGTGAAAGTTATACACGACGACGGAGTGACGCGCATCACCGAATGGGTAGCTAAGCTACCAATGCTTGAAAGGGAGTTGCATTGGGTTGAGAAGGATGTTTGGGATGTAACTTCTCTCACATGCGAGTTTGAGATGGTCGAAGGTGACATGGACCATTACAGCGGAAGATGGAGCTTTGAAAGGCATGGCGATGGCACTCTGATGAAGCTCACCATATCTTATGAGTATCAAGTGCCTCTGATAGGGCAACTGTTACAAAAGCTCATCGAGAAGGTGGTTAGGGATAACGCCGATTCCATCCTCAATGCTGTGAAGGAGGCTTCCGAAAAATAGCGTTTGAACTCACCGAGAGCGAGCCATGCGCCCTTTTCGCTCGCTTCCATGTAGAGGAGGTGAGGTGAGTGGGAAAAAGCATCAAAGTTTTTTTAGCCCTCATTTGCGTATCACTCCACGCCCCCGTATGTTCGCCATCGCACAAGGAGGATCTGAGCAAACCTTACAGATACCACATCGTGGCTAAAGGGGAAACGCTCTTCTCAATAGCGAAGCGCTATGGCATATCGCTCCAAAGACTGCGCGAAGCGAACAACAGGCTTGACACTGATGTAATCCGAGTCGGGGAGAAACTTCTCATCCCGCTACCAGAAGGAAGCCCTCAACGAACTCCAAAGACACTAACCAGTCGCCAGCCTAAAACACCACCACCTGAAAAGCCACGAACTCAACCATCATCCACGCAACCAAAGCGGATCGAAGTCATCGTGGGCAAGTCGGTCATCGTTCGTGCAAAGCGCATTCTAAGCGTGCACATAAGCAATCCAATGGTTGCGGATGTTGTTGTGATGAGTCAGGATGTGCTTGCAGTTGTTGGGAAATCACGCGGTAGCACAACACTCATCATACTCGATGAGGTTGGTGTCTCAACTTACGATGTGACTGTAAGAGAGCAAGTTCAGGTATCAGCTGAGCGAGTTGCAACAGCCATCGGGATACCGGGCATACTCGTTCAAGTTATTGATAGCGCCATCGTCCTTAGCGGTAAGGTTGCGACACGGGAACAGAAGGAGATAGCGCTAAAGGTTGCAAAGCTTTTCTCCGAGAATGTGATTGACCTAATAAGCGTTGAAGAGGTTGAACGCAAGCCTGAGGAAATTGAGAAGCCGAAGAAACCTTCGCTACAGCCGAGTGAGCTTGAACAGCTTATCGGGATAGAGGGCGTGAGAGTCCGCAGTGTCGGGGAAATGCTCGTGGTTGAAGGCGAAGTGGAAACACAGGCTGAGATGGAGAGGGTGCAACAGGTAGCTCAAGTGGCTGGCACAACCGTGTTAAATCTTGTGCGCGTTCGTCTGCCGTCGCCCGATGAGGTGAAAGGGTTGCTCGGGATACCAACGGTTGATGTGAAACTCATCCACGATTGTTATGTGTTCACTGGGGAGGTGAAAAGCGAGGAGGAAAGGAAAGCAATCGACGAACTCGCTTCGCTCCTCGGCAAGAAGGTGCTCAACCTGGTGCGGGTGAGCAAACCGCTTGAAGTTAAACAACCCGAACCAAAACCACCACCGAAAGAAGCGCCACCTGAGGAGGTGAAGACCAAGACGCTCCCTGAAAGGCTAAAGGAGCTTATAGGCATAGATACGGTTGATGTGATTGAGCTCAGCGGTGAGAAGGTGATGTTGAAGGGTAGCGTCAAAACGAGCGTTGAGCGGGAGAGGGTTCTTAAGATCGCCGAGGCAATGGTTGGCAAAGAGAATGTCGTTGACATGCTTCAGGTGATGCAACCCTTGCAATTGCGTGTTGAGGCATGGGTTGTGGAAATAAACAGAGAAGCGTTGAGACAACTCGGCGTGCAACATCCAGAGAGCGTGGTGTTCGGAGAGGTTGGGGATGCTACCACTGGTAGAGTTTTCACGCGCTTGACCAACATCCAAAGCATCTTGCAGATGCTCATCAGCAAGAATGTTGCTAAAGTGCTTTCAGCACCAAGCGCTGTTGCTGCGAGTGGTAAGCAAGCTAAGTTCACGGTTGGTGGTGAGATACCGATACCAGTGACGATGTTAGGCGGTCCTGCAGCTGGCGTTCAGACATCGCTTGGGACTGGTGTGCTTGCACAAGCTATCGAGTTCCGCCAGTATGGGATCATACTCACAGTCACAGGAACAATTGAACACGATGGCTTGATCAAATTGAAGTTACAGACGGAGGTTAGCGCACCAGCTCCCGGGATAGCAGTCACCATTGGAGGCGCAACAATACCGGGGTTTAGAACGAGAAGCTACGAGACGGAGCTCGAGCTTAAGCCCGGTGAAGGTGTTGTGTTAGCAGGTTTGATAAGCAGTGAGGATGTGCAATATTGGAGACGCGTTCCGATCTTGAGCTCAATACCCGTTCTTGGGGAGCTGTTCAAGAGCCGAAGGTTTGAGAGGCGTGAGACTGAACTCGCCATATTCGTTACGCCAACGGTTGTCTCCTCAGAGCAAGCCCAAGATGAAGGTGCGAAGGAATAATGAGAGTGCGAATGAGCCACTAAGGCGTTGCACTGGTAAGGGGAGTTTAGCGCTTGCTTCAACATTGCCCAAGCAACACAAGACGCTTTTGTTGGAGTTAGTGGGAAGGCGACATGGTCTGGGAGTTGCGATGGCATCCGTTATATCGTGAGTGGGTTATCATAGCTGCTCACAGACAGCATCGCCCCTGGGTTGGCGAGGTCGTATCGGAGGGCACTTATGAACTGCCAGACTATGATCCGGCATGCTATCTTTGCCCCGGGAACATGAGGGCAAGTGGAGAGCGTAACCCAAACTATAAAGACACCTTCTCGTTCAAGAACGATTTCCCATGCGTTTCAACAGATGCGCCTCGTGAGCTTGTTGAACCTGTTGGGATATATCGCAACCGACCTGCAATCGGAATTGCGAAAGTCCTATGCTATCACCCGAAGCACAACATGTCACTCTCACTGATGGACGATGAAGGCGTTAAGAAGGTTGTGATGGCATGGCGCAAAGAATTCATTGAACTTTCTGCCGAACCAGATGTGGCGTATGTGTTCATTTTTGAGAATCGTGGGGAGGTTGTGGGGGTGAGCAACCCCCACCCGCATTGCCAGATCTACGCCTTGAGCTTCATCTGCAAATTGGTCGAAAGAGAAATTGAAGCATGCCAGTCGTATTATGAGGCGACGGGGAGAAGACTCGTGCATGATATCGTTGCATCTGAAATCCTTGATGGCAGGAGAGTTATAGTGGAAGGCGAGTTGATGGTTGCTTTCGTTCCCTACTTTGCGCGGTATGCTTACGAGGTAATGGTAGCTCCGAAGGAACACAGGAGGGACATAGCGGAGTTGAGCGAGAGCGAGTGCGCTGACTTGGCTAAAGTGCTTAGGAGCGTGCTCATCAGGTATGATAACCTTTGGCGAATGCCTTTCCCGTATGTGCTCGTTCTGCACAACAGACCAACCGACGGTGGAGATTACGATGCTTATGACTTCCACATCGAAATCTATCCACCGCTTCGCGCACCTAACTTGCGCAAATACCTTGCCGGTCCAGAGATAGGCGGTGGCGTTTTCCTGAGCGATACTTCCCCAGAGGAGAAAGCTATGGAGCTACGGTCTCAGCCAGATGTGCATTACAAGCACATGCAGTAGTTGACTAAGCAAATCCATCTCGAATGGGAGGCGAAGAACATGGAACGCAAGTTTCGCTCAGATGAAGTTAAGGCGGGAGTTGATAGGGCACCGCATAGGAGCTTGCTACGGGCTTGCGGGCTTAAAGACGATGACTTCAAAAAACCATTCATCGGCGTGGCTAACTCCTACACTGACATTGTTCCGGGGCATGTCCACCTGCGAGAGATAGCTGAAGCAGTTAAGGAAGGCATAAGGGAAGCTGGTGGTGTCCCATTCGAGTTCAACACAATCGCTGTTGATGATGGTATAGCGATGGGGCATATCGGGATGCATTATTCGCTTCCATCGCGTGAGCTCATCGCCGACTCGATTGAAACAATGGTTGAAGCGCATAGGCTTGATGGGCTTGTCTGCATAGGCAGTTGTGATAAAATAGTGCCCGCAATGCTCATGGCGATGGTGCGCTTGAACATCCCAGCGATTTTCATAAGTGGTGGTCCAATGCCAGCCGGCTTGTCAAAACAAGGCTTACCGATTGACCTCATCTCAGTGTTCGAAGGCGTCGGAGCTTTCTACTCTGGGCTTATAAGTGAAGAAGAGCTCTATGAGCTTGAAGTGAGAGCATGTCCGTCATGTGGTTCTTGTGCGGGTTTGTTCACCGCAAACTCAATGTGCTGTATAGCTGAGGCATTGGGCTTGGCGTTGCCGGGCAATGGAACGATACTGGCTACTGATGAGAGGAGGAAGGAGCTGGCAAGGGAGGCTGGAAGACAAATTATGAAGCTCGTAGAGCTCAACCTCCGCCCAAGGGATATAGTCACAGTTGAAGCGATTGACAACGCTTTCGCTCTCGACCTCTCCATGGGAGGTTCAACTAACACGGTCCTGCACTTGCTCGCAATAGCTAACGAAGCGAGGATACATTACCCACTTGAGAGGATCAACGAGATAGCAGACCGAACACCATACATATGTAGCCTTTCACCAGCATCAAATCTGCATATGGAGGATTTGGACAGGGCTGGTGGGGTAAGCGCTGTGTTGAGCGAGCTGAGCAAGATAGATGGTCTTCTGCACCTTGATGTAATCACAGTCACTGGGAGAACACTCGGCGAAAACATAAAAGGGGCTTCGGTTAAAGACCGAAATGTCATACGCCCGATAGAGGATGCATACCTTCCACATGGCGGGTTGAATGTGCTCTTTGGGAACTTAGCTCCAGAGGGAGCTGTAATAAAGACAGGCGCTGTCGATCCTTCCATCAGGTGGTTTGAAGGTAAAGCGGTAGTGTTTGAGTCGCAGGAGGAGGCAGTCAACGGGATAAAATCTGGGAAGGTTAAAAAGGGTGATGTCGTCGTGATAAGGTATGAAGGTCCAAAGGGCGGACCGGGGATGGTTGAGATGTTAGCCCCAACCTCAGCTATAGTCGGGATGGGTCTGGGTAAAGATGTGGCTTTGATAACCGATGGACGATTCTCTGGTGGGACAAGAGGCATTTGCATTGGACACATATCGCCAGAGGCTGCCGTTGGTGGTCCGATCGCACTTTTGAGGGATGGCGATGTTATTCGGATTGACCTTGAACAGCGAAGGATTGATGTGCTTATAACGCAACAAGAGCTTGAGCGAAGACGCAACGAGTGGAAACCACCGAAGCCTAAGGTGAAAGGTGGGTGGCTCGAAAGATACAGCAAGTTAGTGACGAGCGCAAGCAAAGGAGCGGTTCTCACAGTAGAGGACTCACATTAGCGTTCACTTGTTCCCCTCAAGCTCTGGAGGTAACTTTGGAGCATTATCGCAGCTGCAACTTTGTCACGAAGCTGTTTTCGCTTCCGCCTTGATAAGTCGGCTTCAAGGAGGGCTCTTTCCGCTATCGCTGTTGTGAAGCGTTCATCAAACAGCTCAACAGGCAATCCAGTCAGCTCGCCCAAAAGAGATGCAAAGGAGATTGAGCGCTCTTCCATCATGCCTTTCTTCCCATCCGTGCGCCTCGGTATGCCGACAACAATCAACGAGACCTTATGAGCATGGGCTACCTCAGCGATTTTCCTCGCAGCCCTTTCGTCGCCGTCGTTTCTTATGCTCATAAGTGGTTGCGCGATGATCCCACGCTCATCTGTGATAGCTAAGCCAATTCTTTTCGTGCCATAGTCGATTCCCAAGATGCGCATGCTCATTCCACCTTGAGCAAATGCATTGTGTTGATGTAGCTTTGAGCTTTTCACAGTGTTTCAAATGGAAGCAACTTGCCCAATCCTTCCCTCGTCTAATTTTAACTGAACGATGTGTGAGCATCCAACTGCACTGCATTCATGGAAGGGTGAGAAGGGATGAGGGAGCGGAAGATGAGCGTATATGCTCTCATATTGCTGTCTGCAATGGCTATCATCAGATTTGCGTGGGGAGAAACGCTCGAAAACGAATGCGAACGCGAGTTTGCCATCTCCATTAAGTATCAACTTGTGTCAGCAGCGCCCGGGAAATTGAGCATCTCGTTTCATAAGGCAAACCACAACGGCTATGAGCTTAACCTGAACGCCGATGCATCTCATCGAAAGTGCCACATAAGCTTGGTCAAGCGCAAAGGTGAAGCTCTTCATGTGCTTGGTGTCAGCTATTCCAAGTTAGAGGTTGGTAGTGAGCACCAAAACGAACTCATCATCAGATACTGGTATGGCAAGGTAAAGGTCATCCACAACAAGAGGCTCTTGTTTGTCCGCTACGACGATGAGTTTACTTCAGGCATGGCAACATACTCAGCCAGCGGTTCTGTTAAGGTGGTTGAAGCGAGATATCAACCGACCGAGGCTATATTGTTTGCCGATGATTTTCTGCGTGGTTCTGAGGATGTGCAGCATTGGGAAAAGGTATACGGGACTTGGGTTCCAGTTGGTGCTGACAGCTCGAAATTTAACCCACGCTTGAGCGCTAACCCGTTCAGCATGCAAGCCATATCAACAAGCAATGCCCTCGCTTTAGCTGGGTATTGGTTTTGGGATGATTACTCCTTCAAAGCAGCTGTGCGCCCGAGGTCTGACAGTGGGTCGGTCGGATTAGTCGTCTACGCAAGGGATGGAACGAACTACCTGCTGTTCAGGTGGGGTAGCGCTTTGGAAAACGGCAAACAACAAATCATTGCTGTTGAAGATGGGCGCACGAATGTGCTTGCGGAGAAAGATGGTGGCTTCGTGCCGATGCAATGGTATCAGATTGAAGTTCGTGTATGCGATGACCGCATAACTGCTCTCATTGACGGGGTGCAAACCTTGAGCGCTCGCTGTGATTTCTTCGGGATGGGGAAGGTTGGCTTGTATGCCGACGGCAAGATGATAGCGCAGTTTGACGATGTGTGTGTTGAGAGCTGGGGGCAATTCTCCGAAACATTTGATGAGCCTCTCCTTGGGCGCTGGGAAACGATAAGCGGAAACTGGAACATGAGTTCTAACTCGCTTAGGATAGATGGGGGTAAAGCCACTCCAAAGCCTCACTGGATCGCTACTGGATCAAGCGCATGGAAGGATTACACAGTGAGCATCCTCTTCACCGCAAAGGGGGCTGCGGTTGGTGTCGGTGTTTACTTCAAGGATACTTCAAACACATACCTTGTGCGTTGTGCGCCACCTCGGACAAAGGTGAGCTATGAAGGTAAATGCCAAATAGTCCGAATCGCAAATGGCGTCACAACGGTGCTTGCTGAAGCGCCTTTTGACTTGCCGAAGGCACAGCTTTCGAAGCTCACTGTGGATGCATGTGATGGGCTGATTCGTGTTAGCCTCAACGAGAACGAGCTTCTCAAAGCTTTTGATACAACGCACGCATCTGGCAAAGTGGCTCTTTATCATGAAGGCAGTGGCGAGGCAGTTTTCAAAGGCGTCTTTGTTAGATTCGGCTCCATCAGGCGCCTCATCATCCCCAGCATAGCAGCTCAGTTCACTCGCGAATCAACGATGGTCCAATGGGCTACTCCAGTTGGAGCATGGCAACAAGTCGGCAATGCTTACTGGCATCGTGGCAACTTCTATGGGGTGTCATTCGTGAGGTATACCTTGCCTTCGGAAAAGAGTTTCAAGGATGCTATAGCGCTCGTGCTTAAAGGAGACGGAAAAGACCAAAACAGCGGTTACAGGCTCGTCGTCGATGGTGAGAAGGACAGTTCCATCAGTGTCGAACTCTTCAGAGCCGATAAAAGCGTTGCGAAACGAGATATCCCGAAGGAGCGCGAGGAGCCGATGAATGTTGAGTTGCATTGCGACGGTGGTCTCCTCTTTGCAACTTATGATGGCAAGCCTTTGTTTTCCTTCGTTGATAGAGCGCCGCTGAGCGGAACAAAAGTTGGGATCATCCCGTTAAGGGGAAGCATAGATTTCGACTTGGTGAAAGTGGCATCGGACCACATGGTCGATTGCACCTTCTCGAATGCACCGGTTGAGTGGTGGGCTGTGAGAGGTGCATGGGAAGTTACGGAGCGTTGGACATGTAGCCCAGAGTGGTCTTTCTTCGGTGGTAAGGATTCACGCTCACCTATCCTTATGAGCAAACGCTCATTCGGTGGCGATATCGTGGTTGAAGCGTATGTGAGCATAAGGATGCACGGTGAGGGCTACAACTACCCGGGCGACCTCAACATCAGCATTTGCACAGACGGGCTTAACTTGGATAGCGGATACAGCTTCGTTTTCGCCGGGTGGAGCAACACATGCTCCCGTATTTTGAAAGGTGCGAAAGTGCTCGCAGAGCGTTCCGATGAACTCGGCAAGCTGACGAAGCCAATGCAGAACTACCACCGCTATTGGTGGTATTTGAGGGTCGAGAAGTGCGGGAAGAAGCTACGCATGTTCGTTGATGATGCGCTCGTCCTTGAGGCAGAAGATGACAACCCAATTGATAGCGGGCATGTAGCTTTATGGACTGTGAACAAGGGGATAAATGTGGGAAGGGTTCGCATATGGTATGAGCGTGAGGCAACTTCAAAGCCTATCAACGAAGTTGTGCGACCTATCATAAGCGTGGCGAGGGCATCCGAGAAACTTATCGCAGAAACTGCAAAGCAAGAGCAGTTGCAGTTGCCAGCCAAATTCGACTTTGAAAGCCAACTGCCAAAGCTCGAACTCAGGCTGGATGAGGACAACCAAGTCATGGTCATGCTTGATACGACGACTGCTGTGAGTGGCAAGCGAAGTTTGAAGGTCGTTAACGCCATCACTGGTGGCAGGTTTGAAATAACACTGCTCAAAGCGGAGTTCGATGCATCAAAGGCACCAATATTGAGATTCGCTTACCGATTGCAACCAGATGTCAAAGTGGATATGTTTGTGCGCTCGCTTGGGCGGACATTTTACATCAACTTCTCTGGAAACGCAATCAGGCAAGACCATCCCATGCTTCTTGGCAGAGTAGAAGGCGTTGTCTCAGATGGGAAGTGGCATGTTGCGGAATTCAATCTCGCCGAAGCGCTCGCAGCCAAATTTGGGAGAAGGGATTCGTTGATCGTTCATGAGATTGGTTTTGCTAACTTCAGTTCAGACCCATATTTGTTCGCCGGCATAGGTGGCAATCACTTCGGGACATCGTTTAACATTGATGATGTGGCATTGATACAGCCACAACAACACGCCTCCGCAAAATGACGCAAGCCCTCTGAAGTTCCCCACATGGCAAAAGTGATGCATAACTGAGTGCGGAGATGCTCTCACGATAAGCAACTAATGGGCAGGAGGAGTTATGTTGAGGGGATGCATGAGTTTAGTCTTGCTTTAAGCCTCATTGAAGCTGTTGAACAAAAGGCTAAAGAGGTCGGTGCAACATCAGTAGTCTACATAAAGCTTCGTGTCGGCATGGCTACAACAGTTGTGCCCGAGTTCATGGCGGAGGCGTTTGAAGTAGCCAAGATGGGTTCGCTCGCCGAAAATGCAACACTTGAAATAGAGCTTGAGCCTATTTCGTTTTTGTGCTGGGAATGCAAGACCGAGTTTGAAGGCGAGAACTTGTTTTCCAGATGCCCATCTTGTGGCAGTGTTGGTGGGAGAGTTATCTCAGGCGATAAGCTTATCATTGAACGCATCGAAATGGAAGTGATGAAGGATGAGCCAGCAGGACAGACAGCTCAAGCAAGTCCTGATGCTTGAAAACCTATTGCACGCCAACGAGCTAATAGCAAAGCGCATCAATGAACGCCTCAGTAAGAGTAAGACATTGCTCATCAACATGATTTCATCTCCCGGCTCCGGCAAGACGACATTGCTTGAAGCTACCGCAAAAGCGTTAGGCGAGGAAATGCACATAGGTGTGATAGTTGGCGATGTTGCAACACAAAGGGATTACGAGCGCTTAAAAACATGCGACATACCCGCTGTGCAGATAGTTACAGGGAGCGAGTGTCATCTTGAGGCAGCGATGGTTGAGCAAGCCCTCAATCAACTCCCCGTTGATGAGTTGGATGTTGTCTTCATCGAGAATGTCGGAAACTTGATATGCCCGGCTGAATTCAACCTCGGCGAGCACTTCAGAGTCACATTGTTATCCGTTCCAGAGGGTGAGGATAAGGTGCTCAAGTATCCGCACGCATTTCGCACTTCAGATGCCCTCATCGTGACGAAAGTTGACCTGCTTAAGCATCTGAACTTCGATGTCGGTTTGGTTAAGGATTACGCAAAGTCACTCAACCCGAACATACACATCATTGCCGTTTCGGCTTTCACAGGGGAAGGCATGAGCGAATGGCTTGAGATGATCAGGATGTGGCGTAAAGAGGCATTCAAGTGAACCTTCCGGTTGAACGGCAAGGGGGCTAAATCGGTGCTAAAGCGGTTCAAGGTAAGGGTGACTGGAGTAGTTCAAGGAGTTGGCTTCCGTCCATTTGTATTCAGGCTTGCAAGCGAGCTTGGGCTATCTGGCTATGTGATGAACGCCTCTGGGAGTGTTGAGATTGAGGTTGAGGGCGAGGAGCAGAAGCTACATCTTTTCACGGAGAGGTTGAGAAGTGAAGCACCACCTCTTTCAAAGATAGCCTCAATGGAGGTCTATGAGGTTGAGCCACTACTTGAGAGTGGTTTTAGGATAGTAAGTAGTGAGGCGACATTGCATCCTCGCCCAGTCATACCACCTGATGTGGCTTTATGCTCGGAATGCCTGCGTGAATTGAGCGATCCGAAAGACCGTCGCTTCCTTTACCCATTCATCAACTGCACTAACTGCGGACCAAGGTTCACGATAATCTTCCGTCTGCCATATGATCGTCCAAACACGACGATGGCTCGGTTCAAAATGTGCGAGCTGTGCGAGCACGAGTATCATGACCCAGCAAATAGACGATTTCATGCACAGCCTAACGCATGCCCATCATGTGGTCCGAAGGTATGGCTATCTGATGGGGAGGGCAAGGCTATATGCTCCGAGGGTGAGGAATCCATCCGCCTCGCTGGTGAGTTGCTCGCCAAAGGTTATATCATTGGCATCAAAGGCTTGGGTGGATTTCACATAGCATGTGATGCTCGCAACGAGGAAGCCGTAAGGAAGTTGCGCATGAGGAAGCATCGACCCGCAAAGCCGTTTGCGATAATGTGTTGTGACGAACACGAACTCACAAAAGTTGTGAAGGCTGAAGGATGGGAGATGAACCTGTTGCGCTCGCCACAGAGCCCGATAGTGCTGTTGCCACAAAAGGAGGGCAGTGGCATTGCTCCCAATGTGGCACCGAACAACCTCTATCAAGGTGTAATGCTACCATACACGCCACTTCATGTTGTGTTGATGCGCTATTCGCCAAGCGTTCTTGTGATGACGAGTGGCAATGTATCGGATGAGCCGATTTGCTTTCGCAATGAGGAAGCACTCAAGCGCCTATCTGGCATAGTCGACTTTTTCCTGCTCCACGACAGGGACATACACATCCCATGTGATGACTCCGTTGTTCGCCCGATGGCTGGCGAACCTGTTGTGATAAGGCGCTCAAGGGGCTATGTGCCAGCTTCCTTTGAACTCCCAAAAAATCTTCCAGCACCTGCTTTGGCTGTCGGCGCCGACCTTAAAAACACATTCTGCATCGCTCAGGATGATTGGGCAGTCTTGAGCCAGCACATCGGCGATGTTGAGAACTTCGAGACTTGCGAATACATGAGATACGCCATAAACCATTTGTGCAACTTGCTCGGTGTTGAGCCTGCGGTGTCCATCTGCGATATGCATCCCAGATACCACACAACTCAACTTGCGAAGGAGAGCTGTGAGATTTCGTTTCCAGTGCAACATCACTATGCCCATGTGTTGAGTTGCATGGCAGAAAACGGTGTCTATGAACCTGTGATAGGAGTTGCGTTTGACGGGACTGGATACGGGATTGATGGGACGATATGGGGAGGGGAGATACTGCTTTGCGAGCCAAGCAGGTTTAGGCGTCTTGGGCATCTTACGAGAATGCCACTTGCTGGAGGGGAAGCTGCGATACGAAAGCCGATAAGGCTTGCTTTCGCATACGCGTGGGAAATGCTTGGCGAGAAGGTTTTCACTCTGGATGGCTTGAAGGGCTTGCTTGAGAGGTTGAGCAGTGATGAAAGGCGCATCATACCTTTGCAAGTGAGTCGTCGGCTGAACTCACCTATGAACACGAGCATGGGGAGGTTGTTTGATGCGGTCTCAGCATTGCTTGGCATATGCGATGTTTCCACATACGAAGGGCAACCCGCTGTTGAGCTTGAAATGGCTGCCACGGTTGCTTGGGATGCTGATGTAGAGCCGTTGCGCTTTAACATGTATTGGGAGAAAGGCTCCATCGTGCTTGACTACCGCCCAACGCTATTGCAATTGATTGAACTGCTCTCGTTCGGTGAGGACAAACGACATCTTGCAGCTCGTTTCCACATGACCGTAACTGAGATGGTCGTCAGTGCATGCCGAGAACTGCGTTCCCTTACAGGAGTGAACAAAGTTGTGCTCACTGGTGGCGTGTTTCAAAACAAGCTTCTGCTTGAGGGCTCAATCGATAAACTTGAGCGACTCGGGTTTGAAGTCCTTTGGCATCGCCAAGTCCCACCGAACGATGGCGGGATAGCTTTGGGGCAGATGGTAGCGTTCGCACTCGCTGAAGCGAAACTGCTCACTCGTGCTACAATGAGTAAGCACATTCAAGCTTCATCGGCTTCGGAAGTGAAAAGTGCTTGAAAGGGGTGACGGTCTAATGTTCAGTGCAAGGTATGATAGGCAAATGCGCATTGATGGATGGGGCGTTGAAGGTCAAATGAAGTTGCGCAACGCAAGTGTTGGTATTGTTGGCTTGGGTGGCTTGGGATGCCCTATTAGTATCTACCTGACTGCTGCAGGTGTAGGGAGGTTGAAGTTGATAGACTCTGATGTAGTTGAGGAGAGCAACCTTAACAGGCAAGTGCTTCATTGGACTGATGACATAGGGCGTCCAAAACCTCAATCGGCGTTTGAGAAGTTGAGCAAGCTTAATCCAGAGGTTGAGATAAGTTTGATCTGCGAGCGCTTGACAGAAGAGAATGTGGATGAACTGCTCAACGATGTCGATGCGATAGTTGATGCGCTGGATAACTTCCCAACGAGGCTCATCATCAACTCATATGCTGTGCGCTCCAAGAAGCCACTCTTTCACGGGGCGATTTGGGGGCTTGAAGGCTACGCTACGACGATCATACCGGGTCTCACAGCATGCTTAAGATGCATATTTGAGGAAGCTCCACCACCTGGTGTGTTCCCAGTTGTTGGGACGACTCCCGGGTTGATAGCAATGGTTCAAGCGATGGAGGTGCTTAAATACTTCACTGGCATAGGTGAATTGCTACTCAATCGCTACCTCATTTATGATGGGATGAAGATGACATTCACGACGGTGAAGTTGAGGCGAAACCCGAATTGCCCTGTGTGCGCCTCTGTTAAGCAGTGATGAGTTATGTTGGAGGCGTATGGCGAAGCAGCGACCGAGGGATTTAAATTAGCGGTGTTGCTGTTGTTCCTTGGGATAGTTGCAAGTGCCATCGTCGGGAGGTTGGTTGAGGGCGAGCTTTCTGCGACAGAAGGAGTTATAGTGATACTGCTACCGATTGTGAGCTTGGTTCTCGCGCTGATCTGGTGGAAGAACTCGCTCATCGTCCTGCTGAGTTGTAGCCTATGCTTGGGTGTGGTTATGTTGTGGGTGTTGCATCACATAAGCGAACAGCGGATCAGGCGTTGGCTTGATGAGCAAGAGATTGAACGCTACAAGGCAACAATTAAGTCCGATCCAAAGAACGCTGCAGCCCATTCAATGCTTGGCGATGTGTATTTCAGGCTAAAGCGATACGACGAAGCTATAAAAGAGTTTGAGGAAGCGCTTAAACTCGATCCGTTAAGCCAAAGCGATAGATACAAACTGCGTCTGGCTAAGGAGAAAAAATTGGAAGCCGAGTTAAAGGGAGTAGCGTGTCCACGCTGTCATAACATTAATCCTCGCATCGCAGCGAGATGCCAAAAATGCGACTACGAGTTGAACCGCTCGTTTGCGATTGACTTTGTCGCATGGATAACACAGCCAGATTCGCTCAAGCGAGTGATTACAACTACGCTCCTTCTCATCATCCCGTTGAGTTTCTTCTTCTCCATCATTTCGCTTCTGCCATCTTTTCTTAGAGCCATTGTCTGGCTTTGCCTACTTGCGACCTTCCTCATCTGGTTGCGGAAATCAATCCTTTGAGCTAACCTTAAAGCCAGTAGCGCCATTTGACGATCTAACTTTAAATCGCCATAATGAGATGTGAGCAAAAACTTCAAAGTGGAGGGGTGATTGCGATGAGGCAAATGGCGAAGAAAGCGCGCTCAAGGGTGCTGTGTAAGGCTTTCACACTCGTTGAGTTGCTCGTTGTGATAGCTATAATCGCTGTGCTGGCAGCTATCCTCTTCCCAGTGTTTGCGAAGGCGAGGGAGAAGGCTAAGCAATCGGCTTGCATAAACAACCTGAAGCAAATAGACGGGGCTTTCAGGATGTATATTCAGGACAACGATGAGCGTTTCCCACTCGGTGTCGTTTGGGCTCCGGGCTACATCGGGCGCATAACTGGTAACTCTGGCGTCCTTTGGACTTGGGACATACTTGAACCTTATCTTCGCAGTGAGCAAGTTTTCCAGTGCCCATCAAAAGATTACAAGGCTAACCCATCTCCTATACGCTTCGGATACGGCTACCATTACCGCTTGTTTGTTCAAGGCATCGGTGCAAGGCGCGGCGACTATAGCAATGTCTTCAATTGGGATGAAGAGCCAATCCAGATGGCTGAGCTGAGAGAGCCGACATCCACAGTTTACCTTTGCGATGCAGGTAACATAGCGAACCCTGCATGGCCACCCCAAAGGTGGTCGGATGATGCTGGGACTGACTTTCGCGTCTTCTTCCCATATGTTTGTGGGGACTCTGGATGCGCAACATTCATCGCCGATCCACTTTATGGCGACAACACAGCACGCCGTTGGGTTCCAGCACCAAGGCATATGGAAGGAGTGAATGTTGTCTTCGCAGATGGGCATGTGAAATGGGTAAAGATAACAGACCTTGTAGGTTACCGCCCCGGTGATCCACGCTGCCTGTATGACAACTCTCCATAGGCTACCAACGGAAGGAGAAGGAAAGCGTAAGTGAGTAGGCACCGGGCGGGATAGGAGGGCGTTGTATCCGCTGATTCGTGTTGTAGTGCGCCGATAGTGAGAAATAACATTCATCCACTGAACGCTGAGGAACCCTCCACGCATATGAGATGGCGTAGATTAAGCCTTTTACATCTTCTGAGCTTTGTCTTTCGGAAACCTTTCTGAAGGACAGATGCAGTTTGCCGTTCTTCCCCAAGTTGCCTTGAAGGATTGCGAACACATCCTGCCCTTCATTCAAATTCGTCTGTGCGTATGGGTTGAGTTTATGGGCACCAACTTGAAGTGTCCAACCTTTTGAGATGGTCGCGCTCAGACTCACCATGCCCCAGTCTACAAGGCTGAGTTGACTTAGCTTCTGCCCAGTTGGGAGCGTTGGGAAGGGACTCATTGATGCCCTCGAAAACCACGACTCCTTAGACCACCTCGTTATCCAGTTCTGAGGCATGTTCAAGAAGCGGTATACTTCAATTTTCGCCCTCCCAAGTGGCAGTTGGAAGACAAGCTCGCGCATCGGCATCTGCCCATATTGTCGTGTTTGGTTGAGTGCATAGCCAACAACTACTCGAACACCGTCACGCTTTCCGAGGCTTAGACGAACCAATGGGGCTTGATTTGCCTCACCTGATGGCGGACGGACGCTCGTGTAACCAATGTGGACTTGTGGTTTCATGTCGGACTTAGCCGTTGCAGCAATATAGACGCTGTGTTGCTCTCCTTTGTTGCCTTCCCCATCACCCGTTTGTGACAGCTCCGTCGCAATTAGAACATCTTTGGTTACCGAGTGAAGGAGGACAACAGATTGAGTTTGCTCCTCGCTGTCGGGGGCTCTCCTGTCGCTCATAGAGAATTTGATGAGCGTTTCCCTCTCCTGCTGTTTTTCGCTCATCACCGTTAGCGACTTCTCATCAACTCTTTCGTCGCCATGCTCAACTGATGTCACGCTAATGAGCATGCCCATCTCATCCGATATCGGATGATGTAGCTGGAACTGATCAACCTTATGTTCTATCCCCTGAGGCGTTGGCTCTTCTCTGTAGGAGTAACGCAACTTAAGCTCGGAGACATCAATATTGCATTCCCCGATTTTGACAGAGCCGATTGGCGTTGGCTTGCTCTCCCAAGTAGCAGCTAATGAAGCACGCTTTGAGAGAGGCGATTGGAGAGCCATCTTCATGTAAGTTCCGTCAGTGCGAGAGTCCGGTTCTGTATTGGTGTGCACAATGTTGAGTTGGAACTTCGTTGCAGACTTTGGGTTGGTAGAGAATGAGAGTGCCATACGCTTCAGCAAAGTCGTAATGCCATCATCGGGTTTCATTCGCTGCCAGAAGTTTGATAAGGTCATACTGTGCCCACCAAACTCAAGCCGTTTCTCCAAGCTCCATTGCATCAGCTTGACTTCCGGCTTGCCCTCATCCTCTATGTCACCGAACACGAGTGAGGCGCTCGTTGATTTATCTGGTTGAAGTGAGAATGATGTCATGCGCGTGGTCTGTGCTCCTTTTGAAGATTCAACTTCAGCAATGGAGTGGCTAACTTGGAATGTCTTTGACGGGGCTAATGTAAACTGCGTCACCCTTTGAGAACACCCAATAAGGTTAGCCATGGCTTCTCTACCTATGCTTTTTAGGAACTGCGTGTTTGTAGCTTGAGCGATTGCTACCCTTTTGCTGATCGCCGAAAACTTGCCACCAAACAATGTCAGCATGTTTGCTTCCTGTGAAACTTCCATTGAGGCATTGCCTATGTTTATGCTTTCATGCCTGAGTTGGAAGTCGTTTGATGGCTCATACACGAACAAGCGTTCGCTTTCACGCAACTTGGAAAATGATTGCAACGCAGTTATGGCAGGGGCGCCAAGCAACTTGAACTCTTTTGAAAGGGACTCAAACTCTGATGCGAGTGCCTTCGCTTCCCCACCAGTCGCTTCAGCTGTGAGCAGGGCGCCACTTTCAACCGATGTCTTACCGAGGTGCATCTTCAACCTGTGCCCCGTAAACGAAACGCTTTGGCGCTCAACTTCACCACTGCCTGAGAGGGAATGCCATTTGGCATCCGCATTGAACGAACCTATCTTCGAGCACAACGATAGCGTTGAGAATTCATATCCCCTAAGAGCATTTAGCGAGCGGGGCAGAGGGGCGACCTCGTTTAATTCGCTCACCCAAGTTCCATTGCCCAAAAGGAGATCCTTTCCCACTCGCGCCTTCTCAAACTCAAACTTGAAGGTGTTTGAGCTATGCTCAAGGCGGTATCTTGTGAGCGAACCTTTGGGCTCAACCTTTGCCATGTAACTTGCTGTGTCATCAACTTGCATTGTGAACAAACTGTTTCCCCTCGCACCACGCCAGCACGATAGCGATGAACTACCTCCGATGGCGAAGTCCCTCATTTGCAAGCGCTGTGAAAAAATCGGGCTTAATTGAGCGCTCTTCACAATAGTTGCGGAAATGCTTGTCCCTTTGCCGAGCGGTGCTGAGATGTGAGTGCCTTGGACAAGGTTTCCAAGTTTCAGTTGCGTGCTGTTAAGCTGGGGCTCAGTCCTGTCACTGAACATCGTTATCCTTACTCCCTGCCCAAAACGCAAACGGCTTAGCGTGTTAAGCGTGCTTTGACCATCAGCATAGGTTTGCAAAAACGACTCCTCAAAAGATGCAAGGTCGCCCGCCGTCACAGCTATGAAGATGCACGATATGGCTATCGCTATTACCTTACTTAGGTTGCTCATCGTTCTCTCACCTCGCCGTAAGCGAGGTGTAGCAGTTATCACCATTGGACCCCGAGCCTGAAGAGTTTTATGTAGAGGCACTTGTTTTGGTTTGCTCCAGTGAAGGTGTCGCTGGGGCGAACTCGCTCAACAATGTCAGGGCGACCAAGAAAGTAATTGTTCAGTCTTTCGACCTCTTCAATTTCAGGGCGATATTGGAAAGCAGCTCCCATAACCATGCGCCATCCTTCAACAGAAACAGCCGAGGATGTTAGTTCCGTTGCTTCCCTCCATCGCTTCAGAACTTCTTCCAAATCACCTTGCACGAGAAGTTCCTCACCAAAGGTTTCCCCTGATGCCACTCCTATGCCATACTTCGGAAGGCTTTTAGCGATACTTTTCCCTTCAGCTCTCACTTTAGTTGCTTCAAGTGCTCCAACTCGCAATGTATGTGTTGCTTGAGTGCCAGTGAATGTTTTTTCGAGTTTCGGTAGCTCATCAATTCCTTCATGCCTTGCTCTTCTGATCAACATTTGCGAAGCCACCCTCTCATGCTCGTGGTGAACTGGCAATACAACTGTTGCGTGCACGCGTTCCGCGAACTCTCTCACCCCAGCTCCACTTCGCTCCAATTTGGTTCTCATCGGCATGCTTGTCTCCTTCAGGCTCGGCTTTATGTCGTTGATATTTGATGGTTTTATTGTTTCATCAGTTGCAACTACGCATGCTGTAAGTTTTGCTGACGCTAAAGCTTGCTCTTCACGAGAGATGTGTTGTGCGCGTTTGGCAAGTTCGTCTGGTTTGGAAGGAGGTGGTGTGGTTGGTATGGGACGATTTAACGGCTCTTTGGCGATGTGGCTTGTTACAACATGCCTCTCGCGAGGGACTTGCTCAGTTACCACACTAACAGGTTGCAAAAGCGCTGTATGCCTCATGCGGTAATTCAGCAAGAGCGTTGCAAGTAAAGCGGAAGCGATGACCATAGTAGCCACGATGGCTTGCCTTGCCCACTGTAAAAGCCTCTCTGGGAAGTGAGCCACTGTTTGCGACGAAAGTCTTTCCTCACGCAGGCGCTCAATAAGCGCTACTTTGTGGTGTGCAGGCACTGGCAACTTGCGAAGCGACTTCATCGCCTCTGCATACCTTTCCCATTGAGCCCAAACTGCCGTGCATGTATCACAGCGTGCTATTTGCTCAAGCAATCCATGAGCATCTTCTTCTTCAAGCTCCCCATCAAGCAGTTCGAGCATTTTGTATTGGACAGCCTTGCAATTGTGCGGTTTGTCTGAGGGGGTGTAGCCACCCTTGGTTTCCCTTAGCCGATGCAGTGTCGTCATTAAAAGCTCGTCTTTGGGTTTAGGCTCTTGATATGAAGCGAGAACTCGCTTGAGCGCAACCACAGAGTTGTAGAATGACATACACTCCGCACACTGCTTGAGGTGCTCGTTAAGCCCTTTCATTTCAGCTTCATCCAGCTCGCCATCTATGTAAGCCGAAATAAGCATGCGAGCTTGTTTGCAATCCATCTCCTCTCCCTCGCAGCGCTGTGTTGGTTTGCTCAAGCCGTTGAATTCTCTAATTAACTTGGACACTTACGCGAAACCCCAGTTTCGCCTTGGCAGTGCGTATTTCATGTGGCGGAGTGACGCATAATGGAAAATGAACCGACAACACCAAGGGATGCTTGATTTGGATTCGCTGGCAAGTGAAACACTCACGGGGGTGGGGGAAGATGGGCTACAAAGTGTTTGTGACACGCATGTTGCCAGAGCCAGCGATTGAAAAGCTTCGGAGTGCTCCCGAAGTCTCTGAGGTGAGGATTTATCCACACGACCGCGCAATTGAAAGGGAAGAGTTGCTCGAAGGTGTTAGGTGGTGCGACGCCCTCATCTGCCTGCTCACCGATACGATTGATAGCGAAGTCATGGATTCAAATCCGAACCTGAAGGTCATCGCAAACTACGCGGTCGGGTTCAACAACATAGATGTTGTCGAAGCTACGAAGCGCAAGATACCAGTTACGAACACTCCCGGAGTGCTCACCGAAACGACAGCTGACTTAGCGTGGGCTCTGATGATGGCGGTTGCAAGGCGCTTGAACGAGGCTGAACGTTTCCTGCGCTCTGGCAAATGGAACGGATGGGGTCCAATGCAATTTCTTGGCGCAGATGTGTGGGGCAAAGTCCTTGGTATAGTCGGGTTTGGGCGAATTGGGAAAGCTGTTGCGAGGAGAGCTTGGGGCTTTGATATGCGTGTCATTTACTATGACATGGTGCGGGCTGATGAGGAGATTGAAAGGGCCCTGCGAGCAACATATGTGCCGTTCGATGAACTGCTTAAAGAGGCTGACTTTGTCACCATACATGTGCCGCTTATAACACACGGACCAAACAAGACATATCACATGATCAGCGATAGGGAGTTTGACCTAATGAAACGGACCGCTTTCCTAATCAACACTTCAAGAGGACCGGTCGTTGATGAGAAAGCCCTTGTTAGGGCTCTCAAGGAGAAAAAGATAGCTGGCGCTGGCTTGGATGTTTATGAGAACGAGCCAATGGTTGAGCCAGAGCTCCTTGAGATGGAGAATGTCGTTCTCCTCCCGCACATCGGGAGCGCATCAACTGAGACAAGGACGAAGATGGCACTCATGGCTGTTGAGAATGTGCTTGCGGTGCTACGGGGCGAGCGCCCACCAAACATAGTCAACCCAGAAATTTACGAAGAGACATAGCTTCATGATTGCACCCGTCGGTGGTGATCAGAAGATACAATGGTTGGAGGCGTGGTGTTGGTAATCATCTGTTTGGTTGCTGTCATCATCGCTTTCTATGTCGTCATACGCTCGTTGATGCAAGCCTTCAACGAATGGTGGAGCAAGCCCGTTGAGCCAGCATTGCAATTACCGTTGCCGTCTGTCACTGGACCTGAGTGCCTCGTTCTGGCGTTCGCTGACATGTTCATTGAGCCAGTCCAATCGCCCCCGGAGCACTTGAAAGCTTATTTTTCGCTTGTGCCTTCTTCGGGTGTCCATGTCCCGAACAAGCAACTTGTTGAGGAGATGTTCTTCGCCTCTTTCGTCTGGCTATCTTGTGAGGGTGCGATTGAGTGGAGCGTCCGAAAACGCAATGTGGATCCATTCTCCCCATTCCCACCGCGTGACTGGGAGCTACACATGCGCCCTGTAAGGGCTTTCCCGAGGACACCATTTGCGCGCAACCTTGAGGTCGGCTTCAGGAGAGCTTTGAAGGCTTGGTTCATACACAAGCCCGGTGATCAGACAGCGCCAGTTGAGGAAGTCATTGAATTTGCCCTCCGTGAGATACGCCGACTGACTGGACGGACAAAACTAACAGGAGACGCATACCGAGATTTCATCCAGTATGTGCAACACTTCCTTGCTGAGCGTGGTCTTTATGAGGTGAGTGAGGAGAAGGGGCTATTCGGCAGGAGGCGGATCATGTTCAAACCGATAAAGGAGCGCATCGATGAATTGCGCGCTCAAGCTGAGCAACTCAAAGCTCAGCTGATGCAGTTTGTCGACCAAGAGCCGATTCTAACAAAACAGCTTCGCACAAGCATTTCCGAGGGGCTTGCTGCTATAAAGCAGATTGAGCCTGACAGGAACGCCATCTTCTAAATCCCTTAGCGCTCACGAGGTGAACACGTAGTGCGTATAGTCATAACTGGAGGCGCAGGCTTCATCGGATCGCATCTGGTCAAAATGTGGTTGAAAGAAGGTCACGAAGTCATCGTCGTAGACAACCTCATAACGGGGCGCATCGAGAACATAGCCAACACGGATGGCAAGCTCACAGTGATGCGCTACGACTGCTGTAACTTCCTTTACATCGATGGACCTGTCGACTATGTTGCGCATTTTGCGAGCCCTGCGAGCCCAGCTCACTATATGCGCTACCCGATTGAGACACTGCTCGTCAACTCAATCGGGACATGGCGCACGCTCGGTTTGGCTCGTGCCAAAGGTGCAAAGTATATCCTCGCATCAACCTCTGAGGTTTACGGCGACCCACTCGTAAGCCCTCAGGATGAGAGTTACTGGGGTAATGTGAACCCTATCGGTGTGCGAAGTGTTTATGACGAATCGAAGCGCTTCGCCGAGGCACTCACCATGGCTTACCATCGCCACTACGGTCTGGATACACGCATCGCGCGCATCTTCAACACATATGGACCTGGGATGCGCATAGACGATGGGCGGGTCATACCGAACTTCATCTGGCAAGCGTTAAAGGGAGAACCTCTCACTATCTACGGTGATGGAACTCAGACTCGCTCCTTTTGCTACATTGATGACTTGGTAGAAGGCATCAAAAGGCTCATGGAGGCAGATGCGCACCAACCCATAAACTTGGGCAACCCGAACGAAGTGCGCATCATTGACCTTGCCAACCTCATCATCAACCTTACTGGGAGCAAATCAAAAATTGAGTTCAAGCCACTGCCAGAGGATGATCCAAAACAACGCTGTCCAGATATAAGCAGGGCAAAACAGCTACTTGGTTGGGAGCCTAAAGTCACCCTTGAAGAGGGATTGAAAATCACGATTGAATACTTCAAGCGCCTTCTCCATTCAAACGCGTGAGAATGGCGAAGCGCTTTTGCTTATGCACTGCAACCTGAAAACATGCGAATGCGCATTCAAGGAGTGAGCAGATTGGTAAAGCGGATGATGTATATCGCAAGCCTTGCGCTACTTGCAGGGAGGCTCTGCGCCCAAGTTAAGGTGGAACAGATAAACTATCGTGGTTGGGATGAATCGTATCGGATAACGAACGGGCTTGTTGAGGTCGTAGTCGTCCCAAAGATAGGGCGCATAATGAGCTACAGGTTTGTGGACGGCGAAAACATACTCTGGGAGAATGAGAAATGGTTCGGCAAGCTACGCAAAGACGCAAAGCCGAACGAGTGGGCAAACTTTGGTGGCGACAAAGTATGGCCAGCCCCGCAAGCACAATGGAATGAAGTGATGGGTAGAAGCTGGCCACCTGATGAAGCTTTTGATGGCGGTGAGTGCACAGCAGTTGAGTTGAAAGACGGTGTTGAAATTGTGACACCTGTAAGCCCACACTACGGTGCATGGCTTGTCAGGGAGATAAGACTGAGCGCCAATTCATCGAGGCTCACAATCAGGCAGAGGCTGGAGAAGCTTCGTCTGCCACTTGTGGAGATGCTGATATGGAGCGTCACACAGATACGGTCGCCAGATTTAGTCATCGTGCCTCTAAGTCGTGAGAGCAAGTTCGAGAAGGGATACGCTGTGCTTAGCAAAGCTGAGCCTGAATACTGCAAGCGTTATGGTGATTTCCTGCTTCTGCGCCGTGACCCGAAGAAGGCAACGAAGGTTGGCGCTGACTCAAAGGAATGCTGGCTCGCTTCATTTCATGGTGATGTTGTGTTCATCCAGCGTGCCCAACACAGAGAGCACGAAGTATATCCAGACGGTGGATGCACTGTTGAGGTTTACACCAACCCAGATGAATTGCCGTATGTTGAGCTTGAGCTGATGAGCCCAATATTCAAGCTCGGACTCGGTGAGGAAGCGCAATTTGATATCTCTTGGGAGCTACATAAGCTTAAGTCTGTCCCGCAAAGCGATGCCGAACGCCTGCAAGTTATCAAAGAGCTCATTCAGCGCTCAGAGCCGTCTAACTGACGAAGTGTTCATAGCCACCTGCAACTTCTATCAGCTTGCCGTTGCTATCAACACCATAAACGAGGGGTTCTCCCGATTCCACCTCGCCGATGATAGTGCACTTTGTTCCGCACTCCTTCTCTATCGCCTCGCAGAGAGATGAGGCGTATGCTTTTGGAGTGGTCATGATTAGTTCGTAGTCTTCGCCACCAGTTAAAGCCATCTCAAGTGGCGAGTAGCTGAACCGCTTTGAAGCCTCGATCGCCTCCTTGCTTATCGGTATCTTCTCAAGCCACAAGCAAATCCTGACACCACTCAACTGGGCGATCTTGCTCAGGTCACTCGCTAAACCGTCACTCACATCAATTGCACACTTGCAAAGCCCAGTTGAAGCAGCTATCAATGCTTCATTCACCCTCGGTGTGGGTCTCAACTGTCTCATTGCGAGCCGACGCAAGACCCTTGAGCGTTTGACAGCTTGCGCGCCTGCCTCCCTTAGTAGCTTTAATCCGATCGCCGAGTCCCCGAATGTGCCAGTGGCTATGACTGCGTCCCCCACTTCAGCTGTAGACCTAAGTGGGACGCTGGCGCTGTTTACGCCTATAGCGCTCACGGAGATGAAGATGCTCGACGGTGAGCTTGATGTATCACCGCCAACGACTGCTACACCGAATTTGTTTGCCACCTCAAGCATGCCACGATAAAACCTTTTCACCCACATGAATGGTAGACTGCTTGGCATGGCAAGCGATACAAGCACTGCTACTGGTTTTGCAAACATTGCAGCGAGATCGCTCAGGTTGACCGCAAGCGCCTTCCAGCCAACATCTTCTGGCGTAAAGTAGTCAAGCGAGAAGTGGACACCCTCAACAAGCGAATCTACAGTTATGACTAACTGCTCTGTCTGCTCAATTTTGAGGACTGCAGCATCATCGCCCACTCCGAGCACAACATCGTCCCTTGACTTGGTTTGCCCACTAAGCTCGCTATGTATCCAACTTAGAATTTTCAGCTCCCCTATGTCCTTGAGCTTTTTCACCTTGCTCATCTCCGTTCCTTTTGCAAGCCTCATATATGCGCACGAGTTCTTCAACAGCCTTCACAGGTTCGTCAGAACCAATGACGGCTGAGATGACAGCAATTGCGTCGGCACCTGCACTGATGACTTGTTGAGCGTTCTCATGGTTTATCCCACCTATTGCAACAACTGGTATTTTCACCGAAGCCTTAACAGCCCTTAGCATATCAAGCCCTACAGCTTGAGCAGCATCTGGCTTTGTAGATGTAGGGAAAATAGCGCCAATGGAAACATAGTCAGCGCCCTCCATTTCTGCCTCAACTGCTTGCTCAACATTATCAACTGACTTGCCTATGAGCATGTTTTCGCCGACCAACTTCCTCGCCAATGCTACTGGCATGTCTTCATCACCGACATGAATGCCATCTGCACAGCATGCCAAGGCTACATCCACTCGGTCGTTTATGATGAGTAGTGTCTTTGTGCCGCTCGTCATTTCCCTTAGTTTGAACGCCCACTCAAGGAGTTGCCTTGTGGTTGCGTTTTTGTCGCGGAGTTGGATGACTGATGCACCGCCCTTGATGGCAGACATGGCTATCGAGATGTGATCGTGCTTTGGGTTGATGTATCTGTCGGTGATGACATAGATGCCACGCACCCTGCGACGCATCTCCTCAAGCTTGTTCACTTGCATCCTGTTCCTTTCACCTCCCAACTTACCATACTATGTCAACATGTGCTACACTTGCTGATGTAAGATTTCCAACTGGATGCGATTTACAGCTATGTTCTGCGGGTAGGTGCTAAATGGATGGAAGGGGGAAGGGTTGAAAGGTTTGCGGTCTACATTCCGAGTGAGGGTGATTTGTCGTTCTTCACAATCCAGTTTGATGTTACGCGTTTGGAAACGCTCATTGAGAGGACTTTGAGCAAGAGGGGGCTTTGGAAGCTCATTGGCAATTTGCTTCCTGTCGGGGTGAAAGTGCCGATACGAGGCGGGGAAAAAGTTGATGTGCTCGCTTTAGATGCATATCGAAACTGCGTTGGCGTCCTCTTTGACTTCAACCCAGCAAGCTCAATCGTGCTCACTGTTGGCAGAGCCATACTTGTAGCGTCGTGGCTTGAAGGTTTATCATACGCTGATGTTCGGCGCATAGCGAGGGATTGGTGGGCAGATGAATCCGCCGACTTGGAGTCCGTCTTTCAACAAGCCTTCGGTGAAACAGCTGTTGAGCAAGCAACCACAGAACCGCAAGGGCGAGCCACAGTCGGCTTCAACGAACGCCCGAGGGTGGCAATTGTGACAGTCCAAAAAGAAGGCTTGGCAGAGCTTCAACGCTATTTGCTCAGGCAGGGTATCTCCGTTGAGATAGCTCAGGTGGAAGCTTTTACAAGCCCTTCAGGGAACGCTATCATTTTTGTCGAACCCATAAGCTCAACAACCATCCAACCGAAACAACCAAGCCAACCAAGAAGGGAAATCTTAGGCATGACACATTCGTTCTTGAGCTCAATAGTTGAGCGGGAAGAATGAAGGGGCATCACAAAAGACAAGAGGAGGGCAGTGAGAGATGCTACTGAGGCAACAGTTACAGCCATCGCCACAACTCCACTCAAAAGACTTCTTCGAACTCATTATGGATGTCATCTTCACGCTCGTTGACGGCGATATAGGCTCAGTGGTCGTCTATGACAGGCTGTCGGATACGCCTCATGTGCTCGTTGAGAGAGCTTTGACAAGGCATGGTGCACAACTCCTTACAGATGCTCGCATTATACAGCTCATGAAGAAGGTGGTGCGTGAAGGGAAGGCAATAATCATGGATTCGGGGAGAGCTTCAGATGAAGAGTTGAGCTGGCTAAGGCAATATGGCATCAGCGCATTGATCGTCTCGCCTATGGTAGGCGTCAGTGATGTCGTAGGTGCTATATGCGTGGCGAGCAGGACGAGGAAACGGTTCAAGCAAAGCGAGGTTGAAACAGTTTGCCAGATAACGAGCAAGCTTGGCGAGCTGTTTCTCAGCCTCTTACCAATTCCTTCCGACCACATATCACTGCGGCGCTACCTTGAATCAACTGCTTCCATTGACACATCTCAATTGCTTGAGCGGAGTCTGGATATGCTTTTGCATCTTGGTTTGCTTGTAACGCAATGTGAAGTCGGTGCATTCGTCCTGTGCTCTCCGCGAACCAAGAGGGTCAAAACAATCATCATGCACGGCAATAGAGAAGTTGTTGAGAGGCTCAAAGAACATCTTAAAGCGCACTTGAACGAAACCGAAGTCGAGGCGTTCACTATTGAGGATGTTCATCGGGTGCTTTCGTCCTTTATGAAGCACTACTTTGCCTCCGTGGCTAACTCCTCTGGGACTGTGGGAGGGTTCTTCCTTTTTGGCGATGGAAACGATTTCCCCCCTGGCAGGAAACAACAGGTTGTAACTCAAATAGCCGTATTCACTGGGACTGTCATTGAGCGAATTGCGTCAATGTATGTGCTTGAGCGAGCCATATGGACTGACCCAGTGACGGGTTTGGTCAACAGGCAATGCTGGCTCGCAAAAACTGAAGAGGAGCTCGCAAGGGCACGACGAATGAACTTGCCAGTGAGCGTCGTCCTGATCGACCTTGATGGGTTTAAAGCTATCAACGACTTCTTAGGGCATGCCAAGGGCGACATCGTCTTGAGGCATGTTGGTAGCGTGTTGAGGAAGCATGTCAGGCGCTATGATGTGGTTGCAAGGCTTGGCGGCGACGAGTTTGCTATACTCCTCCCTGCAACACCACCTTCTGGAGCGATGGTTGTTGCTGAGAGAGTAAGGAGCTTGATTGAGAGCTTGGACTTGAGCAATGTGCTTGGTTGTGCCACCCGCTTGACAGCGAGTATAGGAGTTGCAACTGCTCCAAGTGCGGGTGAGACACCCGAGAAGTTGCTTGAGGCAGCAGATAGAGCTCTAACAACTGCAAAACACCTCGGCAAAAACAGGATAGTGAGGGATGAGAGGAGTAAAGAGAATGGCGAGATGGCTTGGGCTAACATCTCGCTCATGTTTGATACTCGCCTGATGAAATGGTTCGTGAACAGGATATGCCACGAGATAAATAACCCAGCCCAAGGCATACTCGGAATAATTGAGTTGCTCCTTCGGCGTGATGAAATGACTGCGGAGGATGTCAAAGACGAGCTCCTCAAGGTTCAAAACCTCGTGTTGCGAATCCGCAGTGTAACTCATAACCTTGCCACTGCCTCACATGCCGACCTTGTTAAATACGCGCAGGAGTTCGCGGAAACGATGAGGCGCATATCGCATGAAGAGAATTCCGAGGGCAACGAGACCGCAAAGGAAGCCGATGCTTAAACAACGCAGGCAACACCGTCTAAGTCATCACCACATCAAAAATGCAACAGGGGTGAAAGCGAGTGGAAGAAACAGTTTGGGCGGAGAAAGCCCCCGAGAAGATACGCATTGCAATCATTGAAGACGACGAAGCTGTAAGGGAAGTTTGCAGGAGGGCTTTAAGTCGTCGTTCCCACGAAGTAATTGAGTTTAGCGACGGTGCATCAGCGTTAGAGGCATCAAAGAAAGAGGCGTTTGACATAGCCATCGTTGACTGGGTCCTCCCAGACTACGATGGGTTCTCGCTCTTCCAAAGGCTAAAGGAGAGGTCGCCAAACCTCGTTGGGATAGCGCTCACTGGGCAAAGCATGCGCGATGTCGTTGTTAAATCACTCGGTGTCGGCATGCTTTGGGTGTTGATCAAGCCATTCACGATAGCGGAGCTGATATCGGTTGTGGATACGGCGTGCAATTATGTGAGTATCGTAAACAGCGCTAACCAATTGAGGGCGAGGACTGAAGTAGCCGAAACATTGCTCCGTGAGGTTGACCTTGAGAGGCTTGGGGAACACCTAACTCAAATTGCAATTGAGCAAACATGCTCAAATGCAGCATCGTTGCTCGTTGCGGATAGGTTGCGAGGATGCCTGAGAATCGTTGCTGCAGTAGGCATACCGTTAACTACGAGGAACATTGAGGTGAAGCCGACGGCTGGCATAGTTGGGCTCGCGATCCAGATGCGTAAGCCAATCGTAATCAACAGTGAAATGGTGAAGCATGCATACATAGCTCAAAGGCTTCGCTATGGTGGCAGGGGAAGCGCGATATCCTTCCCACTCGTTGAGGACGAGGATGTGAACGGAATCCTCAATATAACGCGCTGGGAAGACGAACCGCAGTTCAAAGAGAGCGATGTCGAAGCGTTTAAGTGGTTCATAGCGTGGACGACGAAAGTAGTTTCGCGCTCCCTGCAGTATGAAATGCTCAAGGAGAGCTTCTTCAACACGGCTCGCTTGCTCATCTCGCTTCAAGAGGCTCAAGACCCATATAGGCGCTCGCATTCGGAGAGGGTCGCTGAGTATGCATGTGCTCTGGCGAGTTTCGTTGGTTGCTCACAAAGGGAGATTGAAACAGTGAAAGCCTCCGCTTTCCTCTACCAGATAGGTTTGCACCTAATTGACAAGAGCATACTCCATAAAAAGGGCAAGCTCACTGAGGCTGAATATGAGCAGGTAAAACGATATCCTGAGTTGACCATTCAAGCACTCGGTGATGTCCCATTCATTTGGGATGTGCGTGAAATCATCTTAGCCCATCGTGAGCACTACGATGGCAGTGGTTATCCACATGGGAGGGGCGGCGAAGAGATACCATTTTTGGCTCGCTTGCTCTCTGTGGCTGATACTTATGTTGCGCTCACCTCTCCAAGACCGCATCGCCCAGCGATGAGTGAAGAGAGCGCAAAGGAAGAGCTGTTGAAGATGGCAGGGAAAGAGCTTGACCCTGAGCTAACCAAAACTTTCGTCAAACACATCCTTGAGGGCTTAAAGCGCAGGGAAGCTCTGTGATTCGGATTGCGCTTCTAAGGGGAAGTGACGAGGCGATGGTGCTCTATGTGGACATGAACTTCTTTGAAGACTACAAGCGTGGTGATGGGCGCTTCTCACACAAGCTTCGGTTTGAAGAGCTAAGCGGTGAACCATGTCTTGTCCTCAACTACACGCAACTATCGAAAGCTTTGATTGAAGAGCTTTCACCGAAGGCGCTCATACTGAGTGGCTTTGGGCGCTCTTTCGAAGACTATGATGTGCGTAGTTTCTACGAACTCAACGACATATTGCATGAGACCGAGATACCAACACTTGCAATATGTGGTAGCCATCAACTCCTCGGCTTCCTCTTCAGCCTTAACATAAGGGCTGTTGAGCGTTTACATGATCAGCCAATGAGGAAGCTTCGCCCGGGAGAACCAGACCCTTCACCAACTGCGTATCATCCGGGCTACTTCAAGGAGGAGGGCTTCTATCCAGTGACGATAGTCAAAGACGACCCATTGTTTGATGGCTTGAGCAACCCGTTTTGGGTTCGTGAATCGCATTACTGTGAGGTTAAGGAACTGCCGCCAGATTTTGAGCTTCTCGCATCCACTCCAGAATGCCGAATACAGGCGATGAGGCATTGTAGCAAATGCCTTTACGGAGTCCAGTTTCACCCAGAGGCATATGTTGAGCCTTACATGGATGGGAAGCTGATCTTGGAAAACTTCTTCAAGCTTGCCCGCACAAAGCGTTTTCCGTCAGGATAAAACCTCAGGATGACTACACACCCTCCCCTGGTAGCTCCACATTCCTTAGGTGGGTAGCGTTTTCCTCCGGCAGGCTTACATTGATGCTTATCCCTGAGCCAAGCTCAAACCCAGCCGGTGTTGTCAGCCTCGGCACAATCCTCACATACCAGTGGTAGAACGGCTCGCCAGCTGAGAAGTGCGGTGCGCTATGTAGCACGAAGTTGTAATCTGGTTGGTTTAATCCGATGTGCAGTTTTAGCAGGGCTACCTTGAGGGCATCAGCGAGGGCGCTCAATTCATCGCCGCGCAACTCCGAAAACGAAGCTTGATGACGCAACGGTATGACCCATACCTCGTATGGGAAGGATGCAGCGTATGGCACGAGACACAAAAAATGTTCATTGCTCCAAAACACCCTCACACCTTCTTTCAGCTCATATTCCAAGATGTCGCAAACAGCGCACCTACCGAGGGCGTCGTAATGCCTCTCAAGTTCATACATGTAACGCCTTATGTGGAGCGGTATGAAGGGCATGCCAATCAGCTGTGAATGCGGATGCACAAGCGATGTTCCAGCCCTCTCCCCTTGATTGCGGAAGATGATTATGAGCGAGCAATATGGCTCTTTGCTCAGCTCACAAAACCTCTCGTAATACGCTTGCACGACAAGCTCCACATGTTGCCTGCTCAATGTGGCTATCGTCTCGTTATGCTGAGGCGTCTCAATTATCACTTCATGTTTACCCACACCATCCATGCGCAAGTAAATGCCATCTCGCAGTCTTCTCGGTTGCCCGTTTGGGACGAGTGCAGGGAACTTGTTTGGCACTATCCTAACGAGCCATCCGCTCTCGCCCTCATACTTTAGCACTTCTTTCGGTGTCATACTCTCGTTGCCGGGGCAGAAGGGGCAGGATGGATCATGTGGTGGTAACTTCCTTGGCTCTGACTTGCGTGAGAACTCCTCAGGGCGCTTCGCCCTCTCAGTGGCAATGATCACCCATTCCTTCGTCACGAGATTTTGCCTAACCTCTGGCATGGTGAAAGCACCTCCTCACGATTGTGCAATCACAGTATGCACTCGGTTGCTTCGGATTATACAGCTCGGTTGGACAGATCGTTTGTGGCAAACCTGCATCATACTCATTGGTGTGCACGAACAAAGCATCAATTTAAATTTTTGTCAACCGAGGAGACACGGTGAAAATGGGTGCAGATAAGCCATTGGTGTCGGTGGTTATACCTGCTTACAATGAGCGCAATCGGTTGCCACAAACGCTCAAGCGGATAATCGACTATGCCCGCCAACGAAGACTGCATTGCGAGATCATCGTTGTCGATGACGGGAGTGAGGATGACACGAGTGAGGTTGCCTTGTTGACTGCCAACGAACTTTCCTTCGGTGACCTTCGGGTCATACGATACACGCCGAACATGGGCAAGGGGTTTGCCGTCAGGAGTGGCATGCTTGCCTCTCGCGGTCGCTTCATCCTGTTCACAGATGCTGACCTCTCAACGCCCATTGAGGAACTTGATAAGCTACTAAAGCCGATTGCCGATGGATTGTGTGATATCGCGATTGCTTCAAGAGCGCTTCCTGACTCCAAGTTACAGGTGCGCCAACCGTTGTTCCGAGAACTCCTTGGGAGGGCTTTCAATGTCGTTGTGCAGGCTCTCCTTTTGCCCGGCATTAAAGACACTCAATGTGGCTTCAAGTGCTTTAGGCGAGAGACAGCTTTTGATGTCTTTCCCAGACAGCGTGTGTTTGGCTTTGCGTTTGATGTTGAGATACTTTTCATTGCGAGGAAGCTCGGCTACCGCATCGTTGAAGTCCCAGTCTGTTGGATTAACTCGCCCGAAACGAAGGTCAAACTCTTCAAGCACGGTTTCCAGATGCTTCTACATGTGTTGCTGATAAGGTGGAATGCCTTCTGCGGGAAATATGGCACTGTGGCATCAGTGCCACACCTTGTGCACGCTACCGAGTTCTCTGCCAATCCACGGGCAACAACTAAGGAACTGAAGCGAGATTGAAGATTGCAAGCTCGCACTTACGAACGGCATAGCGCCACCGCTGTCATTCGCTTATCACTTGAGCGTCAAAGCGTAAGACAATAGCGCCTTCCTTCCATGCGTCCTTTTCCAAGCCGGCTTTTTCGCATGTTGCTTCGATGAATCTCACTCTGTCCCATCCAAACTCCGTTGCCACTTGAGGCAAAAGCAACCCAGAGTGTTTGCCCGAGATGACAACAAGTCCGTGTCTCCCGATCTCAATCTCGTCCAAACTGACTATCTCCTCAAGTCTTCCGAGGACGGTGACTTCAACATCGAGCTTCTCAACCTCTTCGGGTCTGACTGGCTCAAACCTCTTATCGTGGAGCGCAGCTGATATAGCTGCATCAACTGCAGCCTTGTAGAGTGGTTTTATCGGCTCAACTACGCCGATGCATCCACGCAAGTTGCCGTTCTCCTTCAAGGTTACGAAGACACCCCAATGCTCAAGCAACTCTTTATGGTTCACTTGCAACTTCGGTTGCCGTCTCTCCTTGACAACGCTTCGTATAGTGGCTTTGACGATCTGCATGAGCTCCTTGCAAGCGCCTTCGCTAAGTTGAGGTTTTATGTGAGCTTCATGCAAAGAGGGTTCTCGGATGGGCTTGGATGCTCCTTGAATTCCCGCGCCTACTTTCCCTGTGATTCGCGCTGCCATATAGCCAACCACCCTCTCCTTGTCACCGCCAGGGACATCACCAGAATTTGCATATGCAAGCACTTCCAACCTTGGCGATTGGCAAAGCATCCTCACAGCTTCAACAACAGCGATTACCGCACTCAAGCCGCAAAGAGTGCACTCAAGGTTTTTGATGTTCCTTTTGAGTAGCTGTTCGTTCGTCTGCCAAACCTTCTCGGGCGAGAGCGTCCCGAGCGCATTCATAATTTCTCGGTCAACCTTAATAGCGTCATCCGACTTTGGATAGTGCGACATGTCGCTGCTTGCTATCAGGAGAGCTTTCTTTCCCGCAAGCACTCTTGCGATAGCTCTTCCCAAGAGCATGGAATGCTCTAAGCTCATCTCTCCAGTGGTGATGGGGATAAGTTTCCACCCGTTTGCGAGAGCGAGTTGTAGGAAAGGGAGTTGACTCTCTATGCAGTGCTCTTGGTCATGTGCGAGGCTGTTCCTGTAGATGAGGTTGCATTGCTTAACGAGCATCTCACAATGCTCGGTATCAACATTGACCTTACCGAGAGGGGTCATGAAACTTTTTGCTGTCGGCACCGCAGCGCCTTGCAAAGGGAAGTAATGGCTTGGTCCGATTATGAGCACAATGTCGTATTTGCACCCTTCAACTGCTTTGTAAGCCTCGGAAGCCACTTGCCCACAAAACTTCCACCCTGCATGTGGGACAATCAAAGCTATCGGGGGTTTTCCTGTGCGCTTTGTCTTCGCCGAGCTCAAAAGCTCAAGCACCGTCTGTTTTAGCCTCTCTGGCTCCTCTGGATACCAAAGCCCACAGACAGCAGGTGGACGAACCTCTGGGCGAGCCAACATGTTGGTGTAAGCACCAGCAGTGGCTTTAACTTGCGCTTCGCTACTTAACTTCTCTCCTTTTGCGTGTCTCAGTTCGCTCGGCTGTGATGGCAGTGATGTTGTGTGCCTCATACCGCATCCAAAATGCAAAAGCATTATGCACCACATCGCAATAGCATAAATCCGTGGCATCACTCAGCACCTCGTTCTACATTTCGATCTCAATCACATCCACCATCGCTTGATCAGCGCATCCGAGTCTCAATGGCTCTTTTGCTGCTGTCAGTATGTATGTTGGTTTTCTGCCCTCACTTTCGAGGCTTTTCAAACCCCTCTTCTTCCTATAGCCCTCAACCAAATTCCAGCCGTAGATGTCAACAGCAACTGGGTCTGTTGAGATTATGATAGCGCCATGACGAACAACAAACTGTGGCTTGAAACTCGGACCACCATGATATTGAACATCAAGCGCATCACATACGACGAGCCTTTGCTTGCCCTTTATTTCGGCAAACGCGCTCAACTCTGCTATCTGTGGATCACCCCTATCGCTGTGGTATTTGTTCGGGTTGTGAACCGCCCCAAGCCAGTTCTTCAAAGCACCTGTGTAGCCCACTATGCCATGATCTTTTACCACAGGCATGTTCACGAAGGCGGTGCAAAGCCTTGTAACAATACGGCTAACCAGTGAACCGACATTGCTGAACTCGTAGACATCTTCATCGTATCCGATGCCATCGGTGTCTGTCCCAAAGCAAAGTGGCTTGTCTGCCGTCGCCACTTTAAAGCCTGCGTTCTCAAGCTCCGTATTGGATCTGTCCCAAATGAGTATGCGCTCGCCTTTCACCCCAATCCCCATAAGCTCCATCGCAACAGCATACGCAATTTGAGGATGCGTTGACATCCTTGCGCCAGCAAGGCAGTTGACCTTTATGCCGATCATCTCATCGGGATCAAAGAAATGCTTCCACGCATCTTTTGTTGACTCGCTTCCTGTCAACCTAACAATCCCCTCTTTAAGCATCTTGCGAGCTTCATCGATGTCGATCGTGCCAGTCGCCACATACCTCCTGCTCTTGACGATAACGATGCGTGTGCGTTTGTTGTCCCATTTCGCATCGGTGTGTTGTTTCGTTTCGGCGTTACTGCTTGTGGTGAGAGGTAAAACTCTTTCCCTTCTACACGACTGGCATAGAAGCGCCATTGATGTTCCGAGGATACCGCTAAAGAACTTACGCCTACTGATCTTGCTTTCTCGCATCATCGCCAAACACCTGCGATCGTGAAGCCACACTTTGCGCACTTGCCATCCCTAAGCCCTTGCACATCCGTCTTATACCCATACCTTTTTATGACAGTGCTTTTGCATCTTGGGCAGTATGTGCTTTCGGCGCTGTGCCCGAAAACATTGCCGATGTAAACATAATGCAATCCCACTTCCTTAGCGATGTTGTGGCATCTCTCAAGCGTCTCAACGGGGGTTGGAGGCAAGTTCCGCAGTTTATACATGGGGATGAAACGGCTGAAGTGTATCGGCACATCAACTCCCAAGTTGGCTTTGATCCAATTGCACATCCGCTTAACTTCCTTAGGTGAGTCGTTCAGCCCGGGCACAATTAGCACAACCAGCTCAAGCCACTTGCCTGATTCCTTTATCAGCTCTATCGCTCTGAGCACAGGCTTTAGCTGTCCACGACATACCTTCCTGTAAAACTCCTCGCTGAATGCTTTGAAGTCAACTTTTATGCCATCAAGCACTTTGCAAACTTCGCGCAATGGCTTTGGCTCAATGAACGCGTTCGTGACCATCAAAGCCTTTATGCCGGATTTGTTTGCGAGCTTTGCGGTGTCAAACATGTATTCGTAGAAGACAACGGGCTCGGTGTATGTGAACGAAACCGATGCACACCCAAACCGCTTTGCCAGCTCAATTACTTTCTTTGGGGGCATATAAACATTCTTCGTCTGCTCTGGTCTGCTCTGTGATATCTCCCAGTTTTGGCAATAGGCACATTCAATGTTGCATCCAGCAGTCGCAATCGAGAAAGAAAGCGTCGCAGGGAGGAAATGGAAAAACGGTTTCTTCTCAATCGGGTCAACATGGACAGCACACGGGTTTGAGTAGACAAGGGTGTAATAGATGCCGTTGCGGTTCTCACGCACCCCACAGAAGCCCCTCTCACCATCATCAACTACGCATCTCCTCGGGCACAAATCGCAACGCACCTTCTTCAATTCCATCTTCGTATACCACATCGCCTCTTTTATGTCCCCTTCCCATCCTTCCCTTTGCGCCATGCACAGTCCCAGTTCTCCGATGCCTGTCAGCAAAGCCGAAGAGAAGATGCACCTTATGAAGCTACGCCTGCTAAATCGCTTCCGATCACCCATAGCTAAATCACCAGACAGCTTGTGTTAGATGCACCATCTTTCATTTTAAACGCATCCAGCAAATGAGCAGTAGAGGGCAAGGAGTGGATGCAACAATAATTTATTGAGCAAAGCGCACTTGCTAACGCATGCGATGGATGAAGTTGAGCGAGCATGAGGACAGGTAGCTTCTCCAGAAGAGTGAAATCGCTACTTTGGTTGCTTGCCCTCCTGTTGGAGGCAGTTAACGCCTCACCGTTTAACGGTGTGCAAACTCGCAAGCTCAAGAACGGTATCAATGTTGTGCTTGATCCACTTCCACACAGTTCCCTAACGGCAATCGCGGTGTGCGTTCGTTCTGGCTCAAGTGACGAACCGACGGACGCTCGCGGTGTAGCACATCTGGTTGAGCACTTGGTCATCATGCAGGCAAAGAAGATTGGAAGGCTTGAGTCGCTCGGTGCGGTGACAAACGCTGAAACCGCTTTTGACTACACAGCCTTCTACTGCGTTGTTCGGAGCAACCTCGTTTACGAGGCAGTTAAAGCGATGTGCGAGATGTTTGCGCCAACGCTTGAGCGAAGCTCAATTGATGTTGAAAAGAAAATCATCAAACTTGAGCTGATGCAGCGTGACGAAGACCCAATAAAGCTTGTGAGATTTCTTTCTCAAGGGCTCTTACTGGGCTTCAACCCGATAGACGACCCCAAACAATTGAGCTACGAGCAGGCGCTACACTTCTACAGAACAAACTATGTGCCATCGAAAATGAGTGTGATCTGTAGCGGTTCATTTGATGAGCACATCCTCTTGAAAGCATTGCAAGCGACATTCGGCGAGCTGAAAGGCGATGGTAGCGAGCTAACTGTGCCACAGCAACGCTCACACGAGTTTCTCAAACCGCTTGTTTTGGAGGTTGATAAACCTTTCCATGCAATGTCAATGGCATTTAAGGCTCCCGGGGCAAGCGAACCTAAAGCGTTGGTAACGACAGAATTAATCGCCACACACTTGGGCGACAGTCACATCGGTATCCTCGCCAAGCTCACAAATCAACCTCAAAGTGATAGGCTACCAATACTGAGCTTTGAAGTGTCTTTTGTCCCGCGCAGGCATGAGTCAGCGCTTTCGCTCAACTTCCTCCTAACTGAAGGTAAGTTTGCCGAGGTTGAAAAAGAAATGATTGAGCAGTTGAACAACATGCGCAGTAGCCCTTTGAGCGAGGAGCGCTTGCTTCAGTGCAAACGGCTGAGCGAGCTACACTTTAGAACTCGTTGCAAAACAGTCCTTGAGAGAGCGAGGACGCTCGCCGAAGCAGAAGGAATAGCAAATTGCGAACTTGCGATCCATTACCTGAAGCTGATCGATGAAGTAAGCACCAATGATGTTATGCAGTTATCGAAACGCATCTTCAATGCGCATTCCTATACCATCGCTGTCGTCAAGCCATCAACAACCCAACGCACTGATGATGTGGGAGGGTAGTGAACATGAGTTGGCTCAAATGTGGTCGCCACTCACTGAAGCTTGGTGAGAGGACTTTCATAATGGGCATCCTAAACATGACGCCAGATTCCTTCTCTGGTGATGGCATATACGGCGATGTTGAGACAGCGGTTGCGAAAGCTGTGAAGATGGTTGAGGATGGTGCTGACATCATTGACATCGGCGGAGAATCAACGCGCCCAGGTTCGTTGCCTGTGCCCGTGGATGAGGAATTGAGGAGGGTGATCCCGGTCATTGAGCGCCTCTCGGAGATAATTGATGTGCCGATCTCAATCGACACCTACAAGCCAAAAGTGGCGAAGGAAGCGCTTGAGGCTGGTGCTTGCATAGTCAACGATATTTACGGGTTGCGTAACGAGGGCTTGAACGAAGGCATGTTGCAAGTCATAGCCGATTACAAACCGACCGTTGTCATAATGCACATGCAAGGGACGCCCCAAACGATGCAACTCAACCCTCGCTACGATGATTGCGTGAGCGAAATAAAATCTTTCCTACGCTCTCAAGCGCTGAAGGCGATCGAAGCCGGCTTGACGGAAGAACAGATTATCGTTGACCCGGGGATAGGCTTTGGGAAACTCCTCGAGCACAACCTCGAAATACTCCGCAGGCTGGCAGAATTCAAAGAACTCGGCTTCCCGTTGCTCGTTGGGACATCACGCAAATCGTTCATAGGGCAAGTTCTAAACCTGCCTGTTGAAAGAAGGATCTTTGGGACTGCTGCATCGATTGCGGTAGCTATAGCTAACGGCGCAGATATAGTCAGGGTTCACGATGTCCCTGAGATGGTTCAAGTTGCAAGGCTTGTGGATGCCATAGTCAGAGGGTAGCAATGGATACAGGACTGCTTCATCAAGAGGTTGGCCATGCGTTACAATGAAATTTAGCCAATGGGCAGTAAACCCTGAGGGAGGTGAAGATGATGGAGATAAGGCGGTGGAGACCGTTTGCGGAGCTTGAGGCACTGAGGCGAGAGGTTGATCGTCTCTTCCGTGAAGCGTTTAGGGAGTTCATGGGCGAGGAGCCGATAAGGAGAGGCGCTTGGTTACCTCCTGTGGATGTGTATGAGACTGACACCGAAGTCGTGGTTGTAATGGAGCTCCCCGGGATAAAGAAGGAGGATGTCACCATTGAGCTGACAGATGATGTCCTCACGATTCGTGGCAAGCGAGAGAGGGTTAGGAAGGAGGGGGAGACATACCACATCGTTGAGCGGGCTTATGGCGAATTTGAGAGACGCTTTAACCTCGGTGTGCCAATTGACCGTGAGCGCGTTGAAGCCACATTCAAGGACGGCGTGCTCACTGTAAGACTGCCGAAGGCTGAGCGAGTGCGTCCTCGGAAGGTTGAGATAAAAGTGGAGTGAGCAATCAATCGCCCTCCCGCTAACTTAATGGCGACGCTTCTTCTTGCGCTTCCGCTTCTTTGCATGCTGAACTGCAGACAAAGTAGCTGTAGTGGATGAAGGAACTGAAACCTTAACCTCTTCCTGTGAGGGTTGTGATGTAGCTGTTTCGGTTGATGGTAGAGTGGGTTCCTTTGTTGGACCACTCGCGGTTGCGGACTGAGCTTTTTCCACAGCTACTGCAGGGCGTGTGACACGCACCTTCCTTGCTTCTTTACCGAGTAGCTCACGCATAACCAGCACAAGAGGAGATGCAATGAAGATTGATGAGTATGCACCAAATGTAATCCCAACAAGGAGAAGGAGCGCAAGGTCCTTTGCAGCCATTCCACCATAAAGCAATATCGCCCAAAGTGGGAACTCCGTCGTCAGGATGGTGTTGATGCTTCGTGCCATCGTCTCAATTATGCTGAAATTTGCCACATCAATGAAAGCCCAATCCTTGTATCGCTTCATGTTCTCCCTTATTCGGTCAAATATGATGATGGTGTCGTTAACCGAGTATCCGACGATGGTCAGAAGCACAGCCACGAAAGGGCTATTGATCGTGATGTGTGTAAAAGAGGCGAAGGCAAGCACTGCAAGGACATCGTGTATCAGCGCAACTATCGCTGCGATGGCGAACAAAACATCATAGCGCACCCAAATATACACGAGTATACCGAGCAAACCGAGTATTGTTGCCTTTGTAGCGTTAACTTTGAGTTCCCGCCCTATGACTGGTCCTATCACTTCTGTGCTTTCTTTCTCAACCCCCTTGAACATGCGATTCATAACATCGTCAACCAGCTTCTCGTGCTCTTTGCTTTGCTCTTCATCACGAGCTTGAGTTCGTATTATGACGACATCGCCTTCAGAGATCTGTATCACGACATTCCGCAAGCCTGCCTTAGCAAGCTGTGAGCGTATGTTTGCCGATAGCCTTCTTTCGGCTGCGAACCCAACTGCTACTTTCTTTGGGAGTTTGTATGTGAACTCAGCCCCGCCTGTGAAGTCCAGACCGAAATTCAACCTCCCTGGCGTGAGCCCGCCAGTCCACTCTGGCGGTATCATGCCAATGATGCCAAGTAGCATTACGATACCGCCTATAGTGAGCCATAGCTTGCTCTTGCCCATTAAGTCAATCGGTATGGATGCTGTCCTGCCTGCCATGATTGCATTCCTCCCATCTGAAGGTTTGATTTTGAGCTCCCCATCAAATGCTAAACCTCACCAAGTTTAAAAAGCCTGCGCACCTTTGGGTTATCAAAGATTGTGAGAAACCAAGAGCGCTTCTGTGCTACCGCCGTATATGCCACTCCTTCAAGCATTCCCCTGGTTGCAACGATGGCGCTAAACATGCTCACAACTACACCTATGCCAAGGGTGAGAGCAAACCCTTTAACAGGTCCTGTCCCGAAGTTGTAGAGGAAGACGCATGCTATGAGCGTTGTGACATTCGCGTCAAGTATTGCCGTCCACGCCCTATGGAAAGCTGTGTCGATCGCCGTGCGAAGCGTCCTCGCTGAACGCAGTTCCTCTTTCAGGCGCTCAAAGATGATAATGTTCGCGTCAACAGCCATCCCGAGCGAGAGCAGGAAGCCGATCACCCCAGGAAGCGTAAGCGTTGGTCTCCAACCCGGTATCGGTGCTGAGAACGCTGAGAGCATAAGCAACCCGTAGAGCATGAGGGCGATACACGCTATAACTCCCGGCAGTCTGTAGTAAACGATCATGAAAGCCACGATCATGATTAGCCCTATGATGCCAGCCAATGTGCTCTTGTGTATGACATCCCTACCAAGCGTTGGAGATACCGTTTTGCTCCACACAACAGAAACAGGCACCGGTAGAGAACCGGCATCAAGGAGGACCTTCAGATTGCGAGCCTCATCAAAAGTGAACCTGCCAGTGATGATGCCGTGCGTGCTTATCCTGTCCCTTATGACTGGAGCGCTTATGCATTCTCTATCAAACCAAATCGCAAGGTGACGCCCGATGTTCCTTCCGGTGACTGATGCGAATTTTTTCGCACTTGCGCGCTGGAGCGTGAACGCCACTGCAGGGCGATTCATCTCATCGTATGTGACCCTGCATGGTGGTTTCAAATCCTTTCCCGTTATCACTGGCTCTGACTCAAGGTAGACTTGCATTGGCGGTATTGTGTTCCCACGCTCATCCTTGAACACCGTTTTACCGCCCTCTTCAGTGACCCTGTATTTCGTTGGGACGAGTTTCAGCTCAAGTATGGCTGTCTGACCGATGAGTTTCACAGCTTCCATAGCATGCTTCAAACCCGGAAGTTCTACGACTATCTTATCCTCGCCATGCCTGTAGATTTGGGATTCTGCAACACCATACTTGTCCACGCGCCTCCTGATGATTTCAATGACGGTGCTAACGGCATGGGGGGAGAACGGATAGAGCTTTGGTTTTGCTGCTTCTTCAACACTGCCAACGACTTTCCTCAGGGCAGATCCGATTAGCATCGCTTGCTTGCTCAACTCGCTCCTGTTTTTCGCCTGAGTGCGAATTGTTATGAACTGCCCAGTCGCCTCATCAATGAAAAGCTCAAACTCCTTGAGCCCTCTCTCCCTCAGCTCCGCTATGAGCTTGTGGCGAATTGGTATTCGCTCCTCGGGTGCTTTACCTATCGGCTTTTCAAGCTTATATTGAAACTCAGCTCGTTTGCATTGCAATACAACCCTAACGCCACCTTGCAAATCAAGACCCAAGTTTAGTTTTGGCTTCGGGGCAACTATTGTTAGAGCACCGAGTTTTAAGAGTGGTCGGACACCGACTTCTTTTTCCGTGCCCTCGATCAGGACGGCTGTCGGCAGATGCTTGCTTATGACCTTCAAAATTCGGTCACGCATCTTCAGCGCTTCGCTTTTGCTTTGTGCCTCGCCTTTGATTACGAGGATGTGTTCGCCAACCAACTCGGCATCGGTCATCTCGAGCTTCGCATCAACGAGCCTGTCTTCTATCTCTTGGTCGAGTGTTTTTCCCTTCGGGGCAAGCTTGGACGCTGGCTCACCAAGCCCGAAGCGCATAGTCAACTCAACCCTGTATTCCTCAACCTCACCGAAACGCACAGGGTTGAAAGCCATCAAGAAGGCAATCACCGTTACGCCAGCAACGAGAAGCAAATACTGCTTCACCCTTCTGGGCATTGCAAAGCCACCTCCACGCTACGAAAGAAAAAACATCTTCCTCTTTGTGCTACACGCAACTTCAACGATACCAAACACGCTTTTGCGTCATCCTAAATGCAAATGGGGCATAGATACCACACGCCAACTAAATTGTAGCGCACAGCGAAAGCCCGTTTCGCTCTTTCCTGTGGTGAGCCTTCCTGAGGTGAACGCGTTGATGGCATGCGATGTGTTTGACCGTGAGGATGTTAGATGGATGCGTCTTGCTCTGAAGCTCGCCAAGAAGATGAAAGGGCAAACAGCTCCTAACCCATGTGTTGGTGCAGTCCTCGTTAAAGATGGGGAGCTTATAGCAAGCGGTTACCATAGAGGTGCTGGGACACCTCATGCTGAAGTAGTCGCCTTGAAGAGGGCAGGGGAGAGGGCGGTTGGTAGCACCCTTTATGTGACGCTTGAGCCATGCTGTCATTATGGGCGCACCCCACCATGTGTTGATTCGATAATCTCCGCCAAGGTGAAGCGAGTGGTGGTGGCAACGATTGATCCAAATCCGTTGGTGAATGGGAAGGGCATTGAAAAGCTTTTGGAGGCTGGCGTTGAAGTTAAAGTTGGGGTCCTTGAGCGTGAAGCCAAAACCTTGATCGAGGATTTCGCAAAATACATCACGACTGGCATGCCGTTCGTCACACTCAAACTCGCTTCAAGCCTTGATGGCAAAATAGCGACGAAGCTTGGCGATGCACGCTGGATAACAAGCGAAGCCTCAAGGAAGATAGCGCATATGTTGCGAAGGGAACATTCCGCTGTCATGGTCGGAATAAACACGGCTATAAACGATGATCCAGAGCTTACGGTGAGGTTGGTCAAAGCCACGCGCCAACCGATACGCATTGTTGTTGATAGCAAAGCCAAGTTGCCACCTTCGAGCAAGCTCTGTAAAACCTTGGATGAAGCGCCTTTATGGCTCGCCACAACAAAACACGCCGACAAGCGAAGGCTTGAGGAACTCGAAAGGTTGGGCGTGAAGATACTGATCGTAGATGACGAGGATGGTAAGGTTGAGATGGTTAGCTTGATGAGGAAGCTTGGGGAGATGGGCGTTATGAGCCTGCTCATTGAAGGTGGTGGTGAGGTTGCCTGGTCTGCGCTGAAGGCGAACGTCGTTGATAGAGTTGTTTGGTTCATCGCGCCAATCATAATCGGTGGTAGGGATGCGAAGCACTCCGTTGGTGGCGAGGGCGTTGAGAAGGTTTCCGAAGCGTTCAAACTACAGGATGTGAAAGTCAGAAGGATAGGGTGCGAAGTGCTCATAGATGGGAGACTGAGAGTAGCCGATATGCCATAATAGGCGAGTGAGCTGAGTTTCTTTCCCGAAAGAAGAGGGGGTAGAGATATGTTCACGGGCATCGTTGAAGAAGTCGGGCAAGTAACTCACATTGAGCGTTACGCCGGTAGCGCAAGGATGTCAATCGCAGCGAAGATCGTGCTTGAGGACTTGAAGGCAGGGGATAGCATCAGCGTCAACGGTGCGTGCCTGACGGTTGTGAGCAGGTCTGCATCACAGTTCCAAGTTGATGTGATGGAAGAGACGATGCTGAGGACCAACTTAGGCTACCTCAAAGTTGGCGATAGGGTTAACCTTGAGAGGGCTCTACCTGTCACGGGGCGTTTCGGGGGGCACTTCGTTCAAGGGCATGTTGATGGGACTGGTGTTGTGGCAAACATACAGAAGCTACAGCGTTCATGGGTGGTGAAAATAAACTGCGATGAGAGGTTGACTCGTTTCATGATCCCGAAAGGCTCTGTGGCTGTTGATGGAGTTAGCTTAACGACTATTGATTGCGGCAGGGGTTGGTTCACAGTCGCTTTGATACCATACACATTGCGCACAACCACCCTCGGAACAAAGCGCGCTGGCGATGTTGTAAACATTGAGGTCGACTTGCTCGCAAAGTATATCCACAAGCTCTTGCAGGCGCATTCAAGCTTGAATGAAAGCAAGGGCGATGATAGCGTGATCGAACTCATCAAAGGTTTCTGAGCGGGTGAGCGGACATGCCGAGGGCAAGCATTGAGGAAGCAATTGAGGCTTTCAAGCGTGGTGAGTTCCTGATCATCGTTGATGATGAGGAGAGGGAGAACGAGGGCGACTTGGTTATAGCTGCTGAGAAGGTCACACCTGAGGCGATCAACTTCATGCTCAAGTATGGCAGGGGGCTTGTATGCCTTGCTATCATCGGGCAAAGGTTGGACGAGCTTAACATACCACCGATGGTGTCAAACAACACAGATCCGTTCGGGTCGGCTTTCACAGTCTCAGTTGATGCGCATCCGAAGTTTGGCGTCACAACTGGGATATCGGCTTACGACCGCGCCACAACGATCAAAGTCATACTTGATCCAAACACGAAACCATCCGACCTAACTCGCCCTGGGCACATCTTCCCGTTGCGCTACCGCGAAGGCGGAGTGTTGAGGAGGGCTGGGCATACGGAAGCTGCTGTTGATATGGCGAAGCTGGCTGGTCTGTATCCAGCTGCTGTCATATGCGAGATATTGCGCGAGGATGGCTCTATGGCGAGGCTACCAGACTTGGAGCGCTTCTCCGACGAGCACGGAATAAAGCTCATCACGATCGCAGACCTCATAGCATACAGGAGACGGACGGAGAAGCTTGTTCGTAAAGTGGCGGAAGCGAAGTTCCCAACACCATTTGGTGATTTCGTGCTTCACGCATATGAGAGCCTGATAGATGGGACTCCATACATCGCACTCGTTATGGGCGAGATAAATCCAGAGGAGCCAGTGCTTGTGAGGGTTCATTCGGCTTGCATCACTGGCGATGCGCTATTCTCACTGCGTTGCGATTGTGGGATGCAACTAAGGATGGCTCTTGAGATGATCGCTAAGGAAGGGAAGGGAGTCCTCGTTTACATATCACAACATGAGGGGCGTGGGATAGGCTTGCTGAACAAGTTGAAGGCTTATGAGCTTCAGGACAAAGGATGTGACACTGTTGATGCAAACCTGCACCTTGGCTATCCACCAGATGTCAGGGATTACGGGCTCGGCGCTCAAGTGCTATACGACCTCGGAGTGCGAAAGATGAGGTTGATGACGAACAACCCCGCTAAGAGGGCAGGGCTATCAGGTTATGGGCTTGAAATCGTTGAGCGAGTCCCATTGCAGGTGACGCCTAACGACATCAATAGGGACTACTTGAAAGCGAAGCGTGACAAGCTCGGGCATCTGATAGATGTATGAGGGCTTCGACATGAAGCGAAGGTCAAAGCGTTCATCTCACTTTCACAAGTAGTGTCAGAGCTGCGATAAAGGATAAAAGCGCGTAAATGCTGAAGGCAACTGGTGCCCCAAACTTGTTCAATAGCAATCCGAAGAGAAAGCTCGCAGGGAACATTCCGACCCCAACGATGAAGTGGAATGCACCATAACCGCTACCACGCATTTCCTGCTGGGTTAAATCAGCAACGAGTGCTCTCTCAGTGCCTTCAACCATGCCAAAGTAAAGCCCATAGATGGTGAAGAGGAGCCAAATGTGAAGTGGTGAGGAGGCAAATCCGAAACCAGCATACGCACAAGCGTATATGAGCCACCCAAAAGCGAGCACATTCACGCGCCCAAGGTAATCCGAGAGAGCTCCACCGGGCATTGAGGAGACGCTCTTGATAATGTGGAGCCATGTCCAAAGTGCAGGTATGAGGTAAGACGGCACATTACACTCACCGGCACGCAGTAGAAGGAAAGCATCGCTTGAGTTGCTGAGGGTGAAGATAAGTGTTGCAAGTAAGAACCAGCGGAAGCGCGCTTCAAACTTCGTCAGGCTGATCTTCGTGCTTTGTGAGTGATGCTTTATTCGTCTTGCGTCTCCTGCGCTTACGCCGAACCAGAGGACGAAAAGCGATGCGATTGCTGGGATGGAAGCGAGTAGGAAAACAAGCCTGTAGTTCTTTGGAGTGAAGCGAAGGACAGCCGATGCCAAAAGTGGACCGATGAGTGCGCCGACATGATCGAGCGCTCTTTGGAAGCCGAAAGAAGCCCCAAGCATGTTCTCAGGAGATATGCTTGCTATGAGCGCATCCCTTGGCGAAGTCCTTACACCCTTTCCGACCCTGTCAACGAAACGCAGAAACAGCACCTGCCACGCTGCGTTTACGAAAGCCATGATGGGACGAGTCAGGCAGGCAAGCGCATAACCGACAAATACAAGTAGCTTGTGCCTACCTATCATATCCGAGAGCCAACCAGAGGCAAGCTTGAGCAAGCTCGCCGTCGTTTCAGCTATGCCCTCAAGCAAACCGATGAACACGAAAGAAGCCCCAAGTTCTTGCCTGAGGAAGAGAGGTAGAAGAGGGTAAATCATTTCGCTACTCGCATCGTTCAACAAGCTGACGAGCGAGAGAGCTTTCACAGGTTTCGGTATGCCCTTTACCACATCACGAAAGTTTTCCCACTTGTGCATACTTGCGTTGTCTCCCTCACGAGGGTAAGCTACAGGAAATCGTAACGAGTGGTAAGGCTCGCTCTACCTTTGCTGAGAGCCAGTCTTTGCTTGTGCTTAGCTCAAAGTTCTCGTATTCGTATGTTGCGCCAATGTATCTCAGCACCTTCCGATTGGAAGATGAGGTGACCCTTTCTTGGAGATGCGTTTGCGCCTATTGCTACTACATGTCCGTTGATGCATGTCGCTACGAAACCATTGTAGTGGATAATGTGGTAGGAGTTCCATTCACGCAACTTAGCTGGGCGTTGCAGGACTGGTGTTGCGTCGACTTTACCTCCCGACACCCCGAATATGCGCCCTACCTCTGTGTGAAGCAATTGGAACTCAATCCCTTCGGGCCAGATCTTATCAGGGAGCACCATGAGGAAGACACCGCTGTTTCCGGGCTCCATCATGCGGTATTCGAAGCGCAGGATGAAGTTGCTAAACTCCTTTTCAGTTCGCAAGTAGCCGTTTGGTCTACCTGAGCATATGATGATGCCGTCTTCAACTCGCCATGTCTTCTGCGGGTCACCACCCGGAAGGAATGGAATGAAGCCACTCAAATCCTTACCGTTAAACAGCGGTGTGAAGCCTTCCTCCACCTCTTGTGAGAGGACGAAATCCGCGATTGCAGCTGCTCCAGCACACGCAAATGCTGCAATCAATTCCCTTCGGTTCATCCCTTCTCACCTCCGATCCGCTTGCCCACAGTTTCAATGCTTCATTCTGTCACAAGCGCATTTAGCCAGCTAACTGTGCTATGCTTCTTTTGCGATGTCATTTGTTTCGCAACCGCCCGAGCTTGCAACCTTCCGCTCAGCGACCTGCTCAAGTTAAGTATGCGTGGGGTGACTGCTGTGGAGAAGGCACCGCTTTGGCTTGCATGGAGCACGGGGAAGGATTCGGCATTGGCTTTGCACACGCTCAGGCATGACAGCCGTTGGGAAGGTTTTGAGGTCCACAAACTGCTGAGCACTATTACCGTAGATTACGGGCGAGTGAGCATGCACGGTGTAAGAGTTGAACTTCTGAGGGCACAAGCTGAGTTGCTCGGCATGCCATTGGTTGAAGTATTCATAAGAGCTGGGTGCACCAACGAAGAATACGAACAGGCGATGCGCAATGTGCTTAAGGACGCTTTGGATGAGGGTGTTTATGGGGTTGCATTTGGCGACATACATCTTGAGGATGTGCGCCAGTATAGGGAGAACCAAATGGCACAGGTTGGCATTAAGCCGATATTTCCACTCTGGCACGAAAGCCCGACTGAGCTTGCGCTCAAATTCATATCGCTTGGCTATAAGGCATTAGTAGTCTGCGTTGATTCGCAAAGGCTCGATCCATCGTTCTGCGGACGAGCTTTTGATGAGTCATTCCTGAGCGAACTACCAAGCTCCGTTGATCCATGCGGTGAGAATGGCGAGTTCCACACTTTCGTTTACGATGGACCTTTGTTCGCAGAACCCATCAAAGTGAGGCGTGGCGAAATCGTCATAAGGGATGAGAGATTCGCATTCTGCGAACTTGAGCTGGAAAGGTGAAGTGCTTTGGCTGATGAGAAAGAACAAGTTGAAGGGTTGCGTGAGGCACTTCATTATGAGGCATTGCCGGATGGCTCTGTCAAGTGCTTGCTTGAGCCGAGGCAGTGCATCATCCACAAAGGTGAAAGAGGTTTTTGCGGTGTCAGGCAAAACAGGGGTGGCAAACTGTGGACACTCGTCCACTCACATGTCGCTGTCATTGATGTTGAGACGCTCTATCGCCACCACATCTATCATGTCCTTCCGGGGGCTTACTTCCTCACCGTTGGGACGGCAGGTTGCAACATGAGCTGTCAATATTGTGAGACGGCAGTCATATCGCAAGTGGCGCCTGAAGCAGTCGAAAGCCAGTTCATGACTCCGCAAACGCTCGTCTACACAGCTATGGAGCGTGGGGCGGTTGGGATACTCTTTGCGCACAACGAACCAGTAGTAGCTTACGAGTTCATGCTTGATACATTTAAGCTTGCGAAGGCTGAGGGATTACGCACAGCTTGCCATACAGCTGGTAAAATATTCGCCAAGCCACTAACCGAACTCTGCCAACACTTGGATGCGATCAACATTGACCTTAAGGCGTTTGATGAGACAGTTTACGAAAAGCTCTGCTTGGGTAGCTTGGAAACAACGAAACAGACGATCACAACCGTTAAGAAGGCGGGCATCTTCATGGAAGTCACATATCTCCTTGTGCCCGGCTTCAACAGCGATATTGAGCAGGTCAAGAGGATGTGCGCATGGCTGATCGAAGTTGTAGGTGAAGATGTGCCGTTGCACTTCGTGCGTTTCTTCCCAGCACACAAGATGAAGGACGCACAGCCAACACCGATTGAGCTCATATACGAGTGTCGTGAGGTCGCTATGAAGATGGGTTTGAGGTATGTCTACGGTGGCAACCTTCCCGGGGACAAATGTGAGTTCACATACTGCGCCAAGTGCAAAGCGGTCGTGATTGAGCGCGATGAGGAGGGAGTCCCAACATTGCATATGAGGGCGGGCAAGTGTGAGGCTTGTGGCAATCAAATTCCAGGCATATGGCGCTTGTGATACCTTTAACGCTTGTGGCAAACCGCACATGTTTCCTCAAACTTGTGGCACCTGAAGCAGACTGACTCGGGCTTCAAGCTCGCAACATCACTGTGCTTTAACGCGAACCCCTCAGGGTGAGGCAACGGCACACCGTGACAACTCTCGCAGGGTTTCTCACCGTGACAGCGCACACATAGCTTTTGCTCCTCTGGTTTCACTTTCGTGTGAGCCCTTCGGTAGTCCTTCGGGTGAGGCATTGGCATCCCGTGACATGCATCGCACCAAGACTGGGTATGACAACGCATGCACACGATCGCTTTGTCTTTCGCTTCTTTATGCTTTTGCGCATACCCTCTTGGGTGGGGCATCCTCAAACCATGACATGAGTCGCAAAACGCTGTTGAATGGCACAGGAGACAATTGCGCCCAGAGAGCGAGAGCTTACCATGCCGAAGCATAAAATCGGGTTGACGGTGTGACTGTGGTTCTTTTATGCTGTGACATGAGTCGCATGTTGAGCGGTCATGACATCGCAGGCACTGCATCTCTCTCGCCCTCGCGATTTCGCCATGCCTTGCTATGAAGGTCGGAGTATGGTCTTGCGGGCGACGAGGCTTATGGCACATATCACAGAGTGTCTTCGTATGGCATTGCAGACATTGACTTTCTTCCTTCGTCTCCTTCGGGTGGCGTTCAAGCCAGTTTAAACCATGCGTGCCTGGCATAGCAGTTTGAGGGCGTGCATGACATAACGAGCAACTCTTTGGGGCATATTTGTCGTCATGGCACTCTAAGCAAACACGCATCGGGACTGGACCGTGCTTTGGGTAAGGTCTTCGGCGCTGTGATGGCTTTATGTCGCGATGGCAATAGCTACAGTGAGTGCCCCTTCCTATGTGCTTCATGTGAGAGAATGTGATCCTGTAAGCGCTTTCACCAAGCGTGATGACGCTATGACATTCAAAGCATTCCAAGTTAGATACGGACCGCAGGCGCTCATCAACAGCCTGTGAGGCTGATATGTGTTTTTGCCTGATGCGTTTAAACTCCCTTTGCGAAAGCAACTTAAGATCTCGCTCAACACCTCGCTCATAGAGCAACAGCTTGAGCGAGAGCACGCTCACAAGCACGATGGGCACAAACATCAATGTGAGCTTGAGCGATCTTATGATGATGGTTTTGAGTTTCACCACCACAACCCCCGTTAGCCATCAAGTTGGCGATGCTCGTGCTGTTCATACTCAAGCGCATGGCGTAGCTTCATCTCTTTGAGGCTTATCTTTCCAGTGAGCCAGACCATGCTCATCGGGAAAACATCGGGGCGAAGATGCGCAAAGTATACATGGAAGCAAAGGAGAGCGAATGTCGCCAACACAGCCTCGTGGCTGTGAACAGCCTGTGCGATTTCAACAAGCTGTGGTGATAGGTGTTCGGCGACGAATTGCGCCCTCCAGAGCATCATCCCTGTTATGCCCATCATGATGATGCCCCAACCAGCTGCCCAGTAGAGGAACTTCTCAATGAAGTTGTAACGCCCCATCTTTGGTGGCTCACGGCGCAGCCGTAGCAAGAAAAGAAGCATCTGGTAGAAATCAACGAAGTCCTTGAACGAGGGCAACATCTCGGTTCGCCTGTAGCCAAGCAAAAAGCGGATGAACAAGTAGAGGAGGTGATAGGCAACGGCGAATAGCATGAGCATCCCAGCAACCCTATGGAGTAACCCTGCTGAATCAGTGCCACCAAGCAGGCGCATGATTATTGGTGCAAGCATCCCACCCGAACCCTTCAACGGTAGCCCGCTCAACATGAGTAGCATGACGCTCCCCATGAAGAGCAGGTGCTGAATTATTTGATGCACATCCCAACGCCTCACATGCCCCTCTACCCCTTCAAGCTCCTTGTCAAGCGCTCCCGTGCAAAGAAGCACACACATTATGAGCGCATCAAGCAATGTGTATGCGAACATTGGGATGAGCACTACGATGACAAACACCCCAAACAACATATCAACCCAATAGGCTATGGGGCGTTCCACTGGTGATGCTGGCTTATGTGTGAATGTGAGTGAAAACTTCCTGCCACCGCCAGCATGACAACTGGCGCATACTCCCGCCTTGTTCTTAGGGTGCATAGGTGACGATGGTTCATGTGGTGAAGCGATTGCGTGATGGCTGTGGCAGGTTGTGCAGGTAGGGCTTCTGTTACTGCCGAGGCGTAGCTTCTTACCGTGGAAGCTGTTCAAATAGGTTGTCACAGTGTAAGGGTTGAGCCCATGTTTTCTCATCAAAGCCTCGTTTGCGTGGCACACCGCACACATGTGTGGGATGTTCCCTCTATACGCTGGTGAGCGTTCGTCTTCGTTTGGAAGGATGTAATGGCTTCCGTGACAGTCAGCGCACATCGGCGCATCAGCACAGCCACTTTTTAAATGCCTTGCATGAATGCTCGTCGCATACGCTTTGAACTGCTCCTTATGGCAATCAGCACATGAGGCGAGCGCTTGCTGTAGTGCCTTTGGCATATGCCTTACGAGTGGCTCAACCTCTTTCGGGATGACGCCTAAGGTGCTTCCATGAACTGCATGAGAGGGCGCTCCCTGTATTTTGTGACGCATGTTCGTGTGACAATCAACGCAATCGAATCTGCCATGCACCGATGACGCAAACCGCTCTTGATCAACATAAAGGCTTTGAATGCTCCCGTCAGGCAGTTTGATGGAGAGTTCTCTTTTGGAGTGACAAGCGATGCAGTTCTGTTGAGCCGTTGCATACTTGCATGCAACGCAAAGCCACATTGAGGCGATGATGGCTACCACATTCCGCCTCACTTGCCATCCCCTTTCTCCAAGAAGGGTTGCAGTAACTTCACAACTGCATCAAATGCCATTTGGTCATCTGTATCGCTGGGCATCTCCTTCAGCGCCTTGATCAACGGATGTAGCAGTCTCTTGATCAAGCGCCTCGTCAGCATATCAATTGCCTTTCTCTCGCCATCATCGCAGGTTGCGAGCTTGCCCGAAAACTCTTCAAGCGTCCTCATGCGAACAGCCTCCGCAGAGTTGAGCAAGCTCACCACCAACTGCTCAGCCCACTTTGAGCGCCAACACTTCCAGAACGCATTAACTTCCTCTGTAACGATTGCTTCCGCTCTTTTCGCCTCATCTTGGCGCAACCTGCGATACTCATCAGCGATGTTCACAAGCTCGTCAATGTTGAACAGCTTTAAACCTTTCAAGCCTGCCACGCTTGGCTCAACATCCCTCGGCATGGCGAGGTCAATGATCAGCATTTCATTTTTCGTGTTTCGCTCTGAGAGGGCTTTTGAAACCATCTGATGCGTCAGCAGATAGCTTGGGGAAGCGGTGCACGAGATAACTATGTCGGAATCCCTCAGGTGCTCTTGCAACTCAGGCAACCCGATCGCTGTTGCACCGAACTGATTCGCCAACTGCTGTGCGTTTTCGGGCGTCCTGTTTGCGATGACGATTTGATCGATCCCGTGTTTTTTGAAGAGGCGAAGGGTCAACACACCTATCTCTCCAACACCTATAAGCAGGAGTTTCTTGCCACTGAACCCACCACAGATCTGCCATGCGAGCTTAACAGCAGCATGCGGTATTGAGACCGCGCCCGTTGATATGTTCGTTTCGGTGCGAACACGCTTTCCGACCTTCAAGGCGCGCATGAACAAGTGCGAGAGCATTTTGCCACAGCACTTTAACTTCATAGCCAGCTCGTAAGCGCTTTTTATCTGACTCAGTATCTGTGGTTCGCCAAGCACCATCGAATCAAGCCCAGAGGCTACGCGAAACAAGTGTGCGCATGCCCCCTTATCGGTAGCCACATACAAACCCTTTTGTAACTCATGTTTTGGGAGCTTATGCTGGCGATGAAGGAACTCTATCAGCTCAAGCTCGCATGGTCTATCGGTTATGGCGTATATCTCGGCGCGATTGCATGTCGAAAGGAAAACAACTTCACTCACACCCGCAATTGAACGCAACGAAAGGAGTGCGTTTGGCACATCAACTTTGCAAAGTGAGAGACGCTCACGCACATCTATGCCCATCGTGCGGTAGTTGCCACCAACGAGCAACAGCCTTTGAGACGCACCACTAATGTCGTAACCGTTTTGTGTTAGCCAATGCATCCAGCTCATCTCCGACGGTTGAGCTTTTGAAGGGGTTTAACCTGAACGCCTACATTGCCACACTCATTTTAACACGAGAGCGAGAAGCTCAGGCATGTCTCTTAATCACGCCAGCAAGCGAGATGAGACCACCTACAAGTATGAGCATGCTCCCAAGGCGTAGGAGGTTCATGAAAGGTTTAACACTGAATTGCACCGCAACTTTTCTCTTAGCATCTTCAACTCCCGCCTTTACAACCGAGAGGTGTATGAGCCCCTCGTCAGCATTGATCTCAAGCAAAGAGAACTTGTAGCTCCCATCTGGGAGGCTATCATCAACTCCATCGCCAGAAGCGGTCAACCCGGGGGCAACGATGAATCTTTTATTGTCCACTTCACGATGCACTTCAAGCAACGCTCTCGCTACGAAAGTTAAAGGTGCACCAGTAGCATGTTCGCTCACATCAAACCGCAGGAAGCGAACGCTTAATCCGAGGACTCTCTTTGCCTCACCCTTGTGTAGCATGACTGATGCTCGTTCCACATCGGCGGTTAACTCAATCGGCGAAACATAGATGTCAGCGAGTGCTAACACCTTTATCCCCGGATGGCGCACGATGCCAAACGGGCTGTCAAGTATGCTTGCGGTGGTATCAAGCTTGTGCCCGCCTTTTTGTATGGACAGCTTTAAAAGTGTTTCCCCAAACTTGCCTTTACCTTGTTTCGGTTTGACCTCGCAGGCTACGCTGTAACCCATAACCTTCGAAGCATTCCCACTTGTTAACAGGAGCATCTTTGAGCGTTCGCATGCCGACGAGAGGGAGATGCCAAGCATCAAAGTCGCCACACCGATATGCGTGATGCACCCACCGAGACGATGCCACTTAGGTATGCGCCATAGCAAACACGCATTTGATGCTAAGGAGGAAACCCCCATCAGCACGACCACAAGGTGGTATGGATTTCGGATACCAAAAAGTGATGCAACCGCCGTAGCGATGCACCCAAGAGGCAGCGAAGCAACAAATAACGCTCTCCTCGTGAAGCTGTCATTGACATGAAAGAGTGGCACTACGACGAGTATGGCGAGCAAGCCGAGTGCGAATGGAGCAAGCGCCCTGTTGAAGAAGTCTGGGGAAGCTTTTACACCTTTACCGATGAGGAGCGTTAGAACGGGCAATGTTGTCCCAAACGCAACAACGGATGCCATGAAGAGAAGCAGGAGTGTGGCGAGCCACAGCACAAAATTAAGCGAATAGATTGAAGTCCAGATGCGCTTGCTTGTGGTGTCTTTCCAACACCGTGCAAGGAATGCGAGGCTCATCGCTGTATATGCAACCATGAAGAGAAGCAAAGCGAAACTAAGCGGTGCATGTGCCTCACCGAACACATGAACGGAAGCCTCGCTCAAGATGCCACTCCTCGTTACGAATGTGGCGCAGATGACGCTCAAGTAAGCGCACATGGAGATGGCTATGCTCATCTTCCTGCCCGCACCACTGCGCCTTTGTATTGCCAGCGCATGGAGCAATGCTGTCAGCAAGAGGAAACTCACCAGTGAGGCGTTTTCGACTGGGTCCCAACCCCAATATCCACCCCAGCCCAACACTTCATAGCTCCAATATGCTCCGATGATTATGCCAGCCCCAAGTGTTAGCCATGCGATGAGTGTGCACACACGAAGCAAATGCATTGCGCCATCATCGCCACCCTTGCTGAAGATGAGGAAGAACGAAAGCGCAAAGGGAATTGATGTGAGAGCGTATCCGAGGAGCGTGACCGGCGGATGAATGAGCATCCAAAAGTTTTGCAGTAGTGGATTTAGACCTTGTCCATCGGCTGGCTTGTGGGGCAGGAGTGAGAACACACCTTCGGAGCAAAACAAGGCGACCGTGAAAGCTTGCGCAAATGCGATTACAAACAACGCCACCCACTTTGCATGCTCGTCCTCCAGCGTTCTAACCAGCCTCGTGAACACAGCTACCGATAGAAACCCGAACCATCCCCAAAGCATCATCGAGCCTTCCTGACCCGCCCAAATAGCGCTCACTCGATACAGCAACGGGAGTTGCCTTGATGTGTATGTAGCAACATAAGCAACTTCATATCGCTGTCCGAGCAGTAGCATAAGCAAGATTGCCATCGCCGATGTGAGCGCCAAGAAACCAAGCGAGATGAGGATTTGAAACGATTTGAGCGCAGTGTCGATGCATGGCTTTAGCTTGCAACCCTTTTCGAAGCGAGGAGCTATAAAGGCTTTCACGAAGCTTAGGGCAACGCACCCGTAGAGGCAAACAAAAGAAGTCACAAGCAACACATTGCCGGCTTTCGGTAGCGCACCGAAAATATCCATCGTTCATTCCCCTTGACTTGCAAGCTCAAATTGATGTTCGCCTGAATGCTCGTAGTCTCCTACTCCATTCGGAAGTAAGGGCGATGGTGCGGAGAGAGGTAGCGCTCAACATACTCGCCCCATGGTCTTCTGTAAGTTCTGCAGATGTGTCTATTTGCTTCCTCGTCACCAATGATGAGTTCCCTCTCGGCGTCCCAGCGCACAACGCGCCCAACTTTGAAGGCGATGTTGGCAAGGTGCAATGGGATCGTCGAAGTGTGCCCAAACTCAATCGGCGCAACAGTTCGCTGTCGACTCTTAACGCAGTCAAGGAAATTGCGCACATGTGGTTCATGCAATGGCGAGCCACCTTGCTTAACTGGCTCTGCCCTCCCTGGCTCTGGTATTAGCTCAAACCCTTCCCTTGTGAGCACAAGCGTTCCGTTAGTTCCATAGAAGGCGATGCCATATCCTCTTCCTTCAATGGGGCGTGAATTGGTGTGGTAAACGGAAGCCTGAACATAGAAGTCACCGTAGTCAATGAGGGCATCTTGCGTATCTGGGGTTTCCCTGTTATCGTTGAGGGCGTATTTGCCGCCAACTGACATTACAGCCTTCGGTGCTGTGACATTGAGTATCCAGTGGACGGTATCAATGTGATGTATTGCCCATGCCAACATGAAGCCACCCGAGTAGTCCCACATGAACCAATAGCCGGGTGCGTAGCACCTGTTACGGTTGAACTTCCTGTAAGGTGCTGGACCGAGCCACATGTCCCAATCTAAGCCTTTTGGTGGGTCTTCGTCTGGAGGGTTGCCTATGCCGTTTGGCGTCTCATTCCAAACATTCCAAACGCGCACCCTCGTTATCTTCCCGATAGCTCCCTTATTTATCAACTCCTTCGCTGCAGCGTAATGAGCACCGCTTAACTGCTGTGTCCCGTGTTGTGTTACCCTGTTGAAGCGTTTCGCTGCGTTGACTGCTGCTCTTCCCTCGGCGATGTTGTGGCTTAAAGGTTTCTCAACATAGACATCTTTCCCAGCCTCACACGCTGCTATGGTCTGGATAGAGTGCCAGTGGTCAGGCGTGGCGATGAAAACTGCATCGATGTCCTTCCTCTCAAGCAACTGCCTGAAGTCCTTATACGGTGTGGCTTTCTCATCCGTCATCTTCATAGCCATAGCGAGGTTCTCCTCCCTAACATCGCAAACGGCTACTACATCAACATCCTTGTTTGCCATAGCCACCCTCATCAGTCCTCTGCCCATGCCACCAGTCCCTATGAAGCCAAGTCCTATCCTCTCATTCGCACCGAACGGTGATGATGAACGCACACTAAGGAACAGTGTCCCGAAGGCTGCGCCAGCGCTAATAAGTTCACGCCTCGAAAGCATTTTGCCCATCGTGGCTCACCCCCATCCTCGCCAACATGAGCACACCTAAAGCCTTAACTGCTACCAATTGTGAATATGTTGCAAGGCGCTTGCAAATGGAAATAAGCAACGGGCTTTTACAGTCGCCACTTTCCCGCCTATAATTGTTTGCGCCGATGGGGAAAGCGATATCGTTGAAAGGAACTGCAACGAACATGTGTCGCAACGGAGCCTGTGAGCATTTTTGGGCAAACATGTTTCGTCGGCACATGAGCTGAAGGACCAAAACAGGATCGGCTTGCTGAATCACCGATTGCAGGGGGTGAGTGGCTTGATCACGAGGGAGAAAGCGTGGGAATGGGTTTGCGAGTGGGTGAGCAACGAGAATTTGAGGAAGCACCTCCTCGCAGTTGAATCAGCGATGCGTCACTACGCACGCATCTACGGTGAGGATGAGGAGAAATGGGGGCTCGCTGGGCTACTCCATGACATCGATTATGAACGCTATCCAGATTCAACACAGCACCCAAAAGTTGGTGCTCAGTTTTTGAGAGAGCAGGGTGTGCCTGAGGAAGTGGTTGAAGCTATACTCGGACACGCAAATTGGACTGGAGTAAAGCGAAAATCGCTCATGGCTAAAGCTCTTTATGCATGTGACGAGCTGACTGGCTTGCTTGTTGCGACAGCGCTCGTCATGCCGAGCAAGAAGCTGGCCGAAGTGAAAGTTGATTCGGTGCTGCGCAAGATGAAAGACAAGTCGTTCGCACGGAAGGTTGATAGGCAAGCGATAATTGATGGAGCAAACGAACTTGGCATACCACTTGAGGAGCATATTGCAAATGTGCTGAAGGCAATGCAAGATATAGCTGAAGAGCTTGGCTTGTAGTGAGGTGAGAGGCTTCATGATGAGCAGGCGCAACTTCATCGCGGGAATGGTTGCGTGCGTTGGGTCGGTTGCCTTCGGTAAAGATGCTATTGAAGGTGAGGGTGTGAGTTTAAAGTCACCGACACAGCTTGTGCCACTTGGTAAAACTGGCATCAAGGTATCGTTCGTTGGGGTGGGAACTGGCATGCGCGGATGGATGCGCTCATCAAATCATACACGAATGGGCAGGGAGGCGTTCATAAGGCTAATAAAGCACGCATACGAAAGTGGCATCACTTTCTACGATGTGGCTGACCTTTATGGGACGCATACCTTCCTCAGAGATGCCGTTAAAGGCATACCGAGGGAAAACATCGTCATCCAATCGAAGATATGGTTCAGGAAGGAAGGATTGCCAGAGCAAGTAACGGACGCATCCGAAGCGCTTGAGCGCTTCAGGAAAGAACTCGACACAGATTACATCGACATAGTGCTTCTGCATTGCACAACAGACGCAAACTGGCTTGATCAATTGAAGCGGATGAGAGAACAACTCTCCGAAGCGAAGGAGAAGGGCATCATAAGAGCACATGGCACATCCTCGCACAGCATTGATGCATTGAAGGCATCATTGCAATCTGATTGGGTTGATGTGCAACTTGCGCGCATCAACCATGTTGGTAGCCACATGGATGGCAAGCCAGAGGAGATTTCGGACTTGCTTCGGAAGATGCGCTCGGTGGGCAAGGGAGTTATTGGGATGAAAATATTTGGCGAAGGCACTTTCAAGACGCCTCAAATGCGTGAGGGAAGCCTCAGGTTCATCTTGGAACAGCGCTGTGTTGACGCCATCGTCATCGGTTTTGAGCGCCCAAGCGAAATAGATGAAACGCTTAAAATGATTGGAACGCTACTTGGTTCGTCACAGTAAAACACTTGCGTGCACGGCTAATAACTTGACCTTCATCTGCTCCACAGCGAAGAAAGCCACCTGGTAAATGGAGGGGTGAAAATGGGATGGAAGGTAAACGATGAGCAAGCCATCGGCTTTGCGGGTTTGTGCTTCAAGTTCACTTTTGTGGCTTTCGTGCTGGTGCTTATGCAATGCTGTTGTTCATCACAAGCGCAACAATCTTGGAGTGTTGACTTGAGCGGCGAATGGAAGTTCAAAGCTGGCGATGACGAAAGCTATGCTCTGCCACAGTTTGATGACTCAAAATGGGAAGAGCTTTATGCCCCTGCTCTTTGGGATGGGCAGGGCTACGCCGACTATGACGGCTTTGGATGGTATCGGAAACGCTTCTTCGTCCCAAAGGAACTCAAAGGACGCGATTTAGTGTTTGAACATGGTGGCGTCGATGACGACGACTGGGTTTACATCAACGGCGTAAAGGTGGGCGAAGGCAAAGGATGCTACATCCCAAGAAGCTACATTATCCCATCAAGGCTCATCAGGTTTGGCGAGTTAAATTTGATTGCGGTGCGCATCTACGATGGCGCGATGGGAGGCGGACTCGCAAGAGGACCACTCAGGGTGAGGGTGGTGAACCTAAACGACCGAATAAGCGTCGAGGGTGTAAGCATCATTGGTGAGTTTAATAGACCGCAGATGACGCTTCGCGTTGCGTTCGTGAGCAAAGATGGAAAGCCACATAAGCCAAAGGCTCATGTGAGCGTCACAGATTACTTCATGAGGAAGCGCCTCTCCCAAGCCATTGAACCATTCATCAAACCGGGTGAGCGAAGTGAGGTGATGCTCCAATTCAACGGCGGGGATAGCAAGGACTACCGTGTGCTCATTGAGCTGAGCGAGGGGAAAGAGCGTTTGGAACTCTTCTACCACATCCTCAGCGACATAACCGTTGGTGCTCGTCCGATGATCGTCCTCTCAGGTGATTGGGAAATGTTGTTGCCACCAGATGATGAATTGAGGTTCCCACCGAAAGGCAAATGGCAGTATGTGAAGGTGCCGATGCTCTCATGGGGTGGTTGGGGAGAGAAAAACCACAGGGCATGGTTCAGAAAAGAATTCGTCGTTCCGAGCGCTTTCGCTGGGAAGCGCGTTGTGTTGCACTTTGAGGCTGTAGCCCATCACGCCGTTGTGTTCTTAAACGGAAGGAAGGTTGGGGAACACCTTGGCGGTTTTGAGCCTTTCGAATTCGATGTCACAGATGCTGTAAGACTTGGGGAGAAGAACGAATTGCTTGTCGGCGTCACCGACTGGATCGCTGGTTTGGTGGAAGGTGTTGAGCCGCCGAAAGACCCAGAGAAGCTTCCGAAGGATTCGATGCTTATCCCCTATGGCACTCGCCCGCACTCAAGGAAAGGCATTTGGGACGATGTCTTTCTCTACGCACGAAGCCCTATCTTCATTGCCGATGCTTTCGTTATGACATCTGTGCGCAACGAAACATTGACGGTTATAACGACGCTACGAAACGATACCGATAAAGATGCATCCGTGGAACTCGCTGGCGGTGTCTACGATGGGGAGACGATGAAGCTAATGCTTCCGAAGCGAACTGTGACTGTAAAGGCGAACGGCACATCTCAAGCGGTTATCGTTGTGCCAGATGTGATAAAGGGTAGCAACGGTTTGAAACTCTGGTTTCCGCATGACCCGCATTTATACCGCTTAAACCTCAGGTTGAGTGATGGCGGGCAAATTGTTGACGAGTTGAACTTGCGCTTCGGTTTCCGAGAGATATGGATTGACGGGATAAACTATCGCCTCAACGGGCGCATCTTCAGACTGAGGGGGTTGGGTTGCCCACCGACCACAGCGACGCGTGAGGAAATTCGCAAATACTACATCGAGAGGCTTAAAGCCAACTTCACCCTTGTGAGATTCCATATGCAACCACGCCAAAAACACTTCTACGAGATCGCTGATGAGGTTGGCATGTGCGTTAAGGACGAATCGGCATTTTACTGTGCTGCAAATGTCTATGCGCTCGCTGATGAGCGACTTTGGCTAAACCTGAGAAAGCACATTGAAGCTATGGTCATGCGCTCACGAAATCACCCATCGTTGCTGATATGGAGCGTTGAGAACGAGATACTGCACTGCGGTGGGATGAGGGTTAAAGGAACGGATGAGCGCATCTATGGGCTTGGAGAGCTTATCAAGCAACTTGATCCGACAAGACCGATTGAGTTTGAAGGGGACGGAGATGTGAACGGGAGGGCGGAAACAATCAACATCCATTACCCACGCGAGTTCGGCTGTCACGATCACAACCTCTTCCCAAACGATGCATATTGGCTTGGCAAGGAGGGAAATGACAGATGGCCAAGGGAGTTAGTCTGGAAGAAGGATAAGCCCATCATCATCGGCGAGTTCTGTTATTACCCATACAGCCGTCCACCGGGAGGTGTCTCCATATTCCTCGGCGATTCAGTGTATGTCAGTCGCGATGAAGAAAGGAAAGCACACCTGATGGGAGTGAAGATGCTTTGCGACGGCATGAGGCAATCGTTGGTTGCAGGGCTAAACCCATGGGTTGATGATTTACGCTACAGCATCGAATGCCTCAAGCCCATAGTGGCATTTATGCCTCAATACGACAAAAACTTCTTTTCCTCGGAAGCCGTTGAAAGGGAGATAACCGTCCTTAACGATACGCTCCACAGGCGCAAGCTCACCTTAGTGGCATCTGTGCGCATCGGGAATTCTACAATTGCACAACGCACCTTCGCTTTCGATATGGATGCTGGCGAGTTGCGAACTACAAAGTTCAGCTGGCGAATGCCGAATGTGAAGAATCGCACGAGCGTATCGTTGCGCCTGCTCATAAGCGATGGCGCTAATGTCGTGTTTGAAGATGAAAGGAAGCTCTGGCTCTTCCCAAGAGAACAAATGCGCATACCAAACGGATTGCGTGTGGCTCTGTTTGATCCGCATGGTGAGACTGAGAGGGCTTTGTCACAAGTTGGCTTGGCTCTAAAGGCTGTTAAAGCCCTTGAAGGTGTCTCCAAGGAGAGCGTTGACCTTCTCCTGATCGGCAAAGGCGGAACTGAGACGGAGGCGTTTAAACAATCAGTCGAGGCGTTGCGGAAGTTTGTTCGTGATGGTGGCATCGTTTTCTGTTTTGAGCAATCCTCACAACCTACATGGCTTCCGATAAATTTGCGTTTGGATGAGCGTCGTCCTGCAACGATGGTGCACATCTGTTATGCAACTCATCCGCTACTTTCGGGCATGCAATCGGATGACTTCATGTGGTGGCGAAACGATCACATCGTAGCTCGCTCTTCGTTTGTGAAACCTTCTCAAGGTGCATTTCGCATACTGCTTGAGTGTGGCGGTAAAGGTGGATTGCGCTGGACACCGCTGGTTGAAATCCTCTACGGCGATGGCTCGTTCATCATGTGCCAACTTGAGATGACAAGCAAGCTCACCGCTGAGCCTGTAGCACAAATGCTCCTTCGCAACTTGATGCAGTATGCCGTTTCTTTCAAACCCGCAAAGAGGAGGCGTTTGGCTGTCGCCGTAGCATCTGGCTCGCCGATCCAGAAAGCTCTTTCAGCAGTTGGAGCAGTGTATGACGATATCTCTGTCAACATCGCAAGCGCTTCCTTTGATCGCTATGGCTTGCTTCTCATCGATCGTGATATGCTCCCGCTTCTCAAGGAACGAATGGATGATGTTCGTTCATTTGTCGCTAACGGTGGCATAGTTTGGGTTCACAACCCGAAAGATACAGATGTGCTACGAACCCTCATACCGCAGATCACCGCGGTTGAGCAACGCAAGTTTGGTGGCAGGTTGGTCAAATGTGGAAATGATGAATTGCTCTACGGCATAGGCAATTCAGATTTGTTCTGGTATCGTGAAGATTGCTGGTATGCTGACTGGGAAGGGAGAGGGAGCGGGTTCATCAGCGAGCCAGCATATGCGTCAATTGAGTTGAAGAACACAAACGGTGTAAAAGTGTTGACTAACCCATGTGCGCTGATCAAAGCCAAAATGGGGAAGGGTTTCATACTGGTTGACACGCTCAACCTGTTTGAGCCGCCAAACGAGGTTAGAGATAAAGCCATGCGCATACTTGCCACATTGCTCACAAACATGCAAGCACTGCCGTAGGAAAAGTTAACCACTATGCCATCTCCATCTGCAAAGCCAAGAGGAGCCTGTGAGGGAAAGAGCAAGCTCAAAACAATCGGGGATGAGACTTCAACAGCCAATTCTCCTCCTGCGGTTTAAGTAGCAATGCAAAAATTTGGTGCTGTTTTTTGCAAATGCGATAAAATAAAGATACTGCGCCCCCATTTACCGCCCCTGTGCTAACATACCATCCTATTATTGTGGGGGTGAGGAAATATGCCTCATAGCGATGTTAGCGTGCCAGATGATGTGAAGGCTCTTGCCGAGCAGGTTGAGAAGGACGGTGGAGAAGTTCTCGCCATATACCAAGAACCGTTTGCAGGTGAGTGGCAACTTTTTGTTATGCTTCCATTGGAGAAGGTAAACCCAACACCATATCAGAGAGACCTTTCTAACAACCATGTTGATCGCTTGACGGAAGTTATAAGAACCATTGGGCGCTTCTTGGACCCGATTATAGCAGTGCGCTCACCAACTGGCGAATACTGGACACCGAACGGAAACCACAGGAGAGCAGCCCTTAAAGCTCTTGGGAAGAAGATGATACCTGCGATATTGTTGCCTGACCAGACTGTCGCCTTCCAGATACTGGCGCTCAACACTGAGAAAGCTCATAACCTCAAAGAGAAATCGCTCGAGGTCATCAGGATGTATCGTGGCATGCTCGAAGAGACAATCTCTGAAGGCACCTCAGACCTTAGGGAAATTGATCTGGCATTCCAATTCGAGGAAGCATATTACGCAACACTTGGTTTGCTGTATGAGGAAAGCAAGACATTCAGTGGCGGACCTTACACGAGCTTGCTTAAGAAGGTGGATAGGTTCCTTGAGCTCTCGTTGAAAGAAGCTTACGAGGTTAGGAAAGAGAGAGCTCAAAAGCTCAAGCAAGCTGATGAGGTTCTCACAGAAATCGTTAGGAAGCTCAAGGAGAGGGGCATCACGCATCCGTATGTCAAGCACTTTGTTGTTTCACAGTGTAGCCCTCTACCACCAAGAGTGAGAAGAGTTGAGATGGAGTATGATGAGGCTATCGAGAGCCTCACAAAGAGGTTGAAGGAGTTCGATGTTGAAACGGTGAGACCAGAAGACATAGGGAGGGTTATGGTGGAGCACGAAGTTTAATTGCGCCCCGCTTCGTTTGCTGGGTGCAAGCTTATTGAGGTGCTGAGGATGCATTTAATGGCGACTCCCATCGGCAGGTTTGGTTCTCGTTTTTCGCTCTTGTTTGACCCATGGGCGAATTGCGTCCATCATTCGGCTCTCGGCAGATGGCTTGATTCTCCCACAGACTTAGCTATCGGGATAGAGAGCGAGGGCGTCTCTAAAGCTCTCCCATTCACAAAGCGCTATGAGCATTTTGAGGTGGTTGAGCAGAAGCTCCAAATGTGCGGTGTGTCATTCACTGGGCGTTCGCTATCGCTCGGGCTGGGAATGAATGTTGAGTTCATCTCGCCCTTCTACCCGCTTGATGAATGGACATCACTTGCGCCAGTCTTCTTCATCAGGTTAAAAGTCTTCCCCGTTGAGCGCATGTTCTGGTCATCACCACAAAGGAAGGCTAAGAGGGGAAAGGTTTTCATACGCTTGCAAAGGGATGACTTGCATTTATCGCCATCCTTTGATAGGTTGAAGATCTCCTATCAAGTCCCGAAGCTGATACGGCGCAACGGTCAACAAAAGCGTGAAGCCGTGTGTGAAGAGTGGTTGTGCGAGGAACGAATACTACCGATGACACAAGGTGCTAATTTGTTGGAAGACGGGGTCGAATACGAGTTTGACTTCGGAAGCCAGCAGACACCACAGTTTGAGCTCATCTGGTGTGCCTATGTTGATGAACCAGTCTTGACCATCTTCGGTGAGCCTGCCTCGTTCAAATACAGGTGGCTGTTCAGCGATGTTGACTCTGTAGCTCAATTTGCGAGCACACACTTGAGTGAGATGCTACGCAAGACCAACACTTTTGAAAGCCTATTCGATGAGGCATCGTTAAGCAAGTCGCAGTCAGATTTAATCAAGTTCGCCTTCCAGAACTTCTTGCTCAACACATGGTGGGTTGTCAGAGAGGACGGCAGTGATTGGTTCAGCGTTTGGGAAGGCTCCTGCCACTATCATGGCACCATTGATGTTGAATACAACTGTGCTCTCTTCTATTTGATGCTATGGAGCGACCTCCTCGAGATGCTCTTAGATGAGTGGGCTCACTTTGAGATGAAGGACGATGTCGGGAGCTACTTGGCTCACGATATGGGTTTCGGGCTTGAAGTGGGAAGACAAGCATACTCCCATCCAATGCAGGTTGAAGAGAATGCCAACTTCATACTCATGCTTTTCTGCCTCTGGTTGTGGACGGCAAAAGATGAAGTGATAAAGCGCCATCATGAGCTATGCAAGCGATTGACCGAATACTTTGAGCGGAGTGACACGACTGGGAATGGGCTTCCAAAGCTCGGTGTCGCAAACACCATTGATGATGCGTCGCCAGCAGTTCAATATGGTAGGGAGCAAATTTATCTCGCGGTGAAAACTATGTGCGCCTCCCACGCTGCCTCTATAATTGCCGAAGCGCTCGGAGATAGTAAATGGGCTCAGCGATGCCGTAACATCGTTGAGCGCATACGCAAAACGATAGATGAAGAGGGTTGGCTTGGCGACCATTATGCTGTCTGCCTTGATAGACAAGCGGATGGGTTGGTTGATGTTTGGACTGGGGAGGAGTTGAAGGGTGAGCTACACGGTTGGGATGCATACTCAATCTACACCGCCAACGGTCTGCTTTACTTGCTGTTGTGTGATGAGCTACCGCAGATCGACTTGACGAGGATGAAGACGGACATTTTGAATGCCTACACAAAGACGCTCACGGAATACGGTTGCACGCATACGAGCGTTGATGTGGGCAACATTTGGGTGTCACAAAACATATGGCGTGATATCATCGCTTCATACATTGGCTTGAACTTGCCAGACAACTCAAGCCGTTATTTCGCCCTCCAAGAGATGATGAACACTGGCTCGCTCGTGAAGGGCTTCATCGATACCTACTTTTTAAACAACCTCTGTTTCTACCCACGCGGTATCACCGCCATCGGTTACTTGCTGTCTCACTGCGGTTTCCAGTTGAACAGAAGAAAAGGAATCGTTAAGTTGAAGCGCAACTCGCTTCATCCTCGCCGAATACCCCTCCTGCCATTGGCTAACTGGGAAGAGGAATTAATACCGTTCGTCGTTTATGAGCTTGCCGACGGAGAAATGAAAGCCTATATCACATGTGTGGAAGCACTTGAAGGGCTGAAGGTTGAATGGGTTTGATAGGCGCTAACGAGGCGTCTCTGCAAAGCCCTGTGAGCTTTAGAGCCGAAGATCTTTGCTTACAGGTAATTCGCTCCATCCAATGTGATGGGGACGGTGAACTTTTCGTGAGCCGAAAATCAGCTTCTTAGCTTCATCCACTTGTTACCTTACGGCTAACCTTAAAGGCTTCCGCCTGACTTAGACCACGCCTCGTAAAAAACACGCTTAGTTGCAGCGAGGACGGTTTTGATGTCCTGGTCTGGCAGGGGCTTTATCTCGAAAGTGAGCCAAGGGAGCTTGGTTGGGACGCTTCGCCTCAGGTAGCCACTGTAGATCAACGCCTCAATGAATACTCGCAACTCCTCAACATCGTTCTCGCCACCTTCCACTCCAAACGGTGGATGCTGGTCACCGTAGAGTGGATGCGATGGCTGTTTAACACAGTTTCCAACATGCACATGTATCAGGTGCTCGCCAAGGTTAGCCATACAGTCTTCTGGTGTTTCATTCAGCAACGGAAGGTGGCTCAAGTCAATGCATATGCCGAAGTTGTCCACGCGCTCCTTAACTCTTTCAGCGACCTCGGCTGCATCAGTGCTCGGACCGATGAGGCATTTCCTGTCCACATCCCTATCAAACGATTCAAGTGTGATCGTCAACGGCTTCCTGCCTGATGGTGCTTTCTCCTGCGCATACTGACAGACGGAGACAATCGATTCAACAAGCTTCTCCATCGCTGCACTTTTGTGCTCATCCCCTGGGTATGGTCCGCTGAGCATGCCCATTACGACAGCGCCCAATTGATAAGCTTCGTCAACGGCTTCCTTCAACGCATCGACCGCCTTTGAACGCTCATTATCATCAAGCGAACATGGATTGAGTTTGTTCCAAAGCAATATTGGTTGAGCTGCAAACCCGACTTCCATGTGAGCATCCTCAAGAACCTTCCTTATCTGCTTCCTCACTTGGTCATCGGGTATATGCGTTAGCTCAATGACTTGAAAGAACTCGTCGTTTGCGATCTCGCTAACAGTTTCGAGTGCTACTTTCGGGTCACGGGCTGCGTGTGGGAATGCCATGAAATGCACAATGCCGATGTGGAGGCTCCCATGCCATAGTTTGCTCATCTCCCTCCCCTCCTTAACCTCGCATTGCGAGTGTTTTACCTTTACGCCATACTAAATGTGACCGCCACAGCAGTTCAAATAAAGTATAGCCACAAACAAACCACACGAAGCTCGAGAACCACCAGTTGAGGGGAGGGAGAGAGATGCAATACCGCAGGCTTGGGCGAACAGGGCTTACAGTTTCTGCTCTTGGTTTTGGGTGCATGCGTTTGCCTAAGTTGAAGGACAACCCGAGGGTGGTTGATAGGGATGCCTCCGTGGAGCTCTTCATGCGTGCTTACGAACTCGGCGTCAACTTCTTCGACACGGCATACCTGTATGACGATGGCGATAGCGAGAGAGCGCTTGGTGAGTTCTTGAAGCATGTTCCGAGGGAGAAGGTCATCATCCAAGACAAGAACCCAGTCGGGCATCAATGGTGGCAGTTGCCCGGGAATGAGGCGCCAGCATCGCTGTGGCGCAGGTGCCTTGAGCAGATGCTTGAAAGACTCGGTGTGGATTACATTGATGTGTGCCTTTTCCACGATACGCAAATGGTCACATTCAGGATACTCGTTAAAGCTCAAAATGGATTGCTTCAGGAGGCGTTGAAAGCGAAGGAGGAGGGGCTAATCAGGCACATAGGCTTCTCATCGCACGATATACCGTTCCATATCATCCGCATGATTGAGATGTCGGATGGAGCGATTGAGACCATCGTCATCCAATACAACTTGCTTGACAGGCGCAACGAGCCAGTCATTGACTACTGCCGCAAAAACGATATCGGAGTTGCGGTCATGGGACCTGTGGGTGGTGGGAGGTTGATCCATCCCTCCGAAGTTTATCAGAAGGCTCTCGGTGTCCGTAGCACTCCAGAGCTCGCCCTCCGATTCGTCCTCTCAAACCCCGGTGTTAGCACTGCTATGTCTGGGATGAACAGCTTAGAACAACTTGAACAGAATGCCTCCGTGGCTTCCGATATGAAGCCACTCTCGAAGGAGGAGCTTGAACTCATCGATAAGATTCAGAGAGAGAATGAGCGCCTCCTAAACCTCTATTGCACTGGTTGCAACTACTGTATGCCTTGCCCAAATGGGGTGAACATCCCAGCGAACTTCGCAGCGTTAATAACACTGCGTGTGCACGGCTTGAAACAGCTCGCTATAAACCAATACAAGGCATTAGGTGAGGCGAGCGCGGAAGCGTGCGTGAACTGTGGTGAATGCGTCGGCAAATGCCCCCAACATATCGACATACCAAGCAGGATGAAAGAAGTGGCAGAGACATTCTCGGCACTTTGCAAGTGATAGCCGAAGCTGGCTTTCGGCTCGTTAATGGTTTGACTTGGAAAGCAGTGTCGGGATCACCCTGTCGAGGAGGGCAAACGCCTCTTCCTTTGTCTTTATCTCGCCCTTGAGTTGTGCCTCGGTGACTATTCGCAAGGCTTTACCGACAATCGGACCTTGCGGTAAGCCGTAACGCTCCATAACATCATCGCCACTCAAGAGTTTAGGTTGGGCACTGAGCATCTTGATCTGATTGTAGGTTTGCATCAAAGTGAGGAGCAAACGCATATGGTCAATCATCTGCTCAAGCGTCATATCAGGACCACGGGTGGCAAGCAAGTCTGCAAATGAAACGATAACGACAACCAGTCCGACCTCTTCGTTATCCATCCAGAATCTTCTTAGCGCCCTGTTTGTAAGCGATTTAGCTTTAGCGAGCGACAGCGGGCGCATGTGCATCCTGATCGCTTGAACGATGAGATGTTTTTCTCGCTTGCTCAATTTCAGGCGCTCACATATTCGCTCAGCTATTTCGGCACCGGCTGTCTCATGCCCGAAGAAATGCAAATCACCATCCTCATCGCAACGCATCGTCAACGGTTTGCCGATGTCGTGGAGGAGGGTAGCCATCTTGAGCACAAACATGCCAGTGCGCCTCTCAACAAACGGATGCATGAAACTTTCGATGTGCTTCCTCAACTCCTCATGAAGCGGAACTCCAAACTCCCTCAACTCTTCTTCAAGCCAAGAAATCCCTTCAGTCAGCATCTCAACGAACCTGACAGCCTCAACCGAGTGCCTGAAGCCATCAAGATGATGGTAACCTTGAGCTGGAACATTTTTCAAGTCTTCAAGCTCGGGGAGGATTGCGCTGAGCAAGCCAACCTCATCCATCGCCGTAAGCATCTTCGAACCACAATCGGACTGGAGTGAGAACGCAAACTCATCCCTCACACGCTCCCACGAACAGCGCCCCTCTTCCAAGCATTTCCTCAAGAGACAACTGTGCTCCCGTATTGAAGCGAGGGTTTGTGGAGCTATTTCAAACTTCAGTGTGGCAGCGAAACGGAACGCCCGCAACATCCTAACGGGATCTTGCCTTATCAACTCGCCTTCTGCGCCTGCGTGCATCCTGATGATGCCGTTCCTCAAGTCCTCGTAACAGCTGGACTTCTCTGGGAATCGCAACTCCGCTATAACTCTATCACCTTCACACCTCAGCGAGGAGAGCGGTATTGCGAACGCGTTTATAGTGAAGTCGCGGTTCATCAAATCTCTTTCAAGCGAGCCCTCGATCCCAGTGATGTCAAAGTGCAACAGCTTCCCTCCGTCTGTTCTTATAACAACCCTTGCCACCTTTGGCTCCTCGTGCATCCGAACGAACTTTCCAGAGAGGGCATCAGATAGAGCCTGAGCATAGTCAAACGGGTCGCCATCAACCGCAGTGTCTATGTCGTTTGAAATCAGTCCCAAGAGAGCATCACGGACAAACCCTCCAACAAGGTATGCACAAACACCCTCCCTTTCAGCCACCTGCATGGCACACCTTATAGCGTGCCAGTGTTCATCAGGAAGCTTTGGGAGAACCACCTCAAGCTTACAGAGCGCCATATTTTTCATTTCACCCCTCAGGTAAGCTGATAACGCAAGAGCCAGCTGTTGGAGTTGCGATCACATAGCAAGGTTCTCGCCCTCTTGGCTTGTAATAACGCTCACTCATCTCTTCAATCAACCTTTCCACTGCATCTTCCCTCGTCAAAGCCATCATGCAACCTCCAAGACCAGCGCCAGATAGTTGAGCGCCTACAACACCGTCAACGCTATTCGCCACATCAACCATGAAATCAATGGAGACGGTGCTACACCTGTAGCTACCTGGTTGACGCCAAAGCTCCGCATCAGCTGTCTCGCCACCGAGGCGCTCACATCTTTTAATCAGGCGCTTCAAATGAGCATCGTCGCATCTGCTTTCATACTTGCGCATGTGACCCCTCTTGTCCATCTTCGCCACCCTGTCTCCGTCGTGTGATATATTCATGAGCAAACCGAGCTCACTAACATGCCCACATTGGAGTAGCTCTATGAAGCGCCTACTGCGCTCACACTCTGATATGCCGAAGAGGCAAACGCCTCTTATTGGGTATCCGTGTTTTGGTGATGCATGTGTGGAAGCGACTTTGAAAGCGTGCTCATGTTGTTCGCTCGGTAGCGATGCCAGAATGCTGTGAAGCGAAGCCGTCATCGGGAGCTCAAGGATCAGCTTGTAGATTTGGGAAACGCTCCCGAGGGTGCTCGTGTTGATGTCGCTTAACTGATGAACCTCTTCACGAAGTTCTGGATGACGAGCCAACATAAGCATGAGACCAAACTCATAACAAGCCACACGCTGGTTGAATATGTCACGGGCGCTACCGCTCTTTTGGGCAACCTCAAGCGAGTGAAAGACGACAACCTTTAACCCTTTCGGGAACGGGCTATAGCTGATGGAGAAAGGGTTTGTCCTTATGTGCGATACATACCCTTGCTTGGAATACTTTATCGCAGCGTGGTCACCAGCTCCACCCCTTGTTCCGACATACCACTCGCCGTAGCCACATAGCTTGACAAACTCTTCATCATCGATCTTCAGCCCATTGAGTGCAACCAAAGCCTCACTTGCAACCATGAACAAAGCGGAGGATGAGGCGAGTCCAGCGGATGGAGGCACATCGCCGTAGACAATCAAGTCCATGCCCTTCAGCTTTAACTTGAATGTGTTGTCGCTTTTCCTCAAGTGCTCTTGAAGCATGACAGCTGCGCCCTTGATGTAATCTGTCCAGTGAGTCTGCTCTCCACGCCTTCTTTTCTCCTCAACTTGAGCCATCGTCCACCTATCCCATTCGGAAATGCTTGCTAACTTCCTTGGCGGCATGGATTCGCTGATTCGGAACTGGGCTTCTGTATACTTCAGCCACTCAACATTGCGTGCGCACACCACATCGTCATTGCGAGGTGCAACAACGGCTATCAGCTCGGAGCTCAATGCTATCGGGTTAACTATCCCGCCACGGTGGTCTATGTGTCTCCCCAAGAGGTTTAACCTCCCCGGCGCCCTAACAACTGCTACCTTTCTCTTGAGTCCCCAAAGGCGAACTGCTAATCCCAAAGTTTTTTCGTATGTGCGCTTGCGCTCCTTGAGCAGGGTTTCATCTTCACCGTATACACTCCTCATGTGGCGTGCGAACCTGCTTTCATCCGATATGAAGTTAAGCCATCGTTCCAGTTGGGCGAGTTTTACAGAAACGCTGTTCATCACTATCCCTCCACCCCAACTTATCATATCGCAGGCTACATAATTAACTGTGGACACCATTGAAACCTGCCTTCAAGGTGGATGCGCCATAATTTTGATTGCTATGGGTAAGGCAAGGAAGGAAGAGGAAGTAACGAAAGTGTGCTCGCTATTGCGCGAGCATGGCGTGCGAATAACCAATGTCAGAAGAGCAGTGGTCAAAGAGTTGCTCAATGGCGAACGGCACAGGCATGTGGAAGAGCTTTGCAAGAAGCTCGCTTCGAAAGGGGTGAGCAGGGCTTCCGTTTACCGAACGCTTTCCTTGCTCGAGCAAACTGGCTTCGTCTCGAGGGTGCTCTATGGCGAGAGACATAGCCACTTTGAATTCCTCAGCATCGGAGAGCACCATGACCATTTAATCTGCATACGCTGTGGGCGCATCGTTGAGTTCGAAAGCTCACAGATTGAGCGCCTCCAAAAGGAGATAGCAAGGAAATACTCGTTTGAGCTTAAAGGGCATGTGCTTGAAATAAGAGGCGTGTGCCCAAAGTGCAAAAGAGGAAGTAGCAAGCGAAGCAAAACCGCAAAGGATTGCTAAGCGCATCTTGCATCGTTGCCTTACAGGTGGCGTTGTGGTGGTAGCTTTGGCAACGAGAAATGCATGTCTTCTTTAACGAACTCAATCTCTTCAACAGCAACATCAGTTGTGCTCATCTCGCAGAGCCTCTCAACGACTTTTACCACGATTGCCTCGGGAGTTGATGCGCTCGCTGTGATTCCGATGACCTCCATCCCTTGCAAGTATTGTGGTTGTAGTTCATCTGCATCACCGATCAGGATGGCTGGCACTCCAGCGCCTGTTGCCACCTCACAAAGCCTCCTTGCGTTTGAGCTATATGCTGAACCAACCACGATTATGCCGTCGCAAATTTTTGAGAGGAGTTTCACAGCTGTCTGTCTGTTCTGTGTGGCATAGCATATACCCTTTGACAGCGGCAGTTTAAGGTTTGGGAAACGATTTTTAAGCGCTTCAATAACCGCATTTGCAGCATCAATGCTTACTGTTGTTTGGGTTAGACAAACAACCCTCCCAGGGTTTGGCAGTTGAAGCCCCTCAACCTCTCCCACATCACTTATAACGACTATTTGCTCTGGTGCTTCACCCACTATTCCTTCAACCTCGTCATGTCCTTTGTGCCCGAACAGCACTATTGAATAACCCTTTACTGCATACCTCTTTGCCTCGGCATGCACTCTTTGGACAAGCGGGCATGTCGCATCGATCACCTTTAAGCTTTTTCGCTTTGCATGTTCTCGGACTGCTGGTGGGACGCCGTGAGCGCTAAATATAACGACGGTTCCGTCTGGGACTTCGTCAAGCGATTGAACGAATACAGCACCCATACTGCGCAACTCCTCAACGACATGCTTGTTGTGAACTATATGTTTGCAGACATAAACAGGTGGTTGGAAAAGCTCAATAGCTCTTTTAACAGTTTCAATTGCGCGCACAACCCCAGCGCAAAATCCCCTCGGCTTTGCGAGCACGACCCTTTTCAAGGTGACCATCATCGCAACCTCCGAGGCTGTGATGGGTGAAAGAAGAAATCGCCTTGCGCTTTTTTTCCGAATCCCACGCTCTCTTCAATGGCTCTCAAAGAGAAGATTACCACATCATTCTGTCTGTCGCCAAAATGGGAATGATGGGCTAACATGTTGTTCTTGCATGGAAGGTGGTTGGACCCGAGATGCAAATGTGTCCCGAGTGTAGTTGTGATAACTTGGATAGCGCTGTGACCTGTTCAAGGTGTGGCGCACAGTTAAGAGGCTTGCATGGCTCTATGACGGTGCTAAATAACAGGTATCGCCTCATCAAAGTGCTTGGGTGTGGAGGGATGGGCGCAGTTTACCTCGCCGAGGACTTGCGCCTCTACGGGCGTAATGTAGCCGTTAAGGAAAACTTTGACACCTCAAGTGAGGGGCAAAAGCAATTCGAAGTCGAGACGAAAATCCTTGCGACCCTCTCTCACCCAAACTTGCCGAGGGTGATTGACTATTTCGTCTCAGGTGGAAAGCAATATGTGGTGATGGACTACATCCCGGGCGAGGACCTTCAAAGCATAATTGAGCGCAACGGTCCACAGAAGCTTGACGAGGCGCTGAAATGGTTTTGGCAAGTGTGCGACGCTGTCGAATACCTTCATAGCCAATCACCGCCAGTGATACACCGCGACATAAAGCCAGGGAACATCAAAATACAACATGATGGGAAAGCCTTCCTCGTTGACTTCGGGATCGCCAAGTTCTACCGCCCGGGACAGAAGACCGTCGCTGGAGCACAAGCGGTCACTCCGGGGTTCTCACCGATCGAGCAGTATGGGAAGGGCATAACAGATCAACGCTCGGACATCTACTCGCTTGCAGCAACTCTTTACTTCGCATTGACTGGTATTGCTCCACCTGACGCAGTTGAGAGGCTAACACATAACAAGCGACTGGTATCGATAGCGAGCGTTAACAAAAGCGTGCCAGCACATGTTGAGAGTGTGATTGAAAAGGCTTTGAGGATTCGCCCCACAGAACGCTACAACAGCGTTAGGGAGTTCAGGGATGCCATCAAAACAGCGATAGCCCAGCCATCTTACACCCCTCACAGGATTCCTCCAACTTACGGCAGGCACAGGATGGGTCAACAACCACGCCAACAGCCAACCATGACACCAGACTTGCTTGGGTGCTTCATGCAACTCTTCGAACTGCTGTTTTGGATGCTTATCGCTTGGAGCTTTGGCTGTTGCCTTATGGTGCTCGTGGCTTATGTGCTTACAGGGGCTGGATTTGGCTACTTCATTGCCACAGGCAACCCAATACCTTTGCTCACTTTTTTGTTCGTCCTCATAACCTTGATGCAAGCGATGCGCCTCGCTCACAGAAGGCATCGCCAGAAACCGTAAAGTGGAGAAGTTGGGGGTGTGAAGTCGATGAGCCAGATAGGCATGTCGTTCAAGCTTGCACACGATGTTGTGCCAGCAAGCAAAGGCGTTCGCCTGATGCACATGTTGATCAAGGTGGATGCAAGCAATGCACCTCTGATTGAAGCCCCTATGGCTGTCGCTATCGTTGTTGATAAAAGTGAGTCAATGATGTTGCCCATGCTGACTCAAGAGCAGGTTGAGGAGTTGCGTCGACATGGTGTTTTGAGAGATGCTGAGCGTGACGGAGTTCGTGTCATTGAGTTTATGGGTTTTTCAACGCCCTCCGTTTTGCGTGATGCGCCGCGCCCATTTGACTTCGTCAAACGAGCTCTAAGAGCAATAGTTGAGCACCTCAATGACTATGACATGTTCTCGCTCATAGCTTTCGCGACAGATGCTCGCACAGTTTTGCCCATGTGCTCTGGTGAAGCGAGGGAGAAGATGTTCAACTCGATTGAGGTTTTGGAGAGGCTGCGACTCGGGGACGGAACGGAGTTATCAAAGGGGCTTGAGCTCGCATATGAGGAGCTTTCAAAAACGGCTTCGGAGCAAATGCTTCGTCGCACGATCATCATAACAGACGGCTATTGCATTGATGAGAGCCGTTGCATCGACTTAGGTAGGCACATGGCTGACGACGGTATCAGGATCAGCACGATGGGTGTCGGCATAAATTTCAACGAGGATTTGATGACGCGTTTGGCGGATGCTTCAGGTGGCGAAGCATTCTTCGTTCCCGATCCATCTCAAATACCTGAGGCACTCGGTTCAGAGATGAGGCAGTCAAGGCTTGTTGCGCTGTGTCAAGCGGTCCTGAAGCTACACCTCCCAAGAGGGGTTGAGATACGCAAGGCTTACATGGTGCGCCCGACAGTCACACAAATTGAGCGCATCTACAGCTCAAGCGCACAATTGGTTGAATTGCGCATCGGCGAATTGAAGCCAACCGTATACGAATTCTTGATTGAATTGCTTTTACCACCGAGGAGTGATGGGCTTTATCGCATAGCTCATATAAGCCTGCAAGGTGTGAGCAGGGAGAGGTTCCAAACCGAAGTTGCAAGCGTTGATGTTACACTTCGGTATTTGAGCGGTGCTTCTCTTGGCTCGCCGAATGAAGAGGTGATGCAAGCTGCATCAATAGTCAGCGCAGCGGAGCTACAGATGAAGGCTTTGCAAGACTTGAAGGCTAACGATGTGGCTTCGGCTACCGTGAAACTGAGAGCTGCGAAAACTCGCCTGCTCAGCACTGGCGCATCAACTGCTCACATCGATGAAATACTATCAGAGGTTGAGCGAAGCGGACAGGCTTCACCACACTCAACAAAGCGTTTGCGCTATGAGACGAGACGCCTGACTTCAAGTGAGCCATGAGGTAGGTGATGATCCTTGAGCAGTGGAGGAAAGATATGCCAAAAGTGCGGCACGGAAAACAGGGCGAGCGCAAAGTATTGCAGGTTTTGCAGGGCTCCATTGACGGAGGGGGAATTGAAGGCACATAAGCAAACGGCAACTGAGTTGTTTAAGGGTAGCATAAACAGTTTGCGCAAAGCCTACTTTGAGCTGTTTGGACCGAATCCAGCGCTCGTTGGCGTAGTAACAAAAGTTGAAGATGGTGGGGCGACGGAAGTCAAGTTTGAACCACTGTGGATATTCGCTATCATCTCGTGGCTTGTCGGGTTGATCCTTGCAAGTGCGCCGAGGGCTTTCATCGGCTTCTTGCTCCTTGTTGTTGCAAGTGTCATTTTGCTACTCCTCTCGCAACGCTACTACCAAAAGCCATACATTACACTGCTTTCGTTCCTTGCATTCTCTAAAGGGAGTTCATTTCGGGCATTGAAGATAAGCGTGCGCCGTGATGATGGACAAAATGTCGAAGTAGAGATGATCGGCGAGCCAGAGGGGATAGCTCCATCAGTCGGAGAGCGCGTTCATGTTTGGGGAGTTTACGAGGATGAAAACGAAACGACGATGAGAGCGTGGAAGGTTCAAGCTGTGGACAGCGAAGCGAAAGCGAAAGGCGAGCCACTGCGCACGCATCGTCTCCTCCCGCTCATACCGATGCTACTCTTTCCATACCTTGTGTTTTCACTCCTTGCACTGCTTCGGCTAATACTTGGTGGATAGATGAGGTGGTGGCTTTGTCTGAGAAGGTAGCCGTATCGTATTTGCAGAAGAGACTCAGGTTTGGCATAAAGCTCGGGCTCGAACGCATCACGAGGATGCTTGAAATAGCTGGGAGACCACAGGATAGCTTCTCAGCGATTATCGTCGGTGGGACAAATGGTAAAGGCTCCGTTAGCCACATACTCGCAAAGGTGCTCTCAGAGAGCGGTTACAAGGTTGGGTTATACACATCACCGCACTTAGTCAGCTACAGGGAGAGGATTCGCATAAACGGCGTTCCGATCTCAGAAAGAGCCTTCGAAGAACTTGTTAAGTGGGCTGACGAGATTGCAGACAAGATTGAGCATGAGGAGGGCTTTGATACACCGACGGAGTTTGAGATACTCACTTTGGTCGCATGCAAGCACTTCGCCAACGAGGGTGTCCAAATAGCCGTTATGGAAGTGGGGCTTGGTGGGAGGTATGATGCGACGAATGCGCTTTCCCCGATCCTTTCCATCATAACCACCATAGCCCTTGACCACACTGATAGGCTCGGAAGCACTTGGATCGAAATAGCAAATGAAAAGCTCGGTATAACTCGCCCACATGTCCCTTTGATAACGGCGGAGCATAAACTCAGCGTGCTCAACCACTTCCACATCCATTGCTGTGTCCACGAGATACCGCTTTATGTTGTGGGGAAGGATGTGCGTTGGAGGAAGCTTTCCGCTTCGCCTGAGGGCATATGTGGCGACTACAGCACTTGGAAGGGTGACTACCCGCAATTGAGTTGCTCTCTTGGTGGTGATTTTCAATTCCCGAACTTGGGATGCGTTGTTGGGGCATTTGAACTGCTCAGGGAAATGGGCGTGCACATCACCGAGGATGCTTTGCGCAATGGCTCAAAGAAGGTGAGGTGCTTCGGCAGGCTTGATGTGTTGAAGCGTGAGCCGTTGATCGTTGCGGATGGCGCTCATAACCCTGCATCAGCATATGTGTTAAGCAGGTCGCTGAGGACGCTCTTCTCTTATAAGCGCCTTGGATTGGTCATCGGGGTGATGCGTGACAAAGATGTTCACGGCATACTTGAAGCGCTAATGCCAGTTGCAGATGTTGCCTTCCTGACCCAGTCACGCAGTGAGAGGGCGCTCGAAGCTACGAAGTTAAAAGAGATAGCATCGAGGTGGGGAAAGACGACATACGCTTTCAATAGCGTCTTAGAGGCTTACGAAGCTGCGAAGGACTGGGCAAGCCATGACGACATGATTTGCGTTACTGGCTCAATCTATGTGCTCGGTGAGCTACCAGAATACCAGAACACAACACTCTCTCCGATATGATCTTTCCAGTGAGGAAGTGATGAGAAGATGAAAATCGGCATGGTGGCTTTCCCAGACGATGTTGAGCGCTATGTTGCCATGGCTGTTGAGAATGGATTTGAGCACATTGAGATTGACCTTTACAGTGCCCCACAGCACATCGAGAGGTTCCATGGCGGGAGAGTGCGACAACTCCAAAGGATGCTCTCTCAATCTGGGATAAGCGTAAGCCTTCACGCACCGTATACGATGAACTTGGCTGAGCCGTTGCCTTACTTCCGCACATGCCTCCTCAAGTATGCGTTGAGGATACTGGAACTCGGTTGCTCGCTAAACGCTGGTTGGGTGTGCGTCCATCTTGGATACGCTTTCGGGTTGCCATCGCTTCCATGGTTGCGTAGCGAGGCACTCGAAAGGGCATGTGCGAGCATTGAACGATTGCTCAGATACTGCGAGCGCCTCGGCATAAAGCTTGCTATCGAGAACTTGAATCCGCTCCCAGCAACGGGTGAGCTGATACTGCTCGGCGACAACTTAGAGGAGCTACAACAACTGCTCGAAAAATTCTCATCGCCATACTTGTGCATCGTGCTTGACGCTGGACATGCAAACACCGCTGAAGGCGTTACGGAATACATAACAAGGCTTGGTCAGTTCATCGTTGGAATCCATGTGCATGATAATGATGGCTTGAGCGACAGCCATAGCCAGCTTGGGAGTGGCACTCTGCCATGGGATGAGTTCATCGAGGCGCTCAAGGCTGTTTCGTTTTCTGGTCCACTGAATGTCGAGCTGTTTGATGATGAGGAAAAGCTCACTGCAAAGCGTTTCCTTGAGTGCCTCTTAAGAAAACACGGTATAAGGCAGTGATGGGTTGGACAGCCGTGCGGTGACAGCGCTTTTATGATTTCGCCATGCTGTTGACATGCGTTGGGATGTAAGTCATGCTAATTTTTGAGAAGGGTTGTCCCAAAGCAGTTCATCAGCGGTTTGAGGGTGATGAAGTCTTCATGACGGTAACAGCATCATCAAGGAAAGCTGTCTGGCTATGCAAGCGTGTGCTATGGGTGGCGTTACTATTGAGCGTCGTCCTCTCATATGCCAATTGCGCTGTGCACAGGGTTTTTCTTCTCGACCTTCGCGATGTGATCATCACGCAAGTGACCGTTGATGTGATCCGTGAGGCATTGAACAGGGCGCATACAGAAGGGGCTCAATGCCTGATAATACAGCTTTCAACGAATGGCGGGATGGTTGAAGCCACTCAAGAGATCATAGAAGAACTTCTCAACGCGCCAGTTCCAGTTGTTGTCTATGTTGCACCGAGGGGCGCAAGGGCTTTCTCTGCGGGCACATTCGTGCTCATAGCGGGGCATATCGCTGCGATGGCTCCAGCAACATCAACGGGTGCTGCTCACCCTGTTACGATACCGTTAGCCCCACCCCCATCAAGTGAAGAAGAGGCTAAGAGACAGAAAGACGCCGAGGCGATAATGCTTGACAAGCTCACGAATGCTCTCGTGAGCACCGCAAAGGCTGTCGCTGAAGAGAGGAAGAGGAAGTTTGAGTGGGCAGAAAGGGTGATACGAAGGAGCGAAGCCCTAACGGCAAGGGAGGCGCTGAAGCTCGGTCTGATTGACCTTATAGCCGAGGACTTAGATGACTTGCTTTTGAAATTGGACGGGCGGGAAGTTAAGGTCGGGAAGACAAAAATGAAACTGCACACGAAGGATGCATCTTTAGTGGTCATCCAAAGGACAACCAGACAGAAATTCCTTGAGGCGCTTAGCCATCCAAATGTGGCTTACCTGCTCCTGTTGATCGCCACTTTTTGTTTCCTGATTGAGATATACAACCCTGGCGCTATAATTCCTGCGGTCTTGGGCTCGATAGCCTTTTTGCTTTTCCTTTACTCATCGACGCTCCTGCCAGTCAACTGGGTTGGCGTCTTGCTCATACTGTTGAGCATGGTCTTCTTCATCGCTGAGCTGTTCGTTGTCAGCCACGGTGTGCTCACAGTTGGCGGGTTGATAGCGCTCGCAATCGGTGGTTACATGCTTGTTGATGTGCGCAATCCTCAGTTCTGGGGCTTCGCATTGAGGGTCTCATCAGCGGTCATAGTGACAGCTGTTAGCATGTTTGGTGGCTTCATATCGCTCATCATATGGAAGGCGATAAGCGTCCATAGGAAGAAAGTCGTTGTTGGGGCGGAGGGAATGATCGGCAGGACTGCGGTAGCTTTCACAGCGCTCTCACCGAATGGAACCGTCATAATGGATGGCTCTTTCTGGAACGCTGAATCAGTTGACGGGGATATAAAGGCGGGCGAGAAAGTAGAAGTTGTTGCTGTTGAAGGGTTGCGCCTTAAAGTGCGTAAGGCTGGGTGAAAGCTTAAGTTGTAAACTTAGCGATGGAGGTGAATTGAAGATGGAAGCCTTTGAGAGGTTGGTATTCCACATCGTGTTTGTAGCTGGTGCTTTCATCCTCGTCTTGCTCTCGCAAGCAATCAAGATAGTGCAGGAGTGGGAAAGAGGGGTTATCTTAAGGCTTGGCAGGTTCCACGCTGTTAAGGGACCTGGGCTCTTCCTCATCATCCCGTTCATTGACCGAATGATAAAGATAGACCTCAGGGTATTCGTCATGGATGTCCCAAAGCAGGACATAATCACGAGGGACAATGTGCCTGTTAAGGTTAACGCTGTCGTTTACTTTCAAGTCATTGACCCAGCTTTAGCTGTGACGAGGGTTGAAAATTACATAGCTGCAACACAACAGCTTTCTCAGACGAGGTTGAGGAGCGTCCTCGGAGAGAGTGAGCTTGATGACCTGCTTGCAAGGAGGGTTGAACTTAACAGGCGTCTCCAGCAGATCATCGATGAGCAAACTGATCCGTGGGGGATTAAAGTCATCGCCGTTGAGATCAAGGATGTTGAACTCCCAGCTGGCATGCAGAGGGCGATGGCAAGGCAGGCTGAAGCTGAAAGGGAGAGACGAGCGAAGGTTATAAACGCTCAAGGTGAGCTACAAGCTGCGGAGCAGTTGGCGCAGGCTGCCGAAATTATGGGGCGCCACGCTTACGCTTTGCAGTTACGCTACTTGCAGACGCTCTCCGAAATAGCTTCCGAGAAGGCGACAGTTGTTGCGGTGCCAGTCCCGATTGACTTGCTTACGCCATTCATGGCTGCAGCTGGTGAGCGCTTGGCTCAAGCAAGGGCTTCCTCATCACAATAAACTGCGCAATGCAAGGTGGATTAAATGAGGCGCTCGTTAACGAGGAAAGCTCTCTTACGCGACATAAAGATAAGGCAACTGAGAACGCAGTTGAAGAACCAGATGAAGAGCCTCTCTTTGTCCTTGCTGAGATGGCTCTGGGAAGCGATTAAATTGATGTGGAAGATGATCGGGATAAAGGCTCAGGATGCCCATGTATGCAGTTTGATCAGCCAGAAGCATGATGAGCTCAAGAGGCTTGGGGAGAAATGTTATGAGTTGTATCTCGGTGGAGAGCTCGTGCATGAGGACTTGCTTGTGCACCTTAAGCGCATAGAGGAACTCGATGCCAAAGTTAAGGCGTGGAAAATGGAAAGGAAGATCTTGCTCTCAAAGGGTTTGGAAGCAGGGCATAATGATGATGAGCATTGTTAAGCATCTCCCAAAGGGGTGTGTAAGGATGCTGCAATCATCTTTTTCATCATCTCAACAGGAGTGCAGTAAACTTGAGGAGTTCCGCAGGCGGCTTATGACGCTTTTATCACCGTATCGTGGCAAGGTTACCTACGGCAACCTGCGGTATGAGGAGAAGGAATGGGAAGAGAAGAACTGCAAGATAGCGAGCTTCGCTATAGTCTACGAAACACCCGGGGGCTCAACGAACCAAATCACAGTCTTATACTCGGATGCCAACGGATTCACACTCATCGACGGGGATCCACCCAAGGAGATACAGCTTGACTCAATAGATGAAGTGCTGAGGGCTGTCGAGGACACCGTAAGGCAGATACCGCACAGGCGCATTGAGAGGTTGAAAGCAACAGTTGAGCGGTGGATGGCAGACGGGAAGTCGCTTCACGAACTCCTGCAGGAGATAAATAAACTCGTGAGGAGTGAGTTTAAGGGCGGTAGCATAACTCACCAAGAGTTGAAGATGGCTATTCAATACTGCCTACAGCTTTCCTCCACAGCGCGTGAGTAATGTAGTTCATGTCTTTTGTGGGTTCCGATCTCGTGGTAGCCCCTGATATGGAAGCGATGGAGCGGTGTTCCTTTTGGTGATGGTGAAATCGGTGGGTAAATATGACGAGCAAGGAAAGGCATCTTGATGAGCGGGAGAAACATTTTGAAAAGCTAAGACATTATATGGTTCAGACTCAGCTTAGGGCTCGTGGCATAAGGGACGAAAGGGTGTTGAAAGCTTTTATGGAGGTCCCGAGGCACAAGTTCGTGCTGCCAGAAGATGAAGACATGGCTTATGAAGACCACCCACTGCCGATAGGTTTCGGTCAGACGATCTCTCAACCGTTCATGGTAGCAACAATAACGGAAGCCCTCATGTTGCGTGGCGATGAGAAGGTGCTTGAAGTCGGTGCAGGTTCTGGATACCAAGCTGCTATATTGGGCAAGCTATGCAGGGAAGTTTACGCCGTTGAGCGTATACCAGAGCTTGCGGAGAGAGCTAAAAGAATGCTCCTTGAACTTGGTTACAGCAATGTCCACATAGTTGTAGGTGATGGGACTTTGGGCTTGCCAGAACATGCCCCGTATGATGCCATAGTTGTATCAGCTGGTGCGCCAGACATACCTCCAACGCTGATTGAGCAGTTAGCTGACAAGGGGAGGCTTGTCATCCCGGTCGGCTCACCATATTCGCAAATACTTGTGCGCGTGATAAAAGACGGCGTGAGGTTAAAGCACGAAAAAATATGCCCCTGCGTCTTCGTCCCTTTGGTCGGGGAATACGGATGGGAGGAGGAAAATGAAAGGTGACGAAAGATGCATAGGCTTAACTGAGGTCGTAAGGATAAGGTGAGCAATGGCGATGCAAAATTTAAGGAGGACGATAGCGAAGGAAGTAGAGTATGAGGGTATCGGATTGCACACTGGAACGCTCACGAAGGTTAAGCTGATACCCGTTTTCGAGGTGGACGAAAGTTATCCAAGTGGCATAGTTTTTCTCTGCGACGGTGTTGCCATACCAGCTCATTTAACCTTTGTTAAATCGTCGCAAAGGTGCGTTGTGCTCTCAAACGGTGATGTGAGTGTGAGCACGGTTGAACATCTCCTTGCAGCGCTTTACTCTTTCGGGATAAGTGATGTGCATATCCTTGTTAGGGGTCAGGAAATACCGATTGGCAATGGAGATGCAACACACTGGGTTAAGCTCCTAATGGAAGCAGGGACAAAAGAACTCGGGCAGGAAAGGAAGGTCATCACAGTCCGAGAACCGATTGAGGTGCGGGACGAAAGGAGTGGAGCGTATGCGAGGGTTGTAGGAGATAAAAAACTATCGGTGCATTACACTTTTGAACATGAGCGCCCGTTCATCGGCGTTCAAAGTTTCTTCTGCGATGACCTGAAAGCTCATTTCATAAACGATATAGCTCCTGCGCGGACCTTCGGTTTCATTGAGGAGGTTGAAGAGTTGCTTGAAAGAGGCTTGGGGAAAGGTGGTTCACTTGAAAACTGCCTGATCGTTTTCTCGGATGGCTATTCAGCACCACTCAGGTTTGAAGATGAGCTTGTGCGCCATAAGGTGCTCGACTTGATTGGTGACTTGGCGTTGTTGGGCGCTGATTTGAACGCTCGCGTGGAAGTCTACAAAGGGGGACATGAGTTACACTTACAACTTGCCCACCTTATATGGGAGAGGTTGATGAGCGGTGAAGGAGAAATTCAAAGTTGAGGACATACTGCCACATCGTTACCCATTCCTTTTCATCGACAGGATAGTGGAACTTGAGCCGGGGAAAAGAGCGGTGGCTGAAAAGAATGTCTCGGTCAATGAACCATACTTCCAAGGGCACTTCCCGGGCTACCCTGTCATGCCCGGTGTGCTGATACTTGAGGCTATGGCTCAAACAAGCGGTCTCATAATACTGAGCATGCAGGAGCACAGAGGGAAGATCGGACTGCTCGCGGGGATGGAAAGAGCACGGATAAGGCGTTCCGTGTTGCCCGGAGATAAACTCATGATGCACGCTGAACTTGTGAATGTGAAAAGCAACATATGCTTCATCGACGCAAAAGCGTATGTCGATAACGACTTAGTCGCTGAGTGCAGGTTTATCATGGCGCTTCAAGGTAGTCGAATATTCGGTGGCGAAAACCAAGCTCGCACAAAAGAGCCAGAAGAGGATGAAGGGAGTAAAACCTAAGAGCGATCTGGTTGTCTAACCATCGTGAGCGACGAGATGGCTCGAAAGCACGATGAAAAGGAGTGTCAACAGTAATGGAAGAACCGAATGGCGAACTGAGTATCGGAGAAGAATTTGAGTGGGTTCAATGGCGTAGTGGGGATGACGGTGACTTGAGAAGAAGCCCCGAGCGCAAAATCCATCCAACTGCCATCGTGAGCAGGAAGGCTGAGATCGGTGAAAGCGTCGTCATAGGTCCTTATGCGATCATAGAGGACGATGTGATCATAGGCGATGGGACAATAATCGAGCCCAATGTCATTGTGAAACGGTGGACACGCATTGGTAAAGACAACCATATCTATCCCGGAACTGTGCTCGGTGGCGAGCCACAAGATGTGAGATTTAGGGGGCAGAGAAGTTACCTCATCATCGGCGACAACAACATCATAAGGGAGCATGTGACAATACATCGTTCAACGATGGAAGAGGGCGCAACCGTCATAGGGAACAACTGCATGATAATGGCATACTGTCACATCGGGCATGACTGTGTCATCGGCAATTTTGTTAACATAGCGAGTTACACAGGTATAAGCGGGCACACCGTTATTGAGGACAGAGCTGTGATAGGTGGGATGGTCGGGGTGCACCAGTGGACAACGATAGGACGGTTAGCGATGATAGGGGGCATGTCGAAGGTCGTCAGGGATATACCACCGTTTATGCTCGCTGATGGACGCCCAGCAACTGTTAAAGGGATAAACAAAGTAGGGTTGGCGAGGGATGGAATACCACCGAATGTGAGGATGGATTTGCATAGAGCTTACAAGATCCTTTACCGCTCCAACTTGAACACAACGCAAGCGCTTGAGCAAATCTTGAATGAGATAAACCCAAGCCCAGAGGTGCTTTACCTCGTAGAGTTCATGAAACGAATCAAGGAAGGCAGGTTTGGAAGACAACGAAACAAGTAGAACTCTCAAACAGCTCACCCCTCAACGCTGTGCAAGATGAGGAGCGCAAATCCATTAGAGCATAACTGCGTCTCCAGAGAAACCCTCAGCAATCGTCCGCTATGTTTTTTCCTATCGGTTGGAGATGCTTCGGCTGATTTGTATGCCTCTATGCTCGTCAAGGAGTTGCGCAACATGAGAAGGCATGTTGAGTTTTTCGGCATAGGCGGACCGAGGATGCGGGATGCAGGTGTGTGCCTGCTTGCCGAGACGACAAGGTATAGCGCCATAGGTTTATTTGCAGCTCTTCCGTATGCCCTTGTGGTTTGGAGTATCTTCAGGCGTTTCCTATCACTGCTTACGGAGAGACGCCCTGACGCTTTCATCGCCCTTGATTTCGGTGCCGTGAATAGAAGGCTAACGAAAATCACTGCAGATATGCGCATCCCAACAGTTTACTATGTTACCCCCGGCTTCTGGACGAGGAAGATCGAATCCGTTAAACGATACATTCATCCCAAAGTCATCTATGTGCCGATTTACGAATGGCAAAGGAACATACTGCTTAGCGCGGGTGCATCGCCAGAACAGGTCATCTATCTTGGGCATCCGTTAGCTGATGCGGTATCGGACGAACTCACAAGGGAGGGCGCAGAAGCAAGGCTCAAGTTACAGCATAAAGAACCTTTTGAAGAGCCAATCAGGATAGCATTGCTTCCGGGGAGCAGAGTAGGTGAGGTGAAAGATAACATCGGCATCATGCTCAGTGCTGTAGAGCATGCGAAGCACCTTACGGGCGTAACCGACTTTGAGCTGTTGATAGCGCGCTCACCAACTGTGAGCGAAGCGCTGATTGCGAAGGCTGTTTCAAAAGCATCAAATGTTGCAAGCAAGGCAAGGGTGCGTATCTACAGTGGCATGACTCATGAGGTGCTTAAGGCTTCAGACATAGCCCTCGTTGTTACTGGAACAGCTACGCTTGAGGCTGCACTGCTCTGCGTTCCAACAATCGCTATCTTCTCCACAAACTGGCTTAACAGGATACACGCCATAATCATCAACAAGACGAGTTTCCCTTTCAAGGAGTGGGGGTTTATCGCCCTGCCGAACAGGCTCATAGGTGAAAAGGTTATGCCAGAGTTTGTGCTCTGGTCATGTGAGGCTAAAAGCATCGGGAGGCAAATTGCCTCTTGGATTTCGAATCCAAGTGAAGCCGACGCAGTCGCTAACAAGCTGGCAAGCGTTCGCAAAATTATTGGTGAGCGAGGCACTACAAGGCGAGTCGCCGAGTTGATTATGTCGCGGGTATCGTAGGGCAGTTTTGAACCTCTTGAAGGAGGGCACAACGAAAGTCGGAGATGGGAAAGATGGTAATCAGCGTGTGTGAGAAGGTAAAGAGCATGTTCAGGAAGCTGAAGAAAGAGGCTTTCATTCGTCTGGTGTATGAATTCAAGCCATACTGGCATAGGATACTTCTACTGCTCATCTTTGTGGCTCTCTCAGAAGGCATAAGGCTATACATAGTTTGGCTGACGCAGGACCTGCTTAAGCCGATGGTTTATGAGGGCTTTAAAGAACAGCGTTGCGACCCGTTCATTGAGCAGATGAAAAGCATCATCGCATTGTTCATAGCTTCCCCGAGGTATACTCAACTTGTGGCGGTATGCATCGCCATCATACTCCTTGCGTTCCTCAAAGCCCTGTTCTCGTTTGCGCATACTTTCATAGCCAACCAACTTTGCCAGAAGGTCATCATGAATTTACGCCACAAGCTTTATGCTCACATGCAATTGCTCTCCCCCTCGTTTTATGAATCTCAAGGGACTGGGAGGTTGCTTTCGCACTTGATCAACGACCTGAATGTGCTTCAGGTGATGAGCGCTATCGGAATACAAGACATCCTCACGACACCGTTTCAAATGCCCGGTGCACTCGTGTTGATGACACACATAAGCTGGCACCTGACATTGACCGTGCTTTTAATAGTCCCAATCACCGCGTGGCTCATTTACGCTACGGGGAAACACATAAAAGCTGTTACGGCACGCATCCAAGCCTCGCTCTCCGAGTTGATGCGAATTCTAACGGAAGCCCTCTCATCAATGCAAATCGTGCAAGTCTTCGGCGTTGAAGAGGAAGCTCTTAAGCGCTTCAGCGAGGGGAACATCCGCGTTTACAGAGAAATGCTTAGGAGCTTGCGCATAAAGTCAGCTCTTACACCATTGGTTGAGTTTATCGCTCTCTTCGGAGTTGCAGTGGGTTTGCTCATAGGTGGCTATGAGGTTATCGCAGGTAGGATAGCGCCAGAAAGCCTTGTGCCATTTATGATTTATTTCCACTTGCTTGCCTCGGGCTTCCGCAACATGAGCCGAATAAACATCGTTAGGGAAGAGGTGAGCGCAGCTTGCGAAAGGATTTACAAGGTATTTGACATCACACCGCAAATCGCTGACACGCCAGACGCGATTGAGCTCGAGGATGTGAAAGGGCACATAGTATTTGAGCATGTGAGTTTCACATACCCCGATGGTAAGGTAGCCCTCAACGATGTCAGCTTCGAGATAAAGCCGGGTGAGCGTGTGGCAATCGTCGGACCAAGTGGCTCTGGAAAAACAACCATAGCCAAGCTTCTACTGCGCCTCTACGAACCGCAAGAGGGGAAGATCCTCATCGACGGGAATGACATAAGGCGCATAAAGCTATCATGCTTGCGGAAGGTGATAGGGCTTGTCCCTCAAGAGGTGATATTGTTCGACGAGACCGTGTTTGACAACATAGCGCTTGGGAAGCCGGGTGCAAGTGAGCAAGAAGTAGTTCATGCAGCTACGCTCGCAAACGCTCACGAGTTCATCTCAAAGCTTCCAAACGGCTATAGAACCGTCATAGGCGAAAGAGGGGCACGGCTCTCTATGGGGCAAAGACAACGCATAGCGATAGCGAGGACGATCATACGAGACCCCAAAATACTCATACTTGATGAGGCAACATCAAACCTGGACAGCGAAGCCGAAGCGGAGGTTCAAAAAGCCCTCAAGAGCATAAGCAATGGGAGGACGATGATCATAATCGCACACCGATTGAGTAGCATTAAAGATGTTGACAGGGTGTTGGTCATGCTAAATGGCACAATCGTTGAAGAAGGTTCTCACGAAGAACTGATCAAAGCGCATGGGGTCTATCACAGGCTTCACCAACTCCAAATGGGCTACGAGCTTTTGGAGGGATAGCCACTTGAGAGGTCAAATCAAAACTGCGCATCCCGATAACAACATTGTGCAGTTGGTTTACGCCATCTATAACCTTGCTCTTCATGGAGCTACACCAGTGATCGCAGCCTACATGCTTTACAGGCTTCTCATGGAGCACAAAGGTTGGGGCGCTGTTAGGAACTGGGTTGGCGATATGCCGAAGCCAAACGGCAAATGGCTCGGTAAAAGGATATGGGTTCATGCTGTCTCGGTTGGCGAAGTGATGGCTGCACATGCGCTCATCAAGAGGTTACGCGAGATGTCCAAAGAACTGTGGATGCTGTTGACCACAGTTACGGATGCGGGACAACAGGTTGCAAGGAAACAAATACTCGAGGTGAACGCCATCGGCTACCTCCCACTCGATTATCGCTGGGCTACTATGCGGGCTATGCACAATGTCAACCCTCATGTGCTCGTCTTGATTGAGGGGGAGCTATGGCCAAACCTCATAAGGGAGGCTAAGGCAAACTCAGCGCATGTTGTGCTCGCTAATGGGAGGGTTTCAGACGCAACATATAGACGAGCTTTAAGCTACGCGCGCCCCTTCTACAGAGCCTTGCTCAGCCAATTCGATGCTTTCCTCATGCGCACGGAAGTTGATGCAGAGAGGATCATCTCTATGGGCGCAGATGAGAGAAAGGTTTCAATCACGGGCGACATAAAACTCGATGTGTCGACGAAGAGCGGCGATGAATTGAAGCTCATGAGGGAAAGGTTGCTCAGGGAGTTTGGGATTAGCGAGAAGGAGCTCGTTTGGGTGGCTGGAAGCACTCACGAAGGTGAAGAAGAAATGCTTCTGCATGTTTACAAGAGGCTGTTGGTGCACTTCCCTTCGCTTCGGCTGATTATCGCTCCAAGGCATATTGAGCGCTCAAAGGAAGTTGCGGAGTTGATAGCAAGAAATCGCTTCTGGTGTGTGCGGCGGTCTGCCATAATTCAGGGTTCATTGAAACCATCAGCGATATCAATGGCATCGGCTACACCCGTCTACTTGCTTGACACCATTGGCGAACTGAAAGATGTTTATGCCATCGCCACCATTGCATTTGTGGGCGGCAGTATGATACCACGCGGTGGGCATAATGTCATAGAACCGATCATATACGGTTGCCCAGTAATCTTTGGGAAGCACATTTATAACTTCAGACCACACGCCTTCACTTTGCAGTCGTTTGGCGTCGGCTTCATGGTTGATGATGTGGAGGAACTCTTCAATGTGGCGTTACAACTCCTCTCATCATCTAAAAAGCGTGATGAAGTGAGGAAGCGCTCAACGCTTCTCATCAATGCGAACAGAGGCGCTGCAATGAGGACAGCTGAACAAATACTAAAGCTCCTCGATTTATAAACCATTCACCTCGGCTTCACGAAATAACCGAAGCGCCTTAATGCTTGCTCATCCTTACGCCAGTCTTCCGCGACTTTCACCCACAACTCAAGATAGACATGCCTTTTGAGGTAATCCTCAATGGATGCTCTCGCCCTTTGACCAATGCGTTTTATCATCGCCCCACCTTTACCGATCACGATCTTCTTCTGGCTCTCCCTCTCAACATAGATTGTCGCTGCTATGTAAACTACGCCATTGGGGCGCTCTTCAAGTTCGTCCACAAGCACAGCTATGCAATGTGGCACTTCTTGTTGTAGTTCATGCAATGCCGCTTCTCGTATCAACTCTGCGAGCATAAACTTCTCAGGCATTTCTGTGAGTGTCCCCTTCGGGTAGTAGCGAGGTCCTTGGGGGAGTAGCTCAACTACCTTCTCGACAAGCTTCCCGACATTTGTCCCGAGCGTTGCCGATATATCGATTGCGAACTCAAACTCTCCAAGTGCTGCATATTGCAAGCTTCTTTCGTGAAGCACATCTGGCTTCACCAAATCCCTTTTGTTCAGCGCGAGTATGATTGGCGCCTTCAGGCGCTTCAATTGATTTGCTGCAAGCTCATCTTCATATGTCGGTGGCACAGACACATCAACCACAAAGATGACCACATCCGCATCAGGCAGTTGAGCTGTCGCTTCCTCGACCAAGTATGCACCGAGCTTGTGTTTCGGTTGATGTATTCCGGGGGTGTCAACGAAGATGATTTGAGCGTTCTCAAGCTCAAGGATGCCGATTATGCGGTTGCGCGTCGTCTGTGGCTTCGGTGAAACGATGGCGATCTTCTCACCGATTAGCAGATTGAGTAGCGTTGACTTACCCACATTCGGTCTGCCCCAAAGAGTTACGAAGCCGGATTTAAAGCCGGGTGGGGTTTCACCGACCTCAAGCCAATCAAAATTTGCCTCCTTACCCTCATTGACCTCATCCATGTTTGACACCCCAATCGTAACCGATCAGCGCTGTGTTATACGGTAACCTATGTTCATCTGGATGCTCCCTGTTGTAAGGTTTGTCGGGGCAATTGAGAACATATGCCATTTCGTTCCCGAGCGCTGTGAAGCCATGCCACACCCTTGGTGGTATCATTACAAGCATCCTATTGTGGTCGCCCATGATGAACTCGTTTATTTCGCCCTTCGTAGGAGAGTCATCACGCAAGTCAGCAAGCACAAGCTTTATCATCCCTTTTATAGCGCACAAGTAATCTGTTTGATGCTCATGCATGTGCCAAGCTTTTATAACCCCCGGGTAACATGTCGTGATGTAAACCTGCCCGAAGCCACGGAATATGTCATCATCACAGCGCAACACCTCAAACAGAAACCCTCTTTCATCGGCATGCACCACAAGCTTTTTAACAACGACACCTTCAATCATACCATCACCCGCCCCTAAACCGATCTCAAAAAGATGCCAGCAAGCCTTTCTACCCCTCCTCCTTAGCCCTGTGAGAAGGCTTGCTGGCATGCACTTTCAACTTACAGGTTAAAGTCCAACCAAGTAGCCGTAGCGTTCCTTGAACTCTTGCGGTGACATCTTTGCCTCGCTCGCGAGCTTCTGGAGCATCTGCTCATCTTCGAAGTCTTCCCGCTTGAGCCTTATCATGTAGTCGTATGCGCACTTGTAGAGATTTGAATTGAGGTCAACCTTCCTCGTTCTTGCTCTCCCAGTTTGAGGGTCTACAAACTCATCGAACGAAAGCACCCTTCTCTCTCCTCTTATGATGCAAACCATGCCACCGTTGCGTAGCCTTTCGTCCTGTGGTTCACTCCTCAAGAAGTCAATTGCAGCATGCCCAAGCTGGCGTGTGTAAATCAGGTCAAACACATTTGGCGGTGCGCATCGTAGCTCATATCCGAGTGTTATGTCAACAATTGTTATTTTGTCCCCACGCTCTTTAAAGCGTTCCTGAACCCGTTTCTTCAACACATCGCCGAGGGGCACCTCAGCGAGTCGCAAATGCCCATGCTCATCTCGCTCAATGGTGACGCCCGGTATCGCCTGCAACTCCTCTGGATCAAGCTTCTCGCCCACTCCCTCAGCTATAACAGCTACTCCATCTTTTCTTCCGAGTGCCCTGCGCTTGAGTATTGCGCCCTCAAGAACATCGCACACCTCGTCAAGCTTTATCTTGTCCTTCGGGAACTCCTCTGGGATGATTGTGACTGTAGCGCCCGCAGCAGCTCCGATGCCAAGTGCGAGATGCCCTGCAGCCCTCCCCATCGCAACAACAAAATACCAACGCACCGCAGTCCGGGCATCCTCCATTATGTTCCTAACCAAACTTGCCCCAACCTCGCACGCGGTTGTGAAACCGAATGTCGGAGTATCGTCAGGCAATGGCAGGTCGTTGTCTATCGTCTTTGGCACATGTGCCACTCGTATCCTACCACCAGATTCGCGTGCTATATGGTGAGCCACAGTTGCTGTGTCATCACCGCCTATTGTCACAAGGCTCGTTATGCCAAGCTCATTTAGAGCGCTCAAAGTGTTTTGTATGCCATCCGGTCGCTTCAGCGGGTTCGCACGAGATGTGCGCAGGATTGAACCGCCAAGAAAGTGGATGCGCGAAACATCTTCAACCGTCAATGGCTTCACTTTGCTTGTGTCACCTTTCATCAGGTGTTCAAACCCGTCGTAGATCCCGATAACATCCCATCCGAGGTTGCGAGCATGGATTGTGGCAGCACCTATAACTCCGTTTATGCCGGGCGCCGGACCTCCACCAACGAGTATTCCAACTTTCTGTTGCGCCATATCGCATCACCTCCATCTTATTTTGCTCTCGGTATACACTCAATGCCCCACTTCTTCATCTTTCGCCAAAGCACAGCTTTCGTCGTATTGAGCGCCCTCGCACACTTCTCCAAATCCCAATCGTAAACTTCAAGCAACGCCAGCACCTCACCCTTCTCAGGGTCTTCATCATCGTTAGCTTCGTTTGATGCTTCCGGCTCAAGTGGGACTTTTATTTTCAACCCAGCCTCAGCAGCCGATTGCTGGATATGGATTGGCAGGTGATACGGCTGTATATAGCCACCCTTGCAAACGACGAAAGCATACTCAAGGGCGTTTTCGAGCTCCCGTATGTTCCCCGGCCATGAGTGATTGAGCAAGATGCACATCGCATCTGGGCTTACACCATCAATTGGGCGTCCAGTCTCACGCCTCAGCTTCTCAACGAAGTAGTCAACGAGGAGAGGTATGTCATCACGCCTCTCTCGCAATGGCGGTATGTATATCGGGATGACATTGAGGCGATAGTATAAGTCCTCTCTGAAGTGACCTTCCCTTACAGCCTTCCTCAAGTCTTTGTTCGTTGCAGCTATTATGCGCACATCAACCTTTATTGTTCTTGTCCCGCCGAGCCTCTCAAACTCCCTCTCTTGGAGCACCCTCAGGAGTTTAACCTGAACTGAAGGGCTTATCTCACCTATCTCGTCAAGGAATATCGTCCCTCCGTGCGCCAATTCAAATCTCCCCGGCTTATCTGTAACGGCATCTGTGAACGCACCTTTAACATACCCGAAAAGCTCAGCCTCAAGTAATGTCTCTGGTATTGCGCCACAGTTCACCTTCACGAACGGACCGTTGGCTCTCGGGCTTGTTTGATGTATCGCCTGCGCCACAAGCTCCTTCCCCGTCCCCGTCTCACCATATATAAGCACTGTGGCAAGTGAATCACTTATGTCCTCAATCAACTGGTATATCTGACGCATCGCCTTGCTGTGTCCGATGAGCGGACCAAACCTATCTCTTTGCTTTGAGATGAACTTCCCCGCACCGTGAGCGATCTTATGCAGGAGTTCAATCCCTCCAACCACCTTTTGATGCCTATCCCTCAACAGCTTGATTCTCACTCTGACTGTGCACGCACCGTTGTTGGCTGTGAGTAAGCGCATCTCCGTTTCTGGTGGTTCAACCCCAGAGCGTAGCGCCATAGCCATAGGGCAGTCAATGCCACACCTACTGCCACGACATATTCGGAAGCACTCCACCCCCACTCCATCTTCACCACGAATGCCCAAGAGTTCCCTTGCAGCGTTGTTGAGCGCCACCACCCTTAAATCACGGTCAACAACGATCGCCGCCTCATCCACTGTCTCAACGAGTGCCATAAACATCTCTCGGTAACTATCTCTGTGAATGGATAGGTGAGCCACTGCCTTCGTTCCTGCGCCCGCTTTGTAGGCATCATTAGATCTACCGCTCGTGTGTGAATTCAAGATGGCGTGTGTGTCATTTGTGTGCTTATGCTTGCCCGAACTGCGTCTCCTTCGGGTGCTCATCTCCCTCTTCCCTCGCAACCCAGTGAGCTTCCCAACTAACACATTATGCCAACATGGACACTGTTAGAGAAGACTACGACCATCCCACCGTTCGCTTCGCCCGAACAGCTTTTGCGACTGCTATGATAGCGTGAAAGACAAGAGCGATGAAGAAACAAGACAGGTTGCCTACAACTGTCCAAAGCAGGAAGTTGAGCTTCGTCCAGAACATCACATACACGAGCACACCGTATGAGCATATGAAGCCGATGAGTTGTGCGACCCAGTTAACCCTCTTTGGTAGGAGGGAGAAAACAATCAGTGCGAGCACTCCGTTCGTCGCTATGCCCATCCCTTTGTTCCAAATGACTTGCGCATATTCAGAGCCGATGAAAGAGAGAGCCATGCATATTGAGAGCACGCCCCAGAAGAGTGTTAAGTGGCGCGCCACATTCAGGAGGTGCTTTTCATCGGCATCGGGACGCAAGAAACGCTTGTAGAAGTCTTCAATGCAAACAGTTGATGATGAGTTCATACTTGAGTCAACGCTTGACATCGCAGCAGCCAATATCGCTGCTATGATAATCCCCGTTACACCTTGAGGCAAAACGCTCACAACAAAATACGGGTAGATGGCATCGCGCATCGCCTTCGAGAGGAACTCGACATTTGGGTCTGGGTGGTGCTTGTAATAGACGAAGAAGAGGACACCAAGAAAATTGAAGAGGTAGCCCAAAGGTATGTAGCCCAACACCGCTATCCATACGCTCAAGTTTGCCTTCTGTGTTGATTCAGTGGTCATGTAGCGCTGGACGATGTCCTGTTGGCTTGAGTAGATGCGCATCGTTTGGAAGAGCGTCTCAAGTATGAGCCATGCTGTGACAACTTGAGTTGGGTCAAGACGAAGGTCAAGCATCCGCAACTTGCCATGCTCAATTGCCACAGCTATCGGGTTAGCGCCAACTGCCAAAACATCAAATATCGCCATGAACAGCGAAAGCAATGCACCGAGCACGAGAACGACAACTTGAGCAACATCCGTCCATATCACAGCTTCTATGCCACCGGCGTAAGTATATGCAGTTGTAACGCCACCCATTAAAACGATGAGAAAGCGTAGGTCAATGCCTGTAGCAGTATGAAGGGCAAGAGCTGTGAGATATGTGATCAAGCCCATGCGTATGGCTGAGAGAGCGATGAACGAGAGGGATGCGAGCAGTCTCAACACAACATGTCCCCTAAGTTCAAGGAACTCGTAAACACTTATCACGCCTGCTTCCCTGTAGCGAGGCAACACAAACTTGGTTATGAGGAATGCAGTGATTATGAGGCAAGGCAACTGGACTGACCATATCAAATCAAAGTCACCGAAGGACAATGCTGGTAGCGCAAGCATCGTTAGAGGCGATAGGTAAGTGCCAAGTAGCGAAAGCCCAACAGGTATGCTACCCATCTTGCCATCAGCGATAAAGAAACTCCGCGCACCTTTAACCTTCTTTGACACGATAGCGCCTATGATGAGCATCCCGATGAAGTAAATTGAGAGCGTGCACCAGTCAAGGAGACCGAAATGGACATTCGTGATTTTTATGTTGCTCGTCATGTGGGTCACCCTAAATCCAGAATATGACATTCCCTTGCTTCCCCGTTATAGCATCGATGATGAGCCATACAGCATTGCAGGCGAACTGCCCCAACACAAGCCCAAGGAACAGAGGGCGCATGCGCACATAAACTGCCATCCCTCCATAACGCAACAACAAACCTTTGATCATCCACGCAAGGAAGCATGTGAACCAAATTTGGTCCATCAGCCAAATCGTCGAAACACAAAACCCTATCGGATGGAACGGCCACCACATCCACTGTCGCCTCGCCATCGCCAAGAGCAGTGTTATAACTGCTCCAGCCAACCTCACCCAATAGCCGGGCAAGAAGACCCCGGGCATCGTTGTAAGCTTGCCATGAATGTAGTCGTAAGGCACCCTCGGACCTTGCACGAGATACCACTGATTTAAATTGACACCGCCGTATTTGTATCCGAGGCGAAGCATAACAAGGTTTGAAACAACCATCGTAGTTATAACCGATGCAAGCATACACATGACGAGTGGCGCACGGTTGATGCGCAAATGGGTGGCTATCTTCAGCGCGTGTGTTGAAGAAGCCATGACATTTGTCCTTATGTCGGCGCACCAAACATAGGTCAGTGCGAGGCTTCCGAGCCCCTTCGCACCAACTTGTGATGTGCCGAGTGTTGATACAGTCATAGGTGGAGCGATGGCTGGCGCAACCGCTTCCCCGAGCCCAGACTCCGCGACTATTCTCACAAGCCCGATGAAAAACACGAAAGCATATCCCAAGAAGACAAGGATGACAAGGGCAGGCATGCCACTCATGAAAAGCCACACTGACATGATGAGGAAACCGAAAATGGTGCCCAAGAAAGCATACGACTCTTCCATGCCCTTAATACCCTTCAAGCTGAACGAGCGCTTTACGACATCAATCAAATAGCCTCTCGCGTTCCAGAAGGCAAGCAAGGTGAGCACAAACAAAGCGCCAGTGCCCAAGTGCTTATACGGCACATATGGAGCACCGTATGTGCCTTGATCTTCTCGCATCTCAATCCCGTAGACCGTAAGCAGTCCTCTGACGAGCAACCCAACGAGATTGAAGAACCAGAGGCTAAAGGCTACATCAAGGTTGACGAGGTAGAAGAAACCGAGCATCGGGAAGCTCAGGCGGAATGTTATCCCGACAAGCTGTCTGAACCATTCAAGAGGAAACGAACGCGCAAGGATTATCTTCGGAACTTGCGGGAAGTAAAAGTTAAGCCCGATCAGCGAGCTAACCACGAAAGGTATGGAAAAGCCGAGCCACAACAACTTCTCACGGAAGAAAGGCGCAATGAAATCCGATGCCCCTCTACGGCACATCTCAAGCGGTAAGTGGACGAGCGGATAGACCAATCGTTCGTGTTCGACCCACTGCCGACGGAGCAAAATGCTTATGCAAATCATCGTGAAGTAAAGCGTGATGAGGAAAGGAAACCAAGCGATGAGCACGGGAAGCCAAACATCTGCATAAGGTATTTCGTAGAACTTGAGCTTTGCGATGCCCGAGTAGCCTTCAAAGAAGTCGCGCACCGCCTGAAAATCGTTTGGGATAAGCCACTTAGGCAAGCTCGGTATGACGGTTGCATCCCAACCAAGCTCAGGGTTCACCCTCGCCCTGTATAGCGGTGTTGCTATGACAGGGATGAGTTGAGCCCCCAAGCCCATACTGCTGATCGCACAGGCTATGATGCTCATGATGTAGATGAGAGCAAGCTCGCTCTGGTTCAATACAAGCCTCGGTGATATGAGGCGCAAAATCATGTTCACTGGGAGCGCAAAGAAGAAAAGCGCAACGATGGCAGCTGGTGTGGTGAAGTCAAGCGCCATGTATGAGCCTCTTATGACATGCGTCGCATATTGGTCGCAGATGGCGATGCCGATTGCGCTTACCAACCCAAGCGATATGGCTCTTAGAGTGAATGCGTTTTGCTCGCCTCCCTCTGCTACTTCAACTCTCACCTCAGGCTTGACTTGTCTTTTGCCGAGCAATCCCCTCACCCCAAAACAAAATCACACCCACTGCTACACATCCCAACCAAGTTTTCTATGAATCTGCTCGCCCAAGTTGCTTCTGAGCAAGCGCTCAAGTTTGTTAAGGCGCATCAGCATCTGCGCTGTAATCCCAACAGTTAGTTGAATGCCAGCAGTGACATTTAGGCGACACGCTGGATGAACGCGCACAACCGTCTCACCATGATGACTTGTAGCATAGACGAAAAGGCGTTGTTGCATCTTCCCTTCAACACAAAGCAATGAGAAGAGCATCCCCTTACCATCACGCTCAATGTAAATGCCATCGCATTTGATGACCAATTGAGGTTGGTGCACCCAGATGCCAGTTTCTATCTTTTGAGCAACCTCGCTCCAGTTAACTATCTCGCCAGCGATAACAACATGAGGCATCGGCAGTGACGCCTCCAAGTGCGCCAATGGATAATACGACGAGACCCACTCTGGCAAATCGTAATGGCTTGTTTTAATGAAGCTAACAGTCCATATGCTACGCTGTAGTGCTGTCCACTTGCGATAGTATTTCGTCATAAAACCTTCTGGGACACCAGCGCATAAACCATCGCTACCAGAGGCTGGCTCAAAAACATTGATTGAGCTCATCAACTCACGAACGCTTGTGGCGTATGAGTAGGAGTCGGTCACCATCGTAAAAGTTCCGCCAAAGATCAACCGAGAGGCAACGAGGCAAACAAACGGCTCATCCACCAACCGCCTATGTGAATGCCTCGGCTTCTCCCAAGGGTCTGGGAAGTTGATGTAGATGGCGTGAATGGAAGAGGGTGAGAAAAGCTTTGAGAGACACAGACCGCCTTCCCCCAGTATCAGGCGAACATTCTTCAAACCAGCTGTCCTAACCCTGTTCACGGCTTTGCTCAAATAGCGCGAGGAGAGTTCTACACCGACGAAGTTATGTTCCGAATTCGACGAAGCCATGCTGACGATGAACTCGCCATTACCTATGCCTATCTCAAGTTCAATAGGCGCTTCTCTTCCAAAGACATCGCTCCATCTCGGGCGCACCGGCAGGTCAAGTTCGTTCATGACGATGCCATCGCATCTAACAAACTCCAACCCCATTTGTGATTCACTACCTTACCTCATCCATCCGCTTACTGAGCACTACACTGCTAAAGGAGGATCAAACAAGTCCTTGTGGAACGCCAACCCTCACAAAATCATAGCACGCCATCCCCTCACGGAAAAGCTCGCTTCAAACGGAAATGCCTTTTACCACTGAAACCAAGAGCGTTAAACTAAAACCGTAAACGGGCATGCTCGGTGATTAAATCGTTAAAGGGGTGAGCGAAGATGTTCGTATCAGTGAGAGACGCCATCGTCACACATGCAGGTTACGAAAGGTTGATCGATGGCTTAAATGAATTGGGTCTGACCGCCGTTGAGTTGAACTTGGATAGAGAGATGAGGGTCATGTCGTTGACCGAGCCACGAAAGCTCATCGATATCTCAACTGATGAGGGACTTGAAACGCTCATGAAGGAGCTCTCTGAGAATGGTGTTTCGGTGAGTGCTTTACTCCTCTCAAACAACTTCGGTGCCGAGGATATTGAAGCGGAGATAAAGTGGGTTGTTGAGGCGATCAAGAGGGCGAAAGCGTTGGGTTGTATAGCTGTGAGAATTGATTCAGCAATGAGCGGCGAACGCCAGCTCTCCTTTGAAGAGCGTGTCAAACGCTTCGTGAGTTGCCTTAAACGCATCATTGAAGAAACGGAAGACACGGACATGCCACTTGGCATCGAAAACCATGGCTACCAAGGGAATGACCCAAACTTTCTTCAAGCTGTCATTGACGGTGTTGGCTCAAAGAGGCTTGGGCTTACCCTTGACACTGGCAACTTCTACTGGTATGGGCATCCGCTCTCAACCGTCTACGAAATTGAACGCAGGTTCGCACCACTGACGAAGCACACCCACCTTAAGAACATACGCTACCCACAAGAGGTGCGCGAAACACAAAGAGAGGTTGGATGGCGCTACGGTGATTTTGTCTGCCCGTTGCCCGATGGCGACATTGACCATGCAATCATAGTGAAGTTCCTGAGCGATGCAGGCTATGCAGGTGACCTCTGCATTGAGGATGAGTCGCTTGGTAAGTTTGAGCCCGCTCAAAGGAAAGAAGTGCTAAAGAGGGACGCTGACTATGTTAAATCGCTTCTGGCAAAGTGAGTTATATCGCTATCTTGCACAATACCAGCATTCTGGTTTTGAAACTCCAGCAAACTGAAGTGTGTCCAAGTTGACGGAGATTGCAACCCAACCACAGCCAAAATAGGGTGACATGGCGAATGCACCCGACATTCTCAATCATCATCCTTAATCACGATAAAGCTGCCTACACAAGGGCTTGCCTTGCAAGCTTGCTATTGAGCTACGATAGAGACTTTGAAGTCATTCTCGTTGATAATGGCTCAAAGGATTGCACTCCGAAAGTCCTCTCGTGGTTTGAAGAGATCGCAAGCCGAGAGGGCATCGCCTGCACAATAATACGGCACGAGGAGAATGTGGGAGCTGTTGTCGGAAGAAACCAAGCCATTGAGCGTTGCAAAGGTAGCTTCATCGTCTTCATGGACAATGATGTCATGGTTAAGGATAGGTGGTGGCTGTCAAAGCTTAAGGATACGCTTTGCGCTGGCGAGAGGAGAGCCATCGTAAGCGGTAAATTGCTTTTCCCTTGGGAGCCATACGCAATTGAATTTGCAGGTGGCGCTGTTAGCCCTAATGGCAGAGTCGGCTACTTGGGCAGAGGGAAAGAAAGGAACTCGCTCCAATACAATGTTGAGCGCCAATGCCAGTGCGTCATCAGCGCTTGCATAATGCTGAAGCGAGAGCTGTTTGAAGATGTAGGGTTGCTCGATGAGGCATATAGCCCAGTCCAATATGAGGACATTGACCTATGTTACAGGGCAAGGGAAAAAGGTTGGGAAGTGTGGTTCACTCCACATGTTGAGATGTGGCACTTCGAGAATGTCACAACTGCAGCCTCCGCTGATTTGAAGTTCCGCTACCTAACAATTCGCAACGGGCTGATCTTCAAAAACCGTTGGCGACATATGTTCGCTCACGAAGGCGGACCCCCCGATGAGGAACTGCGATGGATCAACATACCAAAGAAAAGCGTTGAAGAAGTGTTTGGCGATGCACTCTGGGACGACGAAGCCTTGATGCGCAAGCTCGTTGAACTCTCTCAAGTCTGAAGAACAACAAAACAGTAGGGGGAGTGAAGGGGAAATGACGCGGGAGGAGATAAAAGCCAGACTCAAAGAGATGCTCATTGAAAGGCTTTTCTTAAACATGACCCCAGATCAGATCCCAGACGATGAGCCACTTATGGAAACACTCGGAATTGACTCGGTAGCCCTCTTTGAGGTTGTGGTAGGGCTTGAAGACGAATTTGGCATCACTCTTGAAGAGTCAGAATTTGACATCTCCCTCTTCAGCAACATCAACACAATGGCTCAATTCGTCGAAAACAAACTCTCCTCCACTTAACCACTCCTTGTCCTCTCGCCATTGACCTTTCAATCCCACAACTTTCAATCCCACAATGGTGCAATTGCGACAGGACTTTTGCAACAACACCAGAAGTGACCGTATTGGCGTTTCAATCCCACAATGGTGCGATTGCGACAGTTTCTTTATGGCTCTGCTAAAGAGAAGTTTAACGGTTTCAATCCCACAATGGTGCGATTGCGACCTTTGCAGGTCACCGTCAGCATCCCGTCAATCTCAAGTTTCAATCCCACAATGGTGCGATTGCGACACTGAGAGAAGTGCACGACGAG
>JBGOEK010000006.1:0-108636 GCA_041537945.1 Candidatus Thermosaccharophagus yellowstonensis
CAACCCTGCGTTGCCTAAAGAGAGTAGGTCGTCCCATTGTAAACCAAATAAGCAAGGCAATAAACAGTATCAAAGGCGCAAGAAGTATGATAAGTGTCAAAGAAACTATTATATCAAACAAACGCTTGATGAGTAATTGGATTTTTCGGTTCATAATCATTTCTCCGAAAGCACAGATTGTAGAAGATTTTCCAGTTGTGCCGCCAATTTGCGAATATCATGATATTTCTCTACATACTCCCGTCCACGTTTTCCCATCTCCGCCCGCTCCTGCGGAGACATTTGGTAAAGTTTGATGACTGCTTCAGCCAAAGCCTTCGGATCCCATGGTGGTATGGTAAAGCCACATTTTGCTTCCTTAACAGGGTTAAGAGGTGCTTCAGCGGAAGAAAATACAGGCCTTCCAACAGCCATAAAATCAAAGAGTTTATTTGAACTTATCCCCCACCGATAAACCTCAGCCCCTCCAAGTTGCACAATGAATGCATCTGCCTCGCGAAGAACTTTGGGTATCTCTATTTTTGGCACTGGCTTACGAAATTCTACATTCTTCAGACCCAATGTCTGAGCCATTCCAATTAACCGGGGCTTTTCAGGACCATCACCGATGAGGACGAAGCGAATCTTGCGATAACCCCAATCCTGGAGAATTTTTGCCGCCTGAATGACGGTGTCAAGAGCATTCGCTTTGCCGTGGGCTCCAAGATAAATAACCTTTAAGCCATTTTCAGATGTCACACAGGGCTCTAATCCCTCAAACCTCGACAGGTCCACCCCATTGGGAATCCAAACGATCTTCTCCTGTGGAATTCCACAGGCAGTGATGTATTTGTCAGCCTGAGCTAACAGACTAATGATCTTCTCCGCACGGTGGTAGAGGAATCTCTCCAAAGTCTGTAGAGCCTTGGTGATAGGATGATGTGCGCTTAGTTCTCCCATATCAATGATTGTCTGAGGCCAGAGGTCCCGAACTTCCATCACGAAAGGCACCCGGTGGTGTCTGGCAACCCAATAGGCTGCGAGAGGTGTGAGGAGATGGGGTGAAGAGCCGATTACAACATCGGGCTTACCGATTTCGGGAACGAGTTTGGTAAGCTTCCGACCCAGCCACCACGCCCGAAGCGCAAAGACTACCATATTTCGCACCCTTCGCCAGTCGTTGCGCCAGTATGGAGGCGTGCGAATCCAAACGAATTTCACTCCATTCACATCTTCAACCTTCCACTTCTCCCTCGGACGCAAGCGCGTTTCTCGGTGGAGGTAGTGATGAAAACTTGTGGCAAAAATGACCACTTGATGACCCCGCTTTACCAACTCTTGACCGAAATCATAGTGCCGTGTTCCTCCAGGGAGGTCTGGTGGAAGTGCATAGTGGTTGAAGAACCAGACATTCATGATCTGCATCTCCTTCGGCAAGTCTGCCACATATCATGAACTCTAACCTTCAGCACAGCTACAATGCAAAAAGAAACAATCAAAGGGAAACCCAGCGATCTAAAAACAGATTGAAATAATGCATATCCCAAGGTTGCGGTTAAAGCGTAGAGGCTTCCCCAAAAAAGAGCTTTTGCCTCTTGCGATACCGAATGGTGGATTATCTTGAGTGACAGTAGCACCTCGCGACCCAAGGCAACCCCTGCCACCAGCAAAACCGTTATACCGACTAACCCCGTAGTTAGAAGGATGTATGTCACAAGGTTGTGGGTGTATTGACCTTCCCATACGAGATGGATACTTGTCCGCTCATATGTATACTGATACCCAAATCCGTTACCAAAAATGGGACTTTTTGCGAATTCTATCAATACGGCTTTAGTTTCCTCGACTCGTGTAGGGTCTATAATGCCTTTGGCAAATCTTCTGAAAACATCAATATTTTCTCCACCCCTTTGCAGGAGAGCGATCAGGAGTGCTATAGCGATGGCTACCATGCCAAGTCGCACCAACTTTGCTAATACCGGACCACCGCGAAGTGTGCCAAATATAGCAGCTACGACAGCCAATATTATGAAGCTTCGCGATTCTGTAACCATAATGACTACCAACAGAAAGAATGCCGCGATCCATACGCCTATCTTCCGCAGCCCTTTCACTTCAGTTGCATAACCCATTAAGAAAGCAAAGGCTGCGATTGGATGTGGTTGAAACGCATGGACTGGTAATAATGCCCGCCAATATCCTTCAGCGCCTGTGATAGAGCGGATGCTATTCAAAGCTATAACAAAAGCACTTAAGAGCAACGAACTTATCAGAATGCGAAGATCCGTAGATGTTCTCGTTGCATACACAAGGGGTGGAATGACAGTGTAAATCAAGAACGGGGTTATACCGCGTAGCCAAAGATATGGCGAAACATTGTTAATGATGAACGATGGCCATATGGAAAGAATTACAAGAAAAGCGAAGGCTCCGAGGGGAACATAGAGATAAGTTTTCTGGAGATTGCATGGACCAACCATCAGTTTCATGACAAAAACTAATAACATAACTGCAATTAACATAGCATAAATGATTTCCCCTGCACCTATAGTTTGAGGTGCTGGAGGTATAAAAGCAGTCACCACTAATGCAGATCCCGCCAGTAACACGATAATGCGGTTGACGCTCATTTTTCTTAGTATTTTAGCGCTTTGAAAATTATCTTGTGAACCATAGCACGCAGCCTGCATACAGGGTTGCAAAGAAAATTCCTCCAACGAATTGCATAAATGCTGAATATATCCTCGCCTGTAAGATGTTGTAATGTTTCTAACTGAAGTATATGCACTGTGTGATAGAAAACAGTAGCAGGATTTATAAGCCGTGTTCTTCGATCAAGGTTGTAAAGGGAGAAGAAACCGCAATCATAAAGTGGGAGGTATTTCTGCAAGCTTCGCACCGCATCAGTCCAAATTGCCATGCGCTTTTCTCCCCTGAAATCACTGCGTAGTCATAGATTCCAAACAATGCAAAAATCCACCCATTTAGGACATATGGAATTGATAGTGACGAATCCTCTTGGAAGATAATATCTCCCTCTTCATCGTATTCGGCGCATCCTCCTTGAGGTATTGGTCGCGTTAGTAGTTGAAAAGCCCCCCTTGCTGTCTGAAGAAACCTATTATCCCCCTCGAGTGTAAATGCTATAACGAGCACGGAAATACCGTATGCTTGCGCTAAGCAGGAAACCCACGACTTAGCCGATGGCTGGCGAAACGAAAAGTCATAAGTCCAAGCTATGTCCCCTCCTGAGCAATGCTTAGCACATTTCACAAACCACCAGGCGCATCTTAGGAAGCGTTCGCGATAGGCTTCTTTACCAGTTTCGACATATCTTTGGTAGTTTGCGAGTGCATAGTGCCCAATAGCCCAAGGATTTTGCCTTATTCCGATCAACCCACCGTAATCCACAAGTGGGATTCCTTCGGCATCAAATGGACCAGAATAATCAGCATCGGGACTAAAATCAAGAAAGTAGCCCTGAAGAGGATCTTTAGGGCTTGACAGCCGAGCCATATTAAGTGTGCCCGGGAAGCTCCAAACTCGCTTCACTCCATGTTGTTTAAGTAGGTAAGATCGAATTAAGCGACCATAGCGATCAACGATATGGCAGGTCTGTTCTCGGATGTTTGTAAAATTCATATTTTATTTTCCCTCATCTATGCAATAGACTTTGTCCCCTTCTTTCCTGTAACGCTTCCCACAACTGCAGGTTGCCTCAAGGTTTTCGTCGAATAACAGGCGACTTCCACAGCAACAGACCCAACCGATAATTCGTGCTGGAACACCAGCCACAAGTGCGTAAGGCGGCACATCTTTGGTTACGACTGCACCAGCAGCAACAAAAGCCCATTCCCCAATGGTAACACCACACACTATGGTGGCATTAGCTCCAATCGTTGCCCCACGCTTCACAAGAGTGGGGAGATATTCATCACGACTTCGAGGGAAAGCAGACCGAGGCGTCTTCACATTGGTAAAGACACAACTTGGTCCACAAAAAACATAATCTTCTAACTCCACGCCTTCATAAACCGAGACATTGTTTTGTATCTTTACTCCATCACCAATTCGCACATTTCTTCCAACAAACACATTCTGCCCTAAGACGCAATTTCTCCCTATTTTTGCCCCACTCATTACATGGGTATAATGCCAGATTCTTGTCCCCTCGCCGATCTCAACTTCAGGATCTACAGTTGCTGTCGGGTGGATAAAAACATCACTTTTTTTCTCATATAAAGGGATTATTTTCCCTCCCAGTTTTAGTGATTGGTGAGCTAAGTCAAGGATACGGAGCACTTGCAAGGCACTTTCTCCGTCTGTCAAGGGTCTCTCACGACTAAGAATGCATCTTAAAAAGTGCTCACATTCGGCTTTTAAAGGCTCTTTTTCCTCAATTGTCACAGGTTTCGCCTTAGCAGCATGGGCGACAGGCATTTGTCCATTCACCCACTCAACTTGGTGGGGGTATAAAACCAACTTTTCAGCCCAAGGCTTTGTGTCGTCAAAAACAGCCATTTGCTTATCTCCAACCACAACAAATCGGTGTTCTTTGAATGGATGTAGCCAGCTAACGAAAATATGTGCTTGGATTCGATTTCGGAAACGCAAAATTGTTAATGTGACATCAGCGATTTCGTGGTTTAAAAGCGCTTCTCCGTAGCAAGCGACTTCTTCAGGCATAGTTCCTAATAGTCTCAGAACCATAGCGATATCGTGGGGGGCGAAACTCAAAAGCACATTTTCTTCCGTCCTTATGCGCCCCAAATTTAACCTATGTGAGTAAACATACTGAATTTTACCTAATTCACCATCTTTAGCAAGTTGGCAAAGCTTTTGGAAGGCAGGGTGATACTCAAGGATATGCCCAACCATGAGTATTTTTCCATTGTATTTCGACAGATTCACTAACTTTTCACCATCACTCGCTGTAAGTGCCAAAGGCTTTTCAACCAAAACATCTTTCCCAAATTCAAGGGCTTGGGTCGCAAGCGACACATGGGTTGATGTAGGAGTTGCGATAACAACGCCAGCAATTTCAGGGTCAGATAGAATATCGCTAAACTTGTCCGTGGTTTTTACATTTGGGTATTGTTTTTTTATTTTTATCAATTGCTCGTGATTTATGTCGCAAACTGATTTTAGATACCCAAGTTCTGACCATACGCGCACATGGTTCATTCCCCATCTCCCACAACCTACAACCGCAATCCCGAGTCCCTTCATTTTCGCATTCCTCACCTTACAAGTAGAATCAGACCGATTCCAAGCAAGTTAGCGAGAGTTTGTCTAAATATTTCTGATGTTGGGCGAGTTTCTCTGTAGGTGACCACTTTCGTTGGCACAATGATATGGTCGCCAACTTTGACAGTTGAGGACATTTTTGCCTTTACAACAGAACCGTCGGCTCGAACAATGTAAATGCGGTCTGGGTCAGCATCTCTTGCCAAACCACCAAGCTGTTCGATATAGTAGCGAACGGTTTTGTCAGGCAGATAATTAACCGATCCAGGCGAAATGACAGCACCAGACACGGAGACTGTAGAAGGACGAGCAGGAATGTAAATTTCATCGCCATCTTCAAGGGTTATGTCCCCCTGCTTGCCATTTGTGGCTAAAATCAAGGGTAAGTTGACAATTACTCGCCCTGTTAATGAGATCGATACGGGAATGGGTGGTGTAGCAGTTATTTCGGTTGGTGTTGCTGCTTCAGATACAGCCTGTGCTACTACTTGTGCAGCCTGTGCTGCTATTTGTTCTTCATTTCCTTGTGTTATTGTAGGAATTGGCATTTTCCCTTTACCGAAGAATGTTTCGGCGCTAACGCCATGCGCTGCGAGAAATGCCAAGAATTTTTGGAGATTATGTCTATTTATGGTTGCAACCAATGATTTTGCCACTTCCATTTGATGTGGTGTGACTAAAAAATCTCTTCCCCTATGAAAGACAATCCCTTCTGGGAAGGCATCTTCAGTTAGTCCACCAGCTCTTTGGATGAGCTGATAAAGTGTTTCTCCCTTGCGGATAGCATAAACTCCTGGGTTTTTCACTTCGCCCATAATTTTAACAGTTTTCACCGTTCTTACATAATCTTGCACAATTTTTATACTAACTCTGTCACGATTTTGCAATTTCAAATTCTGGCTCTCATCCTCTTCCTCAAGAAGTTTCTCAAGATCCACATACAAAATTTCAGTCCCTTTTTCACCCATAGGGCGCCCTATTTCAGCAACTTTATGTGCGTTCGGTAGCAAGCCACCAGCTATGTAGATCAAATCCTTGACTGTCATCCCTTCTGTCAGTGGGTATACACCGGGGCGTTGGACTGCACCGTCAATTGTAACAAACCAATCCTGTCTGATTGGCTCCTGCTCAGCTATGCTGTAAATGCGAAGCTCGTCTCTGTCCTGAAGTAGCACATTATGTTGCGGATCTCCGCTCAGTGCTTTATCAATGTTAATTTCGATAAGTTTTTTTCGCCCATCTTCAAGATATCGTAGCAAATGCGCTCGCTTCCTATATGCATCAAAAGTTAAGCCACCAGCCTCGATTATGAGGTCACTGACACGCATGTTTTCTTTGCGTGCATACTCACCGGGGTTTCTAACTTGCCCTTCCACCTTTACAGTGCGTGGCAGGAAAATATCGTCGACCGAATAGATCAAGAGTTCGTCTCTATCTTGCAGGGGTATGTTATGATTTGGGTCTTTTTGCTGGGCTTTTTCCAAATCCACCAGAATAAGCCTTTTCCTTCCCTCAGTTTCCTCACGGATGAGCCATGCGCACTTCAAATAAGCTTGTGGTAGCAAACCGGCTTGGAAAACGAGGTCATAAACGCACATTCCATCACTACGCTCATAAGTGCCAGGTCGCCGCACAGCCCCTCTAACTATGACTTGCCTTGGCAAAAGAACTTCATCGGTTGTGTATATGATTAGCTCGTCTCTTTCCTGAAGTGGGATGTTTTGCGATGGGTCACCTTCTACAGCTCGTTCAATATTGATTGGCAACAATATTCTTTGTTCGTTATTCACATAGCGAATAAGTTCTGCACGCTTTATGTAAGCGTTTGGCAAGGTTGAACCCGCTGCAAATATGAGGTCTTTTACCGTTAATCCTTGAGTATACTCGTAAACTCCGGGTCTTTGCACAGCGCCCCTGATTTGGACTTGAGGCGGAATTCTAACTTCATCTTGCGAATAGACAATAATTTCGTCTCGAGGGTTTAGTGGCAAGTTTTGTGAGCCATCACCTCGTTCAAGTGCTTCAAGGTCAATTGGGATGAGTTGACGAACGCCATTACCATTATCTCGCTTAAGTTCTATACGCTTTTTGTATGCATTTGGCAAAATGCCACCAACTCGGAAAATGAAATCTTTTATTGTCAGTCCCTCGGTGTATTCGTAGACGCCCGGTCGTCTGACTGCGCCCATGATTGCCACCTGTGGTGGCAACTCGGCTTGCTCAAACGAATAGATAACGACTTCGTCCCTTTCTTTCAGTTCGTGGTTGGCGTTTCCGTCGCCATTCAACGCAGCTTCGAGGTCAAACGCAATAACTTGTCTTAGCCCGTTGCCATTATCCCTGTAAATTTCCGCTCTCTTCTTGTATGTCTTCCCCGGTGGTAACCCTTCAGCCCTCTCAATCAAGTCTTTGACGCGCATCCCTTCATACCACTCATAAACTCCGGGGCGATTCACCATGCCACTTATGCTGACTATGCGCCTCTTCTCTGGTAAGACTTGGAGGACGATGACCTCGTCTCCATCCTGCATGAGCACATTTTGCTCTGGTGTTGGTTTTTTGGAGAGTTCACTTACAGGGATGTCGTGGATGAGTTTCTTTTGATTGTTAACGACTCTATGCACTCTCACCCTCCCAAGGTAAGCGCTTGGGAGAACTCCCCCAGCCAATTCAATCACATCTTTTAGCCTTTCACCGCCTTTAAGTTCATAAATTGCTGGGCGCTTCACCTCGCCTCTAATCGTCACTGTAGCACCAACAACGGGCACATGGACGACATCGCCTTCTTCAAGTGGTATATCGCCTGACCTGTTGCCATAGAGCAGGAACTCATAGAAGTCAATCGTCTTAACGACTTCACCGTTGCGTATCAGCTGAATACGCCTGAAGCTCCCTCGCTTCGATATCCCGCCAGCCATAGCGAGCGCGTTGAAAACGGTTGAGAGAGGGCTCATGAGATACGGACCTGGACGCACAACCTCACCAGTGACATTGATTTGGATTGAGCGCAGCTTCGCGAGGCGAGCGCTAACTTCAACTCCGACGAACAACTTGCTGAGTATGCGCTTTGCCTCAGCTTCAAATTCCCTTATCGTTAGCCCTGCAGCCATCAAGCTCTTGCCAGCTGGCAGTTGCACTTTGCCCTCTGGGTCTACATCAAGGTTAAGAACTTCAGGTAGCATTACAGGACTCCAATAGCGCAATTCAATCGTGTCACCGACACCGAGCCTGTAATTTGGTGGGACAGTCGTTAATGGCGGCAGTGTCAAATTTGGGTTGGCTTGGAAATATGAAAAGCCGAATGGCTCAATTGCCTCTTCAGTTGTTGGTATAGTTGGAGGCAATGTCGGTTGTGTTGCTGGGACTGTGGCAGTCGGTTCTCGGTAAGGTATCTCAAATATGCGCACATCATCGATGAGGGCATCAGCGGTTGTGTTTGCTTTTATCCGAAAGCCGATTCGCATTGACACAGCATCATCTGGTGCTTGGACAACCTTTATCACATTTTCATATGTGCCAACGCTTTGGCGTGATTCGGTAAGCGACATAGCTATCTCCTTGCCCGATGGGAGGAAGGTAGCGAAGAATTGCAGTGCATCAGGTTCGCTTTGAGAGTTCACTTTGACGAACGCCGAAATGATGTAAGTTGAGCGTGGCTTCACATTCACTTCCTGATACAGCCCAACGAGTGCAGCTCCCATCGGCACAGGAGCTTGAGTGAAAAGACGAACTGCGAACCTGCCAGAGTGTGCGTCACCATCAACTCTTACTCCGCTGACATTGCTTGTCGGTGCCATTAGCTTCCACATCAACGGTGCGCCAGTTGTGTCCATGTCCTCGAAAGATGAGTTGGGAAGTTCAAGGGCGGTTGGGGTAATAGTCTGCTGTGTTTGTGTGATGTTCGTTGGTGTGCTTATCGTCTGTTGAGCTTGTGTGACATTCATTGGTGCGTTTTGAGCAAACGCGAGGTGTATTGTGGTTGATGTTAGCAAGATTAAAAACGCACTCACCATCTTTAGTGGACGCATTCTTAGACCACTCCTCATAGGCGTCTATCCTTACTTTAGGATGCACTTTGCTTCGCATTGCCTGATGCGTTCAGGAGCGCTGTCCTTGTCTTCATCGAATGGTTCGCCAAAACAAGCATGCACCCAACCATCAAGGCTAAAACACTTCCCAAGATAACATTCAGCAAGGTGCTTGGCGTTGCTTTCTTTATCGGAGGCACAGCTCTATCAAGCACCTCAACTTCTATGCCCTCATACTTTTCAGCCATCTGAGCACGCAGGAGTTGCTCTGACAAGAGTTTGTATGCGTTCTCAGCTATCTCAAGCTCAACCCTCCGTTTCCTCCATGTCTCCATTGACGAAGTAAGCCTGTTAAGCTCGCTTTCCCGCTGTTTGAGTATTTCGTGCAATGCTTGAGCTCTTGCGGTTGCTGCGACATATTGCGCTTGCAGTTGTGCAAGCTCTGGTGTAAACTGTCCCTTTGTCCCTTCGCTCCAGAGTTTGATCTCCCTCTCAAGTTGCTGGCGTGCCTCAATCAACCTCCCGTATTGTTCCTTGACGAGTGGATGCTCCTCACCATACTTGAGCCGTAAACTTGCGTAGGTGAACTCCTCTTGCTGTAGCCTCTCCTTGAGATTTTCCAAAGCTGGTGTTAAGCCCTGCTTGATTTGCAGGTTGAGCAGTTTCGAAAGCTTTTGTATTTGTGCAAGGAGCGCGTTAACATCGGCGTCAGCTTTAGTTGCTTCAACCGTGAGTTGTGCATATTGCTCAAGCAGTTTTGATCCTGAGCCATCAGCCATAGCGAGAGCCATCGGTGCTGGCACATTCGGTATGAGTGGCATTTGCTCATAGAGCCTTTTTACCTCGTTGAAACGACGCTCAACGAATTCACGGTAGACCCTTGAACGCTCAACATTCGTTGTCCTGAGGAACTTGCACATCTCCTCGATATACGCATTCGCCACATCGGCAGCCAGCCTTTTGACATTAGAATCATCGATGCCGTAATCGAAGCCATTCCTCTTTGGGCGGATGAGCGGGAACTTCGGTGTCCCAGAGAGCCTCACCGAAACCTTTATGATAGGCTCTTTGACAGTTATCCTTGTGACATTGCTCAAGCTCTCAAGCGCCTCTTCCATAATCTTCGTCGAGAAATAGCTCATCAAGTTGAGCTTCCTTATCACGCTCTCTCTTACTCGCCTGCTTTCAAGTATGGCTTTGTATAGATCGGCTTTTGGCTGTGGGAACATCCCAACAGCACCAGCTTGAGCGGCTATTGCTCCAAGTAAGTTTTGAAGCTGTGAAGTTGGGGTGATCGGCATAAGTGCTGAGGCGGTAGCCGAGTATGTGCGTGGCATGAAGCAAAGCGTGATAAATGCAACCAATACCGCTGTAGTGATAGTAATCGCTGCCAAAAACTTGCGTGCACCCCAAAGTATAAGGGCGAGCGAAAACAGATCAACCTCCACTTCTTCTCTACTGAGCCCTTCACCCATGATTGCATCCCCACATCATGCTCCTTGAGATCAACCCTGAGGGTCGCGATTTAATTATAGCACGCGATTATAGCACGCGCCATCCTTTGTCAATGTTGTTTGAGTTTGGGGTTGCGATGCAAAATTTCTCACGGGTGAGCCATCATGAAGTGGCGGAATGACAAAGCGCAAGATGAATTGAGCGATGCCATCTCGCTCCTTTTGAAGGCATGTGAAGCATTTGGCATCTCTTTGACAGCGACTCAAGTTGAGCAGTTTGGGGCTTTCCTTGAAGCCTTGCTCTCGTGGAGCGAGCGGATGAGCCTGACGAGCATCTTAGAACCAACGAGGATTGTGATTGAGCATTTCGTTGACTCTATAGCACCTGTGGCGTTTGGCTTGCTCGAGGAAGGCACATGCATCGTTGATGTTGGAACGGGTGCAGGCTTCCCCGGCATACCGCTTGCCATCTTGTTGCCCGGTTCGCTTGTTTCGCTTGTGGATGCCTCAAGGAAAAAGTGCGCCTACCTAAACTCAATCAAAGAGCACCTTGGCTTGGAGAACATTGAGATACTTCACGGACGCTCAGAGGAGTTGGCGCGCATGGAAAGTCATCGCGAGGCATATCATGTCGCTGTCGCAAGGGCTTTTGGAAGGCTTGATATCGTGCTTGAGTGCTGTATGCCGTTTGTTAGAGTCGGCGGGTGCACGATTGCATACAAGGGTCCGAAGTTCGTTGAGGAGATGGAGTTTGGTGAGAAGGCAGCAAAGGAGCTTGGTGGGAAGATAACCAATGTGATCGAGTTCCTCCTGCCCACGACAGACATAAAGCGAGCACTGATCGTTGTTGAGAAGGTTGAGCAAACTCCTCAACGCTATCCAAGAAGAGCAGGTGTGCCACAAAAGCATCCTCTCGGTAAAATCCTCAAATGACCAAAACGCTAAAGCCTTACCACTTCCCCGCAGGATGCGCTCTCCCTTATGGCGAGCGTCACTTTGAGCACTTCCATTCCCCACCTGAGATCTGGTGTTGCCTTTTCTCCGTTGCGCACCCTTTCAACGAAATATGCGTCTTCAAGTTTGACTGGGTTTTCGCTGACTGGTGTTACTCGCTTCGGTTCGCTCTCAGAACGCAGTTTGATAAGAACTGTGTCGCTACTTTCAACCATAGCAGTGCCCTCAGTTCCGATGACGCCAAAACAGCTCCCGCCAATCGAAGCTACAAAGCTGTCACCCAAGACACCGCTCCCACCCTTCTTAAACTTGAGTATCGCCCAAACATCGTTTTCGACTTTCGTCCCAACGGTGGCAGTGTGAGCATAAACACGCTCCACATATCCCCCAATCCACATAAGCCAGTCCACATCGTGTGTGCTGAAGTCAACCGCTATTCCACCACTTAAACTCGGGTCGCCATACCAGTCCCTTGGTGTCCATGGCATGAACCTCCTTATCCACGCTGTCACGAGTTCCCCGAGCTCACCGCTATCAAACCTTCTTTTCACCTCGGAGAATGTGGGATAGAAGCGCAAGACATAGCCGATCATGTTTATCACGCCGGCTCGTTCAACGGCTTCAACCATTTCCTCCGCATCCTCAAGGGTTAATGCTATAGGCTTCTCGCAGAAGATGTGCTTCTTGGCTACAGCAGCATCAACCACGATGTCTTTGTGAGCGAAGTCCGGCGTGCACACCCAAACCGCATCAACATCTGTTTCAATCAACTTACGGTGGTCGACGAATGCCCTCGCTGAGATCTCACTTGCAAGTGCTCTTGCCCTTTCCTCGTTCGTGTCGCAGACTGCGGTAACTTCAACACCTTCAATTTGGAGCAGTTGGGTGGCGTGTGCCCTTCCCATCCCACCAGCGCCCACTATGCCGACCTTCATCTTCCTCACCCCTTTCATTGATGTGCCGAATTAAAATTCCGTAACACCTGTGAACCTAAACCCGCTCAGCTTCAATGCGGGTGCGCATGTGCTACCACAAAGCTTTCTATGCTTTGAAATCATCTCAACGCACGAGAGCGCTTTTAGGATGCTCTCCGTGAAACGCAAGTTGCGAACGCCACCTACGATCTTCCCGTTGCGTATCATGAAAGTGCCATCCCTCGTCATACCTGTTATGACCGTCAACTTAGGGTGGATGACATTCGTGTAATGGAAGCGGGTTATGAGCAATCCGTTTTCCGTTGACTCGATCATCTCCTCAACTGTTGAACCACCGCACTCCATGAACAGGTTTGTTGGGAAAGGTCCATACGGGTTTGGTTGGGGCAAAGCATGTCCAGTTGATTCTCTCCCTTCGATCGCAGCTGTGTAAGTGTCGTAGACAACATCCTTTGCGATGCCCCTTTCAATGCAAATGACTTTTTGCTTTGGCACGCCTTCAAAGTCGAACGGCTGTGGTAGACCCTCCTCACTCAAGCCATCGTCGTATATCGTCACAGCTTCGCTCGCTATCCGTTCGCCGAACTTCCCACACATGAAGCTATATCCCTCTTGAACAGCCTTCGCACTCAAACCGCAGTATGCCAGCATTTCAATTAGCTCTGCAGTTGCTTCCTCCTCAAGTATCACTTGATATTCTTTCGGCTCGACCTCAATCGGCTTCCTGCTCATCTGTGCTTTTAAAAGGGCTCTCTCGCCAACAGCTCTTGCGTCTAACCGTGATATGTCAAATGCGGTTTGGGAAGCGTAGCCATATCCGTCTTCGGCGTTTATGACCGTGTGGATGCGAGCGTATGTTGAACTGAATGTAGCTCTCACTCCGTTTGAATTCCCGACGGCGAGCAAGCATGAGTATGTGCTAACAACTCCAGAGGCATTTGCGCCGACTGCCCTTGCCATGTTGAAGATGGTTGAGGCAAGTTCTGCGCGTGTGCTCGGTGTGGCTTTAGCCGTCAACTCGGAGTAGGCGTTCACTTTTGTTATCGGCTTCGGCTTTGGCAAGCCAGGGAAGTGTGGTAACTCCTTCTGGACTGATGCAATTGAGATGGCTCTTTCAACAACCCTCTTGAGTGAGCCATCATCAAGTTGATTTGTTGAGGCGCCACCGACCCTCTTTCCCACCACCACACGCACGCTTATGTTGATGTTGCTGTCGGCAGTGTTTTGATGGATTTGGTTTGATGCGAAGCGTGTCAACCCACCTGATGTTGCCCTTATGACAACCTCAGTCTCATCGGCAGATGAGAATGAGAGTGCTTTCTCGATTAGCTCAATAACTCTCCCCTCGTCTAAGATATCAGAGTGAGGCATCATGCCAAGCCCCCTTCCATGGCGAGTGTTTGCGTTCCATCCATTCAAGCATCATAGTGTCACAATAACATTGCTGATGATCTGCTTTGGCATTCAGAATTGGGTGCTTGAAGTTGGAAGGGTCGTTTAGCTTGGAGGTGAAGTTATCATGTCCATAAGGGTTGGGTTTGTTGGAGTGGGTGGGATAGCAAGGAGGCATCAAAGATATTTAAGCTCGATGGAGGGAGTTGAAATAGCTGCGCACTGTGACCTCATACCAGAGAGGGTCGATGCTGCTGTGTTTGAGTTCGGTGGCGAGGGATACCTTGACTTCGATGAGATGCTGTCGAAGGAGAAGTTGGATGCGTTATACATATGCGTTCCACCGTATGCGCATGGTGAAATTGAGATAAAGGCAGCGAGGGCTGGCATACACATGTTCATCGAAAAGCCGGTTGCGTTATCTCTTGAGGTAGCTGAGAGGATCGCTGAGGAGATAGAGAGGAGCGGGGTCATATGCAGTGTTGGATATCAACTGCGCTACCATAAGCTGATACCGCGCATCCAAAGCGAGCTATCAAGCGGACCTGTGCTTTTGTTCTGTGCTCGTTATTACTGTCCCTTCCCACCGGGCGGGAAACCGTGGTGGCATCGCAAGAGCATGTCTGGCGGACAAACAGTTGAGCAGACAACACACCTCATCGATCTCGCCAGATACCTTGTTGGAGAGATAACCGAAGTTTATGCGTATGCAGCTATGCGATACTACAAACCCACCCCGATGAACGATGTTGAGGATGTGACTGCTTCCGTTTTCAAGTTTGAGAACGGTGCATACGGCACTCTTACCTCAACGACTGTCATGAGTTCTGGATGGCACATTGAGGTTGATATAATCGTCCCTCACCGCAGGATTGAGCTCATAGGAGACACACTTCGTATAAGGGATGGAAGCGTTGAGGAGGTGAGGGCGGAAGAGGATTGGTATGGCGAGGTTGATAGGGCGTTCATAGAGGCGGTGCGCACTGGCGATGCATCGCTTATCCGTTCAAGCTATCGTGATGCTATGAAAACGCTTGCAGTCACACTCGCTATAAACGAGTCGGCTGAGAAAGGCGAGGTTGTGAAGGTGAAGTTATGAGAGTGCGAGGGGGATGAAAAGAAATGCCTGAATTGGCATGTGTGAACGGACAGGTTATGCCGATAAGCGAGGCTAAGATCCCAATCGAAGATAGAGGGCTTCAATTTGGTGATAGCATTTACGAGGTCATAAGGGCTTACTCAGGTCACCTGTGGTTGTTTGATAGGCATATGCAGAGGCTAAAGATGAGCCTTGATGAGATCGGCATAGAGGGTGTCAAGCTTGAGGAAGTTGAAGCGCAGATTAAGATGCTCCTGAAGCGAAGCGGGATAGGTGATGCCATCGTTTACCTTCAAATAACGAGGGGTGTCGCACCGAGGTCTCATGTCATCCCGCGAAACATAACGCCGAATGTGATCATAACAGTAAGGCACATACCGCAGACGCCCGAGGAACTCTACACGACTGGGGTTAAGGCTGTGCTTCTGAATGAGACGCGGTGGGCGAGGAGGGACATCAAGTCGACGAACCTGCTCCCCAACATACTCGCGTTGAATGAGGCAAGGCGTAGAGGGGCTTTTGAAGCCATATTTGTTGAGCAGGCTGACGGAACCGTTACTGAGGGCACTCACACAAATGTGTTTGCCGTTGTAGATGGTGTTCTTAGGACACCTCCTGCAGACCATCGCATACTCCACGGCGTTACAAGGGAGTTCGTTATTGAGCTTGCAGCGAGGGAAGGAATTGAGGTGAACATATCGCCTTTGCCAGTTACCGAGTTGATGGAAGCGGAGGAAGTGTTTCTCACTGGGACGCTAATAGAGATACTCGGTGTAACGGTTCTTGAAAACAAGATGGTTGGTTCGGGAACTGTTGGGACGATCACTAAGAGGTTACATCGTGCCTTCAGGGAGGAAGTTAGGAAAGCAATAGAAAGTGCTGAAGCATAGCCTCTTGATGAGTTGGCTCAGTTACACGATCTTCAACCCTGATGCATATCGCAGGGGTGTTTTGAAATGGGTGGGAAGACGATGAAGGTCATAACAAGCGTATCAGAGATGCAAGAGTGTGCTATGAAGCTTCGAAGCGAAGGAAAAGTAATCGGGTTCGTTCCGACGATGGGCTACTTCCATGAAGGACATCTATCGCTGATGAGGCGGGCGAGGAATGAATGTGACATCGTTGTCGTGAGCATCTTCGTAAACCCGATCCAGTTTGGTCCTGGTGAGGATTATGAGCGTTACCCGAGGGATGTTGAGAGGGATTTGAAGATGGCTGAGGGAGTTGGGGTGGATATCGTGTTCTGTCCGAGTGTGGAGGAGATGTATCCCGAAGGGTATGCGACATATGTGAATGTTGAAAGGCTGACGGAGGGCTTGTGTGGGGCTTTTAGACCGGGGCATTTTCGTGGTGTGACGACAGTCGTCACGAAGCTGTTTAACATCGTCATGCCACATAAGGCATACTTCGGTGAAAAGGACTATCAGCAACTCGTCGTCATAAAACGCATGGTGAAGGATTTGAACTTCCCGATAGAGATTGTGCCCTGTCCGACGATACGCGAAAGCGATGGGCTCGCAATGAGCTCGAGGAATGTTTATCTCTCGCAAGAGGAGAGGGAAGCTGCGCTCTCACTGTATCGCAGTCTTATGACTGCTAAGGTGCTGTTTGAAAAGGGGGAAAGGAATGCGAGTGTGCTGAGGAAGGTAGTTGAGGAGGGTCTTTGTTCGTCGGAGCTCGTCAAACCGCAGTATGTTGAAGTGGTGGATGCCGAAACACTTGAACCTATTGAACGAATAGAAAGAGATGCGGTCATTGCTGTTGCAGCATTCGTTGGGAAAGCACGCCTGATTGATAATGTGATACTCAGGGTGGTGTGAAACGGATGCTGAGGATCGTTCTCAAGTCCAAGATACATTGCGCTACTGTCACAGAGACGAATTTGCACTACGAAGGCTCTCTCACAATTGATGCACAACTTATGGAAGCTGCAGAGCTTGTTCATGGTGAGCGAATAGATGTGCTTAACCTGAACAATGGAGAAAGGTTCACAACCTATGTCATCAAGGGGGAAGAGGGCAGTGGAGTCATTTGCGTCAATGGTGCTGCAGCGAGGCTCGCTCAAGTCGGCGATAAGGTGATAATACTTTCCTACGCACTTGTGGATGAGAAAGAGTTGAGGGAGCACAAGGCGAAGATCGTTTTGGTTGACGAGCAAAATAGGATAAAGAGCGTTCGAGAAGAAGAACTCTTGCACGGCGCTCTTAAAGGCATGTCTTAAGTTGTGATGTCCAACCCATTAAGGAGGGGGAAGGAGAATTGACGGATTCAATTACACCCGCGAAGGGATTGAAGGGCATCGTCTTTGACACTACAAAGTTGTGTCTGATTGATGCCGAGAGGGGAGTGCTTGTTTATCGCGGTTACGACATACATGACCTTGCCAATCACTCAAACTTTGAGGAAGTTGCTTATCTCTTGCTCTATGGCAAATTGCCCACGAGGGAGGAGTATGAGCGTTTTTGTGAGCAATTGCGTAACAGTCGCTATGTTCCAGATACCGTTGCAAAAGTTATTGAGCATATCAAGGATGCATCGCCAATGGATGTGCTAAGGACAGCTGTTTCGGTTCTTGGGGCGATTGACCCCGAGGCTGGTGATAATTCACTCGAAGCGACAATGCGCAAAGGAATTAGACTAATAGCTCAGCTTCCGACAATAGTTGCTATGCATGAGCGTATAAGGAAGGGCAAAAAGCCTGTTGAGCCGAACCCAGAACTCTCACATGCAGCCAACTTCCTTTACATGATGCGCGGAACACCACCTTCAGAAGAGGAGGCTAAAGCGATTGACTTAGACCTTCTGCTTCATGCCGAGCACAGCTCAAATGCCTCCGCATTTGCTGTCAGAGTAACCGCCTCAACCCTCTCTGACTTACACTCTGCCATTGTTTCTGGCATCGCTACACTGAAAGGACCACTTCACGGTGGTGCTGCCGAGGCAGTTGCCGATATGGCAGCTGAAGTTGGTTCGCCAGATAGGGCTTACAAGTATGTCCAAGAAAAACTTGCCAAGAAGGAAAGGATAATGGGTTTTGGGCACAGGGTCTATAAGACAGAAGACCCAAGGGCAAGGCACATGAGGGAACTCGCGAGAATTTTGAGCGAAAAACACGGTGATAGGAGGATTTTCGAGATACTCCTGTCAATTGAGGAAGCCATGAAGCCTCTGCAAAGCAGGGGAATTTATGTGAATGTTGACTTCTATTGTGGTTGCATATACTATTTCCTCGGCATACCGAAAGACATGTATGTTTGCATGTTTGCGCTCGGTCGAATTGTTGGGTGGGTAGCCCATGCGCTTGAACAGTATTCCGACAATGTTTTGATACGACCGCTTTTGCACTATGTTGGTCCAACCAACCTAAGCTACACCCCGATAGACAAACGCTCTTAGACAATTTTGCTTTTTCGCTTAAAGTTGGTGAAAATTCCTTCACCTCAGACAATGCCAGAGGGCTGTTCAATGTGCCTGTGGTTTCAGATTGAGGCGACGATACTTCACCCTCAAGCGATATCCAAATAATCCCAAGTTTATTCCAAAAATTCCATATTTTTTCGCTTTACATTACCCCGCCAGCGTGTTATAATGGATGGTGGTGAGGCGTTTTAGGTAACATCGTTTAAATGTGGCAACAGTCGCAGTATTTCATTGATGCAAGGAGGGTTCAAAATGGACATACGCTCTAAGAAAGCAGCTGTTTCTCGTCTGTTGAATTCTGTTGAGGGGAAAAGCGAAGATGAGCAGATGAAGGTTATAGAGCGCATCCTTGCTTTCAAAACTGCAGCGATAGAACCTCTTAGCAAAGCCCTTGTTAATGGGACGAGTTTTCGTAAGCGTATAGTTGCTGCGATCTGCCTTGGCAAGCTTGCTCACCCTAAGACTGTTGAGCCATTAATGCATGCTTTGGCGGATCCGAGCATAAATGTTCAGCGTGTTGCGGCAGACGCTCTCATTGCGATCGGCAAGCCAGCCCTGCAAAAGCTGATTAAGGGGCTGAAAGATGAGGATAACAAGGTGAAGAAGTGGTGTGCATACATACTTGGCAGGATAGGAAGTAAGGAGGCAGTGAAACCCCTCATAGACTGTTTGAGCGAAGAATCGGTTGAGCTTCAAAAAACGATCATAAATGCCCTTGGGCATATCGGGAGTAAGCGTGCCGTCCCAGTCTTGCTTGAGCTGTTCAAGAAATCTACGAATGTGGAGATACAAAAGAGCGCTGCTGAGGCTCTCGGGATGATTGGGGATAAGAGGGCTATTCCTGCACTAATTGAGGGTCTAAAATCGCAGAACCATGAAGTCAGGGAAGCTTCCAGTGAAGCCCTCGTGCGCATAGGTGGCGATGCTGTTGCTGACCTGACAAAAGCGCTGAAGCACCCGTTGCAGTTTGTTCGTAACGCAGCTGCGAGGGCGCTCGGTAAGTTGCGGGATAAGCGTGCTGTGAAAGGGCTTATAATGACGCTCAAGGATAAGAATGTGCAAGTGAGGCAATCGGCTGTTCAGGCTCTCGGTTACATAGGTGATAAAAGGGCTTTCGATCAATTGAGCAGGTTGCTCAAAGACCCGAACCATGAGGTGCGCTTCAGCGCTGTGAAGGCTTTGATCAAGGTTGGTGGTCCCATGGCTGCATCGCTTTTGAGGAAAGCTTTGAATGACCCAGATTGGTTGATTCGCTTGACTGCTGTTCAAGGGCTCGGGCAGTTGAAGGACAAAGGTGCAGTTGAGCTTCTGTGCAGGGCTTTGAAAGATAACGAGTGGAGTGTGCGTTATCATGCTGCGAGGGCGCTCGGTGAGATAGGGGATAGCAGTGCTGTCTTACCGCTCATACAGGCTGTCTTTGATGAGAATGTGCAGGTGAGACAGGCATCTATTGAAGCCCTCGGAGAAATAGGTGATGAGAAGGCACTTGATGCACTTAGGTATGCAGCTTCTTCTGACATACCTGAATGTCGTGAGGCTGCAAGGATAGCAATCAACAAGATACTGCATCGGAAGGAGCAACGGAAGTTACCGAGAACACATAAACGCTGAGGCGATTCAGGATGAAGGTAGTGGCAGTCAACAGGCGCGCAAAGCGGGATTACGAAATACTCGAGACATATGAGGCTGGTATAGTCCTGCTTGGTAGCGAGGTTAAATCAGTAAGGGCAGGGAGAGTCAACCTCAGTGAGGGCTTTGCGAAGGTTGAGGACGGTGAAGTCTGGCTCTACGGTGTTCACATATCACCGTGGGAAACAGGGAAACACTTCAATCCAGAGCCAGACAGGAAAAGGAAGTTGCTGTTGCACAAAAACCAGATAGCGAAGCTCGCTGGCGCAGTCAGCCAAAAAGGACTTACACTCATACCACTGCGCCTCTACTTCAATGAGAGAGGGTATGCTAAGGTTGAGTTGGCACTCGCACGGGGCTTGAAAAAACACGACAAGCGTAAAATACTGATTGAGCGAGAGGTTGAGAGGGAGATACAGAGGCAATTGCGTAGGCGCTTCTAAAACTCAATTTGGGGGGTAGCTGAGAGATGGGGAGAAAGAAACGCTCCAACCCGTCCGCTGTCTCCGTCGCTACGGAACGCATTCAAAGGCTACTTGAGAGCATATTGAGAGTCGCAAGCGGTGATGATAAACGCACATGGCACTTGATCGACGGTGACGACGCTCGCATCGCTGCATATAAGCTCGTCTTCTTTACAACACCGAACGAGTATCGTGAACTTGCGCCAAGCCTTAGAGAGGAAGTGAGGAGGCGTTTCACAAACGCCGATAAGGCTAAGAGGAAGCGTTATATGCAGTTTGCTCTCTCTTGGGCTGACTCAATTCATTCCCCAGTTGACCTTGATCACAACCTCTGCAGGGTTGAGTGGCATGGTGAAAGCATACTAAGCGATGGCGAGATTGAAGTTGAGAAGGAACAGCTTATAGAGCTACTCAAATGGATGCAGGAGCAAGATAACCAAACAGCTACGGAACTGCTCGATTACCTCCGCTACTACACATTCAATGTTAACAGCGCTAAAGGTGAGAACCTCTTTCGCGCATGGGCTATAAAGTGGCAAGAGGAGAAGGGAGAAGATCCTTTTGGCACTTTGGAGAACTACATAAAGCATAGGGCAGAGCTTTTCAAGCGTGGCAACTACTATGTTGAGCAATACTTTGCGAGGCGAGCAGGTAAAACGATAACGCAGTTCTTCAACGACTACAGCGAGCAGGCGGATGATTGCCGAAAGCTCGGGAGCTTAGGGGGAACAACAAACCCAGTCATAGCTACATTGGGCGAGGATGACATCCCTTGCAAGTGGGCGCCAGTTAGGAGGCGGATAGCGGAGCGCCAAATCAAAGAGGGCTTGGATGACGAATGGGCTGGAACTACATTCACTGAAGAGGTTGTGGTTAATGCCATGCTCGGGCAACGCCCAGTCTTCTTGCTTGAAGGGCTTGGTAGGGTCGCATTCCAGTTGCGCACCGACAAACACGATGACATTGATTACTTGCTCAACGAAGCACCAGAGATATACATGCGTCTCTGCGAGCGCCTCAAACCAGTTGATGAGATACTGCTTGAGGGCGCAGATGAACTTTATCAAAAGTTGAGCGAGGGGAGGGTCGGACATTCAAACAATCATTTCAAGGTCTCTGTCACAGGTCCAGTCGGGCTCAAAGTGCTGAGGGAGTTCAACGCGGGAAACAACAAGTATGGCGTCAGGCTCTACACGAATGCAACGGTGACACATGACCTTTCACAGATCGTGGCATCGGTTGATGCAGAGATTGAAGGCATGCTCGAATACAAGAGGAAGACTGGTCAAGTGCTCGCTGAGGAGGTAACCGAGGGTGGCTCTGTTGTCACCTCAATGATGGGGCGTTACTTGGATGCCATGCGTGAGGAGAGGCTTGAGTTTATTTTGCAGTCGCTCGACGAGCCACTTAGGAGTGAGGTTAAAGCGAAGCTGAAGAAGGGGGCGCGGCTAAACGATCCAGCGTTGAAGGATGAAAGGGTCATCCAAGCGCTCAGGGAGAAGGGAATTGAGTTTGACCCAGATGCCGAGGAGAAGGCGGTGATGGACTTACCGACATTGATCACGAAGATGGCTGTCATCTACGCTGTGAAGAAGTATGGTTGGCAACTCGGCAACCGCATACTTTCGGCGTCGAAGCGAAACTTCGAGCAGAACCTGAACCTTGAGAACGAAGTCCGTTACTCAACTGACTTCGGTGACATACAGGCTTTGAGCATAGGACTCAAGTATGAGCCGAACCCAGAACCGTTAAAGGGCTTCGATTGGGAGACTGCAACACCAGTTGAAGATGAGACAAACCACTGGTGGTTCGTTTATAGGATGATACTGCGGATGTATCCAGACGGTGAAAAGCATCTCAGGTTTGATGGCTTCAAACCAGAGGAGTGGATGCAAAAGCGATACAACAAAGCAACGCTTGGGCAGTTCACGGAGAAGTGGTGGCTCAACTGTAAGCGGGCAAGGATATGCGTTGAGTTGCTCCAAGGGAAGTATGATGGTGGGGATGGGTTTAAGGAATTCGCAAAATACTACTACGGGCACTTGGGCGACATGGCTGAAGCGAAAGCAAAAGAGTTCCTGCGCTCCTTCTTCAACGATGAGGAACGAAAGGCTCACCGCTGGAACTTCTAAGAGCGCGCCTGTGAAAGGCAAATCACATGCTTCAATTGCTCCAAAGTGAGTGAGCGCCCTTTCGGTGTTTGTTCAGTATAGCTCCCGCATGGAAAGTGCTCGCCTTAAGCTTCCCTCAACTCGCACGATGGATAGAAAACTTGCGCAGGATGTATTCGTCTAATTGGTTTAGGGTTTGATGCCAGACTGCATCAATTGGCATGATGCTTTTCATGTGAGAAGATGTCGCCGAGTGAAGCGAGGAGATAGAGAGTGAAGGCGGAAAGGGGCACAAGCCCATATGAGTTGATGGATGAAGAGCTTGTTGAGATGGCGCAGAACGGTGATAGGAACGCTTTCACCTTGCTTGTGAAGCGCTATCAGGACAGGATTTACAACTTGATCTATCGCTACATCGGTAACGCAGAGGACGCCATTGATCTCACACAGGAAACATTCATCAAGGCTTTTGTGAAGCTCGGCGAGTTCAAAGGCAACTCCAAGTTTTACACATGGCTTTATCGCATCGCTGTTAACGCTTGCATTGATTTTCGAAGGAGACAGCGCATAAGCATCGTCCACTGGGATGACATGAGACCGAATGAGTTTGATCGGCTTGACATAGATGAGCCAGCAAACAGCATTGATGTAGTCGGTGAGGACAGTAACCCTGAGGCACATATGCTCAAAAGTGAACTGAGGCAGATCGTCCGTGAGGCGATAAACACATTGCCTGAGCACCTCAGGATCGTGCTCATATTGCGTGAGTATGAAGACCTGTCGTATGAAGAGATAGCGAGCATCATCGGCTGTCGTGTTGGGACGGTAAAGAGCAGGCTCTTTCAGGCGAGGGAGATGCTCAAAAGGAAGCTATCGCCATACATATCGATTTGAGAGGGTGATGATTGATGCGCAGGGAATGCATGAAGGCTCGCAAATACATGTCGTTGATGCTTGATGGCGAGATAACGAGAAGCGCTCGCAAGTGGTTTGAAGCCCACATCAGCAGGTGCGTAGCGTGCAGGGCTGAACTGCGCGCTTTGCAGGTCATCAGTCAAACGATTCGCTCTGAAACACGACTCAAAGCACCTGTTGATGTGTCTGAGCTTATAGAGCCAATGCTATGGCAAGTGCACCCAGCGAAAGCCACCAGAAGGCAACGCCTGAAATACATCCTCCTTCCGCTCGCTCTTTCCCTCTCACTGCTATTAGTGGTTTGCTGTGTTTGGGTTAGATGGAAATCGGGTGAAAGCGCTGATGTCGCTCGCACACAAATACCGCCAGTTTATGTTCATGCTCATTTGCTCAACGCTGACCAGGCACAGGTGTTTCTCAACCCTATGGCTAACCTCACCATCGTTGAAGCATCCAACTGGCGTTGATTGAGTGGATCAAGTTTGTAGCATCGGAAAGGTGAGATGGAGGATGAGGAGTTACATTTCTTCGGTTGCGGTTGTCCTGCTCGCCCTTCACTTTGGGATGGCGTTTGGTAGTGCGCATTCAAGTGGAGGTAGGTGTAGCGTTGAAGGTGTGCGTGTGTTGCGTGAATGGTTGAGCAAGTGCACGCCGAGGAGCTATTACGGTGTCCAGTCGATAACGGTCATGTGGGGCGAGAAGAAGGGGACTTGGAAGTGGCGTGTATGGCATGATGCCTCTGGTAAAGTTCGCATGGAAATCATTGAGCCTGCTTGGCTTAAAGGTGACCTTGTGATAAGCGATGGTCAAACGACATGGCGTGTATCTTCGGGGGGCAAAGTGGCTTTCCAAATGGACGACAAGTTGAGAGCGCCATGGGATGTTAAGATAGAGCGGTTCGATTTGCTCGCTCAAAACTACAAGGTAACGATGTTGGGTAGGGAAGAGGTGGCTGGGAGGGATTGCCAAGTCTTCAGCATTGAGCCATACCACGACTTCAACCCGTCGTTGAAGCTGTGGCTTGATGTGAGGATACCAATCCAACTGCGCATCGAAAGCTATAATCCAGATGGTGGCTTGGCTTGGAGGATGGAATACGAGGAGATAAAGTTTGATGAGCCGATACCGAGTTCGCTCTTTCAGCTCAACCTCCCGAAGGATTGCAAGGTGATAAAATCCATGTTTGACAGGCAAGGACCTTTTAAACTCTCCGACCTGCCCACCAGTTTAGGGTTCCCAGCTCTTCTTCCGACCGTGTTACCTCCTGGGTATGTGTTTGACAGTGCTTTCGTGATCACATCACCAAAGGGTTTAGGTAGCCCAACGCTTCATCTCATCTACACCAACGGCGTCAATGTTATATCCGTATTTGAGCGCCACATCGCAAAGGAAGGAAGAGGATACAGGTATAGAGGCAAGCGAGGCAGGCACGGCATGGGTAGGTTGACATTCCCATTCCATTGGCAGAATGTCGTTCGCAGGACTGTTGGCGATGTTGAGGTAGTTTTGATTTCTCGCCTTTCAAAGCCGATGCTCGAGAAGGTGGCTGACTCTATTAGCGCCAGATGAAGCTTTGCACTTGAGTGAGCTTTTAATGTGTCTATCTTGTCGGAGGCGAGGGGCATTGCTGGAAAGCAATGCGAATGCTTTTTGGAGGGCTTCGGAAGAGCACATAGGTGAGTTGCTTATAAAGCTCGGCAAGCTGACCCGTGAGAAGCTCGAAGAGGCTTTGAAGCTTCAGAGGCAGAGCTCACAGAAGAGAAGGCTTGGTGAGTTGCTTGTAGAACTTGGCTACTGTAGCGAGGATGATATTGTTGAAGCTCTGTCGGCGCAGACTGGCTTGCCCATCGTTAACCTCCGTGAGGCGAAAGTTGACCCGAATGTGCTCACTCTACTTCCACCAGAAGTAGCCTATAGGCACATGGTTCTACCGATCGAGAGGCACAACTCGGTGTTGAAGGTGGCTACCGCAGATCCATTTGATGTGGCAATAGAAGACGCTTTGCGCTTCATCACTGGGCTCAATGTTGAGATGGTGCTCGCACGCCCCGGCGATATAAGGCTTCTGATTGAACAGCATTACATGAGAAGGGTGATGCAGGAGAGCCAAGACGAATATGTTGAAGTTGTTGAAGAGGCTGAAGAGGAGATAGGAGACCCAACGAAGCTGGCGAAGGAAGCGCTTGTGATAAGGCTCGTTGATATGCTCATAAGGAACGCCGTCAGGGAGAGAGCTACCGACATACACATTGAGCCGTTTGAACGCACCCTTAGAATACGCTACAGGATCGATGGGGTGCTACATGAAGTCCCAGCGCCAGCGAAGCGGTTCCATGCTGCCATCATCTCGAGGATAAAGATCATGGCAAACCTTGACATAACTGAGAGGCGTAAACCGCAAGATGGACGCATAAGGATAAGGGTTCTCGGAAGGGAGATTGACCTTCGCGTCTCAATCATACCGACGATGTTTGGTGAATCGGTTGTCCTACGCATACTCGACAAGTCTTCGGCACTGCTCACGCTTGAACAGCTTGGGATGATGCCAGACGACTTGAGCCGTTTTGAGAAGGTTATCCAAGCTCCGTATGGCATACTGCTCGCAACAGGTCCAACAGGTAGCGGTAAGACAACCACACTCTATGCAGCTATACAGAAGCTTTACACGCCAGAACTCAAGTTCATCACCATTGAAGACCCAGTCGAGTATCAAATTGATGGAGTGAACCAAATACAAGTCAACCCGCAGGTTGGCGTCACATTCGCAAACGCCTTACGGTCAATATTGAGGCATGACCCAGACATAATCATGGTTGGCGAGATAAGGGACAGGGAGACTGCCGAGATCGCTATCCACGCTGCATTAACTGGTCACCTCGTCTTTTCAACTCTACACACAAATGATGCCCCGGGCGCTATAACGAGGTTGCTTGAGATGGGCATGGAACCGTTCCTTGTTGCATCAGCCCTGCAAGGGGTGTTGGCTCAAAGACTTGTGAGAAAGATATGCCCGCATTGTATCACTGAATACGAACCTGGTGAGGCGCTGAGGGAGATGCTTGTTATGGAAGGCTTTGATGAGGCAAAGGATTGCAAGTTCTATTACGGCGTAGGTTGCAAGGAGTGCCGTTACACAGGTTATTTCGGGCGAACTGGGATATTCGAGCTACTGATCATGGATGAGACGATAAGGGAATTGGTCATGCGTAAAGCGCCAGCCAACGAGATAAGGCAGGTAGCGATCGAGAGGGGCATGCACACGCTTCGCCAAGACGGGCTTAGAAAAGTCATCCTCGGAATAACCACCCTTGAAGAAGTTGAAAGGGTGACACAGCTACCAAACAATGGCTTGCCAAAGTGATGTTGCCACACCACCGCATAGGAAGGTGGCGATGGTGGCTACATTCAGGTATACGGCGCTCACACAAAAGGGCAATCAGGTGCAGGGCGAAATCACCGCCGAAACAAGAGAGATGGCTTTTGAGCTACTCAGGCAGATGGGGCATTACCCACTCGAAGTCCACATGGTCACAGACAAGAAGCCGAAACAAAAATTCGGTTTGCAGAAACGCATCAGCTATCAAGATTTGACGCTCCTCTCAAGACAGCTTGCAAACCTCTTTAAGGGTGGTCTGCCTTTGATTCGTTGCCTCGAAGCTTTGATTGAGCATACCGAGAACAAGTTCCTCATCAGCGTCTTGAGGGAAATCGTTGAAGATGTGCGTTCTGGGAGTGCTTTTCATGAGGCGCTAAGCAAGCACGGAGATTTTTTCCCGCCTCTTTATGTGGCACTGATAAAGGCTGGTGAAAGCGCTGGTAGACTTCACCTCATACTTGATTGGCTCGCTGATTACATGGAGAGACAGCAAGAGAGGCTCTCCCAAGTGAAGGCGTCGCTCGCATACCCAACGGTGTTGGTATGCTTCGGAAGCATAGCCGTTTTCCTGCTCATCACATTCATGGTTCCGCGCTTCCAAGCTATCTATGCGGAGTTTGGGCAGGCGTTACCTTTGCCGACAACCGTGTTGATGAGCATCTCGCGCTTCTCGGTGAAGTGGTGGTGGCTTTTCATAGCTGTCGCGTTTTCGCTTTTCTCGCTGTTCAAGTATGTTGGATCAACCGAAAACGGTAGGCTTTTCATTGACGGTCTCAAGTTGCGTTTGCCCATCTACTCACGCCTCGCTTTGAAGATGGCTGTCGTCAGGTTTTGCAGGGCGCTCGCTACTCTCCTTCGTGGCGGTGTGCCGATACTTGAAGCTCTTGAAATCGCTAAAGATGCGATCGGCAACGAGGTGCTCGCAAGGGAGATAATGAGGGTCAGAAGGAGGGTGAGGGAGGGCGAAAAGATAGCCGAGCATTTGCGCTCATGCAATCTCTTCCCACCACTCCTCATCCACATGCTTGCAGTAGGTGAGGAGATAGGGGATTTGCCCTCAGCGTTGGCAACCGTCTCAGACACCCTTGATGTGGAGATTGATGCATCTCTCAAGACGCTCGTTGGCTTGGTTGAGCCAGCAATCATCCTGCTCATAGGTGCTATAGTGGCGTTCGTTATATTCGCAATGGTCTTGCCGATATTCCAGATGAACCTGATGGCTGGCATGTGAGCACAAAGGGGGGAGGAAAATGCTAATCGCCAAACGCTTTAGAGCGTCATGTGAAGGGTTCACGCTGATTGAGTTGATGGTGGTAATGGTCATACTTGTGCTTTTAGCTGGCGGGGTTAGCGTGATGGTCGTTGGACGGATTGAGGAAGCTAAAAGAGCGAGGGCGAAGATGGATATACAGGCGCTTGAAGCAGCTTTGGACATGTATTATGCGCACAACGGTCGTTACCCGACAACTGAGCAGGGCTTAAACGCGTTGATTGCAAAGCCCACCATTGAGCCGATACCACAGAACTGGCAAGGTCCGTATCTTAAGCACGGAAAGCTGCCGAAAGACCCATGGGGCAACGACTATCGGTATGTCTGCCCCGGCAGATACAACAAAGATAGCTTTGACTTGTATTCGCTTGGGCGTGATGGAAAAGAAGGCGGGAGCGGACTTGATGCCGACATAGGAAACTGGGAGGAGTAGCACAGGCGATGAAGAATTTAGAGCGCCATATCTCGCCACCACCCGATGGAGCTAAAGATGCTTTCACGCTTGTTGAATTGATGGTCGTGCTTGCGATAGTGGCTATCGCGGTATCGGTGGCGATGCCCAACTTCGCCGCTTACTACGATGCTGAGAAAGTTCGCTCGGTCTCAAGGCGGTTGATCTCGTGCATAAACTATGCGCGCCTGTATGCGGTTAACCGAAGATGCGCAACCATCGTCACCTTTGATCTGGATGATAGGGAAGTTAAGGTGCTCATCCCGAAGGAGCTTGCCGAAACAGATAAAGAGCAGGCGGAAGGAGGGTTGATGGCATCTGAATCGATGGTGGATTTAACTGTTGGCACGACCAAATATAAGTTGCCGAGGGAACTGCTCATGCTGTTAAACGATACACCAAGTGGCATGTCGCCAAATGCTTCGTTGGAGGATTTTGTGCCAACAGGTGATGAGCGTTTTGGAGCGTTTAAAATACCTGAAGGTGTTGATGTGACCATAAGCGAGTTTGAAACTGGCTCAAAAGTTGACAGGCTTATCTTTCACCCCGATGGGACTTCAACATCTTGTGCAGTGACCGTAAAGAATTGGCGGGGCTTCCAAATCACGCTATTCGTGGATGGCGTTACTATGGAGGTAAGCACTGCAAACGATGAAGGGAAACGAAAGTGACCTTTTAAGAGATGGCTTGCGACTTCACCCCTTGTATGGGTTAGGAATGTCCTGCAGTGAAGCGACTGAGGGCTTGAACTTCGGTGTCGTCTCATCCCGCAGTTTGACCGCAAAGGAAATTGGTGGCTTCACATTGCTTGAGTTGCTCGTCGCCCTCGCGATTATGTTGATAGCAGTTGCTGGGATAATGCGTGCAGTGAGCAACGGACTTGTGACAACGCAATCCATTTCAAAGAGGATGCAGGCGCTCAATCTTGCGAGGATGAAGATGGAAGAGCTTTTGCAATCGCCAGAACAGCAACAGGCAGAGCAGGAGGGCGACTTCGGCGAGGCGTTCCCTCAGTTCAGATGGAGAGCACAAATTTCGGATGCGCCAGTTGAAGGTCTTAAAGCGATCACGGTGACTGTGGTTTGGTTTGAGGGCGATGAGGAACGCACTGTCACGCTGAACGCTCTCTATGGGCGGGAGAAGCTTTCCTCACTGCTGTTAACCGAGAGCGAAGTCAAACCCACAGCTCAAGTGGGACATCAAAGTGAAACGCTAAGGCAGGCTTCCCCTGAGGGGACTGGTGAGGGGAATGCAACTCGGTGAACTTCGCAAGGTTGCGGACATTAACGGGAGCGAGAAAAGGAATGCTGGGATGACTCTTGTTGAGTTGATTGTCGCCCTTTCCATTGCCACGATTTTGTTGGGCGGGTTCGCTATGATATTCAGGGCAGTTCAACTCTCGGAAAGAACATGCGATGAGCAACTCAAGTTGATTAGGGTGGCGCAAGCTGTGCTTGAGCGCATCTCAACCGACCTGCGTTGCTGTTACCCGATGCGAGTCCAAGTCCCACAAGAGTTGCTTGGCGGTAGGGGAGGCACAACAGTGGCGAGAACTTTTAGTTTGCTTCCGCAGTCGGCAACCAGCGCTGGCATCTCGGAGATGCCAAGCAGTATCATAACATTCCTCACCGAGGACAACTACAATGAGCAGATGCAACTTGAACAGGACTCCTTGCGCTTTACAACCGCAGTGAACGACCCACGCTCGCACAGCGAACCATCTTACGATGTAGTTGAAGTTGCCTACTACATCGATGTTGACCCAAAGACGCCCGAGGAGGGCTTGGTCAGAGCCATCGGGTTGCTCCCTGGGCTCTTGAGCGAGCAGGCAACAGACAAGGAGCAAAGGAAGGTGGTGCTGTCAAAGAACATCTACTCGTTGAACCTGCGCTACTTCGATGACTCAGACTCGCAGTGGCTGGATGAATGGTATGACTTTGAGAAGTTGCCATCAATGGTTGAGGTGACTATCGGAGTTCTAACGGATGCTGATGTTGAGAATGTGAAAGCGAACAAGCCGCCATCCAACATGCGCTCATATGTGGCTGTTGTGCCAATCGTTGTAAGAAGCATCCCAACGGGGTTAACCCGTGAAGAGCTAAGCCAATCACAGGCGCTGGAGGGAACTCAAGGACAGCGAGCCTCAAGGTGATAAACGGATGAACCGAGGGATAGCGCTTATATTCGTGCTTTGGCTAACGGCGATCCTTGCTCTCGCCGTATCGTCTATGCTTTTAACGCTACGAATGGAGGTGCGTAGGTGCGCCCTACAAGAGGACAGCGTGAAGGCTTTTTACCTCGCCAAGTCTGGTTTGGCGCATGCGTTGAGCTTACTGGCACAAGATGTGAATGGCTTCGATAGCTATAGCGAGGAATGGGCGTTCATCGATTCAGCTCAGTCAGGGTTGCCAGAAGAGCAGGGCAGATACATCGTCAAAGTTGAGGATGAGTCTGGGAAGCTCAATTTGAACATGGCTTCACGAGATGAACTCATCCGCTTCTTCGGCGATGAGGAAATCGCCGATGCCATCATAGACTGGCGTGACAGAGACGATGCCCAAAGTGCGTATGGAGCTGAAGCCGACTGGTATACATCGGCTGGCTTGCCGTATAAGCCACGCAACGGTCCCTTTGAGACATTGCACGAGTTGCTCCTCGTTAGAGGGGTAAGCAAGGATACATTTTACGGCGTCATGAAAGATGAGGGGCAGGTTTCAACCCCAGCGTGGAATCACTTGACCGTTTATTCGTCTGTCCCAAATGTCATGCCAGATGGCTCTCCGCTCGTCAACTTGAACAGGGCTTCGGAAGAAGAGCTTAAAAGCGCTCTTGGAGATGTGCTCACGGATGATGAAGTGAGGGCGATCGTGCGCTATCGCAGTGGCTCTCAAGCTCCTCAACAGCTACAGCGTCCACAAGAGGGTGCCAATCAAAAGCCACTACCAAGCGAAGCGATCAATCAAGGGATGAACTTCGGAAACAGCCAAGCGGGCGCTACTTCATCTCGCGCCGTGATCGCTCAGCCACCTACACCATCACCCGAGGGCATGGCTACACATGGCGAGCAACAGCAACCTCAAAGGGGGAGCGAAGCGCAGGCACGCTTGTTCAACTCGCTCTCCGACCTCTTTTCGGTTCCCGGACTTCCGCACGACAAGGCGCGACGGATAATTGACCGCGTGACCATATGGGATGGCAACGCAAGATACGGTGTCATAAACATCAACACTGCGCCTTTTGAGGTCCTGATGAGCATACCGACGATGAGCGAATCAATCGCTAACGACATAATCGCTTTCAGGCAGACCAACGGTGCTTTTGAATCGCTCGCACAGCTCCTTGACTTGCCGTCCGTTGATGAGGAAGCATTTAGGCGGTTGGTTGATCATGTGAGCATTCGGACTAACACATTCAGAATCATCTCAGTTGGTTGGATGAGCAGTGGTGCACGCCATGTCATAGAGTGCATCATAGAGCGTCTGCCACATAGCCCAGTTGAAGCAACTTCGCAGAAGCTACAGACCGAATCACTCAGCACAGGTTTTGGGCAACCTGTCGCTCATTCGGGAAGCTCTCAAAAGGACACCTACACATTTCTCGTCCGCTATTGGAGGGAAAGGTGATCCTAAGATGCCATTCAAACGCTTCCTTGTCGGGTTCGATATCGGTGGGAAGGAATTGAAGGTGGTCATATTGCGTAGACACCGTGCGGGTGTGGAGATGGTTGGTTTTGACAGGGTGCAACTCAAGTCTGGAAGCGATGATGAGAGGAGCTATGAAGCTGGCGAAGAACTTCGGCGCATCATCTCACTGCACGGTGTGAGCAACGCTGTAGGGTGCGCCTGTGTGCCAATGAAGGCATGTGTTCTACGCAGGCTTTCGTTGCCACCAGTGAAAGGGCGCAACATACTTGAGCAACTCTTGCAAACGGAGGCTCAAAATCAAATCCCAATCCCCATGAGCAAGATGGCTTTCAGTTACCTCATACAGGCGAGTGGAAGCACAGAGATGCAGGTTCTCATAGGCTTGTGCAAGCGTGAGGTCGTTGAGTTCGTCCTTAGGGTCGCTCACTTGGCTGGGTTGAACTTGCGCTTGATCATGCCATCAGCCCTCGCGTGCTGGAACGCGGTAAGCAACAGTTTGCTTTCGGAACGCCTCACATGCTTGCTCGATATCGGAGAAACAGCCGTTGACATCGCAGTCGGATGTGGGGAAGAAGTTTTCGTTGTGAGGAGCATACCGATGGGGATAGAACAGCTCACGAATGCAGTAGCTGAAGATGTTGGATGCTCACGGGAGGAAGCGGAGCTGAGGTTGAGGAGGGATGGCATCAACTTGTCAATGCTTGATCAACTCGGTGAAGACAGCTTTGAGGCTTCTGGGGTGCTGTCTTGGTTGTTGAAGTTTGAAGGGGAGTTGGTAAAGACAGCTCAAGTTGCGAAGCAAAGCATCGGTGAGGAGATAAGGAAGGTCTTGCTCTGCGGGGACGGAGCCGTTTTGCCGAACATGTCCGAATGGCTTGGCAAGCGCTTAGGGATAAATGTGCTTCAGTTGGACGCATCAAGAGTCGCTGTTTGGACTAAGGGGTTGGTAAGTCAAAGCGAGTTGTTGCCGCTTGTCGGGGCAATCGGCGCAGCACGAACTCTTGCAATGGGCATCCCCTCCATCAACTTCATGCCGCACCGTAAAGAGGGCTTTTTCGTTGTGCCAAGGTTGGTTCGCTATGCTACACCCGTGCTTCTGGCTTTGAACATTGTTCTAATAGCAGTTGGCGTGCAATGCAATTTGAGGCTTACGGAGTTGCGTGACGAGGCTGAAAAACTCACGATGGCTGTTGAGGAGAAACGCAAACAGTTTCACCTTGAGTCGGTGAGCAACGATCTACCTGTTATGGTTTCCAAGATGAAAGAGGTGGTTTTGGAGTTTGGCGACATCAGAGGTGACTGGCTTGAGTTGCTCTACAAGCTCAGCGTGGTGCTCCCAAAGGATGCATGGTTGAGCGAAATTGAATGCCGAAGAGGCGGTGAGGTTGTTATCAGGGGAGTTGCACCAAGCTACCGCGTTTTAGATGAGGTTGTGAATGCCGTAAGGAATGTTAAAGCTGACGAGGATGGCAAAGTGCCGCTGTTCTCTGAAGTGGTTGTGACAGGCGCGATCGGGCGACAGGTGGCTGGAAGAACGCTGATTGACTTCAGGCTCATGTGTTCGTTCCGTCAAACTCAAAGGCGGTGAATCCATAATGGCTTTGGGAACAGGCGAGGGCGAGACTGCGGTTGAAAAGGTCAAAGCCGATTTGAGAGCTATCATCGTGAATGCATGTTTGGTGCTCCTTTGCGGTTTGCTCTTTGCGTTTTGGATAATGCCTATGCGCGGTGCCATTCGTCAAATGAATAGGGCGATCAAGGAGCAACGCAGTCAGCTAAACCAGCTTACGGAGCAGATTGAGCAGGTAAGGAAGCTGAGGACGGAATATAACTTGCTATGCAAGCTGGTTGGTTCACCCGTTAGAGCGCCTGAGCGCGGGAAGCTATCGTGGCAACTTGTTTCCGATGTTAGCGAGCTGTGTTTGAGAAGCGGGTTGCAGATTGACGCACTCCATCCTTATGAAGCTTCATTTGATCGTGATGAGCGATTGATTTCGTTGCCAGTTGAAGTGACTGCGACGGGCACACTTGAGGCTCTGTCAAGGTTCTTGTATGAGTTGCGTAAGCTGATACCGATAACTGTGGTTGAGAGGATGGCAATCCAGATGTCAAAAGGTGGCAGTGAGAAACTGCAAGCGCAGATGCGAATAGTGAGGTTTGTCATGGTTGAGCGTAAGGCAAGCGGTGAGCGTTGAAGCTACGGCATCACGGTGATGAGAACATGAGATTTGAGGTGACAAAACGAGATGCTGTCATACTCAGCATCTTCATAGTCGTGTTAGTTGTGTGTTGCTATGCGTATGTGCGATGGGCGACATCACCGAGAGCAAAGGGTGGCACAGTTGAGGCGAATGTCACCGATGTCACTTCGGTGGAAACGAACTATGATGCTGGAAGCCCACATGAAGGCACGGAGAAAGCTCTCAACCTATGTGTTGAAGAGATGCTCAAGCGACGCGTAGCACCCATGCAAAAGTATGAGCTGATATGGAAGCGCAACATCTTCAGGGAGATGACCAGCGAGGGTGCGCCAGCGAGCACAAATGTGGTTCGTCGGAGCAGTTTAACCCCGCCAGTTCTACCACCAGCGAGCGTGGTCGTTAAGGAAGGGCAACCATCTGTGAAGCCCGCACAGAGCTATCCAGAGAAGCCGAAGAACATCACATATACGGCTTTCGTGCTTGTTGGTGGGAAGCGATTGGCACTTGTTGAAGATACGAGCATCAGGGACGGGTGCTATGTTGGTGAGGGTGAATATGCCTTTGGGGTGAGGGTGCTCAGGATAACGCCTGAGGTGATCGAGGTTGAGAAGGATGGTCGAATCTTCTACTACGCTCTTGGCGAGAACAAGGAAGAGCGCAAGTTGCTTGCGAAGGGAAGCTCATCTCAACCTCAACAGACAGGCACAACATCGCAACCAACGAAGCAACAAGAACAGCCTGCGGTGTCCTCTGGAACAAGCACAGAAGGTTCATCGCAACCTGAATCGCAGAAGGTCACGCAACCCACTGTTACACCACCGCAACCACCGAGCTTTGAAGAGAGACAGAGGTTCTTTGAACGGATAATGCAACGCCTGCGTGAGCGTTACGGCGAGAACATACCGCCAGAGGTTGAGGAGAGGCTCAAACGCTTCAGGAGAAGGCTTGAGGAAGGTGGATCAGATTAGCCTTTTGACCCAACAATGCGTGGCAGTGGAGGTGAAAAGCCCGATGTTGCCGAAGCTTTACATGCTAACGATTGCCTCGCTCAGGAAACGAGCGTTCACAAGGTCTCTCAGCATCTTCACATTGATCGCTGTTTTGACAGCCCTTTACAGGTGGCACACATGCGTGTATGCAACTGAGCAAGCACCCGAGCAGAAGCAGGAAGCAGTTGAGATGAGAGGGGGTGAACAGCCGAGTGAGAAGGCAAAGGGCGCACCTCCTGAGAGGCAAGGTCAACCGTATGCTGAGTTCAAGCCTCAATTTGAGGGCAAGGTTAGTTACGATAAGGAGCTAAAGCTCCTGTTTTCATTTGTGCGAGCCGACATTGAGCATGTCATCCAGTTTTTCAGCAAAGTGACAGGTAAGGTTTTCGTGCTTCATCCGCAACTTGAGGGCACTGTCACGATCATAGCCCCATCCCCATTGACGGTTGAGCAAGCTTTTGAAGTGCTTTCAGCTGTGCTGAATGTGCGTGGCTTTACCATGCTTGGTAGCCCCAAAGATTTCATCATCAAGATAGTTCCACTGAGCGAAGCTAAGACACAAGCGACGCAACTGCGCACCGAGGTGAAGCCTGCAGAGAGCGGGCAGGAAAGCCCAACCGCTCGTCCGATCGTTCCTGCTGATCAACTTGTTACGCAAGTTATACCGTTGCGCTATGCCAACGCAAAGCAACTGCAACAAGAGCTTGCCCCGCTTGTCTCGGCTCAGAATGCTCTCATAACGAGCACGACTGCTGGAAACCTTTTAATCATCACCGACACGGAGCGAAACATTGAGAGACTGCTTAACATTGTGCGAATGGTGGATGTGAGCGTTGCAGAAGCGATGGAGCTTGCGATCATAAAGCTGAAGCACGCCGACGCTGAGCAACTCGCACAGGTGTTGGTGAAGCTTTTCGGTATAGTTGAGCCTGCACCTGCTCGTCCTCCTGCGCAACCTGGTCAACCGCCTCAACCTGAGGGAGCAAGGCAACCAGCACAACCACAGCAAAGGGCTGTGGAGATGCAAGTGCAAGTTGTGGCAGAGCCACGCACCAACTCGCTCATCGTTTGGGCGAGCAAGGAACGGATGAAGATGATAAGGGAACTCGTTGAGCAACTCGATATCGAAACGACAGAACTGCTCACATTTGAAGTCATACAGCTAAAGCATGCTGATGCTGTTGAAGTTGACAGGATACTCTCGGAGATATTTGAGCTTGCGCCGGGTGGGAGGGTTGAAGGTGGCGCAACACCCACATTGAGATTGCCGAGGACCGCAGAAACAACGAGGGGTGTGGCTGGCTCATACGCGATTATCTCATCGGACCCGAGGACGAACTCGCTTGTTGTCGCAGCTACTGAGGGCAAGATGCAGTTCATTAAATCACTCGTTGAGAAGCTTGATGTTGATATCACACCGCCGATTGAGGTTCAAGTCATACCGCTCAAGTATGCAGATGCTGTAACCCTTGCAGACACACTGAAGACGCTCTTTCAAGAGGGCATCGCTGGCACAAGGGTGCCACAAGAAATCCGTGGTCAGTTTGAAAGGTTTAGAACGCGCATGGCATCTCGTTCAAGGGGCGAACTCGAGAGGCAAGTGGCAATAGCATCTGATGAGCGTGCTAACGCGCTTATCGTCGCAGCAACGAAGGAGAACATAGAGCTCATCAAGCAACTTGTAAGTGAGCTGGACAAAGATTTCGCACCGCCAGTTATGGCGAGGGTTTTTAAGTTGCAATATGCAGATGCAGCGCAGGTAGCCGATGTGCTCAATCAGTTGTTCGAACAAACGCAAGGTGGGCAGAGGGGCTTCTTCTGGTGGTGGACACAGCGTCAACCTACAACCAGACCATCACGCTTGGTTGGTCTGCGCCAGAACGCAGTTGAAGCGGATGTGCGCACAAACTCCGTCATCGTCGCGGCCACCGAGGAGAACATGAGGGAGTTTGAGCGCCTGATCAGAGAGCTTGACCAGCCTGCAGCACTAACAAACCTTGTGCGTGTCTACAAGATACAAAATGTCAACGCAAGGGAGCTCGCTGACACGATAAACTCAATATTGGCTCAACAGCGTCGCCCAACTGGCTTTTTCTTCTTCGTGTTCGCAGCGTTGCAGAGGCAGTTCCAAGGTCCATTGCGAAACCTACAAGACATCTCCGTCACTGCTGACACAAAAACAAACTCACTCATCGTTACAGCCCCACCGTATGCGTTTGATGTTGTTGAACAACTCATCGAACAGCTTGACACAGTGCTTCCGCAAGTTTTCATAGAGGTCATGATAGTTGATGTGACGCTCACCAAAGAACTTGAGCTGGGCGTTGAGTGGGCAGTGTTGCAAAGGAAGCTATTTGGTGAGTCTGTTGATTCGAAGCTTGGGACGCAACTTGGGGTGGAGCAGATTCAGGGTGGTCTCTCTTGGGAGGTCGTCAGCAAAAACTTCCAAGCGTTGCTGAAAACACTCGCTACGCAGAACAAGGTGAGAGTGCTTGCGACCCCTCACATCCTCACGCTCGACAACACGCCCGCAACGATAACGATAGGGAAATCGTATCCAGTTCCGAGGAATGTCATAATCACTGCCACAGGTCCGCAATACACAATCGCATTTGAGGACATAGCTCTAACCCTTGAGGTGACACCTCACATCAACAACAGCGGTTATGTGCTGATGGACATAAGGCAGACCATAAACGACATCGCTGAGAAGGTTGTCCTTCAAGGGCAGGAGTTGCCAGTGATAACGAAGCGTGAGGCTCAGGCATCCGTCCAAGTGAAGGATGGTCAAACGGTCGTCATAGGGGGTATACTGAAGCATGACTTGCGCAAGTTCGTTCAGGGCATCCCACTGCTCAAGGATTTGCCAGTATTCGGTTCGCTGTTCAGCCGCGTGAGAGACTTGAAGGAACGCACCGAGTTGATGGTGTTCATCACGCCACGAATCATACGCACTGGTGAGGAGTTGCAAAGCATCACTGAGAAAGAAAAGCGTTCCCTCACATATCCACACCTGCTGAAGAAGCTAACGCCAGAAGGTGGCGAGGAGAGTTTGAAGGAGCCGAAGCCAAACAGTGAAGAGGGGAGCAATGATGAGGCAAACAGCGCTGGCTCGCAGGGGGGCGAAGGGAAGGCGGGGAAAGTTGTTGCGCCAGAGAACTCGCATACGATCACGATCGATGACCTCAAACTAAAGATCGAAGTCGGCGCAGGAGAGAAAGGTCAAAGGTGAAGCTAACTCCCTTAGCCCTAACTTGAGCGTCAGCCACCCCAAGCTATACTAAGGATTGGATGAAAACACTCAAACTCGGTCACACAGCAATGTTCGAGGAGGAGTGGCATAGGTTTTTATGAGTGGTGGAATCCGCAATGTCAAGGCAAGCAGTAAAGGAAGCAGTTCGAAAAGGGAGATGGTTTTAGAACCTGACCCCCATAGCGGGATAAGATGCATGGTTGTATCACTTGGGTGTCCGAAGAACATCGTTGACTCGGAAGTTCTGCTCGCCGAGCTTGTGAGGCATGGATATAAGCTGACTGCTGATCCAAGCGAAGCCAGCGTCATCATCGTCAACACATGCGGTTTCATCAAAGACGCTGTTGAAGAATCTGTGAGCGTGCTAAAAGAACTTGCTCGGCGGAAGCGGTCATCGTGTGTGTTCATAGCTGCTGGATGCCTGTGCTCTCGTGATCCTGAGCTGATTATGCGCCGTGTCCCTCAAGTTGACGCATGTGTGCCAGTTGATAAGCTCAACGAGATACCGAGGCTTTTGGATTCAACGCTTGCATGCAAGCGCCCTTCTATGTCCTTAAGTGTTAGCGCGGATTTGAAATTCAGGTTGCTCAGCACACCACCTTGGTATGCATACCTAAAGGTTTCTGAAGGCTGTGATCGCTCGTGCAGTTTCTGTGTCATTCCGCTGATACGAGGCAAACAACGAAGCCGAAGAATTGAGGAGCTTTTGCAAGAGGCATCATGGCTCGCATCAAGAGGTGTCCAAGAGATCATTCTCGTCGCTCAGGAGACAACAAGGTATGGCTACGATCTGTATGGCGAGATGATGTTGCCGAAGCTTTTGCGGCACCTTTCCAACATTGACGGGATAAAGTGGGTGCGCATACTTTACGGTTTCCCAACGACTGTCACGGACGAATTGATAGAAGCGATGGCTACTCTCCCAAATGTTGCCCACTACATTGACATACCGCTACAGCATGTCCATCCAGACTTGCTTCGTGCGATGAACCGCCCCGGTGACGGCGAAAGTTATATGAAGTTGATTGAGAAGCTGAGGAAGGCTATGCCAGACATTGCCATCAGAACGACATTCATCGTTGGCTTCCCGGGTGAGAGCGAAGCTCACTTTGAAGCCCTACTGCAGTTTGTGAAAGCAGTTGAGCTTGACAGGGTTGGTGCTTTCATCTTTTCTCCAGAGCCAGAGACGGTCGCTGCAAAGCTTGATGGTCAAGTCCCTGAGGATGTCAAAATTGAAAGATACGAAAGGTTGATGGAACTCCAAAGCGAAGTCTCACTCAAGCTTAACAGGCGCATGATAGGCAAGAGCATTGATGTGCTCGTTGAAGGTTGGGATGAAGTAAGGAGGATGTGGGTTGGGCGCAGTTACAGGGATGCACCAGAGATTGACGGTGTCGTTTACTTGAAAGGCGGTGACGGGCTGAAGGAGGGTATGTTTGTTGAGGCGGTAGTTGAAGATGCGGGGACTTACGACTTGGTAGCGAAAGCTCTTCCTGACGGCGTGCGCAAATGAAAGGAGGTGAAGGGCGCATAGCTTCGCGCCCGAGAGAAGTGAGTGAGGAGATAATAGGCGATCATGTTTCGCTCTATGTGACTCACCTCGCGCAACAAGTGCTTTTGAACTGTGGCAAACCTTTGCACACACATGAGATAGTTAAAGAGCTCTCCAGCGAGGTCACCCTTTCACCCGAATATTTGCGAAGGCTTCTACACCGAAGTGACAACTTCGTCTTCCACAGGCGTCGTTGGGAGTTGCGATGGCGCTACGAAGCACGAGAGGCATCGCTTGAAGGCGTTGTTAGCAGTTTGCTGTCAGCGTTGGGCTACCCAATCTCCATAAACGAAATCTGCAAATGGCTCTCGGAAGTGGGTAAAGGGGAGGCAGACACACTCACCAATAGGTTGTTAGGGTTGCTAAGGAGCAGGAAGGAGACATTTTGGGAAGTCAGCGAGGGCAGGTTCGGATTGCGCTCTTGGCTGATTGACACGAGTGTCATGGACGAAAACACCATTATCGCAGATAGCTTCTTCGGGCGCGAGGAGGAGGTAAAGGATTTGCTCAGGAGGGCTGACGAGTTGGCGATTGACTTTAGCCTGCCTTTGAATGAAGTGTGCCAGAGGTTGATTGATGGTCTATCAAAGCCGTTATCACACGCCGAGATAACGCTCATCTGCTGGCGCGGTTTGAACTACAAACCGACGGCAGAGGAAGTGTTGGGCGAGTTGTTCAGCGCACCAAACTTGCGCGTCCTATCGCCCGGATATTGGTGCACTGACACGGTCATAGAGAAGCTACGCCGTCTTGCGGAGGAGGCATCGAAGGAGAGGGAAGTTGTAGCACGCATGTTTGAGGATGTAGACAAGATGCTCAAGAGAGCCAAAGCTTTAATCTCCCGTCCGAAAGCGCCATCGCCCATCGTCATCAATTCCGAGGATTGGGACGACATGTTGAATTGGCTGAGGGAGAAGGGCTCTCCAACCCGCATTGATGTCATACTCTTGGAGGCGTTTGAGCTTGACCATACTGATACGGCATACTTGCCGACACTGCACGAACTGCATAACAGGTTGAGCAAGGATGTTCGCTTCGTCAATGTTGGAAATCACAGGTGGTGGCTCAGGGAAGCCTTACCCAAGCACATACAGTCGATCCCTGACGAACTGCTCCCGAAGACATTGAATGTGGAAGGGGCGCTTAAAAGAGGCGTATTTGACATTGAGCTACCAGACGAGGCGCTTGAACCTGACCTTTTGCGCTGGGTGAACGAACCCGAATACGAAGATGTTGGAGAGCCAGTCAAGCTCCAACTCGCTCCGAAGGTGAAACGCTCAACAACCATACCGATCCCGCATCATCACATAGTCGCTGGGACAATGAAGCTCCGCGAGATTGACAAGCCCATGTTCGGTGACGAAGCCAAACTGCAGTATTACATCGCCAAAGACGAACATGGGTTTGAGTTTCCAGTGTGGGTGAACATGGAAACGGGTTTGATGTTTGGCTTCAAAGAGTGGTATGAACAAAGAGGGATCGGTCCTGGGGCGCTGGTCAAACTTGAGGTAGTGCGAGGTGTCGGTGAACTCAAGCTCACTTGGAACAAGAAATATGACAGGCATCTCCACTTGCCATCTGGGAGGGTTAATCAACTTCTGAGTTACGCTCGCCAAGAAGCCGTTGCAAGGGCGACAGTGGTTGAACTTATGCAATCCATCATAATGCCTTTCTACGAGGAGGGCGTTCACTTTCTTCGCCTTTGGGCTGAGGTGAACTTCCTGCGCAGGACAAGCAAGCGCCTGATAGCATCAATCTTGAGCTTATACGCTTGCTTCACCAGACACCCGCAGAGGGAAGGATATTGGTTGTATGAGTATGAGCGGAGCGCTGAGGGCATAAGGCGAGAGAAGAGGAAGCTCGTTGAAAGGCTCATCCGTCAAACGGGGGCTGAAGGGAAAGCTTGATGGCTTGCGGAGGTGAGCTACTATGGATGCCTTCTTGGGCATTGATGTTGGCACTCAGAGTGTCAAAGGGTGCGCTGTCGATTCAAATGGCGAATTGCTCGCGGAGGCGAGCACCGAATACCCGCTATACATACCGCAACCTGGATGGACGGAACAGTCGCCACACGAAATGCATAAGGCTGCTTTCGAGACGATAAGCAAACTGGTGAAGGCTTTAAACAACATGCAACCACGATACACGATAAAAGCCGTTTGCCTGACAGGGCAGATGCACACGATGATCTTGCTTGACGAAAGGAAGCAAGCACTTGGTGTCGCTCTACTGTGGAATGATGGGAGGGCTGCAAAGGAAGCTCAAGAGGGTTCGCAACTCCTCAGAGAGAAGCTGGGCGAGAGGTTTTTGATTGATGTCATCTGCAACGACTTCCTCGCCAACTGGACTGGAGCGCACCTGTTCTATGTTAAGAGGCGATGGGAAGAATGGAAGGCTGGCAGAAGCGATTATGAAGCACAGCGTTGGGGACAGGCTTGGGAGAAAGCTCACTTCTTCCTGACACCGAGGGACTATATCGTCCTCAAGCTTTGCGGTGAGTTAGCTATGGACTACTGCGGTGGTTCTGAGACATCACTGTTAGACATACCTTCAAAGCGATGGGCGAAGGAAGCTTTTGAAGTCCTCGGAATTGATAAGCTCACACCGCCTCCACTGTTTGAGCCCGGGTCTGTCATAGGCAAGGTTGTGAAGGAGGTTAGTGAGGAAACTGGTCTAAAAGAAGGCGTTGCGGTTGTTGCGGGTGCTGGTGATTGTCTTGCGGGTGCGCTTGCTGGTGGCGTCCTTGAAGTTGGGCAGATGCTTTTCACACTCGGCACAAGCGGTGTTGCGGTTGCGCCCATAGGTGAAAAGCCACTTGTCGATCCACAGTTGAGGACGCAAGTCCATTTTTCAACAGTCCCGAATGTGCTCGTTAACATGGGCTGTGTTAACGGTGCTGGGATAGGCTTGAGGATGTATCGTGATGTGCTTGCCGACACATACAGAAGCACAGCTCAAAAGCTTGGCATTGACCCGTATGAGTTGCTGACAAGGAGAGCAGCGCAAGTGCCACCTGGTTCAAACGGCGTCATGTTCTCGCCATACTTGACTGGCGATAGGCTCGTCAAAGCACCCGAAGGGAAGGGATGTTGGTATGGCATATCGGCATACTTGCTTGAGCCACAAAGCAATGGCGATGCGTGCCTCATAAGGGCGATACTTGAGGGTGTATGCTTTGCGGTCAGAGACGCAATTGAAATAATCAAAGGCTTGCTACCAAGTGGCACGGAGTTGAAGGAGATAAGGATGGTTGGCGGTGGCGCAAGGAGTGATTTTTGGGTTCAACTTGCTGCCGACATATTCGGGCAGGCTGTTTGCACAACTACAGCAAGGGATGCCTCTTACGGGATGGCATTGCTCGCAGCAGTCGGCGCAGGTGTCCTTTCAATCCATGAAGCTGCTGAGAAGATAAAGATCGTGAAGCGCTTTGAGCCAAGAGAACCGATAGCGAGGTTCTATGAGAAGCTCTACAGGGAAGTTTATCATGGGCATTACGATAAAAGCCAGCGCGAGATCGATGATGCTATGAACGCTTTGATGCGGAGCGAGGAGTATCGTGAGGCTTTGTCGTTTTGGAGCAAGTGCGAGGGGTGAAAGCTCTTAAGTCCGTTAGGGGTGGTAGCGGTGTTAGAGAGGGTCGCATCTGAACTTAGCGATGTTTACATTGGTCATGTTAGTGACGAGGGGGCGTGCACTGGTTGCACTGTCCTTCTGTTTCCGAAGGGGGCAGTTGGAGGAGTTGACATAAGGGGGAGCGCATCAGGGACATTTGGCATTGACACTTTGGGCTTACTCCATTTGGTGCCATTCGTTCACGGGCTCGTCTTCACCGGTGGGAGCGCCTTCGGGCTCGAAACGGTCTTTGGAGTGATGAGGTGGCTTGAGGAAAAAGGCGTAGGATTTGATGTCGGCGTTACCAAAGTCCCAATCGTTTGTGGTGCGGTTATATTTGACCTCAATGTTGGCTCCCATGAAGTCCGTCCAAACGCAGAGTGGGGATACAGAGCTTGCAATAGCGCTGTCCCGTTGAGGGATGGTTTACTACAGGGCAACATAGGCGCTGGCATGGGTGCTTCGGTTGGCAAGGTGCTCGGGATGGGGCACGCGATGAAAAGCGGGCTCGGCTTGGGTTGCATTGAACTCCCAGAGAGGATCTACATTTTCGCCATAGCGGTTGTGAACGCGTGGGGGGATGTTGTCAATTGGCGCACTGGCGAGGTGGTAGCGGGCGCCTATGACCGCTTGAGGAGAAGCTTCATCATCTCAACGGAGATCGTGAAGGAGAGGGGTGGCATAGGTTTCGCTGGTGCAGGCGTGCCAAACTGCACGACGCTTGTTTGTGTCATCACAAACGCGCGTCTTGAGAAATGGCAGGCGACGAAGCTCGCGCAGGCGGCGCAAAACGGTGTAGCGCTATCAATCCGCCCAGCGCATACGATGTTTGATGGCGATGTCGCATTTGCATTCTCCGTCGGTAACATCGTTGCCAACATCAATTCACTTTGCACTGCCGTTGTTGAAGCTGTTGCTCAAGCAATCCTTAACGCAGTAGTGCACGCCAAAGGCATTCACGGCTTACCAGCCGTGAGCGACATAAGAAGTTGAGCCCCCACTGGATTGCTCTCCCCACCAAGTAAGCCACTACGAGGGCGAAATCTTCTTGAGGCATTGAAGTAGGTTCTCCATATCCTGTGGCATGGGTGCTGTGAGCCTTAGTTCATGGTCAAACGTGGGGTGGCGGAACTTCACTTCGCTTGCGTGGAGCATCTGCCCGCTCAAACCCTTGAGTGCTTTGAGCAATTCCTCGTTGTGCATCCTCGTGGCAATAGCGAGAGCTCTCCTCCTGCCGTTATACTTGGCATCTCCGACGATGGGATGGTTCAAGTGGGCAGCGTGCACTCTTATTTGGTGTGTTCGTCCTGTGAGCATGAGCGCTTCAACGAGCGTGAATTCGCCATACCGCTCTATGACTGAAAAGTGCGTCTCGGCATGCTTACCGCTGTGCTCGTTGACCGTCATCCTTTGCCTGTTCTTTCTATCTCTACCGAGCGGTGCGCTTACATGCATCTCCTGCCACTTAGGGCTTCCAACAACGATAGCCAAATAGCGTTTCTCAATGCTCCTGTTAGCAAACTGCTGTTGTAAGGCAAGATGTGCTTCATCTGTCTTAGCTACGATGAGGCATCCAGAGGTATCCTTGTCGAGGCGATGAACTATCCCGAGACGCTTCTCACCTCCAACCTTTGATAGCCTATAGCCTTTAGCCAAGAGCGCATGCATCAATGTTGGCTCAGAAGTTGTGTGGCTTGGGTGGACTACAATGCCCCTTGGCTTGTTCACAACCAAGATATGCTCATCCTCATAGAGGACATCAACCTGCATTTGGCTCGCCAGCATTAGCAGGCGTTCATCAAACTCACCTTTTGGCTCTGGCGCAATTTCAACTTCAACGACATCGCCTTCCCTCACGATGTAACTCGCTTTCCTTATCTCGCCGTTCACCAAGACCTTGCCACAGTCAACGAGAGCCTTCGCCCTTGAGCGTGACAGGCTCGGTATGAGAGCGTGGATGAACGCATCCAGCCTGCTACCATCGTGCACCCATGTCACATATAGGCGGTGGATTGTCTTTTCGCCCTGCTCGTTACCTCTCCACATCGTTTCTCTTCACAGCTCATTTGCTGGCAAGCCTTCTCCTGACGAAGTTGATCAGCCCACCCTCTTCAAATATCTGGCGGACGAACTCTGGGAATGGGTTTGCCCTGTGTTCCGTTCCTTTGGTGATGTTCCTTATGATGCCACTTTCAAGGTCGCACTCGATCAAGTCGCCCTCTTCGGCTTCATCAACCGCACTTGCGCATTCAAGTATTGGCAAGCCTATGTTTATAGCGTTCCTGTAGAATATGCGTGCGAACGACTTGGCTATCACACAACTTATCCCAGCTCCTTTTATCGCCAAAGGCGCATGCTCCCTTGAGCTACCGCATCCGAAGTTCTCGCCAGCAACTATCACATCGCCTTGTGATACGCGTGAGGCAAACTCAGGGTCTATAGCTTCCATGCAATGTTTGCCGAGCTCCTTCTCATCCGTCGTCACAAGGTAGCGTGCTGGTATGATGACATCGGTATCGATGTTGTCTCCGAACTTGTGGGCTTTACCACGAAGCTTCATCATCACCACCTCGGCGTCTGCTTTCAAACCCATCTGAATGCTATGATTGAGCGCCATCTTTCATCAAACCTGTATAGTCCCGCTTCAGATGCAGCTTTAACTGCCTCTTCATACTCACGCCTCGTTATCCTCCTGTTGATCTCTGGATATGACCTGCCGTTGACCAACCCTGCTGGGTAATACTGAGCCATGATGTTGATGAATGTATGCCTTGAGACTTCCTCAGCGAGGAAGCGAGCTATCTGGCGCGTCTCCTCAACACATCCTGGCATGACAAGGTGACGCACAAGCAATCCCCTCAAGGCTATCCCGTTCTCATCAAATACGAGGTCGCCAACTTGCCTATGCATCTCTTTGATAGCGACCTTAGCCACATCTGGGTAGTCTTCGACCCTCAAGTATCTTTTGGCTTTCTCCCTCGTCCAGAATTTGAAGTCAGGCATGTAGATGTCGACGATGCCGTCAAGTAGCTTTATTGTCTCAACGGAGTCATAGCCACCTGTGTTGTAAACGAGTGGCAACCTCAATCCTCTCTCAACCGCTATGAGGAGTGCCTCAAGTATCTGCGGAACGACATGTGATGGCGTTACGAAATTGATGTTGTGACAGCCGATCTCCTGAAGCTCAAGCATCATCCCAGCAAGCCTTTGAGCCGAGACCGCTCTACCGTTACCCAAGTGGCTTATGTCGAAATTCTGGCAGAAGACACATTTCAAATTGCATTGACAGAAGAAGATCGTCCCAGAGCCACGCCAACCCCTTAGGCAGTCCTCTTCACCGAAGTGTGCAAAATAGCTTGAGACCACTGAGAGCCTGCCAGTCTTGCAGAATCCGACCTCGTCTTTCAGCCTGTTGACTCTACATCTTCTTGGGCAGACCGTGCATTCCTCAAGCATCTTCAATGCTTCTTCAACTTTCGTTGCGAGTGAGCCATCTCTGTAGCTACGCAAATATGCAGGCTCAAATTCACTCCCTCGGATGATAAAGCCTTCATACGACTTGGGCAGTTGCGCTCCCATCTCTTTTCCCATCACCCTCCCATCTTCAAGCCAATGGTGCGTCCCTAACTTTCATTTTGTGTTCTAAGGCGCACTTTGTGCTTTCGCTTCTCTGAGTTGTTTCAACCGAGCCTTTGCCGACTCCAAGAGATGCCTATACATCGTTGAGTGCACAAGCCTCGGTGAATGCTTTAGAAACTCAACGAGCAAAGAGATTGCCTCCTTGTAGTCTCGCTTCTCCTCATAGAGCTTCGCCATGTGCAACCTCGCTACAAGCGCCTCATCGCTGTTTGGGTAGCGCTTGATGAGTAGCTTGTAATGTTCGAGCGCCTTGTCAACCTTGTTTAGCTTTGAGAGCAGTTTAGCGTATGCTAAGAGCGCCTTTGGGGCATCCTGTGCAGTCGGATGTTGCTCGAAAACTTTCCTGTAGGCGTTCCCCGCGTCTCCGTTCATCCCAGCCTTCTCAAAACACTCGCCAGCGCGGTATAGAGCCGTCGCAGATAGGTTCTCATCAAATGAGCATCTCTTCGCTGCGAGCAAATAGCTGTTGGAGGCTTTCTTCCAATCCTTCATGTTTGCATAGCAATCGCCGATGGCTATCAGAGCCTTAACCTTCGTCGTCTCGTCTTTCAATCCGTCAAGTGAGAGCTTAAGTTGAGTGAGAGCGTCCGCATACCGCTTCTGCTCAATGAGCAACTGCCCAAGTTCATACCTCGCCTGTGGTGCATATCGGCTGTTCGGGAATGCCTTCAGCCCTTTGCGATACCATTCCTCAGCTCTTTTGTAGTCGCCGACCCTCGCACATGCTCTTGCACGGTAAAACTCATCAAGTGGTGTTAGCTGTATCACCAAGAAGCCAACGACTAAAAGCAAGCCCACAAGCACGCCCACGCTGATGATGTGCGAGATTATCCACATCACCATCCGAACGAGCATCCGAAGGATCGTAAACATGTTTTGCTCACCCGTTGTGCGGAGTTGGAAGGCATAAACCTTCCCTTCAACGAAACCCTTGGGATTGGTTTGAACAAGTCAAAGTGAGTATAGCCTCAATCAACGCGTGCCGACTTGCCTCAAGCGCCATGAATGCTCTTGCAAGAAAGCCACAAGTTCGTCGCATGTGAGCGGCTTGAGCAATATTGGCACGCCTACATTCTGCGCCTCCAAAGTTAGACTGCCCAGTATGTCGCCCGTGAGGAAAACAACTCTCTTAGCCTGCTCTGGTGAGCGTTCCTTCAGCATTTCGTATAGGCGTATGCCGTTTATGTGTGGCATCCGTATGTCGAGCAGAATGACATCAAAGAAGTTTTCGTCAACGAGCTTAAGGGCTTCCCTCGGGTCTGTCGTTGAAGCCACCTCGTAGCCGTGTTTGGTTAGCGCCTGCTCAATGAGTGAGCATATTGATGCTTCATCGTCGATGATGAGGACTTTACCACCACGATGGCTTGGCGGTGCGCTTTCTTCTTTCTCATTTTGGGTGGCGGCATGTTCGTGAGCTATCGGCAGTATCACCTCAAACTTTGTTCCCTTGCCCTCCTCGCTCCAGACATTGATCTTCCCGCCCATCTCTTTGACATACTTGTGGACTATTGAGAGACCCAACCCAGTTCCCCTCCCAACTGGTTTTGTGGTGAAGAACGGATCAAAGATTCTCCCAAGTGTGTCGGGCGGTATGCCAGGTCCATCGTCTTCAACTTCGATTGCTATGTGCTTTTCATCAACACGGTGTAGCCTTACTGTCACCTTTGAGCCTTTGCCAGAGAGCTCAATCGCATCCTTTGAGTTCAAGACCAAGTTGAGCACAATTTGTTGTATCACCGCTCGATTGGCAACGACTGCTGGCATCCTCTCCTCATATTCTCGCTCAAGTTTTATGCCCACTATAGCAAGCTGTGATGCGATGAGCTCAAGCGCCTGATCAACAACTGCCTGTAGGTCAATCACTTTAGGTTCTGTGTGCTCGCTCATGCCTCGTGAGAAGGAGAGCAGTTTGTGAGTTATGTCTCTTGCGCGCAAGCCAGCGTTGTAAATCTTCATCAAGTCCCCACGCACCTCATCTGGCAAGTTACCTTGCTCAAGCTGTAACTCGGCATACCCGATTATCGTTGTGAGTGGATTGTTTATCTCATGCGCCACGCCAGAAGCCAACTCGCCGATTGACGCCAACCGCTGAGTGAGCGTTATCTCCATCTCCTGCATCTTTTGCTCGGTGATGTCCCTTATGGAGATGACATAAAGCTGTTTCCATTCGCCTTCTGGCAACCATCTTGAGAGCCTGATGCTATACCATTTGCCGTTGTGAGTGGCTTCAGAAGTAAGCACCTGCTCCTTTTCGCTCACCTTCCGTATGAGCTCATCCACCTTAATCGCTTTGAGCGCCTCTTTCTCGTCCTTCGAGATGGTGGAGAGTATATCCTTCGCAACACTTGTAATTGCGATGATGTTAGCGTCTCTGTCGGTGATGAGGATTCCTTCCCCAAGCGCTTCGAGAGCTGTCACAAACCGAGCTTTCTCCTCAAGCTTACAGCTGATCTTGTTGCCCAGTATTACCTCAACCTGCTCAATGAGCGATGAGAGGAACTCCCTATCGTCCTCGTCAAGCTGTTGATGCACACTGCACGCAATCCCGATAGTCCCAATGACATCCTCGCCAACTTGCAATGCCCATGTTTGTATCCCGAGCTCACCTAAACCATCCCTCTCATCGCCACTTCGCACGATGTTGATTTTCACCCTCGCCAAATCCACCTTCTCATTTGCGGTCCTCTCATAGCTTAGAACGAGTTGGGTTGCGAAGATGTTAACCGCTTCGTCGCTTACCCTTTGCGATGCCACCAGCGATATGAGTGGGTTTTCATCAAAGTTGGTGAGCACCCCGAACACGGAGCACGGCAACATATCATAAGCGATGGCTGTGACCTTGTTGAGGATGTCTCTTATGTCATCAAACATCTGGGCGCTCTGAGCCAGCTCATACAGCGCCCTACAGCGGGCTGTATGTTCCTCAACGAGTTCTTCAAGGTGCTCGTTCACCCTCCTAAGGCGTTCGCATGAAGCCCTCACTTCATCAAAGAGCTTTGAGCGCTGTATCGCAATGCCGAGTTCATTCCCTATGGCTTCAAATGTTGATAGCTCGTCCTCTGTCCAATCAATCTTCTCACGGTATGATAGCGCTATGACACCGTAAACTGTGTTGTGAGCCTTCATAGGTGCAAAAGCGCTACAGCGCAATCCTTCACGGATGAAGAGGTCACGATGCTTTGAAGTTGAGGTAAGGTAGTTGACGAAACTTGGCTTCAAAGTTTTCGCCACCGTCCCGACATTGCCGACACCGTAATCCAGATTTTTAACCGCCTCCGCAAACTCCTCGCTCATCCCTTTGTATTTAACCAACCTCAGCGTGCCATCTTCATCAAGCATGTAAATGCGCCCGACTGGCGCATCGAATGTCTCCATAGTCACTTCAAGCCCTCGCTCAAGTATCGCATCAAGGTCTGTGAGCTCGCTGAGTGTTGACACGACATGGCATATAGCTTCGAGACGCTTGTTCAACTTCTTTTGCATCTCACGCTGTTCAACCTCTTTGCTTATGTCCTTCGCAGTAGCAACAAGGAGCTTTGTCCCAGCAACTTTAACCTCATTTACGCTGACGATGACGGGTATGAGAGCCATTGTTTTTGTCCTCAGGTGTGCCTCCCCAAATTGCGGTAGTTCCCCCTCGATGAAGAGCTCTCTCAGAGCAAGTTGCAGTAGCTCTTTTGAGCTATACCCAAGTAGCCTTTGCGCCACATCATTAGCGTAGACTAATTTCCCAGTCGCATCGGCTATAAGGACAAGGTCTGGGATGCTTTCAACGAGTCTGTAGAGCCAACGAAGCCAAGAGCTTGAGCGGTAGTGTATTAGCCCAACTGAGATGAGTGTGGCTAAAACCGCTACGACAAGAGCAGTGATGGTTGGTTGAAGATGTAGGTATTGAATCCATGCTCTGAGGCTACTGCTGAAAGCGGTTATGAGTGCAAGCACGAGCATCGTTATCAAGACGAGCAATAGTTTCTCAAGGCGTAGCAACTTCTCAATCTGGTTCAAGAAGAAAGGTCTCATTTGGCATCACCTTGTTTGCAGGATTCTTCTTATGATGGCGATGATGTCTTGAGGGTCAAAAGGTTTTGAGATAAAGCAGTCTACACCCTCTTTCCAGCTCCTGATAATGCTTGCTGGTGAGCGCTCAATGGTGAGCATTATCACTGGTAGCTCCTTGAGCGATTCGTCGGTGCGAATCGCCTCAAGCACACTCCAGCCATCAAGTATTGGCATGTAGATGTCCAAAACGACTAAGTCTGGCTTTCGCCTCCTAAGGAGGGTTAGAGCCTGAAGACCATCGGAAGCTGTCATCACATTATACCCCTCTATCTTGAGGCATATTCTGAGCAAGTCTCTGACAGCCTCATCATCGTCAACAATCAAGACGAGTGGCGCACGGGCTCGCCTTGCCTCAGGAGGATCTTCAGCAACGATTGGTTGAGATTGCCACAGCACATCTATCCCTGCCCTTCCTGCGCTTGCTTCCATTTTCATCTAATGCCATGCCAACGGCTAATCTCGATAGTGGGTGCTGCAACCAATTATACAACTTCGCAAATCTCTCGGATAGCCCTCACAAGCTCAAATACATCTTCATCGGTGTTGAATGGTCCAAAGCTCACCCTCACAGTCCCTGTTTTGAAAGTGCCTATTGTGCGGTGCGCCATCGGGGCACAGTGCAAGCCATATCGCACGATGATGCCAAATCCCTTCTCAAGCATCATGGCTACCTCTGAAGGTTCAACACCATCAATGTTGAATGATACAACGCCCACCCTTTCCCTTGCATCCATCGTCCCGTAAACTTTCACACGCTCAATCTTCTTAAGTTCCTGCAGGAGGCTTTGAGTCAGCGCAACCTCATGCTCTCTTATCTTCTCAACACCGTGTCGCATTAAGAACTCCACTCCCGCTTTCAGTCCGGCTATTGCTGGCAGGTTTAATGTTCCAGCTTCATGTTTCTCTGGCATGGCTGGCGGTTGCTCCTCAAGGTGCGAATGCGAGCCAGTCCCACCATGTATCAACGGCTCAAGGTCTATTCCCTCCCTCACATACAATCCACCTATGCCTTGTGGTCCGAGCAATCCCTTATGCCCAGTGAATGCCAACATGTCTATGTTCATTTCCTCAACATCAATTGGCATCGTCCCAGCCGTCTGTGCAGCATCCACGAGCAAGGGGATTCCATATCGTCTTGCGAGTTCGCCCACTTCCTCAACTGGCAGTATTGTCCCGATAACATTTGAGGCGTGTGTCATCACTATGAGCTTTGTCCCCTTGCGTATGTGTCGTTCAACATCGCTCACTTTTAACTTCCCATCGCTGTCGCATTGGATGACAGTTATTTCAATCCCTCTCGTCCGCTCAAGGTGTTTAAGTGGTCTCCAAACGGCGTTGTGCTCAACGCTTGTCGTGATGACATGCTCGCCACCTTTTAAGAAGCCTTTGATAGCGAGGTTGAGGGCATGCGTAGCGTTGTATGTGAAGACGACTCGTGAGGCATCTTTGATGCCGAAGAACGACGCAACAAGTGTTCTCGCTTCATAAACGATTTTTTCAGCTTCTGCAAAGTGGCTTCCAGAGCCTCTCCCAACGCTAACGCCTATGTTGCGCATGCAATCAATCACTGCCTGATAAACTTCCTCTGGCTTTGGATATGATGTGGCTGCGTTGTTCAGGTAGATAAACCTCTCACGCACAATGCATCACCAGTTGCTCCCAAAACAAATTATGCGCCCTTACTTCATCGCTTTCTCTACAGCGGGCAAATGCTCAACACCGTATCTTTTGGCTTCGCCCCGCATTATCTTGATGAGCTCTGATACCGTCTCTTTCGGCAAAAGCCTTGGGACATGCTTTGAAAGAATCTCCTCAACGATGGCTGAGCACCTGCGCAATGTCTCGCTCCCCCAGCTCCTTCCCAAGCTTCCCTTGTCAGTCGGTCAATCGCTTTGGATGGGAAGAAAAGCTCTTCACGCATCCACTTCAATGTGCTGGGCGATGTGAGGAAGTGGTCGCCCTCTTCTATCCCGCAGAGCAGGTCCTCAGCCATAACTTCGGCGCGTTGCACTACACCGTGAATTAATCTCCTCGCCATGCCACAGATGTCATTATCAAGGACAAGCTTTTCCAAGCTCTGGCAGTTCTCAAATTCAATCATCCCAGCTCCAGCTATCACATTTACGCCAGCCAGCGCTCCTATGAGCGTTCCGATGGTAGCCTCAACACCAGCTTGTGCATCTAAGAGTTTCGCATCACTTAAGCCGAGGTAGCCATGAGTTGGCAATCCGAGATAACGCCCAACCTGTGCATACGAAGCGGTAAGCATTACAGCCTCGATAGCGCTCATGGCTACAGTGCCGAACCGCATGTCAAACACACCTGGCGAGCCACCGTAAATTATTGGTGCGCCAGCGCGGGCTGTCTGGTGGATGACTATCCCGCTCAAGTTCTCAGCTGTGTGTTGCACGAGTGCCCCTGTCAGTGTCACTGGCGCGCTTACACCGATGAGTGGCATGGAGACAAGTTCGGCAGGTATGCCATGCCTTGCGCAATCAACGAGGCATTGCGCTGAGAGCTTGCTCCACTTAAGTGGAGGTGACGGACATACATCAAAGATAGCCAACGGTTTCTTGCGCAACTCCTCATCGCTACCGCGCACTGCAACGAGCATCTCCCTCATCGGCGCAAAACCGTCAATCGCGAAGGTGCCGGTGACAATTGGCTTGCGTGAATTCGTTAGCACGATGAACAAACGATATCTGTCAGCGATAGCGTATGGCACATCTGACGGGACGACTGCAGTGCTTTGCAAGTCGATGTTGTTGAGGGCATCGGAAAGCCTCGCGATGTTTATCGCATCATCGCTTGTTGCTCTTCTTATCCTCCCAAGCATCGCATCAAACACATTCAGCGCTGCTGAGCCGGGTGTGAAGTAAACATCCAAGCCACAGATTTGGAACGATGCTTCCCCATCCCTGTCATAGAGCGTCACCCTGCTCGGCGCACTCTTCAAGCACTTGAAGATCATCTCCTCGCTTATGAATGCCCTCCTTTTAGCCATATCGACTTTGGCGCCAGCGTCGTGAAGCATTGAGAGGACACCTTCATGTTCAATCAGGACGCCGACCTTCTTCAGAACATCAATCGCTTCGCTCACAACACGCTCAACGAGCTTGTCGCTGAGGAGTTTTACAGTTGGGCGAATGGGTGGTTGCATCCTTTCAAATCCCTCCGTAGCAGTTTTTGGGTATGGCGTCAGGGCGAAAGAACTTCGTTCACCCAACTCACCAGCATTAAGATATCATGTAGCATGGCGATGGTTTTTGAGAGCGGTTTTGGAGGGCATCTTGTTCATCATCGGCTTTAGCAAGGTGGTTTGAAATGTTGCTCAAGCCAGCTCAATGGAGGAGGCAAAGCATCGGTGCTGTGTTCTCTCGCTGGCTACTTTCACTTGTGCTTGCGCTTCTTACGGTTTTCGTTGACCAAGTGAGCAAGGCATGGGTGTGCGCTTCGTTACCGCTTGGTAGTGAGAGGGCAATCTTTGGCGGTCTGTTTTACCTGAAGCATGTGCGCAACTACGGTATAGCCTTCGGGGTTGCCAGTGAGCTTGGAAGTGTGTTGCTTCTCATTTGCATTGCGAGCCTCATTGTGTTGCTCATCTTTGCTGGGAGGTTGGCATGCGGGCATCCAGCAGGCGCTTTTGCGCTTGGGCTCGTGCTCGGTGGTGGCTTGGGAAACATGATTGATAGGGTTTTTCGCGGGAGCGTTGTTGACTTCATTGATCTGCGCGTCTGGCCTGTGTTTAATGTGGCTGATGTGGCAATCACCGTCGGCATGTTGTGCATCCTCGTCTTATCATTGTTCCCAAAGCAAACCCGAAATACTCAAGAAGGGGTTTGTTCAGAAGGTGACAGCCAAACTCGGCATGGTGAGCACCTTCAATGAACCAACTTCGCCCACTATGCGCTATAATGGCTTTGGCTTAAAGCTTGCACTTCATCGGTAAGCTGAAAAGCTGTAACTTCCCGACGGTGTGGGTTGCCACCAGCGCAAGGTCCAAGTTATCTCTCCTTGTGGGAGCTTAAAGGGTAGGTGAGATGTGATGGACATGCGCCTGATACAGCAAGTTGAGCATCGCTATACGCGCAAGGATGCGCTACCCGATTTCAGACCGGGCGACATCGTGCGGGTGGTGACGAAGTATCTTGAGGGCGACAAGGAGAAGGAGAGTGTGTTTGAGGGTGTGGTGATAAGGAGGAGGGGTAGTGGCACGAGCGAAACATTCACAGTGAGGCGCATCGGAGCACACAATGTCGCCATAGAGAGGACTTTCTTCCTCCACTCGCCAGCCATATTGCGCTTGGAGGTCATCAGACGCCAGAAGGTGAGGAGGGCTCGTCTCTACTACCTGCGTGAGCGCAAAGGTAAAGCGGCGAGGCTTAAGGAAGATAGAGTGAGAGCCGAAGCGGATAAAGCTCGCATGAAGGTAGCTAAGAGCGCATCGGAAGCCGAGCAAGCTGAAGCTGATTAAAGTTCACCTTCACCAACTCATGAGTTGGCTTTATCAGGCTTTGCTTTCTGTGGGAGGGGTGAGAAAAATGCGTTGGGAGTGGGTGTCCTCACCTCTTCTATGGTGTTCCGTGCTTGTGGTGCTGTTCATAGCGAAGGTCGCTTTGGCTCTCTCATCTTGGGATAGGCTTGAGCCGATAAGAAAACAGCTAAACGAAGTCGTTGAAGCTCTTCTCTTTGCCCTCGCGCTTGTTTTGCTCATCATACGCCCGTTCGTAGTGCATGCCTTTCATATCCCTTCCCTCTCAATGAGCCCGACGCTTGAGATTAACGATAAGATACTCGTGAGCAAGTTTGTTTACCACCTCCGTCAGCCGAGGCGTCAGGAAGTGGTTGTATTTGAGGCACCACCAGAAGCACTTGCATTGAGCACTCGCCCAGATCAGTCAACCTACATAAAACGGATCATCGGCATACCAGGCGATATGATTAGGATTGAAAATGGGCGGGTTTACATAAACGGTGAGGAGTTGAACGAACCCTATGTCAAGTTGCCAAGCTACGACAACTTCCCAGACGACTACAGCGGGTGGCTGAGCGATAGCAAGCTCTCAAAACATGTCATAGTGTGGGATGGTAAGAAATGGGTTGTCGTGCCAAAGGATTGTTACTTTGTGATGGGTGACAACAGGGCGAACAGCTCCGATAGCAGAAGGTGGGGCTTTGTGAACAGTAGGAGATTGCAAGGGAAGGCTCTTTTCCGCTGGTGGCCAATTTGGCGCATCGGGTTGATAGAGTGATTCAGCCAAGAGCAGTTGCAGGTGAGAGGCTATGAGGCATCGTTTGTTGGTGAGTGTTTCTCTGTTGCTATCGCTGTTGGTGTCCTATCCGAGTTTTTGCATTGACCTTTTGACGAGGGAGATGGAGATACGGATTGGGCAGCAGGCTTCTGTGGAGATTGAGAATGAGTATGGCGGGGTCGTTAGGGAGGGTGTCCTTGTTGAGAGAGTCCAGCGCATAGGCTTCAAAATCTCATCCGTGTGCCAAAGGAAAGATATCGCCTTCTCGTTCAAGGTGCTGAACAACGATAAGTGGTTAAATGCGGTCTCGCTCCCTGGAGGGTATGTGTATGTCACGAAGAAGCTTGTTGAGAAGTGCTCAACGGATGATGAGCTTGCTTTTGTTATTGGGCATGAAGTAGCTCACATAGCGATGAAGCATGCGAGGAAGCAAATAAGCGAGAGGCTTGCACTGGGTATGGCTGCGAGCCTGCTTGCAGGGGACAGCGATGTTGTGCGTGTTGGCGTTGCGGTTGCGTTGACGCTCCATGAACGCGGCTATTCACGCTCGCACGAGCGCGAGGCTGACAAATACGGCACCATCTACATGATGCAGGCTGGCTACAACCCGATTGGGGCAATAAAAGTGCTACGCATGTTTGTCGAGATGGAAAGCTCGAAGGACGATGCTATAACTCGCCTTCTGCGCACGCACCCTCATCCAAAGGAGAGGCTTGAGTATGTTCGTGCCGTCATCTCAAAGTATGGTAGCAAGTATGGGTTTAGCTTGCAAGCCATCGAGGATCAGCTCAAGAAGGAAGAGGCGCAGGGGAAAAGGTGATGCGTCTTGCCGCGCATAAGGCTTGTTGCAATCGATGTTGATGGAACTCTGATTGGGTCAAGCAAGAAGCCGAGTGAGCGAGTCAAGGAAGCCATAAAGGCTGTGCTGAGTGTAGGATGCGAGGTAGTCTTATCAACTGGTAGAAGCCGTTACACGATGCGCCCGATAATACAGGAGTTGGGTTTGAACGGACCTGTGATCCTCTTTGGTGGTGCAGTTGTGCTCCATTGGGGGAGCGGCGATATTTGGCATCGTGTGCTTATGCCGAAGGAGTTGGTGAAGGATGTCGTTGCGGTGATGAGGCATCACCGTATCGGCGCAGTGATCATGGCTGATGGAACTGAGAGCGATTGCGTTGTCGCTGAGAGGCTTTTGCCACCCACAGAGCAATACATTCAGCGGAACAGGGAAAGGTTGGAATGGGTTGAAGACATAACGAAGGCAGTCCCGTTTGAGCCAGCAACAGTTGCTGGGATCGGAGATGAAGAAGTGGCGATGAAGTGCATACAGGAACTGAAAGAGCGCTTTAAAGATTCCATCTCAGTGACTGTGTCATACAGCGTTGCATACGGTGGTTGGGTCGTTGAGGTGCATCATCGTGATGGCAACAAGGGTAGAGCGCTCAAGCTGGTCGCAGAGAGGCTCGGGGTGGAAAGGGAGCAGGTTATGGCTATAGGCGATAATTTGAACGACATCGATATGCTTGCTTATGCTGGGCTCAGCGTCGCTATGGCAAACAGTCCCGAGGCTGTTAAACAGGTTGCGGATGAGGTTGTGCCAAGCGCTGATGAAGATGGTGTGGCTCACGCGATTTGTAAGTTCGTTTTGCAAGATACCACTTGAATGCGCTTTCGCTGGAGTGGCAAAATTTAGATTAGCGCTTAAAGCATGCTTTGGGGGTGGATTGATGTGCGTGCAAACTATCGCATCCTTTGGCTGGTCATATGCATGGTCACTTATGTTGGCATCGGCATGACAGCCGATGTCGTTGAAACATTCAACGAGGCTTGCCAGAAGTTCAATCAAGGTGATTACGATGCTGCGTTGAAAGGCTTTCTGAGCGTGCTTGAAGTTAACCCTGAAGATATTGATGCGCTCATTTATGTTGGCTTGATCTACATCAACAAGAAGCAACATGACCAAGCCATCGCGAGCCTTGAGAAAGCCGTTAAACTGAAGGGTGACCCGCAGATGCTCGCGGTCGCTTGGAACAACTTGGGTTGTGCATTGCAGGCGAAGGATAGACTTGATGAAGCCATAAACGCATATTCCGAAGCCACGAGGCTTAATCCCAAGATGAGCGAAGCTTTCTTCAACCTCGGGAACGCCCTCTTGATGAAAGGGATGCAGGCAGAGCGTTTGGGGGACGCAAAAGGCGCAGCGGAAGCTTATCAACAAGCTGTGAAGGCATACGAACAAGTGATAGCGCTCTTTTCAGCTCGGCTTGAACAGAAGGTGGATGAGAAACACCTCGCTACAGCGATTAAGGATGCGTTTGCCATGCTTTCAGTTTCCAAGTATGACCAAGCGCTTGAGCGCTTCAAAGCTGTAGCGATGAGGCGTTGTGATCAGCCAGAAGTGCACAGCAACCTCGGGCATTGCTACTTGCGCCTCGGCGCACGAGATAAAGCGATAGAGAGCTTCGCTCAAGCTGTCGGGCTCGCACCACAGAAAGCGTCTTATCATGCTGACCTCGGTTTAGCATTGCTTGAGGCGGGACGAGTCTCCGAAGCCATACCAGTGCTTGAAAAGGCTGTAAAGCTCGGTGAGAGCTCACCTGAAGTTAGCTATGCGCTTGGGCTCGCTTATGAGCAAAAGGGCAGGTTGGCAGATGCCGAAATAGCATACAAGCGTGCTACGGAGCTTAACCCGCAATTCTGGGATGCACATGTGGCACTCGGCGAATTGTATGAACGGCAAGGCGTATATGATAAAGCGCTTAACTCTTATCTGCTCGCAGCTGCTCTCAAGCCTCAACCGTCACTGTTCAACAACATCGGGAGGCTTTACTTCCTTCAAGGGAAGCAAAACGAAGCCATTCAGTATTTCAGCAGGGCGCTTAAGGAAGACCCAGGTTTTGTGGTGGCTCGCCAGAACTTGGCTATCGCATACAGGGAAATCGGTGAGCACGAAAAGGCAGCCTCTGAGTGGAGGGAGATCCTCAAGCTACAGCCAGAGAACATCGAGGCGAAGATTGAGCTTGCAAATGTGTTGATAGATTTGAAGAGATACGATGAGGCAATGGAGCTATGCAAAGATGTCTCGGCAAGAGATCCAAAGAATGCTGTCGTCAGGGTGCTCCTCGGGCTCATCCACTACACGACGGGCAACCTCGGTTTGGCATGGGATGAATATAAGCGTGCAACCGAGCTTGACCCGAAGAACGCCGACGCTTGGAACGGACTTGGAGCAGTCTACGAAAGGCAGGGCAAATTGCAAGATGCCGAAAAGTGCTATAGGAAGGCTCTCGAACTTGATCCGAAGCATGAGGCGGCAAGGAGAAACCTCGAGAGGGTCAGACAGCGTTTGGGGGGCAGTTGATAAGCTTACCATCGCTCAAAAGGGAAAACAGACTCATGAAAGCATTTGCACCCCCTTCGGTGAGCGAAGCTAACGCTTGCTTCGCTTCCGCAGGTTGAGCCATAGGGCTGTGTTAGCTCTCATCCCCAAAACCGAAAGCAATCTCTTAGCACCGTGCTTCATCTGATGGCTCAGAATGCGCTACCTTTGAGAATGTTCTAAAAGTCAAAATCCCCCCTTCCTATGCCACAGGCTTTAGCTCGTAGATGACGCAACCAAAGCTGTTCATGCTACGGACTTCAGTCCGTAGTTGATGACGAAAAAACTGAGCGCCGACTTTAGGCGGAAAATTGAGAGGGTAAGGCTTTGCTGAACCTAAACGCCGAATGAATTCGGCGCTCGGGAAAATTCGTCATCAACCACTGGCTTAAGCCAGTGGCATGGGTAATTTTAGAACACTCCTGATGGCTCAGAATGCGCTACCTTTGAAGAATGGCTTTGAGTGGTTGAAGGCATGATAAGTTAGAAACTGCTTTGGCTACGAAAGAGGCGATGCGACAAATGGAACGCATCGGCAGGATAAGCAAAGTCGGGATCGTAGCTGCCATGCATAAGAGGGATATTGAACCTGCGTTGCGCAAAGTTTTTTCAGCGCTTGAGGCATGGGGAGTTGAGGTTCTGCTCCAAAGCGAGTGTGCTATGTTGCTTGGGAAGATGAAGCATAGTGCGAGCGATGCCGAGATAGCAACTTCCGACATGATATTCTCGCTCGGTGGCGATGGGTGCATGTTGAACGCAGTTAGGATGGCGGTAGAATACGGCACACCTGTCCTCGGCGTTAGAGTTGGAGGGTTAGGCTTTTTGAGCGAGGTTGACTGGCAGGACATCGACGAAGCTGTAGAAGCTATTCGCAACAACAAGTATCTCATTGATCGAAGGAAGCTCTTGCAAGCCACGGTCGAGAGGGGCGGAAACATCGTTTGGCTCAGCTACGGCTTGAACGATGTTGTTGTTTTGAGGGGCGCTCTATCACAAGTGCATATGTTTGAGGTGCGAGTTGATGGTGAACTGCTCATCGCTGAGTTTGCAGACGGCATCATCGTAGCAACTCCAACTGGCTCAACCGCATATTCCCTCTCCGCTGGCGGACCGATAATCGCTCCAGATGCAGATGTGCTGGTGTTAACTCCTGTTTGTGCGCATGCGCTTTATGTTAGATCGATTGTGGTGCCTCCTTCTTCGCGCTTCTCAATCAAAGCAATCGCCACAAAGGGCACGGAGGTTGAAGCAGCTGTTATGGTTGATGGGCAGTTAACATTCAGGCTTTCGGAGGGCGATGTTGCCCATGTGAGATTTTCGGAGCGGACAGCCAACCTTGTCAGGCTGAGCGAGTTCCGTTTCATTGAACGGTTGAAGCGAAAGCTCAAATGGGGTCATAGGGATGAAACCGTTACAGAGCGTTAGCAGTATGCGAAGCGGTTCAAGGGGGCGATGTAGGGCATGCTCAAGCTCCTCAGGGTCAAAAACCTCGCCCTCATTGATGAACTTGAACTTGAAATGAAGGAAGGGTTGAATGTGCTCACGGGCGAGACGGGCGCTGGCAAATCAATCATCATAAACGCGATATCGCTAACAGTTGGTGGGAGGTTTGACATCGAGCAAATACGCTCGGGCGCTGATGAAGCGTTTGTGGAAGCCGTTTTTGATTTGAGGAAGCATGAGACAGCTCGTAAAGCCATAAGCCAGATGTGCGATATGGAGGTCGAGAGCTTAAGCATATGCAGGGTCATCGAGAGGGGTGGGAAAACGAGATGCACAATCAATGGTCGCCCAGCAACTGTCAAGCTCCTCAAACAGATAGGCTCTATGCTCGTTGACATTCATGGGCAACATGAGCACCAGTCTTTGCTTCATCCAGAAACACACCTTTCCTACCTCGACAAATACGGTGGCGAGCGCATAAGTAGCTTGCTCGAAGAATATCGTAAGTTGTATGATGAGCTGATGGGAGTTGAGGCGTTGAAGAAACGCATAATGAGCAGTGAGAGGGAAAGGGAGCAACGGATCGATTTGCTTCGTTATCAAATGCGCGAGATTGATACCGCAGCGCTTCGCCCGGGGGAAGAGGAAGAATTGCTCTCGGAGCGTCAAAGGTTGATTCACGCCGAAAAGCTCGCCGAGTCCATTGGGCGCATAAAGAGATGGCTCAGTGGTGATGAGGAAGTGGTTGGGGTGTCCTCAATGCTTGCCGATGTTTTGCTTGAGCTCAAGCGGGCTTCGCGGTGGGATGAAAGCTTGAACACATACCACGAGCACATTGAACAGCTACTCTACTCGCTTGAGGACATCTCGATGTCCATTGAGCGGTATGCATCAAAGATTGAATTCGACCCGAAGAGGCTCGAGGAAGTTGAGGGCAGGCTTGCCCTGATCAGCTCGTTAAAGCGCAAGTATGGTGACAGCATCGAGGAGATACTCGCTTACAGGGATAAGATAGCTCAAGAGTTAGCGATGCTTGAAGCGAGTGAAGAGCATATTGAGGAACTCGAGAAGCTCTCGTTTGAGTTGCGCCAAAAACTTTCGCAAGTGGCAGGCGAGCTTTCAAGGGCTCGCAAGATGGCAGCCAAGGAGATGGAGAAAGCGGTGGAGCATCAGCTTCGTTCGCTCATGATGGACAGGGCTCGCTTTAAAGTGTCGATCACCAATGAAGCCGATGAGGATGGTTTGCAGGTTGACGGTGAGAAGGTCGCTTTCGATAGGGATGGGGTTGATCGTGTTGAGTTCCTCATCTCACCAAACCCGGGTGAACCGTTGAAGCCACTCGCGAAGATAGCTTCTGGTGGTGAGATATCGAGGGTCATGCTCGCTTTGAAGGCTCTCATCAGGTCAACACACGATATCCCGACGCTCATCTTCGACGAAATAGATGTCGGTATCGGAGGGAGTGCGGCGGAGGCTGTTGGTGAGAGACTCAAAAGCGTGTCCAAGTTCGCACAAGTGATTTGCGTCACTCATTTGCCATCGATTGCGTGCATGGCTGATGCGCACATCTATGTTGAGAAGGTCGTATCGCATGGTCGGACGCTGATAAAAGTTCGCCACCTATCGTTTGATGAGCGTGTGAGGGAGATAGCGAGGATGCTTGCTGGAAGAAGGGTGACCGAGACAACGCTCAAGCAGGCTCAAGAGATGCTCCTTAGATATGCCGCGTAGGTGTGTCGCCGTCCTGAACGACTTTGAAAGGTGAACGAATATGAAGAGGGTTATAAAAGCACCTGCACGCTTGGATAGGGTTACGAAGAACCTTGTAAGGAGGTTGAAGCGTGGCGAGATAGCCATCATAGACCACGAGGACATAGATGTGCTTGCAGCGCGTGAGCTGATCAACGCGGGTGCAGTGGCGGTGATTAACGCACTGAGTTCGGCGACTGGCAACCTACCTCCAGATGGTGCAGAGATGCTTATCTCGTCTGGCATCCCAGTTATTGATGAAGTTGGCGAAAGGATTTTTGAAGTTGTGCACGATGGCGATACAGTGCTCGTTAACACTTTAACGGGCAGTGTCGAATGTAACGGTGTTGTTTTCAACGGGAAGCCTTTGACTGAAGCGGAACTCGCAATCAAGAGGGATGCATTCTCGAGGCGTGTTAACGACATCGTTAAAGCGTTTGTTGAGAACACGCTTGATTATGTCCAACGGGAAGGTGTGGAGGTTTTAACTGCTCGTATTCCAGAGTTGAAGCTCAAGACGAACTTGGCTGGCAGGCATGCCCTTATAGTTGTTCGTGGGCGAGGTTGTGAAGATGACTTGAAAGCGATAATGGCGTATGTGAAAGACAAGCGCCCGGTGTTGATCGGTGTTGATGGGGGGGCGGACTTACTACTCAAGTTTGGCTTGAAGCCAGACATAGTCATCGGCGACATGGACAGCGTTTCTGATGAAGCTCTAAAGTTCTCGCATGACATAGTTGTGCATGCGTATCCAGATGGCAGGGCACCCGGGCTAAGGCGTGTGAATGAGCTTGGTCTTCAAGCGAGCATACTGCCCGTTAGGGGGACAAGCGAAGATGTAGCCATGTTGCTTGCGTATGCGGGTGGCGCAAGCTTGATAGTCGCTGTAGGGACTCACACGAGCTTCCTTGAGTTCCTTGAGAAAGGGAGGAAAGGCATGGCGAGCACTTTCTTGGTTCGCCTGCGCGTCGGGCATTTGCTCGTGGACGCGAAAGGGGTTAGCCAGCTCTATTCTGGCAAGCTGAAGCTATGGCACATTGTGTTGCTCCTGTTGATCGGGGCGATCATCGCTTTGGTTGTTGTGAAAGTCTCACCATACTCGTTTAGCCTTCTGAGAGCGATTGCGCTTTGGTTCCTCATCAGGCTGGAAAAAATTTTCAGTTTCGTATTTTGAGCGCTCGCTCTCAAAAGAGCCGACTGCTTGGCTTTAATTGAAACATGGCGGTGAGCACGAGATGGGGATAGATGTGCGTTTTTACTATGCTTCGCTGGTTGCCATTTTCCTCTTCTTCCTTCTGGGGCTTCTTATCGGTGTCGGGTTAAGTCGCCAGCCCGCTGTTGAAAGGCTTGCTGCACACATCGAGAAACAGCTTAGACAGTATCGTGAGGAAGTGAACAAGCAACTTCAAGCGAGGGATAAGTTGATACGCTCACTCCAAGATGAAATCGTAAGCGCACAGCAAAAGATAAAGTGGCAGGAGCAGTTCTTGCACACGATCTCACCGCTGTTCCTCAAAGGTTTATTGCGCTACAGGAATATAGCCATCTTTGTGACAGCTCCAGAGAACGATGAAGCTTTGCTGAGCGAGCTCAAAAGGACGCTGAGTTCAGCCGATGCAAATGTTCGCTCCGTGACACGATTTCGCATGACAGCTTGGACAAGCTCGTCAGACACCCTTTCGAAGCTCGCGGAGGCATTCAGCATAAAGCCGCAGGCAGATCCTAATGGCTTGCAAACCGCTTACCAGAAGGCTTTGCTGAGGAAGCTCGCATCGCTGGTGAGGTTCGGAGACACAGACAACCAACTCAAAAGATTTGTTCATGCGGGCTTGGTGAAGCTCTTCGGCGACTACTCACATCCAGTTGGTGGTGCTGTCATCATCAGCGCCATCAAGGGCAAGCGCTTGAAAGATGAATTTGAGGCAATCGACCTTGAGCTCGCAAACTCGCTGAAGATGCTCGGGGCGAAGGTGGTAGTTTGTGAGACCTCTAATGCCGAGGAATCGGTTGTGCCCATGTGTCAGCACATTGGCGTCACCACCGTAGATAACGCTGAATCCGCGATCGGGCAAATATGCATCGCATACGCACTCGCTGGTTACCAAGGGAATTATGGTTGGAAGGAAAGCGCAAGGATACGCTTCCCAGAGATGGACATCAGTGGCGGACGGTGATCGTATGGAGCGTTAACGGTAAAGCGCCGATCGCAATGAGGTGAGAAGTTTCTATGGGGAGCGAGCATACTGTCTCTGTCATCATACCCGCGTATAACGAGGCTGGAAGGGTTGGGCTAACAGTTAGCGCGGTGTGGGAGCTTCCGAATGTTTGCGAAGTCATCGTTGTTGACGATGGCTCCGACGATGACACAGCGAGGGAAGCATTCAATGCTGGCGCATCCACAGTTATACGGCTACCGAAAAGGCGTGGGAAAGGCGCAGCACTTTTTGAAGGTGTCAAGGTAGCAAGTGGCGATGTGCTTCTTCTTGTGGATGCGGACTTATGTGCGAGCGCACGCAATTTGGAACCGCTCATAAAGCATGTTCTTGATGGCGAAGCTGACATGGCTATCGCTGTTCCATCGAAGACGGGGCGTGGTGGGTTCGGAATCGCAAAAGCGTTTGCGCGGCTCATGATAGCTCTTACATGTGGTTTCTTTGCCAAGGCGCCACTCTGTGGGCAAAGGGCTATAAAGCGCCAACTGGTCAGGCGCATGAGGCGTTTTGCTGGCGGGTTCGGTGTTGAAGTTGGTTTGACAATTGATGCTCATATGCTTGGTGCTCACATCATTGAAGTCCCTTTGGATTTTGAACACAGGTTGACTGGACGGACATTGAAAGGCTTCTTACATAGGGCAAAACAGCTTCTGGACATACTTAGGGCATGCTTGCCACGACTCCTCCTCAAACTCTTTCGTGGGAAGCGATACACACAGCACGCCATGTGGTGATTGATGTAGATGCTGAGTGCCTTGCATCTGTGCATTGCGGGAGTGCTCTTGCCGTTCGTGGTTGTTCCATCTGCTTTGTCCATACTGGCACAGTGCAACGAGCTGAAGCGGAGGAACTTCCGTAATCAACTGGTTGTGACAGCTTGCGGGGTTGCAATATTTGCATCGTTTGTCCTTCAGCTTGATCTCGTCAGCCTCATGTGGACGCACATCTCAAATGGGTGTGCAGTTCTGGCGTTCGTTGGTGTGTGGTTTCTCCTGCTTGGACTTGTTGACGACACTTTTGGTGATGGCAAGTGGCGGGGCTTCAAAGGGCACTTTGGTGCGTTGTTTCTTGAAGGGCGCATTACGAGTGGGTTGCTCAAAGCGGTTGGTGGGCTCCTCTGCTCGGTTATAGCTGTGCTTTGGTTTGGTGGCGGTTGCTCATTCACCTCATTGGTTGTTGGTGTTGCGCTCATTTGCTCTTCTGCCAACGGGATAAACTTGCTCGATAAGCGCCCATCAAGGGCTATCAAGGCATTCTGGATGCTATGTGCTGTTTCCATCGTTTTCTCGCGCCATGAACTTCGCATGTTGCCTTTCATGCTCATACTCTCAACGCTTCCATACTCCTACTACGATTTCACTTCAAAAGCCATGCTCGGGGACGCTGGCTCAAACATGCTTGGAGCGATCCTCGGCGCATTCATATGGTTAGCTACTGCTGTGCCGTTTCAAATCGCGATTCTGCTCATCTGGCTTGGGCTACATGTCTATTCCGAGAAACACTCTTTGACCGAGGCGATCGCCAAGGTTAGGCTGTTGCGATGGATAGATGAGCTCGGGGTGAGGTGAGCGTGGCTTTTGCGTCAAATTTTAAATGAAGCAGACGCAGGGCTTACGGAGGTGTAGGGGATGGTTGGTAAACGCAAGTTATGCTATCGCTTGAGTGTTGTAATGCTCTTCATCTTCTTCCAGTTCGCTTGGAACGCATTCAGCGAACAGAACGCGCTCCAAGGTCAACCAGCGAAAGTGAATTTGTCGCATAGCTACTCCGCTTCATCACGACGAAGATACAAGTTGATTGTGAGTGCGGATGCAGTTATGGTGCTCGGCATACAGCGCACCGTTTTGCAATTCAGCGCCAATGTCGATATTGAGACGGCGCTGAAGGGCAAGACGCGCGGTGGTGAAATGGTCGTTGAGTTTCGTGTGGTTGGTGGCGTGATGCGTCTTTTCGGTGCGGGCTGGAGGCAGACCGAAAGAGTTCCAGCACAAACTGCGACGATCATGATGACACCTAAAGGGCAGATATTGAGCATCTCTGGGCTAACGGATAGCGATGTGTTCGAGACAGCTGCTGGTCTTGATATTGTCAGCTTAGCGGTTGGCACAATTTGTGTTGGTTTGCCAAATGAGCCTGTCGGTGTTGGTGATGCGTGGCATGTCGAACACCGTGTAAGCGATAGGCGACCGATAGTGGCTCATACTAAACTCGTCAAGATAAGCTCTCCGCTACCGCAACAACTCGTCGCTCACATGGAAACGAGATACGACATACCGATTGATTGGTTTCTGCCGAACGAGTTGAAGCTACTTTACAATGTGCGTGCACATCACAAAGGCGTTACAACGGTTGAGTTCGATTGCAACGAGGGTTGTGTTGAGTCAGGTGAAGGGAATGTTGAGATCGAGGTGCAAATGTCGATCCCGGTTGCCGAGCTACCTCCTGAGGTTGTTGCTTCGGCGGTGAAGCCACAGAGCACATCAAAACCTAATCAGCAAGCCGAGAGAGGCGAAGCCAACTCCGAAGAGACTACGAACAAGTTGAACGAGGATGCCACCGAACCAACGGAAGAAAATGCAGGCGAAGGCAAGGAGGTTGCTGAGGAGCAAAAGGAACACGAGGAACAAGCGCTTCCAAATGAGGTCCCTTTCAACCTGACTATACGAGCTCAATTTCAATTGATACGCCAGTGGTGATGAGCAACGATGAGCAAAGTTTACAAGATTGCAGTCATACCGGGAGACGGTATCGGTCCTGAGGTAGTGCGCGAAGGCTTGAAAGTGCTTGAAGCGGCAGCCTCATCAACGGGGATGAGATACGAGCTTGTGCCTTACGATCTTGGTGGTGAGAATTACCTTAGAACGGGTGAGGTATTGCCAGACACTGTGCTTGAGGAGTTGCGCGAGGTCGATGCGATTTACCTTGGCGCTGTAGGTCACCCCGATGTCCCTCCGGGGGTTCTTGAGAGGGGATTGCTATTGCGCCTCCGATTTGAGCTTGACCTTTACATCAACCTGCGTCCAGTGAGGCTCTATCCGGGTGTGTGGACGCCTCTCAAGGATAAAGGACCTCAGGACATCGACTTCGTAGTGGTGCGCGAAAACACCGAGGACTTGTATGTCGGTGTGGGTGGGTGGTTTAAGAAGGGCACTCAGGATGAAGTGGCATTTCAAGTTGCGGTCTACACGAGGCGTGGAACTGAAAGGTGCATCAGGTATGCGTTTGAGCTCGCAAGGCAAAGGAACAAGAAGAAGAGGGTGACGCTTGTCGATAAGTCAAATGTGCTCACATACGGGCATGAGCTTTGGATGAGGACCTTCAAAGAAGTGGCATCAGACTACCCAGACATAGAAGCCGATCATGCCTATGTTGATGCCTGTTGCATGTGGATGGTGAAAAACCCTGAAAGGTTTGATGTCATCGTTACGACGAACATGTTTGGGGACATCATAACCGACTTAGGGGCGATCATACAGGGCGGGATGGGAGTTGCAGCTTCTGGGAATATACACCCAGGAAAGACATCCATGTTTGAGCCGATACATGGCTCAGCCCCTAAACACGCTGGTAAAAACATAGCCAACCCAATAGCAGCCATCCTCGCCATGCAGATGCTCGTTGATTTCCTCGGCGAACACGAGACTGCAAGGCGAATTGAGGAGGCATGTGCTAAGGCTTTGATGAGTGGCAGGATAAAATCAATGGAAGCTGGTAAGATGGGCATGAGCACATCTGAGGTTGGTGACTTCATAGCGAGCTTAATCAAATGATGTGGGGGTGTGCATTGATGAAGGTGCTTGTGGTTGGCTCTGGAGGTCGTGAGCACGCCCTCGTCTGGAAGATCGCTCAAAGCCCTCTCGTCAGTGAGGTGCATTGTGCACCGGGCAATGCTGGTATATCTAAGCTTGCAAAGTGTGTTCCCATAGAAGCTGAAGACATAAGTTCGCTCGCTGATTACGCTGAGAGGGAGAAAATAGACTTAACGGTAGTCGGTCCTGAAGCACCGCTCGCTGGTGGGATAGTGGACGAGTTTGAAAGACGGAAGTTGCGCATCTTTGGACCAACGAAGCTCGCCTCCGAGATAGAGGCAAGCAAAGCATTCTGCAAACGGTTGCTTTCAAAGCATGGCATACCAACGGCTCGGTTCGAAATCTTTGATAACCCGGATGAAGCATTGAAGTATGTCAGAGCGCACGGTGCACCAGTGGTGGTTAAAGCGAGTGGTCTTGCTGCGGGCAAAGGGAGCATCGTTTGTCACACCATTGATGAGGCGGTTGAAGCGGTTGAGAGGATAATGGTTAAGCGAGAGTTTGGGAGTTCAGGAGATACCATCGTCGTTGAGGATTACCTTGAGGGCGAAGAAGCCTCGGTGATGGTTTTCACAGATGGAGAGGTTGTCAAGCCGATGCCTCCTTCTCAAGACCATAAACCATTGCTTGATGGCGATATGGGACCAAACACTGGTGGCATGGGCGCTTACAGTCCAGTCCCCGCAATTGATGAGGCGCTCTTTGAGCATATCATTGAGGTGATCATAAAGCCAACTGTAAGAGCGATGGCGAAAGAGGGACGCCCATACAAAGGCGTGTTGTATGCTGGGTTGATGCTTACGAATGATGGTCCAAAGGTGCTTGAATACAACTGCAGGTTCGGAGACCCAGAGACACAGGCAGTCTTGCCACTCATTGATGGTGACATAGTGCCAGTGTTGAACGCTGTCGTTGATGGTGAGCTGGAGAAAGTAGAGGTGAGGTCATCTGGCAGATGTTGCGTTTGTGTTGTCATGGCATCGGCGGGCTACCCAGGAAAGTATGAGAAGGGGAAGGTGATCAGAGGCGTTGAGGAAGCCGAGTCCTTGAACGATGTTATTGTCTTTCATGCTGGCACAGCTTTGAAGGATGGTGAGTTAGTAACCAACGGTGGGAGGGTGCTCGGTGTAACAGCATTAGGAGATGATTTTGCCTCAGCCATCTCACGAGCTTACGAAGCTGTCTCACTCATTTCCTTTGAAGGTGCCCACTATAGAAGAGACATCGGCAGGCGTGCTCTTAGTCGCCTCGGGCTTGCGTAGTGGGGACAAAGTTTGGTAAGTCAAAAGGTTGATTCTCAATTTGCGCAGACCTTAGCGAGCAACTCCTTCGCCTTATCTACAGCGCTTGCTGCATCTGGGGCATATCCATCGGCGCCGATTGAATCAGCATATTCTTGCGTCAACGGTGCCCCGCCAACCATCACCACAACCTTTTCCCTTATCCCAGCAGCTTTAAGTGCTTCAATCGTATCTTTCATTGCTACCATAGTTGTGGTGAGCAACGCTGACATGCCCACTATCTTTGCGTCATGTTCCTTGACAGCTTCAACGAACTTCTCAGGGGGTGTATCAACTCCTAAATCAACGACTTTGAAGCCAGCCCCTTCAAGCATCATTGCAACCAAGTTCTTACCTATATCGTGCAAGTCGCCACGAACTGTCCCTATTACAACGGTTGCCAATGGCTTTATATCGGGGCGCTCTGTGAGTATGGGGCGAAGAACCTCCATCGCAGCCTTCATCGCTCGGGCTGCAACAAGCACCTCAGGGATGTAAAACTCGTTGTTTTTGAACTTCTCACCAACAACCTGCATGCCAGCTATTAAACCTTCATTGAGTATCTTGGCTGGGTCAACACCTTCATCCAATGCCTGTTTTGTTAGCTGGACTGCCTTGTCACGGTTGCCGTTGATCACAGCCTCAGCAAGCTCGCTCAAGTTCACCATCACATCTCACCTCTCAATATGCGTTTTAGGGCTTCATCAACGATATGATTATAGCGCACATCACAACCCAAGCTGAGCATTAAGCTCGGCTTGATACCCCTCTATCTCGCCATCCTCTACAGCCTTCACTTTAACTGGCGAATTCAACCATGCTGATTCGTATACAGCCATGCAAACTGCTTGCGATTTGTATCCTTCAACCCCGTCCGTTTCGATCGGCTTTCCATGAAGCACGCCCTCTATGAACTCATGTAGCTCAATCGCTACAGTGTCCGTTATCCCCATAGGGAAAAGCGCTTCACGCTCCTCATCGCTTATACTCTCCATGAACTCGTTTGTGAGTTCTTCAAGTGTCTTCCTCGTGTTGCGCCCATACAACCCTTCCTGCATATCAATACAGCCTTCCTCGCCGTATATGATGCGCATAGTGTAGCTTTTCCCGGGTGCTGCGCTCGTCAGACTCCATTGTGCTGGCGTGCCATCTTGGAATTTGAGCAGAGCCATCGTTGTATCTTCAACCGTTATCTCAACTGGCTCCTCTCTCGTCTCTGGCTTCCTGTATCGCACAGGCATCAACCTCATACTGATTGCGAAAACTTCATCCACTTCCCCAATGTAGTAGCGCATCATGTCCGCGTAGTGGACGCCTCCATCAAGCGTCCAACCACCGCCTGCTATCTCTTTGTGCTCACGCCAGTCCCAATACCAAAGCCTTTCAAATGTATCAACCCAAAAGAGCATGCGAGGTTTCCCGATGAAGCCCATCTTTAAAGCCCATTTGATAGCCCTCTGTGACGGTGCCTTCTTGTAGTTCTCGGCGACTTGCAAGACTTTCCCCCGAGCCTTAGCAGTTTCAATCATCTTCCTGCCAGCACGCAGCGTTATAGCCAATGGCTTCTCAATGGTGACATGCAAGCCGGCTTCAAAACATGCTATAGCGAGTTCATGATGGTCCCTATGTGGCGTGCATATGTCAGCAGCTGAAAGCCCCTTTTCAGTTGATAGCATTTCCTCAAGATCATCATAGGCTTTGGGACGCTTGCCTTGAAACTCAGCCACCTTATCAGCCATCGCCTCAGCTCGCTCAAGTTTCACATCGCATGTAGCAGCGATTTGGAATTTCCTATATCCAGATTGCCAGAGCATTTGATAGCCCCTGCGATGTGCATCTGCCATCCCACCACACCCAACAATGGCGATAACAAGCTCTTCTGGCATCGCTTGTCGTCCTCCATAGCTAAAATCGTTTGATTCGGTTTGCCGGACAAACACTGCAACATGATAGCCCAAGGCTATGAGGTTTCGATTCGCTCAGGTGTTACTCGTTGGGGAATATGAGAACCTTCATGCCCACTCCTCGACGCTTGTATTCCAGAGCTCTTTCGAGCTCATCAAGGGGCATGCGGTGGGTTATCAGTGGATCAATCTCTATCAACCCATGCTTCAAGAGGTTTAGCGCTGTGTCAAAATCGTATCCTAAGCTGAACGCACCCGTGATGGTCAGCTCACGCCTGTAAACTTCAAACGGGCTCAAACGGATGAACGCATCTTTTGGTGCAACTCCGAATATGAGTATCCTGCCACCGTCCTTTGCGAATGTCGGCATCCCTTCAATGACATTCACAGAGCCAGTTGCATCTATCACCACTTCGTATGAGTTTACATGGATCGCCTTGTCAGCTTCGACTTCCGAGCTTAGCAATGCTGTCAAGCCGAGCATGCTTGCGATCTTGAGTCTCTCTTCAACCAAATCCACAACCACAACTTCACCAGCACCACGAAGTTTGCACAACTGCGCGAGGAGAAGCCCGATCGGTCCGGAACCGAAAATGAGAACGCGTTCACCAAAGCCCACATCTACCGCGTTTACACCGTTTACACAACATGCCAAAGGTTCAACGAACGCTCCCGCTTCAAACGACATATCCCCGATTGAGAAAACATTCTCCGAGCGCACAACACAGAACTGTGCGAATCCGCCATCAATGTGAACGCCGTAAGCAAGCATGCTTTCACAGAGGTTTGGACGACCTCGCCTGCACATCTCGCATATCCCACACGAAACATTTGGTTGGATGGCAACCCTCTCACCAACCGAGATGTGGCTAACACCTTCACCTACATCAACCACAACTCCACAAAACTCATGTCCCATCACGATCGGATAGCTTGCCATGAACTCGCCCTCGTAGATGTGCAGATCAGTTCCACAGACACCGCAAGCCATCACCTTGACGACTACCTCACCCTCTTCCGCTTTAGGCTGTTCAACTTCGGTGATGATAAGTTCCCTTGGTGCTTTAACTACCGCTGCTTTCACATCGTTTCACCCTCATGCCATTTTGTGAAGCGCCAAAGCAAGCTCACTTTGGCGTTAGCGTGAAACAGTCAATACCCATGAAGTAGTTGGTCGACTTCTCGTTTTTCCCGACGGTCCTGAACTCTATTGAATGCTTCCCCTTGGACAGCTCAATAATGCCGAAGTTCACTTTACCTGAAGGCTCAACCGTTGGGCTGTAGCCATCGAATGGTTTCCCGACAACTTTACCATCTACGAGCACTTCAACGATGCCGTAGTCTGGAGCTTTGGTGAAGTAGACATCCAACTCATAGCTTCGGCTCTCACCGACCTCAAACTCAAGCACTACATGTGAGTTGAGTTCCCCGGGACAAAAGAGTTGGTTTTCGTTGCTCCATCTCTCAGCTCCCCAAGGTGACATGTTCTGTATCACGGGACGGCAACGCTCAAACTTCAATATCTTGAGTTGCTCAGCCTCAATCGCGCCTTCAACGAGAACCCTTGTTAGGCGTATGTAATCGATGCCGATCTCATAGCCGCCAGAGCGTTCATCCTTCCCAACGATCTCACATCGTAGCAAGTTCGCCTCCCCACCAGCAAGCTCAACGCTTCCAAGTCGAACTTCGCTCCCAAGCCTTTCGGTGTCGGCGTAGCAATTTATTGGCTCTCCGAGAGCTTTACCCGAGATGCTGAAGCGCGCGATGCCTCCTTTGGGGCTGTTTGTCATTCTAACATTCACGATGAACTTACCCTTCAATTCCTTCGGCAGTTGCAATTCAACCCATCTGTTTGCCCCATCCGAAGTGATATGCAGTTGTGCCCATCCGCTCCACTCCATGCGCCCATCTTCAATGTTCGTTTCGACGCCCTCGGATGATTTGAACGGTAACCTTTCGGCTTCGATCGCTCCCCTCACTTTCGGGCTTTGACGCAACTCAAGCGCATCAAGGAGCAGGTGCTTCTCTTTCCCGTCAATGTCTTGCGCTGTGATTTGCAATCTTGAAGTTGGCGGGTGCATCCTGATCCTGCCAAGCCTTAGAATCGGGGAGTCGACAAATGGCTTTCGGAATTCGCCGACAGCTTTACCATCAACAGCCACTTTGAATGCGGGTTGCTCAAGCCCTGTAACAGAGTGCAAGATTAGCTCATACACATCCTCTTGCTTTATCGGTATCAAGAGCGCAAACTCATTCGCTTCCTTTGACGGGGTGAACAAGATGGCTCTACCACCTGATAGCTCCAATTGCGTCTCTTCCTCGCTCACCACCTTGATGCCCTCTTTGGATTCCGCCCTCACATCCTCAAGCTCGACTGCACCTATTATGCGCTTTGGCATCGGCAGGCGTTGGGAGACATCAACGGGCTTGAAGAAGTCGCTGTGTGGTTCGACTTGATACCAGTAGGCAACGCTTGTATAGTCTTTGTCCGTGCCGTAATTCTCAATCGTGAAGCGTATCGATTTGTAAAACGGTATTGCATCAGCGATATGCCACCTGTAGACGCTCGTCTTACCAGCGTGATCTGGGCGCTCACGGAGTATGCAACCGTGTAGCGGGTGGATGAAAGGTCTGAAGCCCCACGCATCGCCAAAGTAATCTTCACTACCTGTTCCAAATGTTGATGGGAAGGCTTCACCATCAACCCATACCTTCTCGTCACCTTCTCCCCACCAACCAGGTTCAGGGTTATCAATGCTGAGCGATGTGCCGACATATTTCCCGGTGCCCTTGGCTTCCAAGAAGGGATAATCAAAAGTCTTGCATGGTGCTTCACGGCGCCATTTGGCGTGGAAGTAGCCGATCACATCTGGGAGTTGCACATCTCGTTCGCATTCAACTGAGAACTCAACTGCCACCTCTGCTTTCCCCTCGTTGAGCAGTTCAATTCGCGCTCCCTTTTTGAACGGCATCGGGAAATAGCAATATGCTCCTTCGCCTGTCACACCCATGGGAAGTGAAGCATACTCCTTGAAGCCGAAACCGCATCCGAAGAAGTCGCCGACTGGACACCATATGCTTGGTTCCTCTTCATCGTCCCAGAAAGCCATAATGATAAGCTTGCGAGAAACCCACTTCTCATTTGATTCGACCCTGATGCGCAAAGAGCGTATTACGCCAGCCCCAGCGAGTTGCGCTATGGCGCGGCGCTCCGATGGGGCAAGCTTGAGCTTCCCCGTGATTTGCTCAACCTTCGCACCTTGTGGATACGGGTTCTCACCAGAGCGGTTTAGAATCTCGATCACCCTCTTAAGCGTTTCCCTCTCTTCCTCTGTGAGGGGTAGCTTGAATGTCTCAACTTGCCAGTCCTTCGGGAAGGTCACATATGTGATGTGGTAATATTGCCCGTGTGGTTTGTCTGCTGTCACCTTGCACCGCTTTGCGAACGGTATGGGAAGATAGCAATTTGCTCCCCTACCGTGATAGCCACAGAGCGGCGATAGGAATGGTTCAAAGTCACCTTTGAAGAGCTGTTGGAATTCAAACTCAAGAGGCTTTTCAGAGCCATCAAGGTAGAAGCGTATTTTGCCCTGCGGGTTTGCGGACCATATCCTGACGATGCATCCACTCCCATCAATTTCCACCATCACAGCCTCGCCGTTCTCTTCGATTCGTATGTAGTTCCCCCAGTCCTTGTTAGCTCCCCAGTTTGGTTCATCTGGCGATTTGCTTGCTCTATCGTAGCTCGAAAATTGAGCGCACTTGACGCCATCCTCAATCAGTGGCAGATTCTTCAAATCCACAATGCGCCACAGCATATCGGTGAACGATATCTTCCGTTTAACCTGTTGGGCATGGAGTGGGGATGCCAAAAGGTCAATCAATAGGCATGCCGACAGAAACAACCACTTCCACTTCCCCATCCCATATTCACCTTTCCCGCAAAGGAGTTTGACACCGCAAGTTAAGCGCTTTCAAACGAGGCTGACTGGCTTTCCAGTCTCCATTGACTTGTTTGCTGCGAGCGTCACTTCAGCCGTCTTCACGCCGTCAGCGTATGGCGACTTTATCAGGGCAGTGTTGCCTGTTAGGAGGGCTTCGATGAATGCCCTATCTTCAATCTCAAAGATGTTGGGTTCTCCAGCCACCTCAATTGTGTCTTCTCCAACACGCATTATGCGTGCCCTGTGCTCCCAACCTGTAAACAATGCGGTCATCTTGGTTGCGTATACACTGAGGCTGACACCGCCACCACCTGCATTCGCGGCACAGCAAGCCCATATGTTAGCCACTGCACCGTTTTCGAACTTCAAGTTCACAACACTTGCATCCTCAATCGTGTAGTTAGGTGGCACTTCCTTGTTCAGCCCTTTGGCTGCGAATGCGTGCACCTCAACTACTTCACCAAACAAGAAGCGTGCCAGATCAACCGTGTGTGTTACCTGCTCGTGGAACTGACCACCACTCTTATCCTTTTCAACCCACCAGCGCCAAATCCCAGCCACTGGTCGAGGTGTTCCGCCTATCCATCCACCAAGCAACAGTATTGGCACATCCTCTTTAAGCAACTCACGCACCATACCGACTCCACGCCTGTATCTGTTCATGTAGCCAACGCTTGTCATGAGACCTTTTTCTTCGACTGCGGAGGCTATCTCCTTTATGAGACCGATGTCAAGCCCGACCGGCTTCTCAACGAAGAACGGTATCCCAGCCTCAACGAGCTTTAGCTCAATACCGTGTGCGTAAGGTGGTAGCCCGATCCAAACAGCATCAAGCTCAACTTCCTTTATCATCGCCTCTGCATCGTCAAAGGCTTTGCCACCGTGTTGCTTTGCTGCTGTGGATGCTCGCTCAATGTCTATGTCGCAGAACGCGACAAGCTCAGCCTCGGGTATGGTTTTCAAGGCGTTCATATGCTGTTGTGCGATGCCTCCGCATCCTATAAATCCAATTCGCACCTTCCTCTCCCCCATCACGCTACACCTCCTGAGAAGTTTTTTTGGGGCGTCACCTCACCGCAATATTTTGCCTGACTAAAGCCACATTGTAACATCAATGCCAGCTTGTGTGAACCCTGCTACCATGCATTTACAACTTGGAAGTGTTGCGTTCATTCTGATGTAAGGACGGCTCTTAACCCGCCTGACATTTCGTTCTCATGCTTGCTAAACCAACTTGTGGATGTGAGGATGCGAGGATGGTTCAAAAGACCGTTGCAGGTGTTGATGAGGTTCGTTGGGTCAAGCGTTTCGTGTTTATCTTTCTGTGCCTGACATGGCTACCATACTTTGTCGCATTCCTTTTGACGCCGCCTCACATGAGTTACATGTGGTTGCTTGGTAACCCCGATGATCAAAATGTGCATCTAATGTGGGCAAGGCAAGCAGGTGATTGCGCCTTCGGTTTCAAAGACCTTTACACAACTGAGAGACACCAAGGGATGTTCTTTCACTTGCCAGCTTTCCTCATCGGCAAGCTCCACGCAATAACGAAGCTTCCGTTGCATATCCTCTACCAACTGATGCGCACCATCGCTGTCTATGTGCTCCTCATCTACGCTTATAAGCTCGCTTCATTAAGCTTTGAACAGGTCGAGACAAGACGGGCTTTCATCCTCTTCCTTTGCTTCTCCTCTGGCTTTGGGTGGCTTTCGTGGGTTTGCAGGAACTGGCTCGGCTTAAACGCACCACAGCTTGTTGATTTCAGCGAAGGTCTTGTTATGCCAGAGGCTATCACATTTCTCACAGCGCTTGTTGCACCACTCACCGCACTCGGAATTGCCATGCAGGTGTTCGTCATAACTTCGCTCATCTCATACACCCTTGAGAGGAAACCGTCACAGCTCATATTGGCTGGGTTGGTCTCGCTACTCTTGGGGAACGCACACACTTATGCAGCCATAACGATGCTCGTCTTCCTCCTACTTTGGTGCCCCATGCATTTGATGTGGTCGACGGCGCTCCGCAAAATTTGGAAAGCATGTGGCACAAGGCATGAGGGTGAAAACCCTTTGAGGCATCCAACTCATCTCACCCTCGGTGTGTCCGTTGTCGTCGCCGTCGTATGCGCCTCAATTGGTATGCTCCCGCAACTGCTTGCCTTCATGGGCGACATCGCGTTTAGAGAGAAAGCGCTCACTCCAACGCTCACGCCTCCGTTGAGCATACTTGCTGGAAGTTATGGTCTCCTTACGCCCCTATCTCTCATCGGCTTGGTCTTTGGCGTGATAAACAGGTGGCATATGATGCCCATGGTGGTGGCTTGGTCGCTCGGGACACTCATTGCAATCTATCTGCCCGTGAGCTTCCAGAGGAAGTTGATCGAAGGTTTCCATATACCTTTATGTTTGCTTTCCGCTTACGCCATGTCATGGATTTGCGCGGCTATCACAAGGGCATCGGCGAGGATGAAGGGCGAGCCTTCTTACGAGCTGAGCAAGCTCACTTATGTTGGTGCAATAATCCTCACCCTGCTTATGCTCCCTTCCAATGTTGCGTATATCTCGCTGAACATGCGCTGGCTTTTGAGCAACAACATACTTGCGGAGCGCCTTCTACAACCGCCTTATTACCTTACGCACAACCAACTCCGTTTGATGAACTGGATCAGGGAGAACTCAACACCACAAGACTCCGTTCTATGCAGTCCGATGCTTGGCAACTACATACCACCGCTCACTGGTAGGGCTGTCTTTATCGGGCATTGGGCTGAGACATTGCACTTTGTTAGGAAGCTCCGCACCATCATGAGTTGTTACAAGTGGCAGTGGAAGAAGGAGCAGTTGGCTCTTTGGCTGAGCTTGGTAAAGGAGCACAATGTGCGGTTTGTTGTGGTGACGGATTTCGAGCGTGGCATGGTCGGTGGCGATGTCTCGCTACCCCCGTTCTGCAAGCTCGCGGTTAAGTTTGGTAGCGATGCCGTCTACAATGTTGATGTCGCATCACTCATCTCATTCGCTACCGGGCTTGAGCAGTTGCGGAAACATGATTGGGAAAAGACGAAGTGATGAACATGCTCAACCGCTATAGGCATGCTGTTTGCTTGGCGTTGCTCATCATAATCGCGGTTGCGCTCATCCACAAAGTTTTGTTCTTTGGCAAGGTGCTTCTACCAGCCGACCTTTTGCTTGTGATGACACCATGGCGATATCACGCAAGGAAGCTCTTCCCAGAGTTTGTGAGGGTGCATGCGCCGTTGCTCGATGTGATACAGCAATACTACCCGTGGCGTAAGTTCTATTCTGAGAGCTTAAGGGAAGGCGAACTGCCCCTTTGGAATCCATACATGTTCAGTGGAACCACTTTCGTCGGGAACGGTCAGTCGGCTGTGTTCTACCCGCTCAACCTCATCTTCGTTTTCATGCCAGTTGATGTTGCGTTTGGCTGGTTCGTGCTAATCCACATGCTCTTAGCAGCCTTCGGCACATACGCACTCCTTATATTGTGGAAGGCACACCCAGCACCCGCCTTCGTCGGCGCTTGCTCATTCATGCTTTGTGGCTTTTTGGTTGCGTGGCTCAATTACATCACGATACTCTGCACAGCTGTATGGCTCCCAGTTTGCATGACAGCATATGAGTATAGCTTGAAGCGCTTGGAGCGAGAACATTCAATGCCATGCATTCTCTCAGCCACATTCATTTCTTCCTTACCGCTGGCTCTGTCAGCGCTCGCAGGTCATATGCAGATGGCTTTCTATGTTTGGTTTTCTTTGCTCACATACGCGCTTGTTAGATGCGTTCAGGATTCGGTATGCGCACATAAGGGAGGTTTGCGCTGTCTCGTTGAGGTGTTAGGGAGGCACATGCTGGTGTTCATCTTCTCGCTCGTTTTTGCGTTGATGCTTTCATCACCGCAGTTGTTGCCGTCGCTTGAGCTTTCAAGGATGTGCACTCGCGCTGGTCAGTTCAGCTACGAGGCTGTGCTCGCAAACAGCCTTCAACCCGAGCAATGGATCAGGTTGATCGTCCCTAACTTCTTCGGCAACTACAGAGATGGCACACACTGGAGCCCGTTTGAGGTTTTCAATTTCATCGAACGAACTGGTTATGTTGGCTTGCTACCGCTTTTGCTCGCTTCGATTGGGTTTGCGTTTAAACATCCACTCCGCCCCTTCGCCATTAGCATTTTCATCATCGGTTTCATGCTTGCCACAGGCTCCCCAATTTACCTACTGCTTGGTATGTTGCCCGGCATTCAGCAGATGGTTGGTGCATCGAGGGCTTTGCTGTTGTTTGATTTCTCAATAGCTCTGCTTGCAACCCTCGGTGCGCAAGCCATCATGTCAATGCGTAGCGAGCTTTCACTTGAGCGCAAGAAGATATTTCGCTTCGTCCTCACACCATGCGTTGTAGCTATAGCTTTGATAGCGCTCTCGTGCGCCTACAGCGTAAGTTGCTTTTGGGGAGTCATAACCTCATCACCACTTGCGGGCTACGAGCGATGGCAACTCTTGAAGGCTTTACTACTGCTTGTTTTGAGTTGCCTTGCCATCGCCCTAACGCTACATCGGCGAACTGCAAAATTTTCATCGGCGCTGATGATCGCGCTTGTTGTTGCAGACCTGTTTTCGTTTGCGTATGATCTCAACCCCTCTTGCGATAGGCGCATGGTCTTCTTCTGGACTGACTCTTTACGCTGGATAAGCGAGCACATCGGCAAACACCGTGTCATGGCTATCGGCACAGACGCAATAAAACATTGGATGCCTTCGAACACGCTCATGGTCTACAGGTTGAGAGATGTGCAAGGCTCTGATTCCCTATGGACTATGCGGTATGCTCGTTTCCTGAAATGCGTTGATCCAGACCTCCCCGGCTTCTCACTGGATAACTTGGATTCGCAACTGCTTGATCTGGCGTCGGTGAAGTTCTTCATATCTGGCGCACCTGTCAAGCACGCCAAGAACATAAAGGAGCACCATGCTTTAGACATGTGGCTGTATGAGAACTTGGATGTCTTCCCGAGAGCCTTCATGGTGACGGATTGGTTGATTGTGAATTCACCACAGCAGTCCTTTTCACTTGTTTGCGAAGCTGATAAGCACGGCATCAACCTGTTGGATAAAGCCATCATTGAACTGCCTGAGCAGTCAAGGCAGTATAAGCTCGTTCCACCAGCAACGAAACGCAAGCGTGGGAATGTCATAATCGCTTTCGAAGCGTCGAACAGTTTGATGCTTGATGCCACCTCTTTCGGGACTCAGGTGCTCCTCATCGCTGACTCTTACTACCCAGGCTGGAGAGCCTATGTTGATGGTGAGCCAAGACAGCTTTTCATTGCTGATTATGTGTTCAGGGGTTTGTTTGTGCCTTCGGGGAGACACATCGTTTGGCTTTCCTATGAGCCAGCATCGGTGCTCATCGGCGTCTATTCTGCTTGCGTATGCGTGTCCGTATTTGTTGGCATCGCAGTTGTGCTCCTCTTCTGCAGGCGTCCTTCATCACAGCCAGCGGTGTAGGAATTGGAAAGCCCCTCTCCCATAGAACATGTGCTCGCCTTCAAATATTTCCAACCCGAGCTTCTCGCTCGCGTTGAAGAGTGAGTAGATTTTTCTCAGGTGCTCGTATGAGCGGATTGTCGCCTCAACAGGGAATATCGGGTCTTTAGTGCCAGACTCGATGAACAAAGCCCTCGGCGCAATCAAGCCAGCTATGTCCCACATCTCAGCAAACTTAAGGATTGATGGGACATAGTTGTCGATGCAGTGTGGTATGCTCATGATGCTGTCGCTGAAGGTGTTGAAGTAACCACTCACGACAGCCACTTTGATCCTCTCATCAATCGCAGCTGTAAAGAGTGCAGTTGCACCACCACCAGATATGCCCATCACAGCTATCCTATCGCTCTCGACTTCCTCTCTCGTGTTCAAGTAATCAACCGCCCTTATGGCATCGTAAACGCGCCATCCAAGCATGGTCTCGCCGAGGAGCAGAGCTGCACCTGCAGCAGGCTGGCATGAAGAAGTTTCTGGTGATTGGTTACGCGCCCTTTCGTCACGCCTATGCCCGAAGCCAAGTTGCTCAACTGCAAGAACTGCATAGCCATGTTCAACACACTGTAGCGCAAAGTCCATTTGGTATCCAGCATATGTCTGGCGGATTGTCCCATCGGCGTTTATACCGACTATGTCATCAACACCTCTTCCGTGACCAGGTAGGCATATAACGCATGGCAGAGGCATACTTGCACCCTCCGGCATGAGAAAGTAAGCATACACCGAAAGTTCTTCTCGGCTCTGGAAGATGACTGTCTCACGCTCGTATCTTACGATGCGACCGCAAGGGCTGATGAAGCTCAGCTTCGCCTTCTCAAGCCTCCTCGGCTTGAGCTCGCATTTCCTTTTTGGAAAACCGCCGAGCAACTTGATCAAGCGTGTCCGTAGCCTGCGTTGCCATTCAACGGCTTCATCGAGCGATGTGGCGTTGAATGAAAGCCTCCTCCTTTGGCGCTTGTAGAGGGACATCGTGAAGGCGAGCGTATCAAGTTGCTCGTCTTGTATCTCGCTCTCGATCCTCTCGTTCATCACAGCTCACCACCGTGAGGCGTTTTTCGTTACATTTTGAAGATAGCACAGCTTGGTGGAGCAGTCATTTTCAATTTCAATATGTCGCCATGCGAGGTGAGAGGCGTTGCGGTTGGACTTGCTACCCAGTGTGAGCTTGCTTCCGCTCTTCGGATTATCAGTGCAACTCTTCAGCTCATTGTTTGTATACCTTCTTGCTCACTTCCTCATCCGTGTGCTCGCAAGGCGAGTTGGCATAGCAAGCCCACATGGCTTCTTCAAATTGCTTGTGGATATGCTTCCGATGGCTTTTGCTTCATGCCTCGCTAACTCGCTTTCCATCGTCGCCGAAGCTCATGAGTTTGGCTACTTAATGCCGTATGGGACTGCATTTCTATGGCTCTTGTTCGTTTACATGCTCGTTGCGAGGTTGATGCGGTTGCTTCTGCCGATTGAGATCGCAACGCAGTATGAACTGATAGTTTGGCTTCCTGTGATGGTCTTAATCTCGCTCCTTTACTTTGCAGGGGCACTGCCAAAACTTTTTGAACTACTCTCACGCCCATTGCTTCGGATCGGAAAGAGCGAGATCTCCACCTCATCGCTCATCACAGCTGTAGCTGTTAGCGTCGTCGCAATTTGGCTGAGCAATGCCATTTCAAACAGCATCCACAAGTCAGCGCTAAAGCGCTACGAACTTGATGAGCATGTAGCTTACATCCTCTCACAGTCCTTAAGGGTGGGCATTTTGGTGGTTGGGGTGTTCTTCGTCATTGACACACTCGGCATAGATCTCTCTTCGCTCAAGTTCTTTGCTGGTGGCTTTGGAGTCGCACTCGGCTTCGGTATGCAGCAGATAGCCAACAACTTCATAAGCGGGATGCTCCTCATCATTGAAAGGTCTGTGCGCATCGGTGATGTCATAAGCGTTGCAGGTCAACTCGGGAGGGTTGAACGGATAACAGCTCGCTCCACAACGATATGCACTCCAGATGATAAACACATCATCATACCGAACATGCATCTGCTGACGATGCCAGTCATGCGCGTAGCGAAAGATAGCCCCTTTTGTATACAGCTCTCCGTAAGCACAGCTCACCCTGACAATTTGGATGAGCTTCAAGCGTTGTTATTGAGAGCCGTCTCAGAGCACCCTAAGGTGGCGAAGGAACCTCCACCCGAGTTAAGGCTCACCAAGTTTTCATCCGATGCGGTCTCGTTTGAGCTATCCGTCTGGGTGGAAGCCATCGGCAAAGATGCGTTGCGAATCGAGAGCGAGCTTTATAGGAGGCTCTTTGAAGCCATCAAGAGCTCGGGTATAGGAATCAAGTGAGCGTGTTTTCATCCATCGTCGTGTTTTCTCGCTTCCTCCCAAACCCTCTTCAAGTGTGCTCCTATGAGTGCTGCGAAGTAACCAGCGCCAAATCCGTTGTCGATGTTGACCACAACAAGCCCGGGTGAACAGGAGTTGAGCATCGTCAAAAGCGCTGCAAGACCTTGGAAGCTCGCTCCATAGCCAACGCTTGTTGGGACAGCTATCACAGGTTGCTTGATGAGACCAGCGACGACGCTCGGCAATGCCCCTTCCATACCAGCGACAACGATTACAACATGAGCACTTTCAATCGTCTGGCGGTGATCAAGGAGGCGATGTAACCCAGCCACTCCAACATCGTATATGCGAGAGACTTGCATGCCGAATGCTTCCGCTGTTAAAGCTGCTTCCTCAGCAACTGGGAGATCGGCAGTGCCAGCCGATAAAACCACTGCCTTGGGGATGAACTCTTCTCTCGCTCTGCTTTCTTCCTCTTCTGAACGGACGATTATCATCCGCGCCAGTTCGTGATATTCTGCATGTTGCACGGCGCTTTTCACCGCTTCATACATTTCCCTTGAAGCCCTCGTCGCGAGGACTTTCCCACCACGGGAGGCTATAGTAGTTACGATTTGCTTAACTTGCTCAACCGTCTTACCTTGACAGAAGATGACCTCTGGGAAACCACGCCTTAGCACTCTGTGGTGGTCAAGCTTTGCGAACCCGAGCTCCTCGTAAGGTAAAGCACGAAGCCTTTCAAGCGCTTCATCAACGCTTATCGCATGCTTGTGTAAATCTTCCAGCACCCTCCTGATGTGCTCTACGAGCATTGCCCCCACCTATCGCTTTCGTTACTTCGCCTGTGTTTTCACCTTCTCCTCGAGCATCTTCTTCACGCGCTCGTAGTTGTGCTTTACAACTGCGTCTTCGGGCGCTTCGTTCAGTCTATCACGCCACACCCTCAACGCGTCTTCTAACCTTCCAACTCTTTCGTAGGCTTTGGCGAGAGCATGCTTTACCCAAAAAGGTCCTGGCAACGCCGAAGCGATCTCATACCATTTGACCGCTTCCTCAAACTTCTTGTGGCGCGTCAGGATGAAGCCGATGTCAAATGGGAGTTGATAGGATGACCTGTTTAACTTGAAGCCGTTCTCAAGCAATGAGAGCGCCTCTTCTGTCCTGTCCATGCTGTCAAGCAACCATGCTGCAACACTGTATGCCTCAACGAAGTGGGGATCAAGGGCGATGCTACCGTAATGCATGCGCACCGCCGATTCGTAATCACCAACATGAAAGTAACGGTCGCTCATCAGCCAAAGGATGTCCACAGCCTGATCGCGGACCGTCATCGCATCATGTGTGAAGTGTTTGAAAGAAGGTAAAAGCGGCATGTGGCTTCTCGTTGCGTGCTTATGCTTCACTTCGCTAATTTGCTCTCCCGCATCGAGAAGTAAAAGGCAAAAAGCGAGAACGGCAAACGAAAGCACTGAAGCGAACCACAGCTTTTTCATGTTCATCTTGCCTCCGCAAAATCGCTACACCTTACTCGCCTCACCTTCAAGAGTTCTCCGAGCGGCATGACCTCATAGCCGAGCCTCTGCAACCCATCGAGCAAATACGGGAGCACATCTGGGCTCGCATCCATCCCATTGTGCATAAGTATGATTGAACCCGGCTTGACAGCGTTGAGCATTTTAACTGCTATCTGCTGTGGTGTTCCGCGATGCTCCCCGATGTTGATGTTCCACCTGACGCATGAGTAGTTCTGTTCTATTAGAGCCGAGATGAGGGCATCGTTTATCCCACCTCCCGGTGGACGAAACAATGTCGGGTGGATTCCACAAACCTCCGAGATGAGAATGTCGGTGAGTAGCAGTTCGCATTCGATGTCGTCTTTGCTTAGCATGCGTGCCGGTGTGTGCGAGTATGAGTGGTTTCCAACTTCATGTCCAGCGCTGACTATAGCTCTAAGAAGCTCAGGGTATTCTCTCACCATCTCGCCGACGACGAAGAAGGTCGCTCTAACTCCATAGCGAGAGAGTGTGTGCAGTATTTGCTCTGTGTATGGCGTCCTTGGTCCGTCATCAAATGTGAGTGCGACTGCTCTTTTATTTGTTGGTGCTGAGGTTATGAGCAGTGGCGTGCTACTGCCCGATGTGAGGCTTTTGCGCAACCTCACAAGGTGCTTGACGAGGGCTTCGTTGCGTGTGCGCAGGTAAAGTTTACCAAGCTCGTGAAATGCGCTGTGCAAATCACCCGTTGCCTCGTGCGCCAAGCCGAGCATGAGCTCAACACTCTCATCATCCACATCGAGGAGGCGGATCGGTGGCAGTATTGAATTGGGTTGCATGTTCGCACGCCAATCGAACGAAGAGATTGACCTCGTTTGTGCATGCTCTGTTTTCGAGTTTGTCGTCCCCGTTGCAACTCGCCTTATAAACTGTTGTTTGCCGAAAGTGCTTTCTCCTTCTGTGGTAGTTCGTTGTTGAGTTGTGTTGATCACCGATGAAGCGATGTAAACCTTTTGTGTGCTCGCAGCGCATACTGAGCCATCACGCCTTAAAACGAGGATGGTGAGTGTGTGTTTTCCGGGGGATTCAGCGGTTGTATCCCACTCCCATTCAAATGGTGTTTTGCTGGTCCTGAACCTCTCCTCGCAATCAACATGAAAGCTCACTTGAGAGGCTTCTGGGAAAGCCGACACATCCACGCTGATTCGCACGCGCCCGCTCAGCAACCTAACGCCATCCTCGTTCGTTGAGCCCTGGGTTTGTTTTCCTCTCCTGATGCTCAAAAGTGTTGTAGCATCTGCGTGCCGTATCAAGCTCGCTTTAGCGCTCACGCTTTTTGCTCCCTCGCCCTTATGCATGCTTGCAAGCCTTTCAATTTCCTCTGCTGGCACATCCTTTGCCCGAGGCGTTAGCATGACAAGCTTTATCCCATCGTCGTCGCTTACTACGGAGAGTTTGATTAAGCCCTTCATGTTGTCGCTTCCGCTTTGTGTCCTGTTGCGCATCATCTCGCTCAGCTTTATGAGCATCTCTTTCGCTGAAGCATACTCGCCCCGCTGTATCTTCAGAAAGGAGTGGAGCAACTTCACAGCTTCGGCACACGGTTCCTCATCGGCGCACTTACCCACATCGGCGTTGACGCCGAGTATGTTGAGAAACAGCAACGGCAGTTGACGGTTCGCCCTCGGTTGCAAGCTCAGAAGCTCTGTGAATGCTTTGATTGCTGATTCATGGTCGCCAGCGCCAAGCGCAGCCAGTCCAGCCACAAGCATCGTTGTTTCGTCACGACATTGTTTGAGCGCTGAAGTCGCGATTTCATATGCGCTGTTGAAGTGACCCGTTGCAAGGCACAACAACGCTGCGGTGGCTTTCCAATTCACATCATCTGTGTTGTTAGCGTTGATGAGCGAATCCACTGCTGGGCGTATCTCGCCAACGCGTAGCAACACAAGCGCTTGGGCAACTGCATCGTCTTCCACACTGCTGATGCAGTTTGCCCTCCCAACCGCTATCAAGGTGATTGCGACCGTGAGTATGAGCATCAACTGTCTCATAGCCTGTTAGAATTCCACCCCGAACCTATCAAACTCACCTTTAGCTTCGCTCCAATTCACGATGACCTTGCGCACCCTCGCAGCGGGTGGACCTTGATGTAGCTTCTCAAGGAGCTTTTCGAGATCTTCCTTTGTCCCCTCAGCAACAACTTCAACGGAACCATCCGATAGGTTTCGCACATAACCCGTAAGACCAAGCTTTGACGCTTCCCAAAGGGTGAAATAGCGGAAGCCAACGCCTTGGACAAGCCCATAGACGATGGCGTGCAAGCGCATCCTCTTTTTCGTTTTGTCCTCTCGGGTGCTACCCACGATGCCTCACCCTCTCATCGCAAGCGCTGTCACATTTCCCTTGTGCGATGCGAGTTACCCATAGCCTTTGATGCACCGTAGATGTAAGCCCCGCGTGCTGCAATCAGCGAACCTATGAAGCCCATGACGAAAAGACATGCCAGACGAAAGACGGAGCGAAGAACCCAACTGATTATCGATGCCACTATGTGTTCAGAGCCAGTCGGGTTCTGGAACAAAGCGATTCTCTCTTCGTCAAGCGCCTTGAAGAGTTCGTATGTGAGGATGAATGAAGCGACAAGGAACGCTATGCCGACGATGAACACAATGATCCCGACAACGCTCCCCAAGATTGAGTGTCCGTTGCCTTTCATTTTGCTCACCATCTTTCAAACCTTACGCCATCTGTGTCTATGCGCACTACCTTCGTGTAACCGTGAACACCATGCCTTGATAACGCCATCTCCATCGCTTTAGCCACTTGCGATGCTTTTGCCTCGTCTGCCGATAACGCTGCCACTGCGGAACCAGAGCCACTTAAGAAAGCTCCGAGCGCCCCAGCGGACATCGCTGTCTCAATAACATCGTTGAGCCATGGCATCAAAGCTTGCCTATATGGTTGATGCAACTTGTCCTTGACCGCTTCAGCGATGTGCTCAAGGTGACCTGTAATAAATGCCCCGACGAGAAGGCAAGCCCTACTCATGTTGAAAACCGCGTCGCTGAGCGAAACGCTCTCTGGCAATACGCTCCTTGCAGTTTCTGTCGGTATGTGATGTTCTGGCACAAGCACCGTGACCAGAACATCCTTAGCCATCGGGAGCTTGATGGCGAAGACACTATCATCATCGCTCTTCCACCCAGAGATGACAAATCCGCCAAGCAACGCTGGCGCGACATTGTCGGTGTGCCCTTCAAGTTCGGCTGCGAGTTTCAATGCTTTGTTCTCATCCACTTCGCCACGCAACAAAGCCATAGCTGCAACTATGCCACCAACACGAGCAGCAGCGGAGCTCCCAAGCCCCCTTGAAAGCGGTATCGTGTTTCGGAGGCGCATGAAGATTGACGGTGTTTCCTCCCCCATAAGCTCACATGCAGCAGAAAAAGCACGGTAGCAAACATTCCTCTCGTCCCTCGGCAGTTCGTTCTCCCCCTCGCCCTCAACCTCAATTATCGGCTTCCTCATCCTCTCTGCATACCTTGCTTCAACTGTGTTGTGCCAAGTAAGTGCTATCCCAAGCACATCGAAACCGCTACCAAGGTTTGCGATAGTGGCTGGCACCCTTACCCTTACACCTTCGAAGCTTCCCACTTCCATCACCAGCATATGCTTCATCTTGCGTGGTCTGGCTTTACCATGCAAGCTTGCATTACGCAGAGCCATTATGCTAAAGTTTATCCTGCCACAAGTTTTTTGTTGAGCAAGTGATGGGCGCTACAACGCTTCCGTGTCATAGTTGTTTTTGAAGCTACTCAAAGCTTACGATGGAGGGATGGAGTCATGAAGGTTGTGCTCGCGTATTCTGGCGGTTTGGACACTTCCGTTGCCATACGCTGGTTGGCGGAGCACTACGATGCTGAAGTTGTCACCGTTACAGTTGATGTTGGCGAGGTCAAGGACTACGAGGCGATAAGGCAGAAGGCGCTCAAGATAGGTGCTTCCGAAGCCTTCCTGATCGATGCCAAGGAGGAGTTTGTCAAAGAATTCGTCCTGCCATGCCTGAAGGCGAACGCCGTCTACGAAGACGGTTATCCACTTGCGACGGCGATGGCTCGCCCGCTTATCGCAAAGAAGGTTGTCGAGATCGCTCACAAGGTGGGTGCTGATGCAGTTGCACATGGCGCTACAGGTAAAGGGAACGACCAAGTCCGCTTCGAAGTTACTTTTAGAGCGCTTGACCCGTCACTCAAAATAATCGCCCCAGCGAGGGAGTGGGGGATGAGCAGGGAGGAAGAAATCGAATATGCGAAGGAGAGAGGCATACCGATACCTGTAGATGTTGGCAGTCCATACAGCATCGACCAGAACCTGTGGGGAAGAAGCATTGAGTGTGGCAGGCTTGAAGACCCATCGGAAGAGCCACCAGAGGAAGTATTTGAGTGGACTCGCTCACCAGCGTGTGCGCCTGATGAACCGCAATACATCACGATTGATTTTGAGCGTGGCATCCCAGTGGCTGTTAATGGGCAAAGGATGGGGCTCGTTGAGCTCGTGTCATATTTGAACGAGGTGGCTGGCAGGCACGGTGTTGGACGGGTAGATATGATTGAGAACAGGCTTGTCGGGATAAAGTCAAGGGAGGTTTACGAAGCACCTGCTGCGATAACTCTCATCACAGCTCACAAGGCTCTTGAGGCTATGACGCTTGAGAGGGATTTGACCCACTTCAAAAGGATGCTTGAGCTCAAGTATGCTGAGCTTGTCTATTACGGGCTTTGGTATCACCCACTTCGTGAGGCTTTGGATGCCTTCATGGATTCAACGCAACGCACCGTCACAGGAAGCGTTACAGTGAAGTTGCTCAAAGGCTCTTGCATCGTTGTTGGGCGCAAGTCGCCTTACTCGCTCTACAGCTATGAGCTTGCAACTTACGACCGTGCAGATAAGTTTGACCATCGTGCCTCTGAGGGGTTCATCAAGGTTTTTGGCTTGCCAACTGTTCTATCGCGCTTCGTCCTCAAGCGATTTGAAGAAGAGCGATGATTCCCTTTGCGCCTTCGTGAGAACATCCATGAGGATGCTTTGCAGAGGTTGATGCCTATGAGGGCGCTCACAACCCATGTCCTCACATCTGAACAAAGTCGCATATGTGACAGAAGGGCTGTTGAGGAACTTGGGATCCCGACGATCGTGCTCATGGAAAACGCTGCGCTGAGCGTCGTTGAGGTTTTGGAGAAGCATGTTGGCGTTGAGTCTGGACAAAGAGTCGTTGTAGTGTGCGGGCGCGGAAACAACGGTGGCGACGGCTTGGCAGTCGCAAGGCATCTTCACAACATGGGAGTTGATGTGAGCGTTTTCCTGATGGCTCGCCATGAGGAATTGAAGGGTGATGCAGCCATAAACTGCAAAGCTGTGATGAAAGCAGGGGTGAGCTTAACTGAGGTCACGGATGAGAAGATGCTTCTCGAACTCGAGAAGACGATGAGACATGCGCATGTCGTTGTTGATGCACTGCTTGGGACTGGCATATCAGGTGAGGTTAGGGGGATAATCGCTGGAGCGATAGACGCGCTTAACTCAAGTGCTCCACGCATTCTATCCATTGATGTTCCATCGGGGCTTGACTCAGACACGGGCAAGTTATGCGGTAGGTGCGTAAGGGCTGATGTGACAGTGACGCTCGGAGCGATGAAGAGGGGGCTTCTGCTTTTCCCCGGCGCAGACATGGTTGGCGACCTCTTCCTCGGCTCGATAGGTATCCCGAAGGCGATGTTTGAGGCTTTCGAGCCTTGGGTGAAGGTGACCACCGAGGAACTCGTTCACAAGTGCTATAAGACGAGGGCTTCAAACACGCATAAAGGCGACTACGGGAGGGTGCTCGTTGTTGGTGGTTCAGCTGGCATGAGTGGTGCTGTCATGATGTGCGGGGTAAGCGCCCTGAGGGGTGGTGCTGGGTTGGTTATGGTAGCGCTCCCAAAGAGTTTAAACAACGCTTTTGAGGCTTCTGTGATGGAAGTCATGAGCCTGCCCTTGCCAGAGACGGAAGCCATCAGCATATCGCTGAAGGCGCTCGATGTGCTGGTTGAGAGGATGAAGTGGGCTGATGTGCTCGCAATAGGTCCCGGGATCTCGAGGGTGGATGAGACACAGGAGTTTGTGCGTCAGCTCGTGCGTAGCTCGGAGAAGACAGTCGTGCTTGATGCAGATGGCATCGTCGCGTTCGCCAACAGGATGAAAGAGCTCGCAGATAGAAGTTGTGAACTCGTGATAACTCCACACCCGGGTGAGATGGCGATGCTCATCGGGAAAAGCATCAGCGAAGTGCAGTCGGATAGGATAGGAGTAACGCAAGCTGTTGCAAAGGAATTGAATGCGACGGTTGTGCTCAAAGGGGCGCACACTGTCATAGCCTCACCCGAAGGCAACACATATATCAACTTGACTGGCAATCCGGGGATGGCAAGCGGTGGGACTGGTGATGTGCTAACTGGGTTGATCGCAAGCCTCATAGCGCAAGGTAATAAACCGTTTGAGGCAGCAGCGTGTGCAGTGTTCATTCATGGGTTGGCTGGCGATATAGCCTCATGGGATAAGGGAGAAGCATCGCTCATCGCCGGCGACCTGATTGAATATCTTCCGAAGGCTCTGATGCAACCAGACCTGTGGATGCCAATTTGCTTGCGCCCATTGAGCGAGAGGGTTTGGTTTGTGCGCAGGGGGAGGAACTTCAAGGCGACTCCTCCCATAGGTGGCTGACACATCCTCAAGGTGTAAGAGCATAGAGGTGAGATGCTTTTGTGCTGTCAAGGTTGTCCATCGCTTCACATGCTGTCGCTTTGATAGTCCTCTTTATGCTTGTGCCCTCGGCACAGTGTGCAGGTGCTGATCTGCCGAACGAGCATCACACAAAGAACCTCATACCAAACAGCAGTTTTGAGTGCGGGGAAGTCGGATGGCAAAGTGGCATCAAGTTTGAAGATGCGCATATTTGCAACCTTTTCAAATTGGCTGGCGAAGTGGCGGATGTTGATGGTGCGCCTCACGGGCGCAAAGCACTGTCAATCAAGTTTTCAAAGCCATTCCATCAACTCTTCTTGTTCAGTCCACACATAGCGCATGCGCCTTGGTTGCTCATCACTAACTCACGATGGCTAAGGCTTCTTTGTGGCGAAACCTACACCCTCTCGGCATTCGTAAAAGCTTTTGGCAATGGCATCGGAGTTACAATCGGTGTTTACTTCGCTGACGGGCGAAAAATTGAGCGTCGCATTGATCCCACAAACGATTGGCGTCGCTTTTCACTGGCATTCAAAGCAGTTGATTGGCATGCACTTGTCGTGTTTGGGTTTGAACAACTCTCTCCGTTCGCGGGCGATACCAAGTTAGGTGTTGATGCTGTGCAACTTGAGGTTGGGGAGACTCCAACCCCTTATGAGCCACATTCGCAAGTCGAGGTGTTCATCGTTTCAAACTCGCCCAACAACATATGGGTCAGCGAGGGCGATGTAGGCTTGCGCCTTCTGGCTTACAACGATGGCGATGATATGCATGCGAATCTTGATGTGCGTGTGTGCGATTTCAAAGGCGCTTCCATCATGGAACGCAGTTTGAGCATCCGTGTTCCATCAAAGGGCGTGGCTGATATTCCTCTTGAAAACATGCTACCAAAGGCATCGGGCTTCTACGATGTGATCGTGCGCCCAAGCGACGAGGCTGTTCGCTATGTGAGTTCGTGGAATGCTCATTGTGCTCTTCTGCGTCCCTTTGAAGGCTTCGATTCACCGTTTGGCGTAGAAGGTTTTTATCCAAGTGAGGAGCTCTTGTTGCTTCTGAAGCGCATGGGCATCCTTTGGTGGCGTTACACGATCGCAAAACGAAGCGCCAGCGAAGCCCCATCATCGTTGGACGATGAAAACATTGACAAGCTTTTGAAGCTCGGGATGCATGTGCTCATATCCATACCGACCCTCAAAGACGAGGATGCTGATTCATACGCCTCCCGCTTTGAGACGATAGTTAAACGCTATAGGACACGGGTGTTTGCCTATGAAGTTTTCGTCAGCCGACCACATCTTGGTGGCGCTGATGAAGAAGGGTGCATGAGCAAGCTTGTTGAGTTGATCAAAGTTGCATACAGCTCAGCCAAGGCGATCAACAAAGATTGCGTTCTCGTTTTAGGCGTCGGTTCGATGGAGTTGGCTTTGAAGCTGGTCAAAGCCGATGTGCTGAAGTTCGCGGATGTGATTAACCTGTGTCTTTTCAGGCACGAGTATGAGTGGCAGGTGAAGGACTTGATCGCTTTGATGGAGGGGAGCAAAATGCGAAAGCCGATTTGGGTTACGAGTGGCGAGCGATGTGAACTGTCGGGATCACATGAGGGCGAACTTCGAAACGCTGTCGCAATCGTTCGCCGTGCCACAACGCTACTTTCAAGCGGGATTAGCAAAATCTTCTACTCGCTTTCGTATGGCACAAATTGCTTCTTGGAGGTAGATGGAACTCCAAGGGAAGCCCTCCCTGCACATTCTGTGTTAGCCAACATGATTGCCAAAAGTGCCCTACCGCTTGGGATGCTCAACTTGGGCAAAGGAGCATGTTGTTATGGCTTCAAGAGGATTGATGGGGTTGTCGGTGTTGTTTGGCTTGCGAGGGAAGATGCTGTAGTGAGCTTGTCGCTCAAACAGCCTGCAAGGGCTTTTAACCTGATGGGAAATGAGTTGAAGACACCAACAATAGAGTTGAGTGATACGCCGATCTATCTGGTTGCCCCAGATGTGCGTTCTCTGGTTGCTTCAACGCGTTTGAAGTTCACTGATAAGGGCGCAAATCAGTAGCCGTGCTCATCGTGTAAGCCTCTTATTGGTCGGCTTGTTCCAAATCAGTTGGTGTGGAAGCGGTGTGAGCGGTTGCGTGTGAGCTGTGGATGGGGCACACCTCTGTGGGCACTTTTTGCGGTGGCATTTTCTTCCACACGATCATGTCTGCTGGACAATAAAAGCTGGCGAGCTTGCCAGATGCTTTGCATATGGCAACTTCGATCAAATCAGTTCTGTGGAGAGTGCATTCATGTTTTGGGACTTGTTCTAATGGCAGTGTTTCCTCGTGGGTTAGTGGGCATGCAGGTGTGGCAAGCAAACCAGTCTCATCGCATATGCGCACTCTTCGGAAGCTTTCACGCTGTATCTCGGTGCGTTGCCGATTGCTATCGCCATCCCTTTTCGTTGTGAACTCAAATTGCCTTGGACCTGGATGTAGCTTGAGTGCTATGCTCATCACTTGTGAGAATATCGGTGCGCATATTGTGCCACCAGAGCCGTATCTGAGAGGCTTGTTATCTTCCCTTCCAACCCAGATGCCGCATGCTATGGATGGGCTGAACCCGATGAACCAAAGGTCTCTCAGTTCGTTGCTTGTTCCAGTCTTACCCGCGATTTGGTAACCGCTGACGGCTGCTCTGCGTCCCGTCCCTGAAGTAACGACAGCGATAAGCATATCAAGCAATTGCTCTGCAACCTCTTGGCTCAATGCTCTGGATTGGCGTGGCAGGTGTTGGTATATCAGTTGCCCCCTGCTGTCGTAAACCTTATCCAAGGTTGTGGGGAAAACCCTCAAGCCACCGTTTGCTGCGCAAGCCATCGCGGCTGTATGATCGAGCAGGTAGCCATCAACAGCTCCTAACGCCAAAGCGTAGCTTGCCGAGTATGGGTTAGTTGCGAACCTGAACCCCATCCGTTTAGCGCAATCGATCACCCTGTCAATCCCGACAGCCCTGCACAGCTTCACGGCTATCACATTGTTCGATATAGCCAAAGCTGTCTTCAAAGTCATTGAGCGCCCATAGATACCATCGTAGTTTTTTGGCGCCCATGTTCTTCCGCCCGAGCTTGTGAACACTATGCGTGAGTCATTGAATATGCTAAACGGTCTGAAGCCCATCTCCAACGCTGCTGCATAGACATATGGCTTGAAGCTTGAGCCGGGTTGGTTTGGTGCTTGGGTTGCTCTATTGTAATCGTCGCGGACCAACTTTTTCTTCACAGGGTCATAGCGCATCTTCTTAGCGCCACCGATCATGGCAAGTATTTGACCCGTCTTTATATCAAGGCATACCAGTGCGATCTGGTCTGCGCCGATAGCGTTCAACCTGCTCATGTTGTTTTGGACGATCCTCTCGGCAGCCTCCTGAAGCTTCAAATCGAGCGATGTGTAGACTCTCAGCCCACCTTTGTAAACCATGTCCGAGCCGAAACGCTGCACGAGCTCTTTTATTGTGTGGTTTACAAAGTAGTGGGCTTTCATCTGGTCCTCGTTTGTGCTTCTATGTTCAACCAAGCCGTCAGTTATGGGTGTCCTCTTTGCCCTCTCGGCTTCCTCCTTCGTGATGAAACCGCATTCAGCCATCTTGTCGAGCACCAAGTCCCTCCTCGCCTTGCATGCTCCGGGGTGCTCATATGGTGAGTAGTATGATGGGCGTCTCGGCAGTCCTGCAAGGAGAGCGCACTGTGGCAGGTTTAATTCCCAAACATGTTTCCCGAAGTAGAACTGTGAAGCTGCTTCAACTCCATAAGTCCCGTGCCCGTAGCAAACCTGATTGAGATACATCTCCAAGATCTCCTGCTTCGAGAAGGCGCGCTCAATTCTTATGGCGAGTATCATCTCTTTGAGCTTCCGATCAAGCGTTTTCTTCTGGGTTAGGAAGAAGCTTCTTGCAAGCTGTTGTGTTATGGTGCTCCCGCCTTGAGCGAGGCTCCATTTCTTCAAGTTTACGATCAGGGCACGCACTATAGACCTTGGGTCAACACCGGGGTGAGTGTAAAATCTGCGGTCTTCGATTGCGATGGTGGCTTGCTGTAGCGCAATCGGTATCTTGGATATAGGCACCCATTTCCTTCTAACTGCGTAAACCTCGCCGAGCCGTTCCCCGTTGGAGGAATATACGACAGTGCCTTCACAAGGTCGTATTGATGTTATTTCGGATAGGGATGGAAGTTGCCTTGCCAACGCCAAGTAAAGCGCACCAATGCAACACGCCCCTACAATTCCACCGATGGCTATTGAGATGAAAAGCCACGAAACTATGGTAAGGGTGCGTTGCAACAATTCTTTATCCATTGCCTCCTGCGTTACCTTCTTGCACAGCCTCTGTGAAGGTGCTTTTTGTTGATCGCCACAATGGTATTATGCTGCAAAGCGAGCTTCTGATAACTTCAGCTACTGTAGCTCAACAGCCAATGCCATGCCACCACCGCCACCGAAACAAAGCGCAACAAGACCATACTTGTGACCCCACCGCCTCATCGCATGAAGCAGTGTGCAAAGCAACCTTGCGCCAGCAGCCCCAAGCGGGTGACCAAGTGCTATAGCACCGCCGTGAACATTTATCTCCATCCCCGCAAAGGCGCTTTCAAAGTATGGTAGTTGAATGCCGAAGGCTTCGTTTGCCTCAACGATCGTTGGTTCGCATTTGAAGTTCTTTTCGCGCAGTGCTGTGATCAGTTCCTTCGCTGCCACCACTGGGGCGGTTAGGAAGCGACTTGGGTGACAATCAACCCTTGCGTATCCGAGTATCCTGCCGATCGGATTCACACCGAGTTTATTCGTGGCTCTTTCGGAGGCGATTAGGCATGCAGCAGCACCGTCAACTGGTGTTGCAGTGTTGTAGCCCGATGCTATGTCATCCTTCGCCTCCTCAAGCATCTTTGAGAGTTGTTCATCTGTTGGCAGTTCGTCCCTATTCACTTCACCGCATGGCACTATCTCCTCATCAAACCATCCTTCCGATACGGCTCTGCGAGCTTTCTCATGGCTCTTGGCTGCGTGCTCGTTTACCAGCTCAACTGTGTATCCCATCTCCCTCGCAAACTCAATCGCATACTGGCGCATGAACTTCTTCTCCAAGACCCAAAACAGACCATCGTATGCAGTTGCGTCAACCAACCCAGTTCCCTGAAGCTGTTCGAGTTCGTTCTCACTGAACATGAACGTGTATGCACCCGCTCTTTTCACTTTGACTCGCTCTCCCTTTCGGTATGACTTCGTTTTTCGTTCCATCCTCGGACCGACCAAGTAGGGTGCGTTTGTGCGTGATTCCATCCCGCCAGCTATAGCCACATCAAACGCACCGGCAGCGATGGCATCGCAAGTTATAGCGAGCGCATCAAGCGACGAGGCGCATACAGATTCAACCCTCCTCGCACAAACGCTGTCTTTAAGCCCACCCATTACCGCGGCAGCCTTGGCGGGAGCCATCCCGAGACCTGCACAAACAACATTGCCCATCGTTACAAACTGTATTTCTTCGGGTGGTATTTTTGGGCGCTCCCATACAGCCCTTATAACAAACCCGCCAAGGTCAATAGCCGTGAACTCCGAGAGCACGCCGTTGAACCTCCCAAGAGGCGTCCTGACAGATGATAGGACATATATCGGCACATCAAAAACTTGCCTGATCATGTCCAACCGCACCCCCTTGAGAAGCTAACGCTTAGCAATTGATGCCCCAATTGACTTAAGGCATGACGCTCATTGTGAGAGGACCTCAATAGCGTTGCGGACGACCTTCTCTGGCGAAGGTATGTTTTCACGCTCAAGCGTTGGGGACATGGGTGGTGGAACATTGTGAGCAGCAACTATGCGTATCGGGGCTTTGAGGTGTTTGAAACAACGCTTTTGAATCTGGTATGCGATATGTTCCGCAAAGCAACCCGTCTCTGGCGCTTGGCAGACGAGCAGGAGCCTCCCCGTCTTCTCAACCGATGTGGCTATCGTATCGTAGTCACATGGTGAAAGCGTTCTTGGATCCACAACTTCGGCGCTGATGTTGTGCTCCTCCTCAAGTATCTGTGCTGCCGTGAGTGCTACCTCAACCATCTTCGACCATGCACATATTGTTATGTCCTTGCCCTCACGATGAATGCGCGCAACACCAAACGGTATGAGGTATTCGTCTTCCGGGACGACATCTTTGCTTGTGTAGAGCATCTGGTGCTCAATAAAGATAACAGGGTCGTCATCCCTTATGGCTGTTTTGAGCAACCCCTTCGCATCGTATGCGGTTGCTGGCATGACGACCTTCAATCCGGGGAAGTGCGTCACGACCGCTTCAAGGCTTTGTGAATGCTGTCCTGCGTATCCTCTACCACCGCCGACCGTTGTCCTTATGACAAGCGGTATCTTCGGTTGCCCACCCGACATGTATTTCATCTTCGCAGCTTGATTACCAACTTGATCCATGGCGAGCAGGATGAAATCAATATACATGATCTCAACCACTGGGCGCAAGCCGACCATGGCAGCACCGATAGCTGTTCCAACTATGGCAGCCTCACTTATCGGAGTGTTGAACACCCTCTCTCGCCCGAATGTTTCAAGCAACCCGGCGGTGACCATGAAGGCGCCACCGTAATCCGCCACATCCTCGCCGTAGACGATCACTCGGCTATCGCGCATCATCTCCTCGATTAATGCCTCACAGATGGCGTGGCGATACATTATCTTGCCTTCGCTGTCCCTTTGGAACTTCCTCGGACGCCTTATGAGGTTCACTTGGCGATACTTCTCTGGGACGCTTTCGCACATCGTGTTCGAGAACAAACCGTAGTAGATGTCCTTCGGGTCTGGGAACGGCGCTTTGGCAGCCTTTATAGCAGCTATGCGTATCTGCTCATCGCACCTTTGACGCATCTCTTCAACTTGGCTTTCCGTGAGCAAGCCAGCCTCAATGACTTGTGCAACGAAGTTCTCAACTGGATCAAGCCTGCGCCATGCTTCTTCCTCCTCAGCGGTGCGATATTTCGTCCTCTGATCGCTCAGTGAGTGCCCATAATAGCGATAGCATTCGCAGTCAAGCAGGACTGGTCCATCACCCCTCCTTGCCAGCTCAACTGCCCTTGAAACAGCATCGTAAACAGCGAGCACATCCATCCCGTTGACCACTTCCGCATGCATCATATGCAAGTCGTATGCTGCGCCCCTTCTTGCGAGGTAATCAATGCCAGTCACCTCACCGTAATGCTGTCCAGTCATCGCATATTGGTTGTTCTCGACGACGAATATCACGGGGAGACCTCGCTTGAACTGTGCCATACAGGCGAAGTTGGCTGCCTCATGGAATATGCCATTCTGCGTTGCACCGTCACCTATCATGCAAAGGACGACTCTATCAGTCCCAAGTTTCCACGCAGCCATAGCAGCACCGACAGCGATGCCACAACTGCCACCGACAATCGCGTTAGCACCGAGATGACCAACACGAAAGTCAGCTATGTGCATGCCACCGCCTCTCCCTTTGCAGTAGCCGTCCTCCTTCCCAAACAACTCTGCGACTGTTCGGTAGAGGTGTTCTTCAAGAGCCAATTTGATGAGCTCCTCCCTTGTGCCGTTCACATCTCTCCCGAGCCATCGCTTGAGTTCCTCTTCGCTCATGCGCCTGAGCGCGAACGCTCCCTTCGCTATGGCGTGTCCGTGACCACGATGTGTGCTCGTGATATAGTCATCGGGGCGAATCGCAGCTATAGCTCCAACTGCAACTGCCTCCTGACCAACCGAAAGATGCGTTGCACCGACAAATTGGAAATCCTCGCTCGGCTTAAACCTGCCATCGCGCATCTCCACTATCAGGTTCTCAAAAGAGCGTATCCAAAACATCGTCTCAAGCATCTCAATGGCAAGCTCTGGCTGTATCAAGTCGCCAACTACATCCTTCAGTCGCTTCGTCCATTTGCACTTCGGTATCGTCCCGAATGTAAGCTCGCCTGGTGACATGTCTGGAAACACATTGATCTCACGCATCCATCTCGCCTCCTTCAAGAGCATTAGGGCAGAAGTTAGCAGTCTCGTGTGATGTTCACGATGCAACGAAATTGCAATTTATCGTCAGCGTCTACCTTCTATTATCTTGTCCATCCGTGCGCTCACATCCCGAAGGTATGCCTCATCCCCGCTACTTAGCTCGGCTGTCAAATAACCTCTGTATCCGACTTCAATCAGGGCTTGTCTTACCGCCTCCCAGTTCACATCGCCCTCAAGGAGCATCACGAACTTGTTTGTGTCCCTCTTGAAATCCTTCAGGTGCACTTTGACTATGCGTTTTCCGAGCGTGCGTATCCAATCCTCTGGGAAGCCGAACTTGACCACATTGCCAACATCAAAGTAAGCTCTCAAACGCTCGCTGTTAAACTCATCCACATACCTTGCAAACTCAATCGGGCTGAGCAAGAAGTTGTTCCAAACATTCTCAACGGCGATTGTTATGCCAAGCTCCTCAGCCAGCGGTAGTATGCGCTTTATGTTCCTTTGGGTGCGCTCATAGCATTCAATGTATCGTGTTCGTGCGTCGACAATTCCGGGCACCAAAAGGACAGCGTCAGCTCCGACACGCTTCGCCGTGTGCAATGCCCTCTCAATTCCCTTCAAGCCAGCTTCAACAATTTTCTCATCGGCGCTCGAGAGCGGTGCATGCCAGCCCCCGTAGATTATTGAGTGTAGCTCAATGCCAACATCATCAGCGATTGCACGGATCTCATCGGCTTGCTTCTCATCCATTGGCGGTATCTCAATACCGTCAAACCCGACATCCTTAGCCAACTTCAATCTATCTTTGAGGGGCATATTCGATGGGAGCATCCCGAGGATGATCGCCTTCTTGAACCTCTTCTCTTCACCACCAGTTGATGTTTTGCGCATGCTAAGAAGCGCGCCAACTGCGTATGCAGTGCCAGCGATGAATGAGCGCCTACTCAATTCACCACCGTTCATCGCTCATCACCCCTCTCTTGCCTTAGCTTTGAAAAGAGAGCCTCAATTGAGGCAAACGGATTGTATGCGATGACGAGGACAAGCGCACAGAGAAGCATTGCAACATCCCTAAGGACTGTGTGCCAGCCGATCTTATGTCCGCCTTCAAAGAAGCCAAAGCAACCGCATGCCATCTCAACACCGCGAAACAGATTAACGGTTATCCCGAATATGAACGCTATGAGCATAAGGGCGATGACAACAGAAGCGCTCTCAACGGCGTAGCCGATGATGAGAAGCATGCCCGTGATGAATTCAAGCCACGGGAGCACAACGGAGAATGTCGGCACAACGCTGTTTGGTAGCACTTTGTAATTCATCACGACATCGGTGAAGGTGACAGGGTCAAGTATCTTATCCAAGCTCGCAAACACGAATATGCCACCCAACCCAACACGCAATATGAGGCAGACCAGCCCCCACCACCGCTTTTTCGTGAAGTCGGCGCTGTGCGTTGATCCCACCGTTGGCTTCACCTGCCACTTGGCGCTCCCTTCTCAACTGGGCATTTGTTTGCGAGCCATTGAGACCAACCGCCGGGCATGACCAACACTCGCTTGAACCCGCGTCTCACCAGTTGCTCCGCAACTGGTATGCTGTTAGGTCACGAGCCACCGCTACAGTAGACGATTATGAGCGCTTCCTTTTTGAGCTTATCCTTCGCCACCTTGAACGAAGCCTCAAACTCGTCTGGCGCAGGTGGTAGGTTTATCGCGCCCGGTATGTGACCCGTTTCGTATTCGCTTCTTGAGCGTGCATCGACAAACTTTGCCTTGTGCGTTGTGAATAGCACCCACGCACGCTTGAACTCAACCATCTCAACACCAGCTGGCAGACGCGGCTTCAAGAGCATCTCCTCACGCTCTTTAAGCATCCTCTCAAAATCTGAGTAGCGCAATGGTATCCCACGCGGGTGGAAAGCATTTGCCGTTAGCCCAACAATGACTGCGCTGGCAACTATTGAGAGAGCGCCGATCATAAGCTGTTTCCACTTGCTCCAGTTGCTCATGAACACCCCACCAAGCTCAAGCGCCATGTAGCTTCATGACAAGCCTTGCAACTCTTTCACCAAGTGACAGGCACTGTTGCCTTGCACGTTGATCTGGCGCACCAATGCTCACAGGTCCGTAATGGTCACCGATTGACGAGCCTTGCACAACCATGCCGTGTATGAGCATCATCTGCAAGATAGCCATGATCGTGGTTTCGTTCCCGCCACCTACATTCGCTGAAGAAGTGAAAGCGCCACCAACCTTCCCCTCAAGCCTTCCGTGATACTTGACGCTCTCGTCAAACAGCTTCTTTATCTCGCCTGCTGGCAAACCGTAGTAGGTTGGCGAGCCAACTATTATGCCATCTGCGTTGAGCAAATCCTCAGGCGTGCATTCCTCAACTGCTTTAAGCTCAACATCAACGCCCCCAACCCTCTTTGCACCTTCGGCAACCGCTTCAGCCATTGACTTCGTGTTGCCAGTTCGGCTGTAGTATACGATCAACACCTTCGGCATAGAGCTTCACCCCTCACTTAAAGGATTCGCGTTGGCTACCAAACTGTCAAACAGCGATTTGCTCCAACGGCTAAAGGATGAATCTCTCCAAAAACCTCTTTGCGAACCTTATTCCAGCGTAGTATCTGTTTCCGAGCCATGTCTCGCTATGTGGCTCTATTGATATAGCGCCATCGTAGTTGTGCTTGTAAAGGATGGCGAAGATGCTACCCCAGTCAATCTGGTCCATGCCAGCTGGCGGATCATCAAACCTCTCGCCGCCTATCTTGACACAGCCTTTGGCGTGCACATGGAATATCCGTCTGCCATAGTCACGCATCTCACGGAGGTAGTCAATCCCTTCATAGAACGGGTGTGATGGGTCATACTTTATGCCAGCATCTGGGAGACGCTCAAAGACGATATCCCAAGCTTCGCTCCCGATGATGTGGTTTGCCCACCTGCAATTGTAGAAGGCGAATTTCATCCCATACGATTGTGCGCGCTCAACGAATGGTGAGAACAGCTCACATGCTCGCATTGCCATCTGGCGTATCGTTTCGTTTTTACTAACCCCGCCACCTGTTATGAACACCTTCGCCTCAAGGCGCTTTGCAACCTCAATTGAGCGCTCAAGCTCGTTGAAGCATTTTTCCCTCTCATGTTCATCATCGCTCAGGTAGTTCCTGCCCCACAAGCCGACAGCGACAACTTCAACACCGTATCGCTTGCACATGGAAAGGTAATCATCAGCCCTTTCCTCCCACCTCTCAAGGTCACCATGAATCGTTATCTCAACGCACGGTATTCCCTCTTTGGAGGCGAACTCCAAATCCGCTTCGCTTCCGTTGGTGATGAAGCACAATCGCATTTTCTCTCACCCTCCGCTTTTGTGTTTGTGTGTTTGCCAAAGGTTAAGTGTGACGACATCATGTGATATGGGCAAGTTGGCAATGAAGGTGGTGCGCATTAAATGGGTTGTGGTAAGCCGACGCTTTCTTGGCTCGCTGTCCGTTACATTGATTCGATGGCTGAGCGCCGTGAGCCGTCGCTTGAAAGCCTTTTACGACAAGCAGTTGAGTTTGGGCTCTCGTTTGTCGAGTTGCACTACAGCATGCTCCCCGCGTATGACAGGAAGACACTCAACGCAGTTTGCGATTTGCTCTCACGCTATGGCATAGGCGTCTCTCAACTCACATGCGCACCAGATTTCGTCCACCCAGACGAGAGCGTTAGGCTGAAGGAGCTTGAGCAGATGAAGACGATGGTTGAGGTTGCAAGGGTCATCGGTGCAAGAGGTGTTCGTGTGACTGTTGGATGCTTGCATGAGGGTGTCAGCGTGACCGATGGCATCAATTGGGCTGTGGAGTGCATCAATCGTTTGCTCGATTTCTCAGAGCCGAGAGGAATAAAGCTGGGGCTTGAAAACCATTACAAGGACAGGCTGTGGAAGAAGGTTGATTTCGCATTTCAACCTGCCGTCTTCCTCGAGGTCTTCCACAGGCTCGAAGGGACACCGATCGGCGTCAACTTTGATGCATCAAACCCACTCATGGTTGGAGAAGACCCGCTAACAATTTTGCGTGAGGTGAAACACAAGGTCTGGCACATGCATGCGAGCGACAGAACAGTTGGGAGCTACCAGCATACAGTTGTTGGCGAAGGCGATGTGAACTACGATGCGATAATGGCGGAGCTCGCCTCAATCGGCTACTACGGCTTCATCAGCCTTGAGGATGGAAACCCGATTGGAGATGAGGGCACAAGGCGCTCGCTATCGTTCCTCAGGCGCAAAGTTGAAGAGCATTTCGGTGAGCCCCCAAATTGAGCTCATCGCTTCATGAGCATCTGCAGGAGCACTCGCAATAGCGCAACCCTTGCTGGCTTCTCGCTCAGCTCCGAAGCCACTCTGAATGTGGTGAGGAGCAACTTGCCAGCGTTAATTCGCATCGTGAGCGCTACCAGCGCCTCATTATGAAGCCATCCGACGAACATGCCAGCATCAGCTCGCTCAACTTCCACTTCAAGCGCATGCCTGATCTTCTCGCCATCAACTTCAATGACGCATCTTGGGACGACATCACGCATGGCATGTGGGAGGATGGGCGGTAGCTTGAGGCTTTCACGGAGCGTTGGTGAAAGCCATGTGAAGGATGTGCACCAACTGCCCCAACGCCCTTTGAAAGACCTGTCAACGATGCTTATGCCTTCAATGTATGCCTGCATAGCATGTGCCATCTCAACGACGCAGATGGCTCTCCTACCACCTGCCACAGCGTTGATGAGTTTCTCGTCAATGACAGCTGATAAGATGATGTCGCCATAATCCAAGTCAGTGGCAACATGTGCGCCAAGCCCCTGAAGCTCCTCTTCTATGCCGTTGAAGAAGCATTGTGGGTCGTAGATGGAGATGCATCCGAGCGTGTCAAACGAGCGCCAAGAACTCGGCAAAGCCAGGAAGCGCTTCCTTGTGCTCGCTATGGTTTGCTCACCGCATGTAAGTTGCAACTCAGCTTTCAGCCATGTTGGCTCTTTGAAGTCGCTGATGAGCAGTTCGCACTCAGCCACTTTGCTCACCTTACCATGCTCAACAGTTATGTCGCCAAATTCGTTCTCGCACAGGACATTGCCGTGCTCATCGCACAACTTCAAGCGCAAAGAGCCATCCTCAACTTTCAAGTGGCTGTAGTGCGATAGCGTAGCTTCCAGAAACACTGTGGCGCCACCGAAAACGCATTCGTTGCTCAAGGTGGCGATGAGCATGTCCTGTGCTTGGACATCTTGGAGCGCCTTTGCGACCTCCTTCTCGTGGCGCTCAAAATCAAGGATGCCGTTGCATTCCCATGCCACATCCGTAAGCTGTGTCACAACATACCCGACGATGTTTTTGCACTTCCTTATCTGCTCAATCTGGTAGATTAGCGCCTCAGCCTGATGTGTCCTTGTAGCTGTGCACACTTCATCCAAGCCATCAAACGCATCTTTTGCGTATGAGCTTAAGAAGCGTTCGTTCAGCCCTTCTGGACAGCATGCGCCTGAGCCAGTCTTCCACCACCAAGGTTTCTCATCTCCCTTCGCAATCTCCACAGCCTTCTTCGGCAACCCCCAGATGCCGAACTCCGAGACGATGAGTGGCTCATCGCCTTTTGCCTGCGCATCGCCATGAGTGCTGAATGTCCAATACGGGCGCTTGTCAAACTCCCAAAGCCACCTGCGAAACTTCTCATCCTCGTCAGGTGAGTTGCAGTAGATGTGGAAGTCGTTGATGTCGGTTTTGATGTGGAAGTTTCCGAGGCATGGTGAGTTGTCAACGATTAGCCTCGTCCCATCAAGCGAGCGCAGAAACTCAACCGTCTCAACAAGCCAGCGCCTGTGCAATTCTTGCTCGTTCAACTTCAGCCCCCATCCCTCACCGACGATGCCGTAGGCGATAAGAGATGGATGATTGTAATCCCTTTTGACCATCTCCCGTATGTGCCTCTTCACCCTTTGCCTTAATCGTTCACCGAACCTTGACCAACTCGGTAGCTCATACCAAACGAGCATTCCGACCCTGTCGGCGATGTCAAGGTAGCGTCTTTCTGGGAGCTTGAGGTGGCATCGTAGCGTGTTGAAGCCGATTTCCTTCGCGAGCCTGAACTGCCGTTCGAGGAAGTCGTCGCTCGGTGCTCGGTATATCTCATCGTGGTAAAAGTCTTGGTCAAGCGCACCGATGATGTAGATTGGCTCACCGTTAATGCAAACCTTACCGCCGTTGCATTCGACAACCCTCATGCCGAATGTGGTTGAGAATTCGTCGCCATTGCTCAAGCTCGCTTTCGCCAGATAAATGTTCGGGCTCTCTGGGTGCCATGGCTTGGCATCCTCAATTCGCAGTTTAAGCTCAAGCTCGCTCTGCCCAACATCAACTTCGGCATCTGCATGTGCACGCACTCTCCCATCAGCCTCTTCTACTGTCACATCGCATCTCATCCTCTCACTGGCAGGGTTTGAAAGCTTGAGCTTCAAGATGATGTGCTCCAAGTCACGCATCGGGGTTACGAACATCTCCTCAATGAATGTGCTTCTTCGCAGTTCGAGCCAGACGCTTTGCCATATCCCACCAACATTGAGATACCATCGCTGTTTCCCACAAGGTATCTCATCTGCAGGGAAGCGAGGGAAACGCAGTCTATCGTCAGTTGGGTCAATCACCTGAACTGTTATCGTCATTTGCCCACTGTGTTTCACGGGTTGCAGTTCATCGGTCAGCTCAAACTCAAACGGCAGGTAGCCACCCTCATGCTCACCAACCATTTTTTCGCCAACGAAAACGCAAGCGTAGTAGTCAACGGCTTCAAAGTGAATGAAGAGGCGCCAACCATCGCCTGCCATTTCAAGCCATTCCTTCGGGAGGCTTACATCCCTACGATACCATGCGATGCCATCGTAGTTTATGAGGTCTTCAAACTGCGCCTCCCAAAAGGAGGGCACTCTTATCTTGCGCCAGTTGAGAGTCTCATTGAGCTTGTCGATGCGCAAGTTGCCACCACTGTCAGTGACGAAATCCCACAACCCATCAAGCGATAGCCTGTAGCGCATTTTCGCTCACCAACACTTATGTTGGTTTGGCGTCGTTCCAATCAAATTAGAGGATAGCTCAAAAACAAAAGAGGGCATACCCTTTATCAGTTGCGTGGGTATGCCCTCAAAACAGTTTTTGCCCTACTGCCTGCCGTTATATTGCGAGCGCTTAACCATCAAAGTCAAACTGCCACCACGACCTCAATGGTGTTGGTGAATCTGGGTTGCTTTGCCCTGGCACAGGATAAAGCTCTCTTGAGCGCATCCACTTCACATGCCCATCAGCAAACAAATAGTTAGCACCACCAAAGTGCCCCCTCGTATTTGCCCAAGAAGCTATTTGATCGGCAGTTGGACATGAACCAGGCAAGCTCCACCATCGTGGGTTTAAGCGCCAGTCGTTCCAAAGTGCGTCACCCATCATAATCTTGTTTGCTGGGCGATATATCGTGGCAAGTGGTCTGCCACTTGCACCCCCGCCACTACAGTTATACGAGTATCCCCATGGACGATATGCTATACCGCCTCCCCAGCCTTGGTCTGGGCGTGATGGACAGCGGAATATTTGGATGTTCTTCACATAAGGCTCAAGCACATCAAGATACTTCTTGCACAGGTTGGCGTCTTGGTCGCCCCACGGTGTTCCCGGTCCATACCATGCGAGCGGTAGGCGTTCATCATAGTCTTGCGCATACTGGAATATCGCAAGCCCAATTTGCTTTAGGTTGCTCTGACAGCTTGCCTGCCTTGC
>JBGOEK010000007.1:0-86557 GCA_041537945.1 Candidatus Thermosaccharophagus yellowstonensis
CGACTTGAACTTTGGGGTCACTGACGGACGCCTCCGCAACGAGTTCATCGTTCTCAAGCCACATTGTGACGGTCACAGGGAAAGTTTTTCCGTCACGCTGCCGCGCTTCGGTTTGGAAGGAGACTTTTCCGTCGGCAAGCCTTTGAAAGTTACTGAAGGGTGCGACGGATAGGCTACGCCAAATGACCTTAGCGGTTTTGTCGGTAACCGTGATAGTGCCAGAAGCATCAAGCACTACTTGCAGGCGTGCACTCTCAAGCGACAGCTGTTGTCCACCAGTTGGAAGAGCGCTTATCAGCGCCCATTGCCATATCACATTCACGAGGGCGAACAGACACATCCCCTTTTCTCTCCACCGAAGGCTTTGCGACATGAGAAGTGCTACGAGCTTTTCACCTGAGCGATTTGATGGCTCACTCAAGTGGGCATCTACCGAACTCGCTTCCGTAGAGTGGTGCCTTGTCTTTGCTTCCGTATGCGTTTATGATCATGTCACGCACATGTTCATAGACGGCATCTTCCGCTGCCTTCAATACGAAGTCACCGAGGCTGTTTATCTCCTCAGCGAACTTGCCTATGACATACCGAGCACCACGAGGCTTCCTTCCCTTCGCTTCCGACTCCTGTTTTTCTGTCTCCGTCATCTTCTCAACAATCTGCCTACCTCTACCCGAGGGATCTCTCTCAAGCGCCTTCAGGAAAATGTCGGCGAGCGCGGTGGCGTAGTTGAACTTCCTTGCGCCAGCGCCTATGGCTTTGTGGACGGCTTCATAGCTAAGCCCAGTGCCACCATGAAGGACTATCGGCGCAAAGAAACCTCTCTCCCTCAGCGCAACATCGATCTCTCGCATCCTGCTGTATCCTATGATTGGGCGTCGTAGATACCACCCATGCGCGCTCCCGACGAATATTGCTATCGCATCCGCATTTGTTCCCTCAACGAGCCTCACCGCATGCTCGGGCTTCGTAAACTCCTTCCTTATCTCCTCCTCGCTTTGTGCAGCTCTCGCTGCTGCTTCACCTATCTCACCTTCTTCGACCTCAACTGTCACACCGTGTTTGTGCAACTCTGGGATGATCTTTGAGCACCGCTCAATGTTCATTTCGACTGCCTCGCCCCTATCAACCTCAGGTGGATGCTTTGAGAAGTCAAGTTCAACCGAGGTGAAGCCAGCCCTCAGAGCATCAAACGCAAGTTCATCATCGTTTTGGAGGTGATCAAGGTGTAACGCAATCGGGATGAGATAACCTTTCTCGTCCCACAGCCTCTCAACTTCCTTTGCGACAAACTCAGCAAATGCATTCAAGCGCTCAAACTTGCTCCCAGAGAACCATCCGTCAAGCGCATACGAGACTTGTGACTCTGCCACTTGGATTATGACTGGCGAGTTGAGGTCAAACGCGGCGCGCAAGACAGCCCTTGTTATCTCTGGGCGAAGGCAGTTGGCTGCGAGCACCCCAAACTCATGTCTGTCTGCAACTTCGAGTATGGGACGCAAGTTGAGCAAGTGTGTGTTTTTGATGCGCTTCAAGTAGGGGTTGGTCTCAAACGAAAGTTCGTTGACGGGAGGAATGCCACCATCCATCATGCCACTATGCATTGCCCGATCACCTCACACTGGCAAAGTGGATTTTTCACCTTTACCTTCACCGCATGCAATCATCGGTAAGTATAACACGCCACCGCCTGAGACATGGTTATGGCATTCAATTTCATCGTAGCGTGAACTCATCGATCCAGTAACTCATTCCCGCAGTGTTTCCTCCGAAGCCAGCTTGCAAGTATGGTGGATCGTTCAACTCGCCGATAACTATCTCATCAATTGTGTAGCTTGTGGCATTCGGCTCAACATTCATGAAAGCCTTGAGGAGATTGAGCTCAACCCAATGCCAATTCCCATCAGCTTTAGCATCCTGCACTTTGCCTATCACCTTCATCCTCAGGTCAATCGGCGGTTCGTCGCTCCCTGTCAGGACGAGCGCATACCACCATTCACCGCTCCTGAAGTAGATGTTAACCTTAACACCGTTTTGCAATCGGTATGCGAAACGCAGTTTCGGGCGCGACTTCAAATCTATGTGCCCTGCGAAAGCTCGCACGCCGAAGTGCCCACCGTTTATGGCGTTCGTTACACGCAGGCTGTATTTCCCACCAGCCTTCGTGCTCGCATCACGAGTCAAGATGACTTCATTGCTTTCGCCCAGTGGCACCCAGCTACCGATGCCCGCCTCAAAGTCGTTGTTCGGCTCTTGATGTGCGGTTGCAGTTTGGAGCATCTTCATTTTCTGCTCACGGGCTACGGCGATCGGCTTGAGCACTTTAATGTGCTCAAGAGAAGGCTCGCACCTCTGATACCAGATTCTGAGGCGAGCCACAAGGAGGATGTTGTGGTAGCTCCAGAGCGCCACATAGCCACTGTTCAAGGCGTCTTTATCAACGACATCACAAACAAGGTCTTCTTGCTTCGTCTCAGGCGAATGGACATAACAGCGTATTCGCTCCCCCGTTTTCTCAATCCGGATGTAAAACCAACGCTGATGGAATGAGAAGTTGTGGTTATGTGGGTAGATGAAATGGTGCTGTGTGCTCTCTGCGAGGATCTTATCGCCTTTGAGCAGGGCACTCTTTGAGTTATCCCAACCAGAGTATATGAAGCTATAGCCACTGTTCAAGTTAAGCCCGTCGGCACAGAACGAGATGTTGATATCGCTCGGGCGACTGTAGCCTGGTTCCTTGGGCAAATCCATGCCGATGTTGCCATAGAACTCAATCACCATGTCCCCGCTGAACCTCATTTTCGTCCACACAACTGGGACTCTATCACCCAACCCACCATACCAAGACCAGTCAAGCTCACAAGGCCATCTCGGGACGATGTCCCAATTGCCCCTTGTCTGATAGAACTCAACTGGCGCTTTCCAGAAGGTGGTGTCAAACAAGTTTGAAGGATACAACTTGAACAGCGTGATATCGATTGGGCGCTCGCCAACTCTTATCGCAAGCTCGTTCCCACGAAGCTTGTTCTCAAGCAATGCCCCAATGACTGGCTCGCCATCTATCACAACAGCGATGTAGCCTGAGGATGCGCTTATGCGCACTGGCAACTTTTCCTCTTCCTTCTGCCATTCAGTTTGTGCGAGCACTTTATCGCCTTCTTGTATTGTCAGGCGTATCTTGTTTGGGCGGTCAAGGCGAGAAAGCTTAAGCAGAGCACCGCTTGAGAAGTTACGCTCGCTCGCACCAAAGGAGAAGGTGAGCTCACTGCAATATTGGATGGCGCGTAGCCAGTCAAATTCAATCTCCGTCTCACCAAACCCTCCATCCTCACCGTAGAAGCGTCCATAGCACCAGTATGTGAATGCGCCATCGGAGCGCGTGACATCCCACATGCCCCTACTCGTCGCCCACGGAATCATGTATTCCTCTTTGAGGAACTGGCGCGCAACTGATGGCTCCTTGTATCTTCGTTCCCTGAACTGAACAAGGACATCGTCAAAGGTCGCACTGCCGTTGCAGTATAGCGCTATGTAGCCCTTCCTAAGCGCTGTGTTATATGCACGAACCACAAGCACATCATCCACAAACCCTTCCAAGATGCCACAAGATTTCACAGCGACCTTAAGTTTGTGTGGGGCATTGCCCCAGCGCTCAAACTTACTTGTTGATAGCACATGCAAAGCTCCGTCCTCAACGATGGAGAGCGTTATGAGCGCCTCGTTACCCTTTGGTGCACACCTGAGCAAATAATGTCTCCCCTTGCCTTGGCACAGGAAGGCTATTCCAGCAGACCCTTTGATGTTTGCAACACTGACCAAGGCATCGTAATCAGACCAATCCTCCAAGCCCGTTGCAAGGTATGCCGATTCACCTTGCCCGCTCAAGACACCACCTTTGACACTCCATGCACCACTCCAAACTTCCCAATCACTCAGCGAGTAACCCATGAAGCTGTCGTAGAAGTGCTCCCAAGTGGCTACCTCAATATCGTCAAAGTAGGCTTCGTTGCAACCATCAACATAGAGGGCGACCTTGCCCTGAGAGAAATAGTGAGTCTGAGCATTCAGCACTGGCACACCGTCGATTGAACCTATGAGCGCTTCATCCGTTGCGCACAGGCTCAACGAATACCACACCCCAGGGACGAAACCGATCGGCTTTGATGCAAGCACGCTCACCTTACCGTCAACGCACTGCAAAAGCTCGCACTTGCCACCATCACCTGAGAGGGCGTTCGTCCAACGCATCAGGATGTAGTTTCTCTCGTCCTGATAGAAGGCGCACAAGCCGACAGCACTTGCAAGCGTTGGCTTTACAGCGACGCTCACCTTGTAGTTGTCCCAGAACCAGTATCCGAAAACTGCAAACGATGGTTGCTTTGAGCTCGCTCTGAGCGCAAAGGCGTTTGCCTTGTAATCGGGGTTGCCAGTTGGCTCGCCTAACCCTGTTAGCTTCCATTCGCCACCAACGAATTCAAACACCCCAACCTCCTGTGATGCCCTCGTGAAGTCATCTCCGTAGTAAATCTCCTCAATCGGTTGGAGGCGCAACCGCTCAATTTGGAAAGCGCCGTTTGGCACCGAGCTGTAAGCTATGCGCCCAGAAACATATTCACCATCGGATGCCCTTGTCACAACCTTATCATCGCAAACTACGACGATGCGCTTCTGACGACGCTTCACAGCTATTTTGACCTGTGGAGTTGTCGGACGATACAGCTGTATAGGCGTGTCAATCCTTTTCTCGCCACTTGGTGTGACTTTGAAGACGGCAACGCCTGCCCTGCTCAGCTTGAGGTAATAGAACCTCTTTTCGTCGATGTAGTTGAAGGCGATGCCGAACTGAGCATCCGTCTTCCAATCGTGAGTTGATTTAACCGTGCATAAGAGCGTGTATTCGGGTTCGCACTCGATGTCGGTCATGGTGAAGCTTTGAAGTGCCACCGCACTACGCAGGAGGAGTAGCATCAACGCTATGTGCAACGCTACAAGGTAGCGCATACCAGTGGTGGGAGAACGAGACGCACTCGTTGTGTTAGCTCCGTTTGACATGAAGGGATGAACAGCTTGCCTTCCACCCAACTTCGACACCCCCAAAAGGCTATAACCATGAGAAGGATGCGCCTTCGCATCAAATCTGCGATGTGCTTTGCCTTTATCGTTAGACATCGTTTTTGCTCATCCCGTTTCCGAATTCATCCTTAACCAAACCTTGCTCGCATTACAATGTAATGCGGTGACAGCCCAATTCACCAACAGCATCAAGAGGAATTGAGGTGATGAACGCATGACATTTCAGGAGCTGTTGATGTCTTTGCAACGCTTCTGGGCTGAGAAGGGTTGCCTTATCCTTCAACCCTTTGACATGGAAGTTGGAGCTGGGACAATGCATCCTGCAACTGCGCTTCGCTGTCTTGGTCCAGAGCCTTGGAGGGCAGCTTATGTTCAGCCATCGCGCCGCCCAACAGATGGACGATATGGCGAGAACCCAAACAGACTGCAACACTACTATCAATTCCAAGTCGTGATAAAGCCATCGCCAGATGACATTCAAGACATCTACTTAAGCAGTCTGCAGTATTTGGGGATCGACCCAGAAAAGCATGACATACGCTTCGTTGAAGACGATTGGGAATCCCCCACACTCGGGGCAGCTGGGATAGGTTGGGAGGTCTGGCTCGACGGAATGGAAATAACCCAGTTCACATACTTCCAGCAGATGGGCGGTATTGAGCTTAACCCGATCACCGTTGAGATAACATACGGACCTGAAAGGATAGCGATGTTCCTTCAAGGTGTTGATAGCGTCTTTGAGCTTGAATGGGCTAACGGGATAACATACGGTGAACTCCACCACCGCTTTGAGGTTGAAGGCTCAAAATACAACTTTGAGCTCGCTGACACCGATATGCTCTTCAAGCTCTTTGAGATGTTCGAGCGTGAGAGCGAAAGGATAATTTCGCACGGGCTCGTTCAGCCTGCATTTGAGTATTGCCTAAAATGCTCCCATGTCTTTAACCTGCTTGACGCTCGTGGCGTCTTGAGCGTTGTTGAGAGAACGAAATACATCGCCAGAGTCAGAAGGCTTGCAAAGGCATGTTGCGAAGCCTACATCAAGCAACGCGAGGAAGCAGGCTTCCCATTGCTTGAGAAAACTTCAAGCATAAAGTGAGCGCTCACACAAAAGCCACATCATGCACCTTCAGTGTTGCCTGAGCACTCGCTCAATGTTAAAATTGCTTCAAGGAGATGTGGATGAGACCGAGCGCACGAAAGGAAGTGATGAACGATGGGTAGCGAGATGAAACGCATTTCGCGTCGCCAATTTATCAGCGGGCTTGGCGGTGTCATAGGTGCGCTTGCAGTGCCAACGGTAGTGCCAGCGCAAGTCCTCGGCAAACGCACAGGGAATGTCGCACCAAGCGATGTCAGCGTTAGGGCTGTCATAGGCGTCGGAGGGATGGGAACGAACCACCTTAGAAATCTGCTCAAACGCAAGGATGTGCGTGTGGTTGCAGTTTGCGATGTGGACAGGAATCACCTTGAAAGAGCACTCAAGATAGCTGAGGAGGCTGGGGTGAAATGCGACGGCTATACAGACTACCGCTACATCTTGGATAGAGCGGATGTTGATGTCGTCTACATAGCTACGCCACCACACTGGCACGCCTTGCAATGCATACATGCAGCGCAGGCTGGCAAAGACATCTACTGCGAGAAACCGATGACAAGGTTCATCTACGAGGGGCGAGTGGTAGCAGATACCGTTAAAAGGCATGGCGTCATATTCCACATAGGCACATTTGGTAGGTATGGGGCAAGGATATGGCGCAAGCTCATAATGAGTGGGCTCTTGGGCAAGCCACTCGTTATAACGATGAACCACCACAAATACAACTGGAAGGTGCGCCAATGGAGTGGTAGGGTTGACCTTCAACCACAACCAGTGCCACCTCACCTCGATTGGAACATGTGGCTTGGTCCAGCTCCGTATAAGCCGTATCATCCGCATCGTTGCCATGGTAGCTTCCGTGGCTATTGGGACTACGACGGTGGCGGATTTACTGACATGGGCTCACATTACTTTGACCCGATACTGTATATGCTTGGCTTCGATGAAAACTGCCCAGGTCCAGTTGAGGTTGAAGCTGAAGCTGAGTTCCCAGCACATCCAGATGCGGTGCGCCTGTGGGGCAAGATAACATACAAGTTCGCAGATGGCACGATAATAAGGTGCGTGAGCGGTGAATGGGGAACTCCAGACCCACCTGATGTCCCTTGGATTGAAGGTCCCAAAGGGAAAGTGTTCAACGACGGGCGAACAGACCCGCCAGACCTGCTGAAACAGCTTGACAGTTACCCAGACCCTGAGCCACTCGTTGACTTTGAAACCGCTTTGAAGACAAGAAAGCAACCGGGAGGGAATGCCGAAGTCTCGCACCGTGTCTCAACGATATTGCACATAGGGAACATCGCAATAAGGGTTGGAAGGAAAGTCGTATGGGATCCTGTCAAGGAGCAATTCATCGGGGACGATGAGGCTAACAGGTTCGTCAACATACCCTACAGGGCTCCTTGGCATCTATGATGGGTTCATCAACTCAAGGGGTGATTGAGAATGAGGAGAAGGGCATGTGTATTGCTTCTTCTCGCCCTTGCGCTGTCGTGGGCACTGAGGTGCGCTGTGGCAGGCAACGCAAAAGAACCTCAGGCGAGACAAGAAGCGATTGAGAGCATACTCAAGGACATCGTTTCAGAGGACCAAAAACTCCGCATCAAAGCGTTTGAGAGGCTACGCGAGCTTGGGATGGATGGCGTCAGGCAACTCGTTGAGATGATGCCGAAGCTCGGCGAGGGAAACGATGGCGGTGTTAGGTTTGCCGTCCATGGTCTTGCGATGACATTCACTGCGAAGGGGATGGAGAGGGAAAGAAAAGAGTTGAGCATGACGCTCTGCGACTTGCTCAAAACCGACCTCCCCACTTGGGTTAAGCGTTTCCTCATTGAGCAACTGCAGATAGTCGGTGGTGAGGAAGCGGTAGAGACGCTATCAACCTTGCTATCCGACGAGGAGCTTGCCGAGAGTAGCAGGCAGGCTCTTTGTGCAAACCCATCTGAATCTGCGTTGAACGCGTTGCGTGGTTGGCTTCCCAAGGCTAAGGGCGATTTGCGCATCGGTATAATCAACGCGCTCGGTGAAAGAAGGGATAAAAATGCAGTCAAGGTGTTGCTGAATGAAACGCTGAGCAAGGATAGGGATGTGCGTTGTGCAGCGCTTGAAGCGCTGGGCAAGATAGGCGATCCAAGCGCAGTTGATGCCATCCTCTTAGGTTTAAAGGACGCCGATGGCAGGGTTGTGCGTAGCGCTTTTTCTGCATTGCTCATGCTCTATGAGAATCTGCTTGCCTCGGGACGAAAGAAGGAAGCGCTGAAAGCTGGCACAGAGGCGCTCAGGGTGGTTAAAGAGTCAAAGCAAAGAAGGGCGTTGCTCTTGCACATAGCGAAGATAGCCGATGCTGGGGCGATCGGAGCTATCGCAACCTGCTTGAGCGACAAAGACCCGTATGTGCGTTCCTTAGCGATGGAATGCTTGAGCGTGATTGAGGGCGAAGAGGCAAGCGCACAACTCGCAAAGCTGATGAAAACAGCCGATGAAGCGACTCGATCAAGGATTGTGCTCATCTTGGGGAGACGCAAAGACAAAGTCGCAACGAGAGCGTTGAACGAGGCGTTGCAGGATAAAAGCGATGTGGTGAAAGTGGCGAGCTTGCAAGCGCTCGGGAAGCTTGAGGAAGCCTCAGAAGAGTTGCTACTCAAGGCAGCTACATCGGAAGTTGAAGAGATCCATGAGACAGCGCTCAAGGCTTATATCGCACTCGCAAACAAGAGGCTTGAAAAGGGAGACCGAGAAGGCGCTGTGAAGATGTTTGCTACGGCGACAAGGGTTGCTCGCACTGTTGAACTTGTAAGGGAAGCGCTGAGTGGGATCGCAAAAGCTCCAGCTGAAGAAGCACTTATAACCGTTGAGGAGTTGCTCAAAGAGCCACAGTTGATGGAGGAAGCATCCCGTGCTTATTTTGCAATAGCCACATCGCTCGCCGATGCTGGTAAGAGGGACGAAGCTTTGCAAATGCTTTTCAAGCTCGCTGCGATGAGCACGCCAAGGGATCTATCGGAGGCTGTCTTTGCCAAACTGCGCCAGCTCAACCCTGAAGTTGATGTTTCATCCGCACGAGGCTTCGTAACATCGTGGTGGCTCATCGGTCCTTTCAAGGGGACGGATATCGATGCGGTATTGCCACCTGAGAAGGAAGTGAACTTGGAAGCGCCAGTCAAGTTTGAGGGCGTTGAGCTTAGATGGTTTAAGCATCGCACAAACGACATTGATGGCTTCGTCAACCTCTATGGATTGCTCAAGCCAAACGAGAATGTGAGCGCCTTCATGTATGCCGAGATTGAGGTTGAGAAAGAGATGGATGCCCTCTTTAAGCTTGGGAGCGACGATAGCATAAAGTGTTGGTTGAACGGGAAGCTCGTCCACCGCTATCCAGAACCTCGCTCGCCAGCTGTCGACCAAGATGTTGTTAAGGTGCATCTGCAGGCTGGCTTGAACAGGATACTGTTGAAGGTAGTCAACTTCGGTGGTGGTTGGTGCGCCACATTGCGCATAACCGACATTGACGGTCGTCCAGTTAAGTTCAAGCAAAAATGAGAAGCTCACTCACCTGCCCTTCAAGAGGGTCACACTCCATTGCCCTGCCGAGAGCCTTCCCCACGCAACTTGTGCGATATAGCTGTGTCAGCTATTTGATGACCGTTGGCATGCTCATCTTTCATCGGGGGTTGGTCAGAGATGCGCAAGAGAGTGGTTGTGACTGGGATGGGCGTGATAACATGTCTCGGATACGGTGTTAAGGCTTTTTGGGAGGGGCTGATTGAAGGGAGGAGTGGCATTTCGAGGATAACTCGTTTTGACCCGACTGGACTTAGGAACGAACAAGCGGGCGAGATAAAAGAGGAAGTGTTGCTCAATGCGCCATTGCCTGATGAGGACATCGATGAAGCAACGCTCTTCGCCTACCTTGCGTGTCTTGAGGCTGTTAACGATGCTGGTCTGCTTGAACTGCGTGATGAAGAACGCTCCAAGGTGGGGCTTGTCTTCTCCACCAACTTTGGTGGGGCAAGCCGTTGGGAAGAGCTTGCCTCACAATGGCTTTCGGGCGAGCAAATCGATGCTGATTTGTTTGAGCAGTTTGAGTTTGACTTCCCTGCCACATATGTAGCTCGCAAGTTCGGCTTCTTCGGACCTTCAATCACGCTCTCCAATTCATGCTCCTCTGGAACGAGCGCTATAGGAGTCGCTATAGACCTGATCAGGTCTGGCATATCTGATGTGGTGATAGCCGAGGGACACGACATGCTATCTAAATTTGCGCTTGGCGGTTTGAGCATACTCGGCACGATAACGCCAGAGATGATACGCCCGTTTGATAGGAGGCGTAGCGGGACGATATTCGGTGAGGGCGCAGGCGCGCTCGTGCTTGAATCCGAAGAGCATGCAAGGAGGAGGGGAGCGAAAATCTATGCCGAAGCGATGGGGTATGCACTTAATAGCAACGCTTACCATCTAACTGCTCCAGGGAAAGGTGGTGAGGGGATGATACGGGTCATCAGGGGAGCACTTGAAGATGCTCAAGTTACGCCACAGCAGGTTGACTACATCAATGCACATGGCACTGGAACACAACTACACGATCCTGAGGAGACGTTCGCCATTAAATCGGTGCTGAAAAGGAGAGCATACGAAATACCAGTTAGCTCAATTAAAGCTGCAGTTGGGCATGTTATGGCTGGTGCTGGAAGCGTTGAGGCGATAGCCACGATAAAGGCGATCAACGAGTGCATCGTCCCACCAACGCTGAATTACGAAGAGCCAGATCCAGAATGCGACCTTGACTATGTGCCAAACAAAGCAAGAGAACACAAGGTCAATATCGCCATATCAATATCGGCGGGCATAGGCGGGAACAATAGCGCACTCGTCCTTGGGCGTTACGACGGTGAAGAAAAATGAAGGCGAGGTGGTTGGATGCGCAGAGTAGCCATAACGGGTGTCGGCATAGTGACGGCTATCGGTATCGGGATTGAAGAGTTCTCGCAGGCTCTAATGGAGTGCAAATGTGGTGTGGTGGAACTGCAAGAGGAAGCCGTAAAACAGCTACGCAGTAGAACTGCATACCGTATCACAACACCGATTGAGCAACTGCTACCAACTCAAAAAGCATACATTGACAGGTGTTCAGCACTCACGCTCGCGAGTTGCTGGCTCGCGCTCAAGGACGCAAAACTTGAAGTGACCGATGAGGTAGCTCCACATCTTGGGATATGCCACGGAACTGCGTATGGATGCCAAGACAGCATGCTCATCTTCTGGGAACGCATAATGAAGCGGGGCTTCAGGTATGCGAGTTCAATAATGTTTACGCACGCTTACATGAACACCCCAATCAGCCTCGCAGCAATCGAATTCAACCTCAAAGGCTACCATTGCTGTTACAGCGCTGGGATGACTTCTGGGATGCAAGCTGTGGTAGGTGGCGTAATGGCGCTACAGCGTTCGCTATCGAAGCGCTTGCTCGCTGGTGGCACAGAGGCTTTCTCACTGCTCTCATTCATGGCTAACTACGAAAGCGGAGAGCTCTCGCCACGCGACGAAGGGGTTGAGCAAATGCGTCCTTTTGATAGCTCAAGGAACGGCTGGGTCATGGGTGAGGGCGCTTGCATGCTTCTGCTTGAAACTGAAGAAGCATCTTCGAAGAGGGGCGCTGATGCGCTCGCATACATCTCTGGTGTAGGCATGGCTATGTCGCGCAGCGTGAATGTGGATGACATGACAGACGCCATCTATGAGAGCATGACGAGGTCTTTGAACACTGCTCACATTGAACCAGATGAGATAGGCTGGATCTGCGCTTCCGCCAATGGCTCACCGACGATTGATATGGCGGAGGCTTTAGCCATATCAAGGCTTTACGAAGGTCGTGAAAGCGTCCCTGTAAGTTCGATCAAATCTGCAGTCGGAGAGACAATCGGCGCCTCAGGTCCTATCAACATCGGCGCTGTTGTAGCTTCATTGAGGACAAAATCAATCCCACCAACGCTTTTCTCATCCGAGCCATGTGTGGGAATGCGGATTGTGACCGACAAGCCGACGAGTTGGGATGCAACAAAGCCAGTGCTTGTTAACTGCGTTGACAAAGACGGGATGGCAATAAGCCTCGTCATTGCCCCGCCGTGAAGCGATGAGCAGGGGTGAGCTTTCGGAAATGGACAAAAGCATCAAAGTCCTCATCGTCGAGGATTCAGCCTTCACCAGAAAGGCTATAACGAGGATGCTCGAGAGCGATGAAGAGATTGAAGTCGTTGGCGCAACGGGCAGTGGAAGAGAGGCAATAGAGCTCGCAAGAAAGCTTGACCCAGATGTTGTTACGCTGGACATAATGCTCCCCGACATGGATGGCTTGAGTGTCCTATCAACGCTGATGCAAGATTTCCCACTGCCAGTCGTCATCGTTTCAGCGCTTAGCAAACAAGCGATCGTGAGCGGGCTCGCTGCACTTGAACTTGGTGCAATTGATGTCGTTGAGAAACCGACCTCCTTAGCGTCAGACGAAATCTATCACATAGCACGCAGGCTCATAGCGAGTGTTAAGGCTGCAAGCAAACTCAAGCACATGGTGAGGGCATACAGTGTAAGAAAGCCGAAGAGGAGCATCATAAGGCATTTGGGCGATGAGAGGAAGTTCAAGGTGGTAGCCATAGGTTCATCGAGCGGTGGACCCGCTGCGCTCAAAACACTGCTATCGTCGCTCCCGGATGACTTCCCCGCACCGATACTCGTAGCACAGCACATGCCAAAGCCTTTCACAAAACATTTCGCTGAGCGGTTGAACAGGTGCTCCAAGCTCACAACACGCGAGGCTGAAGATGGTGATGTTGTTGAAGCTGGCAAAGTGTTCATCGCCCCGGGTGATAAGCACATGGTCGTCCAACGAAGTTGCATAGCAGGTAAGGTTGTGATAAGGCTTACGGACGAACCGAGTGATGCCATCTGCAAGCCCTCGGTTGATGCGCTGTTCCACTCGGTGGCGTATACATTCGGCGATAGCAGTATAGGTGTGCTTTTGAGTGGGATGGGTAAGGATGGCGTTTCTGGCATGCTCGCGATTAAAAGGCGCGGTGGGAAATGCATCGTCCAAGATGAAGCATCTTGTCTCATATTCGGCATGCCAAAAGCTGCCATTGAAGCCGGAGCAGTTGATGAAGTTGTCCCAATTGAGCAAATGGGCGAGTATTTGAGCTCGCTTGTGTGCAGGTCAGCTTGATCAAAGCAAGTTCTCCAAGCCGTATGTCAAACCAGAGAGCGAAAGGACCTTCTCAATCGCAAGTAGCACTCCGGGCATGAATGACTCACGCCCAAGTGAATCATGCCTTATCGTTAGCACTTGCCCTTGCCCACCAAATATGACTTCCTGATGCGCCACGAGACCGGGGAGACGAACGCTGTGTATCCTCAACCCGTCCTTTAAGCCACCGCGCACCTCTGGGAGGGAGATCTCCGGCTCAGCCACACTTGGCTGCTTAAACGGTCTACCCCTCGCTTGGAGCATCATTTCGGCAGTCCTCAACGCAGTCCCAGATGGCGCATCCACTTTCCTGTCGTGGTGGAGTTCGATTATCTCGGCGTGGTCAAAATGCTTCGCGGCTTCCGCAGCGAACTTCATCATCAGGACGGCTCCGATAGCAAAGTTTGGTGCAACAACCGCTGGCACATTGTGTCTCTCACATAGCTCGCTCAACTCCTTCAACATCTGCTCCGTCCAACCGGTTGTGCCCACAACTGGTGCGACACCACATTCAATGCATGTCTTCGCATTCTCAAAAGTTGCGCTCGGATGCGTGAACTCAACCGCCACCTTCGCACCGCTTTCAAGCAGTGCACCTTTCAAGTCATCCCTCACCTTTATACCGAGTTCCCCAATGCCAGCAATAATTCCCACATCCTCACCAACCTGCACTACATCAACTCCAGCTACCAACCTCATCTTCTCGTGCAATGTGACCGCCTTAACGACTTCCCTGCCCATACGCCCACAGCAACCGATAACGCAAACGGTTATCACTTCACCGCCCACTTCCAATCACCTCGCAACATCCTCGCTGTGTTTATGCGAAGGCTTTTGAAGCGCATCAAATGCGTGTGCATGGTCAAAATTGTAGCATGAGATTTCGCATGTTGAAAGGAGCTGTGATTAAGCTAAGCGTAGGGGGCGATGGCGAATGAGCGATTCCACAAGGGAGCAATATGAGAGCATGAGGCGTCTTGAAGTCGGTGTGGTCACAAACATCCTCGCTGAGCACCCAGATATGCAACTCCTTGAGGTGCTCGTTAAAGCGGAGAAGGAAAACGCCATCAACTATGTTTCACTGACTGGCAGAGCATCCGTTGGCGACGAAGTCCTGCTGAATGTCATTGCAGTCAGGCTCGGCTTGGGAACGGGTGGCTATCACTTCGTCGTTGCGAATCTGACATCGCCAACTGCTGTGTCGCCATCGCGAGGTCACATAATGAAGATGCGCTATTCACCGCACCAAATCAATGTGCTTAGCGCCGACGCTCAAGAGAGCGAATACCATCAAGTGCTCAAGGACACCGATACCATCAACGGGATGCCAGTCTTGGTTGGAGAGTTGCACAGCATGCTTGCGCCAGCTTCAGCTGGCTTCAAAGCTATCGCTGGTGAAGGGTCAAGGGTTGTTTACATCATGACCGACTCCGCAGCATTGCCGATCGCCTTCAGCGAACTCGTCAGGGAGTTGAAGCTCAAAGGGTTCGTTGATGCGACCATAACAATCGGGCAAGCCTTCGGTGGCGATGCCGAATGCGTAAACATATTTACAGCGTTGCTCACAGCGAGGCACATACTTGGTGCCAGCGTGGCGATCGTCACACCAGGTCCAGGGCATGTTGGGACTGCAACGAAGTTTGGTTTCTCAGGTGTTGAGGTGGCATGGATGCTTGAAGCCGTGAAAGCTCTGCACGGGAAACCGATATTGATGCCGAGGGTGAGCTTCTCGGAAAAGCGTAGCAGGCATTTCGGGATAAGCCACCACACGATAACAGTCCTTACGAGGATAATGAATGTGAGCACAACTGTTTGCTTCCACAACTACAGCGGTGACGAGCGGAAGTATGTTGAAGAGCAAATCCGAATCAACCGCATAGCAGAGCATCACGAGATCGTTTGGGAAGATGGGACGCTCGGCATAGAACTCGCACTCTCACACGACCTGACTTTGAAGAGCATGGGGAGGAGGTTTGAAGACGACCCGCAGTATTTCCTCACAGCTTCAGCAGGTGGCGTCTACGCTGCGAAACTGCTAAACGAAGTGAAGGCTACCTCGGCATGATGATGTAGCGGATGAGGAAGAGGAAGGCAAACAAATGCACGAGCCAGTTGAGTTCTTTCGCCCTCCCTGTGACCAGCTTCAGTAGCGAGCATGTTATGAAGGCGAAAGCTATTCCTTCAGTGATGCTGAATGTGACAGGCATGATGATGAGCGCAAAGAAAGCTGGCAAAGCCTCCGTTACATCGTCCCACTTGATGAACCTGATGCTCGTCATCATGAGGAAGCCAACGATGATCAACGGCGGTGCGATGATCGGGTGAATCGTCATTCCATTCACTTTGACTTCGGCGCTGACCATCTCCATGAGCGGGCTGAAGAAGAGCGAAAGGAGCAACAGTATAGCGGTCACAACGCTTGCCAAGCCAGTCCTTGCGCCAACAGCTACGCCAGCTGCGCTCTCTATGTAGCTTGTGACTGTGCTCGTCCCAAGCAACGCCCCTACGACTGTCCCTATGGCATCGCTGAGCAGAGCCTGCCTCGCCTTCGGTAGCTTCCCATCCTTCAGCAGACCTGCTTGAACTGAGACACCGATGAGCGTCCCAACCGTATCAAACACATCAAGGAAGAAAAGCACAAACACGATCACGATCAAGTCAAGGAACTTCTCCCACGGCAGTTCAAGGAAACTCAATTTGAAAAATGTTGGGGCGATTGACGGTGGCATTGAAACTACACCTACGAACTTCGTCACACCGGTCAGTAGCCCTAAGATAGCGCTCGCCACTATCCCAAGCAGTATTGCGCCACGCACATTCAATGCCATGAGGAACATCGCTACTAAGACGCCGAAGATGGAGACGAGCGTATGCTTGGCTTTCAAGTTGCCCAAGCCAACAAGAGTTGCAGGGTTATCAACGACTATTCCAGCCCACTGCAACCCGAGCATCGCTATGAGCAATCCTATGCCAACTGCTATCCCATGCTTGAGTGACTCTGGAATAACTTCGATGATCGCTTCCCTGAAGCCAACGGTTGACAGCAGTATGAAGAGAGAACCTGAGATGAAAACGCAAGCGAGCGCAGCACGCCAAGACAGCCCAAAGCCACCGAGCGCCAGAGGTCCACAGATTGTGAATGCGAAGAGAGCGTTGTGCCCCATACCTGGGGCGAGAGCTACTGGGTAATTGGCGAGGAATGCCATGCAGAGGGTTGCGATGGCGCTTGAAATGCAAGTTGCAACCATAACAGCACCTCTATCCATCCCCGCTGCTGACAGTATGACTGGGTTGACGAAGATGATGTAGCACATCGTCAGGAATGTTGTTATCCCACCGAGGACCTCACGCTTGACATCAGTCCCATGCTCGCTAAGCTTGAAGATGTTATCGAGCACCTTGTTCATTTCTGATCACCACGCGTGGTTTGACATGTGCTTTTTCCATGCAAAATTTTAGCGACTGCAGTCGCTCTTGAGATAACGGGCAGGGTTTACGAAAGGGCGAAAGCGTTTCATACTACACCGTTGCTACCTTAAGATGTCATGCCCTTAGCATGGGTTGGGATGAGGTTAGTTATGAGCGGGTCACCGTGTTATCAACATGTTTTGTGAAGCACGAAAATCATGATGCTTCAGCATAATGAGCGTGATGGCTTTCACCAACAGCGCTGGTGGTGATCAAGCATGAGCATGTTCAGGGGATTGACAGAGAAGCTTCAGAGCATCTTCTGGAAGCTAAGGGGCAAAGCGAGGTTGACGGAGGAAGATGTGGAAAGAGCCCTTAGGGAGATACGCCTTAGCCTGCTTGAAGCCGATGTCAACTACAAGGTGGCAAAGGAGTTTCTCGAACACATAAGGCAAAGGGCTGTCGGTGAAGAGGTGCTAAAGAGCCTCACACCAGCTCAACATGTCATCAAGATAGTTTACGAAGAACTGGTGCAACTGCTCGGTGGTAAGCAAGAACCGCTCAAGCTTTCCCAGACTCCTCCAACGGTGATCATGCTCATGGGGCTACAAGGGACTGGTAAGACGACAACCGCAGGGAAGCTCGCTCTATGGCTTAAGAAGCGCGGGCATAACCCGTTGCTCTTAGCTTGCGATGTGAAGCGCCCAGCAGCAGTTGAACAACTCGTGCAAGTTGGTAAGCAAGCGGGCGTAGAGGTCTTTGAGATGGGTGTAAGGGAGAAGCCAGAGCGCATAGCTTCGCTTGGGCTTCAACATGCAAAGGAGGGGAACTATGACATCGTCATTGCAGACACTGGCGGGCGTCTGCACACCGATGAAGAAATGATGCAGGAACTGAGACGAGTGAAGGAAGCGCTAAACCCACACGAGGCACTCCTCGTTGTTGATGCGATGATGGGTCAAGACGCCGTCAATGCTGCACGCCAGTTTGATGAGGAGGTAGGGCTAACTGGTTTCATACTCAGCAAGGTTGATAGCGATGCAAGAGGCGGTGCAGTCCTATCAATACGAGCTGTCACTGGAAAGCCAGTGAAGTTCATAGGGACTGGCGAGAAGCTCTCCGACTTGGATGTCTTCCACCCTGACAGAATGGCTGAACGCATACTCGGGATGGGCGACATAAGGACGCTCATAGAGAAGGCCCAAGAGGCGTTCGCCCAAGAGGAACTAAAGAAGCTCGCACAGTTGGAGAAGAGGATTAAAGAGGGACGCTTCACTCTTCAGGACATGCTTGAACAGCTTCAGAGGTTGAAGTCTACAGGTCCGCTCGATCAGCTCCTAAAATTGCTCCCCGGCTTCAGCGGGATGCGACAGCTACCGTTTGCAATAGATGAGCGACGCTTGAAACACTTTGAAGCGATCATACTTTCAATGACTCCAGAGGAAAGGCTCAACCCAGAGATAATTGATGGTAGCAGGAAAAAACGCATAGCCAGAGGAAGCGGGACAACGGTTCAGGATGTCAACATGTTGCTGAAGCAGTTTAAGATGTTGCGTGAGACCCTGAAACGCTTATCAAAAGTGAAGCTGAGCGACGAGGAGTTGTTGAGGGTGCTCGGCTTCATAAGGTGAGCAAACAAACTTGAAGGAGGTGATCAGCTTTTGGCAGTGCGGATAAGACTCATGCGCGTCGGCTCAAGAAACAGACCTCGCTTCAGGCTGGTTGTCGCTGATTCAAGAGCGCCGAGGAACGGGCGGTTCGTAGAGGTGGTGGGACATTACAACCCAACAGCCGAACCAGCTGAGCTGAATATAAAATCCGAAAGGGTTTTGTATTGGCTCATGCAGGGTGCACAACCTACGGAAACAGTTCTGTCACTGCTGAAACAAAAGGGCATCTGGCAGGAGTTCGAAAGGTTGCGCAAGGAAAGAAAGAAGAGCTGAGGACACGCTCTCCACACTCGAACTCCAATCCACAGTCGAAGGGGTGTTGCGGATGAAGGAGTTGGTTGAATACATCGTGATGCATCTCGTTGATCAACCAGACAAAGTCCAAATCAGAGAGATGGAAGGCGAAAGGGTCATCGTCATTGAGATAAAGGTAGCTGATGACGACTTGGGCAAGGTTATAGGGCGCAAGGGGAGAATAGCTCAGGCTATAAGGACACTCGTCAGGGCAGCCGCAACAAAGAGGGGTAAGAAAGTGACAGTTGAAATACTACCACCGTCACAGCAAACGACTGGCGGGCAAATGCAATGAGCATGTGCCATATAACACATCCATAGCTTCGTGAGGTGACTCTTTGGCTTTAGCCTGTTGTTAGAAGGGGCAAGGGATGTGCAAAGTAGGTGCGATGGTGTTTTTCACTGCGAAGTGATTTTCCGTGAGGACAACACAAGGGAGAGCAAGGTGCGCATGTAGGTTGAGCGTCTTCGTGAGGGGAGCTTTCCGTGGGAGAAAAAGCGGGAACGAAAAAGCGCATACCAATACTTCGTGACCCGCTTAAAGAATGGACGAAGGTGATCGGTGAAATCGTCTCCACACATGGGCTTGATGGGAGCGTCAAAGTGTTCTCGTTGACTGAGCTGATGGGCAGGTTTAAACCGGGGAACGAAGTATGTCTCGTTAGCCCGACGGAAAGGAGGTTGCTCGTTAAGATAGAGCACTCCGAAGTCAGAGGGAAGGGAGTGATACTTAAGCTTGAAGGTGTGGACTCAATTGAAAAGGCTGAGAAGCTCATCGGATGGCAAATAACGGTTCACCCAGATTCACCCCCACCACTTGGAGAGGGAGAGTTTTTGGTTTCCGAGTTAATTGGTATGGTCATCGTCACCGTAGATGGTGAGGAGATAGGTGAGGTCATCGATGTCATCTCATCACCGGCGCATGATTTGTTTGTAACGAAGCGCGGTCTGATACCGATAACAAAGCAGTTCGTCAAAGAGATAGATACGCAAGCTAAGCGCATCATCGTTGAGCTACCTCCTGGTCTGATCAAGTGATGAGGGGCAGGTAGCAAGAGGTGCTCTTTACAGCAATCGGTGTGCGCATCAAAATAGAAGATGAAAATGGAGGGCACAATCAAGTGGGCGGTTAGTTCAGAGGGAGAACGCCGTCTTGACAGGACGGAGGTCGCAGGTTCGATTCCTGCACCGCCCACTATTTTAGTTTTTGCAATGGACTGCGGCGTGAAACCTCACTGTTCGTCGCCACTGAGTATCATGCTCACTTGGAGATGAGCCGTAATGCGCATACTCATCCAGATTGACGATGAGGAAATTGAAGTGGAGTGCGAAGCTGGCATAACACCGTTGAAGCTGTTAGAAGAATGCGAAGCGTGTTCTAAGCTGAAAGACAGTGTGCTTGCTGCCATCGTCGACGGAGTTCCATTTGACCTCAAGCGCCCTATAGGGAGTTGCTCAAGGCTTCGCTTCGTCGGATTTGAAGACGAGGTTGGCAGGGATGTGTATAGGCACACCACTGCGCATATAATGGCACATGCTGTTAAAAGGCTTTTCCCCGAGGCAAAGCTCGGCATAGGACCACCAATCGAAAACGGTTTTTACTACGACTTTGATGTGGAGAAACCTTTCGAACCACATCACCTCGAGTTGATCGAGAAGGAGATGCAGAAGCTGATAGACGCTGATATTCCGATCGAGCGGATTGAGATGAGCCGTTCTAAAGCCCGAGAACTCTTCACCACGCTCGGTGAAAAATACAAAGTCGAGCTGATAGATGAGATGACCGAAGAGACGGTGACGGTTTACCAGCAGGGTGAATTTGTTGACCTGTGCAAAGGACCTCATCTGCCAAGCACTGGGTATGTGAAAGCCTTTAAGTTGCTTCACAGCGCCGGTGCATACTGGCGTGGCGACGAACGCAACCCGATGCTCCAACGCATCTATGGAACATCGTTTCCAACATTTGAGCAGTTGCAAGAGCACTTGAAATCGCTTGAGGAGGCGCAGAGGAGAGACCATAGGCGCTTGGGTAGAGAACTTGGGTTGTTCTCAATCGAGGAAGAAATAGGTGCAGGGCTTGTCCTGTGGCATCCTAACGGTGCTATAGTGAGACAATTGATCGAAGACCTGCTCAGGGCAGAACTTACGAAGCGTGGCTATAAGTTCGTTTACACTCCGCACATCGCTAAAGCCGAACTCTGGAAGGTAAGCGGGCACCTTAGTTGGTATAGGGAGAACATGTTTTCGGGGATTGATGTTGAGGGTCAAGAATACCTTGTGCGCCCGATGAACTGCCCTTTCCACATCCTCATTTACAAATCTGCTACCAGAAGCTATAGGGATTTACCGATGCGCCTCGCTGAGATGGGAACTGTCTACCGATATGAGCGTTCGGGGACGCTCCACGGGTTGATGAGGGTCAGAGGGTTAACACAAGACGACGCACACATATTTTGCACCTTGGAACAGGTTGGAGATGAGATAGAAGCGCTCATTGACCTTACATACTACTTTCTCAAGCAGTTCGGGTTCGAGCAGTTTGATGTTGTGCTCTCCGTGAGAGATAAAAGTCACCCGGAGAAGTATGCTGGGAGAGACGAGATATGGGAGTTAGCCGAAGCGGAGCTTGAAGGGGTGCTTAAGAAACTCGGCATCAAGTATAAGCGCCTCGAAGGTGAAGCCAACTTCTACGGTCCAAAGATTGATGTCTACCTGTTTGACGCCATCGGACGCAAATGGCAGTGCACGACGATTCAACTTGACTTCAACCTGCCTGAAAGGTTTCAACTGACCTACATAGGGAGCGATGGGAAGGAGCATCGCCCAGTCATGATACATAGAGCCATACTTGGATCAATGGAGCGTTTCATCGGCATACTCATTGAGCACTATGCTGGTGCTTTCCCAGTATGGCTTGCTCCAGTTCAGGTGAGCATCGTGCCAGTGGCTGATAGACACCTTGATTATGCAAACAGGGTGGCAGAAGAACTATCGAGGGTGAACATAAGGGTTGAGGTGATATCACGAAGCGAGCCGGTGTCAGCCAAGATCAGGGATTGCGAGTTGCGCAAGGTGCCATACATAATCGTTTGCGGTGACAGAGAAGCTAACAGCAATTGTGTTTCAGTGCGCCAGAGGGGAAGAAAAGAGCTTGGGAGCATGAGCGTTGAGCAGTTCAAAACGATGCTGTTAAACCAAATTGAATCAAGATGCGTCTAAAGCGAAGCGCTACATCGGTAGCGTGATGATGTTGCGTTATCGGTTGCGCCAAAATAATTTGAGTTAACGGGACCGCAAAAACACAGAAGGAGGTGAAGAGTTATCGGGGGAGGTGGAAAGGATCAACATTTCTTCAGGCGCAACGAACGCATCAGGGCGAGCGAAGTGAGGGTGATTGATGAGGACGGGAAGCAACTTGGGATAATGCCGACAAGGCAGGCGTTACAGATAGCTCGTGAGAAGGGGCTCGATTTGATCGAGGTCGCACCGCACGCTTCTCCACCAGTTTGCAGGATAATAGACTATGGCAAATTTCTATACCAGTTGCGCAAGCGCGAGAAGGAGGCTCGCAAGCACCAAAAGGGATTGAAGGAGATAAGGCTGCGCCCGCTCACAGATAAACATGACTTGGAGTTCAAAGCGCGCAACGCAGCCGAAGCTCTTCAAGAGGGACATAAAGTGCGCGTTTGCATGATACTTCGTGGAAGGGAAATGGCGCATATGGAGATGGCTTACAGCAAATTGAATGAGCTGTTTGAGAAGCTTTCGCATGTGGCGCAAGTAGAGGCGGAACCGAAATTGCAAGGGAGTCAAATCATAGCTATTCTTGCACCGAAGCGAGATGCCCTTAAGGCTCGATAGGATAAACAAGGTTAGATAGTGGGAGCAAACAAAAACGACTTCCCGCTAAACGGAGGCGAGTAAAGTGCCGGGGACGAAATCTAAGCGCACTGCAAAGAAGCGTTTTAAAGTGACTGCCACAGGGAAGGTAATGCACATACGGATGGGAGGAGGTCACTACATGCGTCGTAAATGCAAGCGCAGAAAAAGGTTGCTTAAGAAGGAGACCGAAGTATACAGCGGGCAGGCAAGAGCTATAAAAGAGTTGCTCTCGCCATAACTAATCCTTTCTGGGGGTGCAAATCAACATGCGGGTCAAAGGTGGAATAGTCACAAGACGAAGACACAAAAAGATACTCAAGCTTGCCGAGGGTTATTGGGGAGCAAAGAGCAGGTGCTTCAGGAGGGCAAACGAAGCTGTGATTAGAGCGCTCGCAAACGCATACAGAGATAGGAAGCTGAAGAAACGCGACTTCAGGAGATGGTGGATAGTTCGGATAAACGCAGCTGTGCGCTCGCACGGTCTTTCGTATAGCAAATTCATTCACGGATTGAAACTCGCCGGCATAGCGCTGAACAGGAAGATGCTCGCCGAAATGGCTGTCAACGATCCTCAAGGGTTTGCTGAGGTTGTCAGCAAGGCGAAGGCTGCCCTTGCATCAGGATAGAGATTGAGTCGCTCCACATCACCTCATGAAGCAACTTCAATGCATCTCAAGCCCTGAGAACGAAAGATATAAGCTCGCAAAAGCCCTTACCAAAGGGCATGGGAGAAAGAAGTATGGCTTGTTCATAGTTGAGACACCAGTGCTTGTCCTTGATGTCTTGAAGGGTGGATGGCACATTGAATGGGTAGCGCTAACTCCACATTTCGCCGAGACCCCAAAGGGAATGGAGATCATCGAGCTGGCGAGGGAGAGGGCAATAGATGTAACGCTGATGAAGGAAAAGCTTATGGACGAAATATCAACCGTTGAATCTGGTGGTAGCGTGATAGCTGTTGTTAAGCAACGCCGCCAAAGCCTTTCAGACATCCAACTCAAGGAGAGGGACTGCGTCTTCGTCCTTGAAGATGTTCAAGACCCAACCAATGTGGGCGCGATCACAAGAATAGCTGATGCTGTAGGAGCTTCAGCTGTTATAGCTACAGTGGGCACGGCGGATAGATACAACCCGAAGGTCCTGCGCTCAAGCGCTGGAAGCGCATTGCATGTCGCTTTTGTGAAAGTAGCGAGCATGGGCGAGTTACACAGATGGCTTGAGGAAAACGAGTTTGAGGTTGTTGCCACAGACCCACATGACGGGGAATGCTGTTACAGTCATCGCTTCAGTGAAAGGGTTGCCTTCCTCTTCGGTAACGAAGCAAAAGGGCTGAGCGAAAGCATGCGTTCCATTGCCGATCTAACGTTGACCATCCCAATGCATGGAGGGGCGGAGTCGCTGAATGTATCGCATGCATGTGCCATACTCGCATATGAGCTCTTAAGGCAATGGTATTACTCCCACGAAACCGCCGACATTAAAAGAAGGAGTGACCAACCAAATGGTGGAGAGTGAGGAGCTTTTAAAGACATTGGAAGAAATTGAGTCAGAGGCGCTTAAGCTGATAAGAGAGGCAAACAGCGTCGAAGAAATTGAAGCCGTCCGTCTTCGCTATCTGGCGAAGAGAAGCCACCTGCAACAGGTGCTGCGTAGCATAGGGAAGCTCCCAGTTGAGATGCGCCCAAAGGTTGGTGAGCTTGCAAACCGTGTTAGGGAGGCGATCCAATCAGCGTTCGAGGAGAAGCGAAAAGAGCTTGAAGCTGTAGAGCGTGATAGGAGACTCGCAAGCGAAAAGATTGATGTGACGATGCCGGGGAGGATATGGCGAATAGGTAGCCTCCATCCAATCACGCAAACGATAAACGAGATATGTAGCATCTTCACGGACTTAGGGTTTGAGGTTGTTGACGGTCCTGAAATTGAGACGGAGTGGCACAACTTCGTAGCCTTAAACATGCCACAAGACCATCCAGCAAGGGATGACCATGATAGCTTCTACATAACCGATGGGATATTGCTGCGCACCGAGACTTCGGCAGTGCAAATAAGAGTCATGGAATCACGCCAACCACCGATAAGGATCGTCTCCCCCGGAAGGGTATACCGAAGAGACGAAGTTGATAGGACACACTCGCACACATTCCATCAGGTTGAAGGGTTGCTTGTTGATGAAGATGTGACATTCGCAGATCTTAAGGGAACGCTCATAGTTTTCGCGAAACGCTTTTTTGGCGAGGATGTGAAAGTGCGTTTCAGACCTCATTACTTCCCCTTCACCGAACCGAGTGCGGAAGTTGATGTGAGTTGCCCCATATGCGAAGCTCGTGGCTGTCCTGTCTGCAAGCAGAGGGGATGGGTCGAGGTGCTCGGGTGCGGTATGGTTCATCCCAATGTGCTTCGCAATGTCGGGTATGATACTGAGAGGTGGCAGGGATACGCGTTCGGGATGGGTGTTGAAAGGCTCGCGATGCTTCGCCACAAAATAGATGACATAAGGCTCTTCTACGAGAACGACATGCGCTTCCTGCGCCAGTTCGTATAAGCAACATCAAACGAGCGAGGAAGAAACAGATGCGCCTTGAGGATGTGATGAAGCTTGATGAGGAGTTCGTGATCCATACTTATGCGCGTTCACCAGTTGCGTTTGTTAAGGGGGAGGGCGCTTACCTGTGGGATACGGATGGCAAAAGGTATCTCGACTTCATTTCGGGAATAGGCGTGACTGGTGCTGGACACTGTCACCCAAGAATCGTCTCAGCAATAAAAGAGCAAGCTGAGAGGTTGATACACACTTCAAACCTCTTCTACATCATCCCTCAAGCTGAACTTGCAAAACGCTTATCAGAGCTGAGCGGTGGATACAAATGCTTCTTCTGCAACAGCGGTGCGGAGGCTAATGAGGCTGCAATAAAGCTCGCACGAAGATACATGAAACTGAAAGGGGATTCAAAGCGCTACGAAATCATAACAACTGTTGGCTCGTTTCATGGGCGCACATACGCTGCCATGACGGCAACTGGTCAGGAAAAATATCGTGAGGGCTTTGAGCCGCTCGTTGGCGGCTTTATGTATGTGCCGTTTAATGACATCGAAGCCTTAAAGGAAGCCATAAGCGAAAGGACATGCGCTATAATGCTTGAGCCAATTCAGGGTGAAAGCGGTGTTAACATACCAGATGACGATTACCTGCCAAGTGTCGCAGAGTTGTGCAGTGAGCATGGTATCTTGTTGATACTTGATGAGGTGCAAACCGGGCTTGGGCGAACTGGCAAACTCTTCGCTCATGAACACTATGGTGTTAAGCCGAGCATATTCACAATCGCAAAGTCAATAGCTGGCGGAATCCCGATGGGTGTCATGTTAGCAAAGCCTGAGGTAGCCGATGGCTTCGAACCCGGCTCTCATGGAAGCACCTTTGGAGGAAACTTCATCGCGTGTGCTGCAGCCCTCGCCTTCTTGGATGTCTTGAACGAAGAGCATCTCGTTGAGAATGCAGCTGTGATGGGTAACGAGTTGCTTGAACGATTAAAGGGACTTGCAGAGCGAAGTGAAATTGTAAAGGAAGTGCGCGGGAAGGGCTTAATGCTTGCAATTGAGTTCAAGGATGGGGTGGCAAAGGAAGTGCAACAAATGTTGCTCAAGCGTGGCTTGATAGTCAACGCGATAGGCGAACGCATAATAAGGCTTCTCCCGCCGCTTATAATTACGCTCAATGAAGTCGAACTCGCTGTTAGCCTGATCAAGCAAGTCATAAACGAGGTTGAGAGCGCAAAAGGGCAAGCTCATGATTGAGGGGGGGTATTGACAGCATCACATCAATGTCGCTATCATTTTGTGAGAAGGCAATTGTTAGATCACCAACCATGCGAAAGGAGGTGATGAACGAGAAACTGAGTTGTGGCAATGGTGGGTGTGGTAAACAGCAAGGGAACACACTCACCATGATGTCACCTTTCAACCTTCGGCAAAGCGCTGCAGCAAAACACAAACGCTAAGGAGGGGGTAAAAGATGCGGAAGATGGCATGGGTGATGGTGGCGTTGGTCGCTGTGGCATTAGCAACGACCATGGCACCTGCACAGGAAGAGAAGGTGTATCCGTTTGAGGGCAAGTTCACACTGGCTGCTGATGTCGGGCGCTGGTTCACCAAGGGCGAAGATGCTTGGGGATACAGCGTTACGCTCGGCTACTTCGTTTCACCCAACATCGACATCGCTGTAGCTTTCTCCGACCCTGAAGGTAGCAGAGCTATGTGGAGTGCCAAACTACGATACTGGTTTGTGAGCGGTGCTGAGCGTCCCAACCCAACATTCTACATCGGCGGCGAAGTCGGTAGGGCAAAAGGATGGAAGCCCAAAAATGTGACGGCGTGGGGCGCACATGTGGGCGTCGATTGGCTCATAACAGGAAAGGTGAGCCTGTATGGCGAGGTCGCATGGCGCCACCTCGGTGGAAAAGTGGATGAGGACGCGTGGGTTGTGAGCATCGGCTTGCGCACATCCTTCTAATGCCACAGCGACAAAATTAAGGGCAGGCATTGGCATTCAATGCCTGCCCCTGTCCTTTTATTACCTCTCATACTCAAAGTGTGTGTTTATTTCGCCACTCGCCTTAGAACCCTGCACGCCTTTTTAGCATCTTGTGGGTTCTCAAACGAGAAGACAACTCTGAATTTCTTCCCAATGACAAGCGCGCTTACGCCGTGAATGTTTATGCCGGCATCAGCGAGCGCCCTCGAAAGCCTTTGCCCCATTCCGGGTCTGTCATCGCCTTCAACAAGCACAAACGGTGATTCGCTCACTTGCTTAAAGCCGGCTTTGCTTGCGGCGTTCATAGCCTTTCGCCCAGTGATTGGATAAACGAATATGCTCGCCCTGCCCGGCTCAGCCTCATGTGCATACGCTTCAACATACTCCAAGTTAACCCCAGCCTCAGCGAGTGGTGCGAGAGCATCAGCTAGCGCTCCGGGGCGATCTTCAGTCTCGAGTTTCCAAGGCTTGATCTGCATCACTCGTATCGCCATCCCGCATCACCTCCTGCAAGTTTATGCTTCAATTACAATTTTATCGCCAACCTTTAAGGCATGGTTCGCCAGAGCTTGACAAACGGCTAAGCAGATGACATCAGTTAATCGCAGTGAAGAAGGGAGAGGTAAATCCTACGAAAACATTTGCGGTGTGAGGTGATAATTGTGGGTAACACTCAATCGAGGCGTGAATTCATCGAGAAGGTTTTAAGTGTTGGCATCCTCGGGCTATCTGCAAGGCAATATCATGCGCACGGGAAAGCGATAAGCCCGAACGAACGCATACACATTGGCTTGATAGGTTGTGGTGGGAGGGGCAGAGCCGTCTTGAGCGAGTGCGCAAACTACCCAGATGTGGTTGTGACAGGTGCATGTGATGTTTGGAAGGAAAGGCTTGATGCAACAGTCGCCCAGTTCAAAGAGACATGCAAACCTTACGACGACTTTCGTGAGATGCTCTCACAGAAGGACATCGATGCGGTGATAATCGCAACGCCACCACACTGGCATGCTCTTCAAGCCATCGCTGCATGCGAAGCCCGTAAAGATTTTTACATCGAGAAGCCGATGACTTTGCACCTTGCCGAAAGCCTCGCCGTCAGAAATGCTGTCAAGCGTTATGGTGTCATCACACAGGTTGGAACGCAGATACATTCAACCGAAAACTACATCCGCGTCGTTGAGATAATTCGCTCAGGCATACTCGGCGATATAGGCATGGTGAAAACTTTCCATGTGCTCAATCAGGGCAAGGAAGGGATAGGGAAACACGAGCAGGTCAAGCCTCCGGAGGGATTGAACTGGGATATGTGGTGTGGACCTGCTCCACTTCGCCCATACCACCCAATGCTCGCTGCAAGCTCATATCACCATTGCTCGTGGATTGATTACAGTGGTGGTTGGACTGCTGGCATGGCACCACATATCATTGACCTGCCGATATGGGCGCTTGAACTTGATTATCCGACGCTCATAACTTCGGTTGGCGGAAGGTTCATCATCCAAGATGACGGCGATGCATATGACCACCACTATGTTCTATGGCGCTACGATAAGCTCATCATGACATGGTGGACTTCAATGACCAACAGCTACGGCTTTGATTTCCACGGCGAGCCAGTTATAAGGCGCAGGCTCGGAATATACTTTCACGGCACAAACGGGACGCTCTTCGCTGACTATGGTTCGTTCAAGATCGTCCCTGAAGGCGATAGGATGAAGGATGCACAGCTACCGCCACAGAATTTGCCGCGCCCTAAAAGCCATGTGCGAGAATGGCTCGATTGCATCAAGGAGAGAAGACAACCAAACTGCAGTGTTCTGTATCATGTTAAGGTTGATGTGCCGATCACTTTGAGCTTGCTCTCGCTGAAGCTCGGAAGGGCGATAAAGTTTGATCCGAAGACCGAGAGCATCGTTGATGATAAAGAAGCTGTAAAGCTCTCCATCCCCGAATACCGTCACCCGTGGAAGTTCCCAGCTCAATACTTGTGACGGTGATGTGGGACAACACACTTCCTCAATATCACTCTGCGATGGATTTGCAACCGCATACTGCTGGCTTGTTCAAAATCAAAGCAGGTCCACCACTGCCTTCCGTGGTGAACCTGCTTTTGAGAGGGGGACGAAGTTAGACTGTCCTAATTGAGTTGTTGACTGTGACGAAGAGGTTGCGGACGCGCTCGCCGAGGAGTGTCAAAATGGCGATGCAAACGAGCGCGATGAGGCTCACGAGCAGACCATACTCCAAGAGGGTCTGCCCACCCTCCTCGCGAATAAGCCTCTTCATCATCTCCCTTCACCTCCTTCCGAATGGTGGTTTGGCGTTGCAATTTTTATCATAGCCAAGTCACGATGATAATGCAAGTGCCAACCTCAACTCATGTCGCCTTCCTTGCCCCTCAGCAAACTCAAGTAGCGTTCGGCGAGGACCACCGCAGCATAGTGATCGTATGGCTCTGGCGGTGTCTGAAGCGAGATAGGTATGAAGCGCCTCCATCCCTTCGGTGGATGCTCCTTGAAGTATCTTCGTCTTGCCTCAAGCGTTGAGAAACGCTCATCAACTTTTAGCACTGGCACACCCAAACCAGACTTGAGCAAACTCTCAACGACAGCCCTCGATCCAGTGCTCCCACCGACCAAAATGAAATCCACATTGAACATCGTCACAAGCTCAGAGACACGATTTGCAACTTCGCTTGTCTGCACGATCCCCATCCACAGGACGCCACTTCTCTCGCCGACAACAGCAACGCCACATTTTGAACTGCCCGGATCAATGCTTAACGCTATGTGCTCTTTCATCACTTTGCTCCCCACCACAACTGCTTGGGAGTTTCATCGCATAGCTCTTACCACAGACCTTGCGACCAAGAATAGCAATTTCGGTATTGCGATGAGGCGCTTAAACCTGTGCGGTTCCTTTATCGCCCTATAGAGCCATTCCATGCAAATACGCTGAACCCACCTTGGCGCACGCTTCACAACTCCAGCATAGACATCAAAGCTCCCACCAACACCTATGCACACAGGGACACCAAGCTCTTGCAAATGCTTCGCTATCCATTTTTCCTGCTTCGGGATACCCATAGCTACGAAAAGGATGTGTGGCTTACTCTGTCGGATGAGCTCCACTACCTTTTCCTCCTCAGCCTCACTGAAGTAACCGTGATGTGTCCCGACGATTTTCAAACCACGATGCTTTTCGGACAGCCTCTTCGCTGCCAGCTCAGCGACACCTTCTTTAGCACCAAGCAGAAATACACGATAGCCATTTGTAGCAGCCATGGCGCAAAGCTTGTCCATCAACTCAACGCCACAGATGCGCTGTGTCAAGCTATAGCCTAAAAGGCGCGCAGCTATGACCACCCCGATCCCGTCAGGTGTGACGAGTGAGGCGTTCTTCAGGATGCGCTTGAAATCATCGTCCTCCTGAGCTCGCACGAGCGCCGAAGTGTCTGCCGTCACAATGATGTTCGGCTTCCCGCTGGATATGAGTTGCTCAATGTGCTTGAGTGTCTCGTCCCAGTCAAGGGTGCTGATTGGTATCCCAAGGAGCTCAACGGATGTTTCCTTCGATCGCGGTTTTTGTGAGAGTAGCCTCGCTGAAACATAGACGAGCATGACGGCAAAGGAAGAAAGCGAAGCCAAGATGATCAACTTGAGGACGAAGTGAATCTCCACAAGCGCAACAAGAGCTATAGCGATGAGGCAAAGGTAAGAGTTTGCGAGTGTGAGGACGAACCAAAGCCTTCTCTCAGCGAGCCCCTCCGATGCGAGTAGCTCAAACAAGCTTATGCGCCTTCTAAGCCGTTTGCCCGAAGCCGCCTCGCACAAAGCGCATGTGGCTTCAACGATTGGTATTCCGAGGACGAGCACGGGAACAACAATGAGCAACATGGCGGTGTTTTTGAGCGCTCCAGAAACGCTTATCGCGCTCGTTAGCACACCGATGGAACTTGACGCTGCGAATGTTATGAGATTTTCTCTGGCTAACATTGCCCACGATAGCATGCCTAAACATGCGCCGAAGGTGATGCCAGATAGCAAGACCGACACCTGCGAAGTGCGTTGTGGTAGCATCAAAGCAGCAAACGCCAGCGTAAGCGACGAGAGAGCACCAATACCGAGCGATAGACACCGAACCCGCCCCGTCATCTGAAAGGCTGTTATGAGCAATGTCATCCAAAGCACGGTTACTGGGACTGCAAAGGAGCCGAGGTTCACAAACCTCGTTGTGAACGGCATCTTGATAGTATCAAAGGCGATCCCATGCAAGACCGTGATGCAAGCACATATTACAGCGATGAAGATGCGAAGCATAAGCACGATGCTCTTCCTCGTCTTTCCCGAAAGCAAAAGCACAGCCCAGCCTCCGATCATCGCTGTAAACGAAGCCAAAGCGCACCCGATGAACATCCTGCAAGCATGCTCTTGACCAAGCGAAAGGTAAATGAAGCTCGCCACCGAGGCAGAGATTGCAACCGAGAAAGAGATAGCAAGATCACCGCAAAGCGATATGAGCCACTTCTGTTTCCTGTATTCAGCCAGTTGAGCGAAGGCGAATGTTAGACCTCCAAACAACATCGCTAACACGAACGCCATCGCCCCGATGAGGAGGGCAAAACGCTTTGCCTCGCTCAGCGCCGTTTGGGAGAGCTCAAGCGGAGCCATCACTCACCCACAACCTTTCAAGTGATTTCTAAGTGCCCATCTCCCAAGAGCTCAGATACTTGCGTTGCTCATCTGTTAGCTCATCAATTTCTATCCCCATGCTCCTGAGCTTGAGCATAGCCACCTGCTCATCAATTTCCTTTGGGACTGGATAGACTTGCTTTTCCAAGTCCTTGCCGTGCTTGACGATATACTCAACGCACAGCGCTTGATTTGAGAAGCTCATATCCATCACAGCAGCTGGATGACCCTCAGCTGCAGACAAGTTGACGAGTCTGCCCTCAGCGAGGAGGTATAAGCGTCTTCCATCCCGAAGCTTATACTCCTCAAGGAAGGGGCGCAAACGCCTCTTACTTACGGCTGCCCTTTCAAGGGCTGGGAGCGATATCTCAACATTGAAGTGACCAGAGTTGCACAATATTGCGCCGTCCCTCATTAACTCGATGTGCTCGTCTCGTATGACATTTATGTTGCCTGTGGCAGTGATGAATATCTCGCCACGCTTCGCAGCTTCCTTCATCGGCATCACTGTGAACCCGTCCATAACTGCTTCAAGTGCTCTAAGCGGGTTCACCTCGGTCACAATGACATTTGCACCCATCCCCCTTGCACGCATCGCTATGCCACGCCCGCACCAACCGTATCCAGCCACAACAACTGTGGCACCAGAGAGCAGTATGTTTGTCGCCCTCAGTATTCCATCAATTGTGCTCTGACCAGTTCCATAGCGATTGTCAAAGAGATACTTTGTGTGGGCATCGTTTACCGCTATTATGGGATATGCAAGGACTCCCTCGTTCGCCATGCTCCGTAACCTTATCACGCCAGTTGTTGTCTCTTCCGTTCCAGCTATGATGTTTCCCAACAGCTCTCTTCTTTCGGAATGCAAAGTTGAGACGAGGTCTGCACCGTCATCCATCGTCACATTCGGCTCCGTATCAAGGACGGCATGAACATGCCTGTAGTATGTGTCTCTGTCTTCCCCTTTGATAGCGAAGACGGGTATCTCGAAAATCTTCACAAGCGCTGCAGCAACTGCGTCTTGAGTGCTCAAAGGGTTTGAAGCGCAAAGCGCAACTTGAGCACCACCTGCCTTCAATGTGCGAACAAGGTTTGCGGTCTCCGTAGTGACATGCAAGCAAGCACCTATGCGCACTCCTTCAAGTGGCTTCTCCTGCTCAAAGCGCTCCCTTATGATGCGAAGGACTGGCATCTGCCTCTCAGCCCACTCAATCGCAAGCAGACCATCATCTGCCAAGCTAAGGTCTTTCACCTCATACTTCACAACCGTTCACCTCCCGATCTTCCATGTGGGAATTGGTGCACCATCAACCCGCCACTCATGCTTAAGCTCAATGCTACCACCACTGACATTGTATAAGTGGCTATACGCTTCATAGCGGAACGGCTTGTTCGGCTGTGGCGTTCCCCTCGTCGCTATGAAGTAGCGCACACCTTTATCGCGGATGTAATCAGCAAACCTGCCTCGCAAAAGGTATTCCTGATACTCATAGCTGTTGATGAGCCCATCAAGATTGATGACGCGCCTTTGTGAGAAGTAGCCGATGATGCCAGCATCTTCAGCGATGCAGACTGCGTCAGGTTCTGTGTTCGCTTTGAGCCAGATAGCCTGCTTGTATAGCGCCCGCAAACCAACATGACGAGATGGCAAAAACAGCTTGCTCATGGAAAGTGCAACGAGCAAAACGCTTAACGCCATTACGCACGCATCCAGCAATTGACTTCTTGGAAGAAGCGAAATGAGCACAGGCATGTTTAAAGAAGCTATAGCCAGTGGCAACGCGAAATACCATGGGAAGACACCCCAGTCTTGGAGGAAGGCGGAATAGCATGCATGTAAGAGCACATACAGGTTGAAGGTGAGCAAAGGCAAATGCAATCCCTTAAACTTCGCCTCCACTCTACCATGCACGATCATGTAGGCTATTGAGAGGGCAAGCGCTATAGCCATCCTTACAAGGACTGGCTTTATCAGAAGATGCTTTGGGACGAGGACAACTTTTGGGAAAGCGGTCTTCAGCGCGCCACTTATTGGCATCAGATGCCCAAAGCGAAGGTAATTCCAAATCAGGTATGGCGCAAGCAGGAGAGCATAGACGATGGTCAAGGTTATAAGCTTGGCGAAGCTTTGCCGATTCCTTTGAAGCATGAGGACAGCAATGTAAGAGATGAAGATGAAAACCGAGTCAAGCCTTGCGAGTGTTATGAGCGAGAGCAATGAAGCAAAAAGCAAATCATCAACGCTTACCTTCTGCGGATCAAAGACGGCACGCCTGCTTACGGCGAACCTTATAGCGAGCATGGAAAGCAGGATGAGCAGGTGGCTCTCAAGTGCGTAAAACCCAGCGACCCCGACGAAGGCGTATAGCAATATCGGCGCAACCATTGAGATCGGCTTCGAAACAAAACGCCTCACCACATCAAACGAAAGCCACATTGAGAGCAAGAGCATCATGACTTGAAGTGTTAAAACGATGCGCAACGGCTTTTCGACACCGCCAACCAAGCTGTAAATTGGGATGAGGATGAGCATCCAAAGGGGATGGTAGCCGTTTGTGGCATTGATGCGATCAAATGTTGAGCCATACCCATGAGCGATGTTGAGGGCGGTGTTGAGGTAGTAGTAAGCATCATCTGGCGTGAACCGCTCTATCACATAAGGGATTGACCTCCACATCGAAACGAGCAATGGCAAGCACAAGAGAACGATCAACAGAGCACATAGAGACGAAAAATTGACTTGCTCTGGTGTGCTGTTCTTTTCCATCTTCGTTTGCTAAGTAGCCCCCTTCAGATGAGCTTGTGCTTGATCACCTTGCCAGCAGGGTTTCGTGGAAGCTGTTCTCTGAACTCGACTATGTGAGGCACTTTGTAGCTTGGTAGTATGGAAGCACAGTGTCTCTTTATGTCGGCTTCTGTGAGTTTCACCCCGGGCTTTGTGACCACGACAGCCTTTATCAACTCACCAAGATATGAGAGAGCGCCTTTGGCGGGCACGCCGACAACCGCAACATCCATGACACCATCATGCGACAATATGGCGTTCTCAACCTCAAGTGCGTATACATTCTCACCAGCAACGATTATCATGTCCTTCTTTCGCCCCTTCAGGTAGACATAACCATCCTCATCCATGCAAGCCAGATCGCCCGTCCTGAACCAGTCACCTATCATCGCCTCACGCATCAGCTCGGGTTGATTCCAATAGCCTTTAACGACATTGCGCTTGTGGAAGCAAAGCTCACCAACTTCTCCAACTTGCACATCGTTTCCGTTTTCGTCGATGATGCGCTGCCACACTTCTGGGAGGACCTTGCCTATTGATTCGGGGTGCGTCAAAGCGTCTTTGTTTGGTAGGACATGCGTCATTGATATCGTCTCCGTCAAGCCGAAGAAATTATGAAGCCATGCCCATGGGAACTTCTCCCTAAGCCTCCTAATCGTTTGAGGTGGCATCGGCGCACCCGCATATGCGATTAACCTTAGGCTCGTAAGGTCATGCTTTTCAAGCTCCCTGTATGTTGTGAGGAAGTAAAAGAGGGTTGGGACACCAAAAAATGTTGTGCACCTATGCCTCTCAATTAGCTCAACTATCTCTGGTATCTCAGGGCGCGGCGCTATGACGATGGTGCTACCAAGGTATGCGGAGGCAGGGAGCATGCTGTAAAGCGCCGTAGCATGAAACATCGGCACCACAAGCAAGTGAACATCCTCATGGCGCCAACTGTGCGCTATTATCGCCATGCGTATGTTGAAGAGTATGTTGCTATGTGTAACCATCGCCCCTTTGGGGCGCCCAGTCGTCCCAGATGTGTGCATGATGATGACGAGCTGTTCAGGGTCAATCTCTGGGTAGTTTGGCTCACCATCATAGTTGAGCAACTCTTCGAATTTGACTGCATCACTCTCTTCGAAGCCGATTGTGATGAGCTTCGGTGCTCTCTTCATGTTGCTAACGGCTTTGAGGGCGGTATCCTTAACGCTTGCGTGAATGAAAAAGACAAGCGGGTCTATGTTTTCAAGCATGAAGAGCATATCATCGCTCGTCAGACGAGTGTTTATCGGGACAACAACACCCCCACCCTTGACTATGCCCCAGTAGAGCAGGAAGAACTCAAGGCAGTTTGGTGCGCATATGGCTATGCGATCTTCAGAACCCATACCAAAACGCTTTTGCAAAAATGCGCATATCCTGTCCGAGACCTCATCAACTTGAGCGAACGAGTATTCACGACCGTGCCAAATGACGCATGTCTTCCTCGGGAAGTTACGCATGTTGTTGACCCAAAGGTCCCTCACATTGTTAAGCCCAACGCCGTCCATTCAAATCACCTCACCGCCAAGTTATAATCCCAACATTGGTATGATGCCACTCAAGAGTGATAAGCGTATGCCGTTTGAAAACGCTGAGGCGGTGAGCACAATGCCCTCTGATGGCAAAGAGCAATCGCACGATGTCGCCATACGAGTCAAAGGGTTGCGCAAAGTCTTCGTAAGCTATTTTGATCGTCCAGCAACATTCAAGGAGAGGGTGGTGCGTTTCGGGAGGGTTCGTCCTGCAGAGGTTGTGGCGTTAAACAATGTCTCGTTCGAAATAAGCAAAGGTGAGTGCGTGGCGATAATCGGTCCAAACGGGAGTGGCAAAACGACATTGCTTGCAACGATTGCAGGCATATACAAGCCCACAAGCGGCATATGCGAGGTCTTTGGGAAAACGGTTGCGATGCTCGGTGTGGCTGGTGGCTTCCACCCAGAGTTGACAGTTTATGAGAATTTGCTCTTCGTTGGCATCTCGATGGGGATGAGCATAGCTGAGGTGAACAAGAAGCTTAACAGCATAATCGAGTTTGCCCAACTTGAGGGCGTGCTTAATGCGCCTGTGAGAACACTCTCAACAGGGATGTCCATAAGACTTGGCTTCTCGCTCGGCATACACGCTTCGCCTCAAATACTCCTCTTGGATGAGCAGTTGCAAGCCACAGATGAGCACTTCCAAAGCAAAGCCTTGAGGAAGTTGCGTGAGATTAACGAGATGGGAGTTACAATCCTCTTTGTGACGCATTACTTGCCGTGGGTTAAAAGCCTCGCATCAAGGGCTATATGGCTTGAGCACGGGGAGGTGCGCATGGACGGTCCACCGGAAGATGTCGTGGAAGCATACATTAAAGCATCGCACCCGCTCTTGGGCACTTGAAAGTGAAATGGAAGCATGACGAAACGATGCACACCAAGAACGATTGAGAAGGCTCAACACCACCCACCTCGGTTTAGAGGGCACGACATGAGCGAAAACAAGCCGACTGTCTCAATCATCGTTGTGACATACGCATCAATGGAGACGATCGAAGCATGCCTTGAAAGCATCTTCGCATCAGCTTCAACGCTTCCATCACAGGTTGAGGTCATCGTCGTTGATAACGCTTCACCTGACGATACAGTGAAGTTGATCAGCGAGCGTTTCCCAAAAGTCAGGCTGATAAAGAACGAAACGAACATAGGCTATGCGAGGGCGGTGAACCTTGGCTTGAGGCTATCTCACGGGGAATATGTCTTCATCATGAACCCAGATTGCATCCTCGTTGGAGAAGCGCTGAGCCGAATGCTCTCCTTCGCTGAGAGTGATCGCACAGTCGGCGTGATTGGTCCGATGCTGTTAAACGCTGATGGCTCGCTTCAACCATCTGGCAGACTCGCCAAAAAGCCGATTCACATCTTGCTCTCGCTCCTCGGAATGCACGGTGTCGTTGAGGCATCTCTCCTTGGGCGAAACAGAAACTACAACATCACATGCGATGTTGAAGAAGTTTCAGGCGCAGCTATGTTCTGCAGGCGTGAAGCCATTGAGAGCGTCGGCGGGATGGATGAGTCCTTCTTCCTCTACTTTGAAGATGTGGATCTGTGCTTAAGGATTCGCAAGGTAGGCTGGCATGTGGTTTATTTCCCGACGGCTCAAGTCGTGCATCTGCAAAGGCATTCAACATCAAAGGTAAGCGACATAGCGAGGCGAGCATCGCTTGAGAGCGCTTGCATATACCTGCGCAAGCATTACGGCGTCGGCGCAGTAATAGCTTTCAAGCTCTTGACCATCCTGAGGGAATGCATACTCACAACCTTTGCCCTTGTAGTCCATTCGCCATTCAAGCCTGCGTGGAGGAGACACTTTGAAGCGGTTGTTAGGATACTTTGCGCCTGACGAAGCTATCTCATGCGGAGTGGGCGGGATTCGAACCCGCGAGGGACGGTCTTCTCCGCCCCTACGGCTTTTCCAGAGCCGCCCCTTCGTCCACTCGGGCACCACTCCACCTTCATGGCGGAGAGGGGGGGATTTGAACCCCCGAGGGATGGTTTTTGCCACCCCTACGCGATTTCGAGTCGCGCCCCTTCAACCAGGCTCGGGCACCTCTCCAATTAAACAAGTTTAGCGCAACCAAGGAATCAAAGAAGGTGAGCAGTCCGCTTCTATGCTTCAACGATAGCCTTCATCTTCTCAAGCCCAGTCCGCGCAACTTCCATCGGGTCCTTCTCCCAAAGCGCCCTGTTGAAAAGCTCAAGCGATATCGCCCCGCTATAGCCTCGCCTTACAACCTCATCAACGATATGCCGAAGCGGCAATATGCCGTCACCTGGGTAGATTCTGTCAGCGTCGGTGAGTTCTTCCCTCGGTATCTCAGCTGGCACATCGTTGAAGTGGAATATGGCGATAAACTGACCAGTCAAGTCTGGCACATCGTCAAGCGATGAACCACCTCTGTAAAGGTGGAATGTGTCAAGCACGATTGAGCCATCACTCGCCTTTGAGAGCTTCACTATCTCCCAAGCTTGCCCAACCTTGCTCACAACTTCCGAAAAGCCAAGGAACTCAACAGCTGGCAGGACACCTATGCCCCTGCCAAGCTCAAGCAACTGGAGGTATCTCTCCGCAACAGCGGAAGGATCAAACGGGGCTTCGCTACGAACAGGTGGTGTTGCAACGATGTGCTTTGCACCAACTTCCGCTGCCTGCTCCATGCGCCTCTTAGCTTCGTCAATCGCTTTTCTGTATTCATCGCCCGATGTCGTCATCCAGTTGTGGATGGCTATGACACTCGGAACGCTCAAGTTGTAATCGGACAGCGCCTTAACTATGTCGCTCATCTTCCCACCGGAGCGAATGTATTCATCCATCTCGTCGTTCCAAAGCTCAATCGCATCGTAGCCACATTCCCCAGCTATGCGTATCTTCTCGAGCAACTTCGCTTGGCGTATCGTGCTCGTGTTGAGGCAGTATGCTAACCGCCGCATCACCGATTTCACCCCCTCACTTGGAACGAGATTCACGCTCCAGCCATTCGTTTAACAGTTGTCTCTGCTCAGCCTCATCCAGCCTCGGCTTGTCATACATCCCAGCACTTCTGCGTTGCTTCAGCGCTTCATACAAGATGACCGCCACCGATGCAGACACATTGAGGCTTTGCGAGAAGCCCATTTGCGGTATGACTATGCGCTCGTCAGCGAAGCGCAGAGCTGTTTCCGAGACACCATGCTGTTCATTCCCAAAAACAATCGCCACAGGACGCGTGTAATCAACCTCGGTGAAATCCCTTGCGGTCACATCAATGTGCGTGCAATAGATCAAAAAGCCGAGTGACTTAAGCTCGCTCAAACACTCCTCAGTTGAAGTGTGGATTATCATCGAGACCCACTGCTGTGCACCCTTGCTTATGTTTGGGTCAAGCACGAGCGGTTTCAAACCGGTGTAAATCACATGCACATACTGCACACCCACGCTGTCACAAGTCCGCACTATCGCTGATATGTTGCGCGGGTTGTGAATCTCCTCAAGCACCACCCTAAGGTCTGCTTGGCGCTTCTTAAGCACCTCAATCATCTTGTGCATCCTTTCCTCGGTTACTTTTTGGCACATCATTGCACCACTCCGAATTCGGCTTCAAGAGACCTCATCGCTCAACTAACGGTATGGGAACAGGCTTTTTGGTTTCGATTGACATGTAGGCAGCTTCTGCAAGCTCAACTGCTGCCATGCCATCGTAACCAGTTATCTCTGGTTCTCTTCCTTCACTTATTGCGCTTATGAATTCGTTCAGCTCCTGCCAGACTGGCGAGTGTGGAGACTGTGCTGAGAGTTCGTCTATGCTTACACTTCTCTCCTCACCGTCTACCGTTCTCACAATCATCTTAGCCCCCTCGCCCCAGAACGACGGTAGCAGTATCGAACCACCGGTGCAATCGACACGGCAACCATAACCCCCGATCGCCGAGACTTGACTTGAATGCAACAGACCGACAGCGCCACTTCGGTAGCTCAACGATACGAAAGCGCAATCTGGATAGTCCCAATCGCCATGCACATAATTCCCACCGTGCGCAAAGACATATTCAACTTCACCGCCCACCCACCGCATGAAATCCAGCTCATGTGTGTTTATCTCCATCAAGGCGCCACCTGACTGCGCCTTTGACTTGCGCCAAGGGACATCCCAAACACCACCAAAGCCTCCTCCAACCCTGTAGACGAAAAGCGAGATGAGTTCCCCAAGCCTTCCAGAAGCTACTTCTTCTTTGACTGCCCTGTGTAGAGGATGGTATCTACACACCTGACCTATCATGAGCTTGACACCGTTACGCTCACAAGCTCTGATCATCTCGAGGCAATCCGAAGTGGTTGGAGCCATCGGCTTCTCACAAAAGACATGCTTCTTAGCCTCCGCAGCTGTGACGGTTAATTCCTTGTGAGTGAACGGTGGTGTGGCTATAACGACTGCATCAATTTCAGGGTGTGTCACAAAGGTTAACGGTTCTGCGTATGCTGGCACACCGTAGCTGTTTGCGAGCTCCTCCGCCCTCTCCCGTGACACATCACAGAAGCCGACAATCTTCGCCCCCTCAACCTTCGCAAGCTCACTTGCAAGCGAACGCCCCATCACTCCACACCCAACTATGCCAACCCTAATCATGCCATCGCTCACCCCCCAAGCGAGTAAGCAACTCGCAGTTGCATAGAACAATTATAGCAGGTGAGCGATGCGAACAAGAATGCCTGATGAAATGAAGGCGAGGAACATGAGCAAGCTTTTCACCCTGCATCGCCATTCGCTATGGCTTCTACTTCGGCTTTTATCAACGCTTGCCACCCTACGGTGTAGCTACAATTTGTTGAACGGCTACCTTCAAGGTTTCAAGGCGGGGGCAACCAATGAAGCCGATGCAAACAAATCCATTTTTATCAAGCAGCAAAATCGTTGGCACCTTATTGACCTTGTAGCGCTTCCTAACTCGGCTTCCTTTGTCCCTCGTTTCGTTCATTTGGCTCGGCATTAGCCTTGCCCTCCAAAAACTCGCCGACTAAAGTCGGCGCTCAGGTTCTTCGTCATCAACTACGGACTAAAGTCCGTAGCATGGGTTGTTTTTTGGTTGCGTCATCAACTATGGGTTAAAGCCCATAGCATGAATGGCTTTGGTTGCATCATCAACTGTGGACTAAAGCCTGCACCATGGGTTGCTTTTGGTTGCATCATCAACAATCCATGCCACTGGCTTTAGCCAGTGGTTGATGACGGAATTTGACGAGCGCCGAATTTATTCGGCGTTTGGGAGGGCGAACCTACAGTGAGCACAGTGTAGTAAACCCGACCAGTCCCGATTTTCTGGATGGTCACCTTGTTCTCGCCAACCGATGCAGGGACTGTCAGAATTGTTTCCTTTCACCCAATCGGGATAAGGCGATGGTGAGAACTGCTTGCGCCATCGGGAGAAGAATTGATTTGCGAGAAGCCGTAACGATGTTTTGCGCAATCTTTCGCATCTCAACTTCTGAGCCAGCCGACTTGCCCCACGCTACTTTTGCTTCGGTGAGAGCAAACAGCATGTAAGCCCTCAAAGCCAAATCCTTCTCCGCACGAATCAACCTCCACAACGCTTCAATGCCTCTTCGGATGCGCTCTCGGTCAACTTCAAAACCCATCTGCTGTGCCAGAGCAAGTCCATAGACGACATATGCGGTCATGAACCTGTGGGTCTCTTCTCCCTTGAACCAGCCCCAGCCACCGTCATCGTTTTGCTCATCGTAAATGCGAGCCAAACATTCCCGCACCATCTTAGGCACTTCCCGCTCCAACTTCTCATTTCGCATCCCCAGATTCTTCAAAGCGTTGAGGAGCAATGCGTCAATCCTTCAATATCGGTTGTGCTTTGAACACCTGTGGGTCAATGTGGGTTGAGCGAATGCTAAAATGCAACTTAGCACATGATGTGGGAGGTGACACGCAATGTGGGACAAAGGATTAGGTGACTGGTTGCGCACGAAGATGTGCAGGCAAAAGTCATCGTTTGCTTTGCTCTTGCTTTTTCTCATCATCACGAAGCTGTTTGAATTTTCGCATGGTTTGGCTTTCGCAACACAGCAAGCCTCAACACAGGTTGCGGACAAAGACATAACATGCTTGCTTGATGACGAAGCATTCAAAGAGCGCATAAAGAGGAAGCTACCGTTGCTCTTTCAAATCGCCGAGGCGCGTTCTTCAAGGGCTGGCAAGGTTGGCATGGAAGTAGGCACACTCAGGGAGCAAATACTCATAGCGATGCTGATTTACAAATTCGGGCGAAAGGCTGTTAATGTGAACACACCACCAAACTACCCAGAGGTGGATGTGATGCTCTTTGGGAAGCCAGTCTCAATCAAGACGGTCACCGTAAAGTCAAATGCGACACCCACACTAAAGCTCGTCTGGACAGTTGACTGGCTCAAAGTGGAGGAGTTTGTGAGAGGCTATGAGCCACGCTCCGACATGCTCCTTGTCATCATACGGTGGGATGGCTATGGTGGTCTGTTTGCAATACCATTGAGCGCACAAAAGGAAGTCTTCACCAATATGGGCAAGGAGGGTTACCTCAAGTTGCCCCAGAAGGGAACGAATCCAAGAGGCATCGAAATCTCGAAGGAGGCTCTCTCAGCCCTGCTGAAGCACCCCAAAACACGCTCGGTTGAGATATTTTGGGAACGAAAGAAGGGAGTAGAAGAGCTTGAGCCATACTCGCAATGGCTGGCATATTGGGCTGAGGAGTGAAAACTTGAAACGAACGGGTGAGTAGGGGACATGGATGAACGGACTTTGAAGCTACTCGAGTTTGATAAGGTTGTTGAAATGCTACAGCTACACGCACGCACAACCTTTGGGCGCGAGCTTGTGGCGTCGTTGAAGCCATCCATAAGCTTTGAGGATGTGGAAAGGAGGCTTAAGGAGACGAGCGATGTGCGCAGGTGGCTTGAAAAATATGGCGCACCACCGATTGGCTCAGTGAGGGATGTAAGAGCCGAAATTGAGAAAGCCTCATCTGGCACGATGCTCGACGCAAGTGAACTGCTCAAAATAGCAAGCTCACTCTCATCTGCATGGGAGGTGAAAACACAGCTTGAAAGGAGTGGCGAGTTGCCCGAGTGCCTGCAAAGGCTATCGAGCCAGATCTACGACTTGAGATGGCTCTCCGAATCCATACGAAGGGCAATTGATGAGAACGGAAACATAGTCGATGATGCATCACCGAGACTGCGCCGTATAAGGGCTTCAATACGCTCCACAAGGGAGAACCTGATGCGGAAACTGCAGTCAATCATCTCGGACAAGGACATTCAAACTGCTCTGCAAGAACCGATAGTGACGGTGCGAGGTGGCAGATACTGCATCCCAGTGAAGGCTTCAAGGAAGCAAAGCATAAAGGGCATAGTGCATGATAAGTCATCCTCTGGGCTAACGCTCTTCGTTGAGCCAGAGGAAGTCGTAGAGTTGGGCAACCAGCTACGAGAGCTTCAACTCGACGAGGGGAGAGAGGTTAAACACATACTGCGGAGCTTAACCGATGCTTTCGTCAGCTCAATAGAGGAGGTCAAAAGGACGCTCAACGCGATAGCTCACATTGACTGTCTATTCTCGCTCGCTGAGTTTTCGCTTTCCCTCAGATGTGTCGAACCTGATGTAAGCCCAGATGGCGCAACGAAGTTGGTTGGTGCTCGCCACCCGTTGCTCGGTGAGAGGGCAGTCCCGATTGATGTCGCCGTCGGTGGCGATTTTGATGTTCTGGTCATAACTGGTCCAAACATGGGTGGCAAAACCGTGACATTAAAGACGATAGGGCTTTTGACGCTTATGGCACAGGCTGGCATGCACATACCGGCGAAAGAGGGCTCACGCATAAGGGTGTTTGAGAAAGTTTTCGCCGACATCGGTGAGGAACAAAGCATAGAGCAGAGCATCAGCACATTCTCATCGCACATACTAAACATCACCAAGATGTTGAAACATGCCGATGAGAGGACGCTCGTGTTACTTGATGAGCTTGGAGCGAGCACGGATCCAGAGGAAGGTGCAGCGCTCGCGAAGGCGATATTGCTCAAGTTCCATGAGTTGGGAGCGAAGGTCGTATGCACAACGCATATCGGTGAACTCAAAGCCTTCTCATACACTCATGAAAGGTTCATGAACGCTTCGATGGGGTTTGACATGGAGAAGCTACAACCCACTTACAAGCTCATCATGGGCTCCCCCGGCAGGAGCTACGCTCTTGCTGTGGCGAGCCAGCTCGGGATGCCAAGCGAAGTGATAGAGAAGGCAATGCAGTTACGCCGATCAAGCTCCGTTGAGCTGGAAGAAGCACTTAAAGCGCTTGAGACGCAGAGGAGAGAGATGCAAAAGATGATGGAAGAGGTTGAGCGTGAACGCTCCGACCTACAGCAATTGATTCAGCGCTACAACATGGAACTCGAAAAGCTCCGTGAGGAGAGAGAACGCATCTTGGAACGAGCTCGCAAAGAGGCAATGGAGATGCTAAACAAGGTTAGCGAAGAAGCTGAGAGGATCTTGGATGACTTGCGGAGACAGACAAGGGAAAGTGTGGTTACGGAGAGGTTGCGCAGGCGTCTGCACAAACTCAGGCAAGAGATCACGCCGAAGACGAGCGAGGAAGATCAACCTCCACAGCTTCCGAAGGTAGGCGAGAGGGTGTTTGTGCCTAAGGCTCAAGTTTACGGGGTGGTCTCCAAGTTGAAGGAGGAGACGAAAGAGGTGCTCGTTGAAGCCAACGGCATTCGCATCTGGCTTCCAGCGAGTGGCGTCCAAAAGGTTGCGGAAGAAAGCGCAGTTGAAAAAAGCTATCTTCCATCCGGGTTGAGGTTGCGCAAGTCTGTCTCAATCCCAACGGAGATAAACATCATCGGCAGGACGGTGGATGAAGCTCTACCGATGGTGGATAAGTTCCTCGATGATGCTGTTCTTGCGGGACATGAGGTGGTGCGCATAATACATGGCAAAGGGACAGGTAAACTCCGCCAAGCTATACATGAGTTTTTGAGCAAGCACTTGCATGTTGAATCGTTTAAGCTCGCACCACCTGACGAAGGCGGTTCTGGGACAACGGTGGTTAAGTTGAAGAAGCTGTAGAAGCACAACGAAGGGTGAAACGAACGATGAAAAGGAACTCACGGTTTCACCTCGTGCTTCTGCTCATAGCCACATGCATAGCCAATGCAAGCCGAGAGCAAACAAACGGCAAGCTCATCACACAGCTTTCAGTCAAGCTCCCGTGGAGAGTAGGTGCGATAGAGAAGTTGCGTGAATTCGTTGAACCTGTTGATGAGGCGTTAGGAAAGGTTACGGTTGAACTGCGCCTTGAAGACGGCTTTAAGGAAGCTGGGGCAATCGATAGGGCGCTTGAGCAATTAAGTCAGCTCGCATCAGTTGCAAGGCGTAATAGGTTCGCCGTGGCTGTAAGCGTTGATTTGGATAACCTCCCGAGAGCCTGTGGAATTGATATGCCGATGCGTTCGCTCGCCGTATCTGGGCGAACATCGGGAGCGCCATCACCGTTTGCGCCTAACGCTATCCAAGCCTATGCTAAGGCTTTCAAAACGCTTTCACGCCACTTGAAGGGGCAGATCGATGCCCTCGTATTGCGAGTGCCACAGCTTGATCCTCAGCCTTTAAAGGGCAATGACATTGATTGGCATATGCCATACGACCTTTGGTGTGGAGATGAGTTTGCGAGGATAGCTTTTAGGGATCATGTGAGGAGCAAGTATGTGACGCTCTCAGCTTTGAGAGGAGCATGGGGAGTTGAACTCAAGCGATGGGAGGATGTTACTTACCCGATGCAACGGAGTGAAGAGGATTGGGTGAGCTTGCCGGCTGGCATGCGTCGTCATTGGCTTGACTTCGTTAGCTGGTATTGCGATGCGGTAAGCAACTTCATCGGCGGGCTCGCGAGGCAGGCAAGGATGGCTTTCCCACAGGTGAGGCTCACCCTTGAATTGCCCTTGAGAGCAACACCGCTGATTGGGTGGCAAGTGAGCGCACTCGTGCGTGAAGCCTCAATTGATTCCGATACATCTTTCAGGGTGGATGCAAGTGCGCCTTTGCTCTGTTTGGCTTTGCTTTCAAAGGCTTGCGATTTCTACAAAGTTGAAGTCGCTTGCAATTTGCGCCTTAGCGATGAGAAGGCGAAGAAAGGCAATCTCATGCTCCAAGGTAGCAACGCCATCGGCTTTCAAGTGTTTGCGATAGCACTTCTCCAACCAGAGGCTTTGGCGCTCACTCTTGATGAACTGCCGAGGTTTTTGCGTATGTGCGAAGACGGTGAATTGCTCATCCCACGCAGGCATGTGACGGATGTTGCGGTGCTTTTACCGAGCACTTCAATTTCGCTATCTCCACCAACGCTTTCGGAGTTCGGTGAGCGTTTAAACGCCATCGTTGATGTGGTGCCGTGCGACTTGATCGATGAGACTTTACTGCTCGGTGGCGCATGCGAAGACTACCGTGTGCTCATCGCACCTGCTGGGAGCGTCTTCTGCCATGCTTCGTTAGAGAGCATGATGAGCTGGATCGAGAGGGGTGGCATCCTCCTCATTGGCTCAAATGAGATGTGGGCAGATGTGAGTGGCAAATGCGAGGTAGGAAAAAGGATCGGGATTGAACATCGGGGTGATGAGACAAGGCTCGCAAAGCTTCTTTCGGGCTTCAAGCGCGCTATCGATGTCCCACTGGACGCCATGAAGGACACATACACAGCTTTGATTAAGCGTTTTGGTAACGGGTTCATCTTGTGGTTTCCGATCGGTGAGCTGAGGGAGAGCCTTAACGCTTTTGCGCTCGTTGCATCCGATCTGGCGTTTGATGTCTCGAAGTGCGCAAGCACTGTTGGGCGTGCCATCTCGCCCTTCCACATCTGGCAACCGATGATGGGGCTGTCGGGAATTGATGGCGTCCTCTTCCTTTGGCATGATGGGGTTGTTACGCTTTTCAATGCCTCCCCACAAACGCAAACTATCACCATACAAACACATGCGGGAGATGTGAAGCGCACATTGGCATCATGCGAAACATCATTTGTATTTGTGCGTGATAGCAACACTCCATGAACTGGGATGGGGGTGAAAGGCAATGGGGAATGGCATTGGCGTTTGTGTTGTCGGTTACGGCATGGGCAAGTTCCACTGCGACGCAATAAAGCAAGTTGATGGCTTGAACCTTGTGGCTGTCTGTGAGATAGATGAAGCGAAGCTCAAAAGAGCGGTTGAGGAGCAAGGTGTAAAGGGATATTCAAAGCTGTCAGACGCACTCAAGGACGAGGATGTTGAGCTCGTTGTGCTCGCCACACCGCATGACACTCATGCTCCGTTATCGCTACAGGTGATGAACGCGGGCAGGCACTGCATTGTTGAGAAGGTGATGTGTTTGAATGTGAAGGAAGCCGACAGGATGATAGAAGCGAGTCAACGAAACGGTGTTTTGCTCTCCGTCTTTCAAAACAGGCGTTGGGATAGCGATTACTTGACGATCAAGCGGATATGTGAACTTGGCTTGATAGGCGAGCCGTTTGAATTCCAATCCGCCGTTGTTGGTTATGGCAAGCCGGGCGGATGGCGTGCCATGAAGAAGCATGGTGGCGGAATGGTTTATGACTGGGGTGCACACTTGGTTGACCAAGCATTGCAACTTGTGAAGGCAGATGTTGAATGGGTCTTCGCTGAGATGCACTACAGGCATTGGGATGTTGATGTTGAAACACATTCGCAGATCTGGATACGCTTTGAGAACGGTGTGCTGTTCAACATTGAGCTTTCAAACCTGTCGCGCATAGGAAGACCGAGGTGGCGTGTTCTTGGGACGAAGGGCGCAATCTTGAAAGAATCGTTTGACCCAAACGAGAGGGCGAAGGTGCACACAACCATAGACAACGCCACAGTTGAGATACTCTTTGAGAGCGTCAGAGGCGATTGGGTCGACTACTACCGAAACATAGCTGATGTTCTGTTGAGGGGCGCTGAGCTCATCGTTAAGCCAGAAGAGACGAGAGAAGTTGTGCGCGTCATAGAAGCTGCACACAAATCAGCTGTGACGCAAAAGCCGGTGAGGTTTCAAAAGTAAGCCCGCAAGAGTGGCGTATTTTATCCATGAGCGCTTAGCCCAGAACCCGTTGAGTGGTTACAAGTTTGTTTGCGTGCGGTAAAATAAGATACGGCACTGCTGAACCTTCCGAAAAGAAATAGTGGGGGCGAATTGGGCTCGACGCTGAAAGCCGAAGTGTTGGCTGCGAGCCGGGTGGGCGCGAGTCCCGTCAACAACGCGCAGGCATACAAATGCCGAGCCAGTTGCTCTGGCTGCCTAATCGACGGTAGCCCGTCCTGCTGACGCTCGCCGGTGGCGTTGGACAGGGCGTCAAACAGCCGGCTGCGCAGCGGTGAGAGCCAGCATAGCCGCTGCTAAGACAGATGCTGGCTTGCTCGCTTGGTATTCCGCTCGCCGAAGACCAAGCGAGGAGAAGCAAAAGGCGAGATACGCTCGTAGACGCCAACACTGAGGTTTCAGCGGACGCGGGTTCGATTCCCGCCGCCTCCACCATACCCACAACACGATAGGTTGGGCTCGGGGAAGGAAAAGGTGCAAAGAAGTGCAGCTCCAGATGAAGCAATTTCAACCCACAAGAATAACTACAAAGTGCCTCCTCATCTTGATGCTCCTCACGCTGATTGCGGGAAGGGAAATTGAATGTGAAGGGCAAATGCGCCTTTTCGTCCTCGGTAAGGATGCAGGGTGGCTTCCTTGCAAGCTTATCGGCGATGAGGTTCTCGTCCCTTGCGGCGAGTGGCTCAAGGAAGTGGCAAAAGGTGTTGAAGAGCTAAAGGATGGCATCCTGAGGATAAAGCGCTACGATGGGAAGTGCATTGAGCTACGCCCATCCTCAATTGAAGCGGTAGTGGATGGGAGAAATGTAAAGCTTCAACACGCCCCCGAACTGGAAGACGAAAAGCTATACCTGCCAATCAAGTCGCTTTGCGAGCTTCTCAACTTGGGTTTCGCTCACGATGGCACAACAGGCGTTGGTTACATTTGTGCGGTGCTGTCATCGGTTGATATGAAACAATCGGGTGGTGGATGGCTTCTTGATGTTTCGGTAAGCTCAAGCGTCCCTTACAACATTGAGAGGCTAAGCGCACCCGAACGGATTTACATCGATGTTCACCATTGCCTCATCATCCCACCAAAGTATGGTGAGGTGATGGGCAGGCATGGCTCAATAGCTCGTGTGCGCATCGGACAGTATTCATCATCACCACCGATAGCAAGGGTAGTGGTGGACACGGACGGAAGACTCGAATGGGATGATAAAACGGAGAAGGACGAGAGCGGGAAAGCGAGCAAGATAAGGATACTGATACACGACCTGCTGGCTTTGGAGGTTTCAAAAGGAAAGGTAAACGCAGTCAAGCTTGAGAAGCTTGATGGGCGTGTCAGGGGCTTAATAACGGCTGAGGGCGCTTTCAGGTGGCGCACATTCACATTGAGTGACCCATACAGGGTTGTCGTTGACTTCCGAAATTGCGAACTCATGATTCAACCCGGCTCCTACGAGATACCCAAAAACGATATAGTCAAAGAGGTGAGGGTTGGAACGCCTGAGGTTGATGGCGAAACTGTGACGAGGGTTGTCTTTGAGCTATTCAAGCCTGTGCGATACAGAGTTATTGAGAAGCGTGCCGATGGCGTGGTCTCCGTTGAGTTCGGTGTGAGCCGATTCGCAAACGCGACGATAGTCATTGACCCCGGGCATGGTGGACATGACCCGGGCGCTATGAGCCCACCATCAATGTTTGCAAGGCGACTCATCGAAAAGGAATTAACGCTTGACATAGCCACAAGGTTGCAAAGGCTACTTTCAAGCTCTGGAGTAAATGTCGTTATGACTCGCTCAGGCGATTACTATGTCTCCCTCCAAGAGAGGGTGAACTTGGCTAACAGCGCTAATGCCACCGCTTTCATCAGCATCCATATCAACTCCTATCCGATACAGGGCGGTAAAAGAGGCACAGAGACTTACTACTTCACCCCTCAAAGCGAACAACTCGCAACAACGATTCACAGGCACATGGTGTCAACCCTACAACTTCCAGACAACGGCATCAGGAGGAGGGGCTTCTTCGTGTTGCGGAACACGACAATGCCAGCTGTGCTTGTCGAGGTATGCTACATAAACCACCCAAGCGATGGGGCACTTCTCATGGATGAGCAGTTCCGTGAGAGGGTAGCAACCGCTATATTCAACGGCGTAAACGAATACCTCAGCCAGTTCTAACATCGTTGTTGACTCTCTTCTGCGTCAGTTTGCGAACTCCTCAACCACCCTCATCGCCATGTTAACCCATTCCCACATCCTCTGCGGTTGCTTACGGCATGTGTGCAGATCCTTCATGAGGATTTCAACAACGCATCCTCTCGCCTTCTCAAGCATCTCCCTTAGCTTCCTTTCGGCGAGTTCAATGTCCCATTGCTCAATGCTGAATATGCTTGGGTTTGGCTTCAATGACATGATGTAATCTTTGCCCAAGCTCTCCGCAGCCTTCTCAACATCAGCCCACGGGCTTATGCTTATGCGCCTCAGGTTCGGTATGTTGCGCTTGATTATTTCGAGCTTGTTATGCAGTGGCTCACAACAACCGTAACTGCTAAGCCCAAAGCGTGAAAGGAACCTGCTCTCGTAACGGAGGGCAAACTCTTCATGCATCGCCGGTGAGACATCGGCGAATATCTGTGTTGTGGCATGTCCCCACTGGTCTTTCGCACGCACATGCACTCCGTCAAAATCTGGTTGCGGAAGCTCATCCGTCACACCAAGCCCTCCAGGTCCTATGTTGACTGGACCGTTGTTAAGCGAAAGCAAACCGAGCCTCTCATACTGCTCCAAAAGGCATAAGTGCCATTGCGTCATCCTTTCAAGCCAACTATGCAACCACTCTGGGCGCTCAATCATGTCAACGAATGTGTTCTCAACACCACGCCACTGAATGAACTCATCAATGATCGCAAACCAATGCCCATACACTCCACGCTTCTCAACGGTCAATATGCCATCGTATATCTCGCAGAGGCGTTCATAGTTTCTCTCCGTCTCCTCCCAGTCAACAGTCACCTCGGGCATCTTCAAAATGCTCGGGTCATCTCTCTCGCTTATGACAGGGTTAAACCGAGCTGCACCAAACTCGTGTTGAGGGCGCTCAATGTTCGGTTTTATGCCACAACTGCTGACTCTTATGACTATCGGGCAGTAAATCTTCGCTTCATAAACATGGTCATCAGGCATGTGCTCAAAGTGATACAGCATCCTTCTTAACAGCCACTCTTGGCGTCGGGCAAACTCGTCTTCGCATTCCAACTTGATTTCATCTTTGTTCTCATGCCATGTGTCGTTCAGAAGCAAAACCATCGGGCGAACTGGGTCAAGTTTGTTCAAACGACGCCATAGCTCCATCTTCTCCTGCTGTATCGGCAAGGAGGCTATCTCGGCGAGCTTCTTTGCAAGCTCTCTTAAAATCGATTTGTCACGCTCAGGTATTGCCATCTTCATCACCCCGTCAGCGAAGGCGCTATCATCTTAGTTGGTTAAAGCTCCATGTTATTATGTTTCCTCTGCGAGACAGGAGGGAGTGTTCATAATGGTTCGCAGTGGCATAGGTGAGAGGGTAAAGCGCATCGATGCGCTCGCAATTGTGACGGGACAGGCGAAGTATGGCGCTGATGTGCATCTCCCAGACATGCTTCATGGGAAGATACTCCGTAGCACATTTGCACACGCACGCATACTGCGCATCGATATCTCAAAAGCGTTGCAGATAGAAGGAGTGAGGGCTGTTGTAACGGCAAAGGATACCCCAAGCACCGAACTGTTTGCGAGCGATTATGTCCGCTTCCATGGTCAGAAGATAGCAGCGGTTGCAGCTGATGATATCCACACAGCGACCAAAGCTGTTAGAGCGATTGAAGTTGAGTATGAGCCTCTGCCAGCTGTTACGGATGTTCGTGAGGCTATAAAGCCAGATGCACCTTGCGCTTTCATCGGAGGCGAGTTCAAGGAAGCGTATGACATTGACGGAACACCATTGAGAAACATCTCGCAATACAGGGAGTTTGTGAGCGGCGATGTGGATGAAATGATGCGCCTATCGGATGTCATCGTTGAGGGCGAATTTTATGTCCCATCGGTGCATCAATGCCACCTTGAGCCGAACGCATCTATCGCATGCCCAACAGACGGTGGTAAGCGCATCGTCATATGGACAACCACTCAAGGTCACTTCCAAGTCCGCTCCATCACTGCTCGTATGCTCGGCATACCGCTCCACAGGATCAAAGTCATCCCAACTTTCATTGGCGGTGGGTTCGGTGCGAGGAACACGCAAGTTTATACCGAGCCAGTCGCGGCGCTCCTCGCTTTGAAGACGGGCAAGCCAGTTCAGGTTGTCGATGATTACAGCGAAGTCCTGCTTGACTCACACCCTGCACCAGCGTGTTTTGCCAGAGCCCGTTTGGGTGCGAAGCGTGACGGGACTTTAATGGCTCTCGACGCGCAGGTCTTTTGGGATGGCGGTGCAAGCGGTTATATAGGTGCCTCCATAAGGTTGCGCGGTCTATACCGATTGAAGAGCTACAGAATACGCTCATACGGAGTGTTCACAAACAGACCAGCTCCCGGGGCATATAGAGCACCAGATGCACCTCAAATGGCTTTCGTGCGTGAGTCACTCATGGATATGCTCGCACAAGAACTCGGTGTTGACCCATGGGAACTGCGTATGAAGAACGCTGTCCAAGAGGGAGATGTATCAATTGACGGTGTGCCTCTGCCAAAGATCGGATTCAAGGAGACACTGCAAGCACTCATGGACTACGCTTCAAAGACGAGCGAGCTCTCAACAAGCGCAACATCAACTGCCTCGCCAACAGCTAAGCTCAATGGTGCTATGCCGAAGGAAGAAGTGCTAAAGAAACTTGGCGAGGGCAATTGGCGTATCGGCAGGGGGTTGGCATGCGGTGAATGGACAAACTACTCGGGCTACTCAAGTGCAACCGTCATGCTGAACGAGAATGGCACATTCCAAGTCATCACTGGCTCCTGCGATGTCACTGGGACTAACACGCTGTTTGCTCAAATCGTGTCGCAGGAGCTCAATGTGCCAATTGAGAAGGTGATCGTGACAGTCGGCGATACAGATTCCGTCCCGTGGCACCACCAAACTGGAGGTAGCCGTGTAGCATACACGACTGGGATGGCGGTGCTGAAAGCAACTGAACAACTCCGTGAGAGGATGCTCCATGTTGGTGCGAAGATACTCGGCGTTGAGCCATCTCAGGTTGAGTTAGGTGAGGAATGCATCCGTCTCAAGGGGGAGCCGAACCAAAGGGTCAGTTACATTGAACTTGGCAGGGCTTGCATAGCGGAGTATGGACCGTTACACGGTTCATACAGCGTTGCATGGCTTCCAACACGCCCCGCTTATGCGGTTGCACTCGCTGAAGTGGCAGTTGATCTTGACACTGGAAGGGTTAGAGTGCTCCGCTACATATCTGCACAGGATGTTGGGAAGGCGCTCAACCCACTTGCGATTGAGGGGCAAATAGAAGGTGCTGTGGTTCAAGGCATTGGTTGGGCAACAATGGAAGGCTACAAATACACACCTGATGGCAGGGTCGCAAACCAAACCTTCGCTGATTACCTCATACCAACAAGCGTAGATGCGCCTCGCGTCGAGCCAGTGATAGTTGAAGTGCCAAACCCAGATGGACCTTATGGGGCGAAAGGAGTTGGTGAGCCTCCGATCATTCCATCGCTTGCAACGATCGCAAACGCTGTTGCGGATGCCATCGGCAAACGAATAACCACACTCCCGCTCACACCAGAGAGAGTCCTTTCAGCCATCTTACAGTGAGCCATTTTCAAGGTCTCGTTTGCTCACACGAACTGACGAAGATATTTCAACCCCTTTATCAGCCCTTCCTCCCTTGGCAGTGATGCGTCTTCGTGCTCAATGCTCAACACACCGTCATAGCCGTTGCTGCGCAGTATGCCAATCAGTTGCCCCCAGTCGATCACACCAAAGCCCGGTATGACATAGCGCCACCAACCGTGCTCTTGGTTCCCGATGTATCTTCTCCTGTGCCAAAGTATCGTTGTGTCCTTTGCGTGGACATGGAATATGCGGTCGGCGAACTTCTCCGCTGCATACAGGTAGTCAATATCCTGCCACACGAGGTGTGATGGGTCAAAGTTCAAGCCTATGTTTTCGTAATTGACAACCTCAAAGAAGCGATCCCAGTGCATGAGTGTTTGCAGGTTTGTCGCATACCAGTTTTCAAGCGCTATCTTTACGCCCTTCTCAGCAGCGTGCTCGCAGATCCTTCTGAATGCCTTTGGAGCGTCTTCCTCGATCGTCTGCAACTTCGTTTTGTTCGGCATCGGCATCCCAGCGAGCGTGCATACAACTTCAACCCCAAGTGTGGCTGCAGCATCTATCACCTTGTGCAAGGAGAATAAAAAGCGCCTCCTTTCGGTGGGGTCTGGTGCGAGCGTGTTACCATACATTGCCAGAGCTGAGATGGTTAGCCCAGCTGACTCAACGAGTTGTTTTATCTTTCCACCGCCTGTGCGGAGCACCTGCTGTGCATCAATATGCCCTGATCCAACCCCGCACATAACCTCAAGCGCTTTAAAACCAGCTTTGCTCGCGAACTCAACGACATGCTCAAATGGCTCGTTGCGAAACGGTGCAGTGTAAAAGCCAATCAGCATCTCCATCCACCTCCCACTGCTGTTTTTGTGTTACCACGATTGACGGCGTCGGCGATGGAAAAACACTTTGGTGACACATGCAATTGTAACCAGCTTGCCAGACGATGCTCATCATGGCTTCCACAATTCATCGATCGCTTCAAGAACCTCATCAAGAGTGATTGCGCTCATGCACTTGTAATCGCTACAACCATAATCGTGCCCTAAGCGTAGGCATGGGACGCACGAAAGCTTACTTTGCACCACTCGATGCGCTTCACCTATCGGGCGCCATTGCACAGGGTTGGTCGGTCCATGCAACGCAACCGTTGGTATGCCAAGCGCTGCTGCAAGGTGCATTATGCCAGTGTTGGGGCAGAGGACGAACTTCGCCATGCTCACCAACGCAACAAGCTGTGAAAAAGATGTTTTGCCAACGAAGGATGCAACACCATTTGATTCAGCGATTCTGAGGACGCGCTCAGCAATCTCAGCATCATCGCTTCCGCCCGTCAGGACGACGAAAACACCCCTCTCACACAGGATGCGCACCACCTGCGCGTATCGCTCCACAACCCATGCCCTTCGCTCACCACCAGCTCCACAACCTGGGTGGACAACTACCAGCGGTTGCGAATAGCCTTTCCATCCGCACGCTAACAACTCATGATGCATAGCCTCAAGCTCACTTCGCCTCGGGCTAACACAGCCAACAAAGCTTTTCAAGCTCTCCGTGACTATGTCCTCGCCGAGGAAGAGTGAGGCAAGCTGTGCAAAAGATACGAGTGTGTGTTGCGTGAAGCTGTAGGTGAGCGAATGAGTATACAGCGAATGTCGCAGTTGTGCAGGCGTGGAGAAGCCATAGCGTATCGGGGCTCCACAAATGTAAGAGATGAGACTGCTGAAACGCATCCACTGCTCAAAATCGATAACCACACGAAAACGCTCACGGCGCAGATTCAGAACCGCTTTCATGAATTCAAGCGGGCGAAGAAAGCTTGTAGCGAAATCGATGCAGTAAATCGCTCCGTCGGAAAGCCGAAGGTAGCTTACAACCTCCTTCATCGCCCTCGAGGTAAGGAAATAGACGCGCAGGTTGCTACGCCGTTTAATTCCGTCAACTACGGGCTTCGTTAGGATGATGTCGCCCATCCCAGCAAACTTTATGAGAAGCAACTTGTCAGAGGCGTCTTTGAAAGTTATCCAACGCCTTACGGGCTTAAGTGTGCGCAGGAGCAATATGCCGATGTAGCGATCGATTTGGCGAGCGATCGCGCTTTTGCGCATCCTTAGTTTGTTTGCCCCCACATCGCAAAGCTAACTCAACTGCCCTGACGCAATCAATATGCCTGCTTGTGGAAGAAGACCTCAAAGAGTGTCTTGATGAGTATCTTGAGGTCAAGCAGTAGCGACCAGTTCTCAACATAATAAAGGTCGTATTTCGTTCGCTCCTCTATTGAGCAATTACCTCGAAGCCCGTTGACTTGAGCCCACCCAGTTATGCCTGACTTCACCCTGTGGCGTTCCATATACCTCGGTATGTGCTCTGCGAACTGCTCAACGAAGTATGGGCGCTCTGGTCTTGGTCCGACGAGTGACATATCCCCCTTGAGGACATTGAAAAGCTGAGGCAGTTCATCCAAGCTCAGTCGCCTTAGCACTCTCCCAATTGGTGTGCAACGAGGGTCATTAGGCTTAGCCCAAACTGGGCCTGTTTCATCTTCTGCCCCTTCATACATCGTGCGGAATTTGAGCATGACGAAGACTTTGCCATCCTGCCCAACCCTTTCCTGACGGTAGAGGACAGGACCTTTTGATGTGAGCTTTATGAGCAGAGCTATTATGAGCATGGGTAGCGAAAAGAGGATGAGCAGGAAGAGCGAGAGGAAGATGTCCATGAGGCGCTTCACGAATGCCCCCCATGTGCGCAACGGTAGCCTCGCTACAACCACTGATGGCATGCCCGCCAACTCCTCAAACTGCCCACGCCTCTTTATGACATCAACGAGGCTGAGCATCAACCTAACATTCACCCTCTCCCCATCAGCCCAATTGAGGAGTTGAAGAAGCACATCCTCAGCTAACGAGCCACCTTGGACGATGATCTCGTCAAACTCACCAACGCTCGAAAGATGCTTTATCAACCCCTCAACATCAGTGAAGCCATCACCCTTTGATTGTTCACTGATTTCAATTGTCCCAACCACCTGACAGCGCTCTTCCAATTCACGGATTTGTTTTGCGAGCTGATTTGCGCCAGAGCCAACGATGACCACCCTGACAAGCCCGATGCCCGCACGGTTGAGCAAGCGCTCTACAACCCTGACGCAAATCCTACCAAAGCCGATCAACAGGGTGGTGAACGCCTCAGCCATGATGAACACAAGCCGTGACAACCATTGATAACGGAGCAATGTTGCGAGCGTCCCAACGATGGCACTCGCAAAGAGACCGCATATCAGGACGCTGTAAAATTCATCAACCGCATAACGATCGCGATGCCTCCTGTAAAGACCAACGAGATGCAGGCAGAGCAACCACGATACGACATGAAGCGTGATGAAGCCAGCATGGATGCTTATTGGTGGTATACCGAGGTGCGGTGGAAACCATTTAGACACTGCCCAGAAGAAACGCATATGGTAAGCGAGCACGAATCCGATGAAAGCCATCAACGCATCTTGCACGAGCAAGATGAGTGGCATAAGCGAATAGAACCGTAGCTTTCGCAATGGGCGCATAACACCGTCACCTCACAAAACTATCTACCACTGCTCAAGCCTTGAGCGCAAACACTTCTATGCTGTTGCCTATTTGCCACTTGAACACCGCGTTAACCAACAAAGCCACAGCCCAGTAGGCGATTCGAAGCGCATCAAAGAATCGTCTACCGTAGATGTTCGGCGCACCCGGTCTCACCTCGAGGATCTTGAAGCCCATTTTCGTTAAGCCATCGGTAAGCGAGCGAACTGTGAAATGATTGATGTGGTTGCGCGAGTCAAGCCCTATGAAGTGTTTCCTCTTCGCCGCCCTCAGGAGGAGTGTTTTAATCCAGTGGAATTTAAAGTTTGGGACACGCAAGACGAGCAACCCGCCACGACGCAGTATCCGTCTCACCTCGTGCAAAGTCTTCGCTGGTTCAACGATGTGCTCAAGCACATCAATCAGCGTAACCACATCGAAGCTCTCATCGTTGAATTTGGCTTCCTCGAGTGTTCCGATGTGGACGCTTAACCCCATACGAGTGCGCGCATACATTGCTGCAGGTTCACTTATCTCGACGCCGACAACTTTGTATCCGACACGCCTCGCCATGCTCGCAAAATGACCAAAGGAACATCCGATATCAACGAGCTCGCCTTGCGCCCTATAATGCATTATGCGTGAGAGCAATCGCCTGTGTAGCCATGGACGAGCTGAAGAAAGCACCACCTCCCAATGACGCTCATCGGAGAACTGCTCTGTGTAGTATCTCCTGATAGCTTCAAGCGTCGGTATCACAAGCGCATATGCTATCCCACAGCTAACACACGCAACAACGGGAACTCCATCATCAACTATGAGGAAGCGCCTCTCCTCAGACCCACACCAAGGGCAGGATGTCCTCATCACTTTACCCTCACAAGCTTGTAAACTGACATCTCTCCTCTCCGAACCCTTACTAACACCCACTTTGAAAGCTCCTCCTTCCGTGAGCGTTTCAGGAGCAATAGTTCGATGAGCTCGTCCCAGTCAGCAATGTAGCTTATGCCCTCGGAAGCGATATAGCTCAGCATCCTCTTTCCAAGCATCGCCGAGAGCGCTTCGCCGTTGACCACTCCGTCAAGGTTTATCACGGTGCGCTCGGAGAGATAACTTGAAGTTCCAGATTGGAACATGCCTATGCGTGCGTCCTTCGGCGTGTGCTCCTTGAGCCAAAGCGCTACATTCAAATACTCCTCAAACCCACCGAATGACTCGGAGCGCAAATACGCACAGCCAATGCAAAGCTGGATGAGTTGACTTATCACGACTATGCCAACTGCGGTTTGTGCTACGCACCTGCGCACTCCGAATCGTTCTAACAGACACCTGTATAGCGCCTCAACGAAGAGAGCTCCAACAAGGATGCCGATGGGAATTACGGGAAAGAAGTAGCGTGGGAAGAACCACCAACCAAACTGGTAAAGCGAATAAGCCAAGAACAACGAAACGATGTGGAAGAGCCAGAACCAAAGCTTGCGCATCTCCTTAAGCATCGGCACGAGACGCTCAAAATATCCAAGCCTACAAAGAAAGGCGATGAGCAAGGTGCAAACGGCTAAAAGCGAAGCTAAGAGAGCATGCGCGCTTATAGCGCCAACAAGTTCGGCAAGCTTTGAGGATAGATACCTCCACTGCCTAACTCTTAAGAGCGTTGAAAGGGCTTGCGACAGCGAATAGCTTATCGCGCGCCAACTTGCACCTTCTTCAAGAGCACCAATGTATGCCATCGAAAGGCATCTGATAGCCCTGCCACTCTCTGGCATAACCTTCCCCGTCGTTATAACGCTGTAAATCAGCCACGGCAAAAGCGTGAGCAGGACAACAGCAAGAGTGAAAGCGCCTGAGGCAACACGAAAGACCAATGCTTGTGATGCATTGCGCATCCGCACACGAGCTTCATTTGCGTTTAAGGTGTGAGCCACCACAGCTGAGAGCACGAACGGTAAACCATCAACCCTGCTCAAGATAACCAGACCGAGCACAAACCCAAGAAGGGTTTCACCACAAAGCTTCCCAGACCGACCCTCGCACAGCGCCTCATGTTTTTGCGTTGAGCTGACGACAAGGAGCACAGCCAAAGTGAGCATGAAAACATAAAGCCCTGTCTCCATGCCGTTCATGGACTGCCTTAAGACCGTTGGCGATGTCGTCCAAAAGAAAGTCGCAAGGAGACCGACACGCTCATTCCACACCCTCGTTGCGAGGAGGAAAAGCAAAAGCCCGTTCAGCGTGCTGATCAACGCAAGCAATGTCATCGCTATGTTTATAGCGGTTTCTTTTGATGCACCGAGAGCATAGATCGGCACGAGGAGGAAAGCCCAAAGCGGTTGGAAGCCGTTGGTCATGTGTATGCCATCAGTGGTTGGACCTTTGCCAGTGGCGATGTTGTAAGAGATGCTCGCGTAGTAGCAGGCATCGTCACCGAAAGTGCCAGTGCTTATCAATCTCTCCCAAGGCTGCCATGCTATAGCGAGCCTTATTGAGAGACCGAAAACGAGCACCAAAGCTAACAGCAACCTTAGCAGGCTACTTACCCTCACCACTTTCTTTCCCCTCAGAACAACTTCAACTGCCCATCGCTTTCGCCCTGCTGATGTTTCGTCTTCGCATACATGTGAGCGCGGCGCAGTGGTTCGGGTATACGGTAACCTGCGCAACACTTGAGCACAAGCTCAATGGCTGTCTTCAAACTCACCTTATGCCCAACAGAAACAAAAACTGGCTGGACACCCTTCTTCGTTCTCAGCGTCGCACCTATAACCTCACCATCCTTCGGATCAATTATCGGTGTCCACATGCCGACCTCGTCAGATGGTTCGGTCCAATTCCCGTAGAGTATGCTTTTTGCGCACCCTATCGAAGGTATGTCCAAGATGACGCCCATCTGCGAAGCCAATCCGACTTTCCTTTGATGCGCTTTACCTTGTGCGTCCCATAGTATGAAGTCTGGCTCTGTCCTCACTTTCTCAAAGGCACTTAACACCGCTGGACCTTCCCTGAAGGCGAGCAAGCCAGGGATATACGGGAATGATACCTCAACCTCAGCACTAACACACTCCCTTTCAATCAGCGTTGGGAATTCAAGCACACAAACGACCGCTCTCATCTTCCCGTCTGATGTTTGATGAACATCAACTCCAGCCACATACCTCGCCCTCGATAGGAGGTCTGGGATAACATCCTCATCAATGACTTGAAGCGCAAGGAGGCGTTGTATTTCGATCGCCTCTTCTGGCGTTACATCCCACCTGTGTGGGCAACTGATCCTCATCGCTTTCACCCCCAGTGGGACGGCGAGCAAACTCAACTTATGTTAGCACATCCAACATAGCTGACCACACGAAGCCAATTGCTATCACCCGTTTGCTCATAAACACGGCGCATGTATTCCTCAAGCGTCTTGCGTAGCTTCCTCGGTGAATGGACATCGTGTAAAAGGAGCGTCCCAATTTGGACTGCGGTAGCCCCAACTGATAAAAACTCAACGATGTCATACGCTGTCCAAACACCACCTGAGGCTATCACACACGCATTCATACCGCATCCCTTGAGAGACCTCACCACCTCGTAAACCTTTCGCACTGCAATCGGCTTGATAGCTGGACCTGAAAGACCCCCAGCGAGAGCTCCGAGCATCGGCTTCGGCGGGAACGAGCGCACATCAATAGCCATCGCTGGAAATGTGTTGGCTACAACGAGCACATCTGCACCTGCCCCAACGCAACTTTGAGCCACATGCGCTATGTTATGTGCGCTCGGCGACAGTTTAACCCACACATCTCTACCGAAGCATTCCTTGACCGAGGCTGTCACTTCGCCAGCTGCTTGAGGATCAACACCGAATTCGATCCCACCACGTTCCATGTTCGGCGAGGATATGTTGACTTCAATAGCAACCACCCGTTCACACTCGTCCAACGCCTCCGCAAGCTTTGCATACTCATCCCTTGTCTCGCCAGCGATGCTCGCAACCACTGGACAGGGTATATCGACAAGCCTCGGCACGATCTCACTCAAGAAAACCTTGATGCCCTCGTTTTGGACACCGATGGCATTGAGCATCCCACAAGTGACCTCAGCCAACCTCGGTGGAGGGTTGCCAGCCCTCGGATTCAGTGTTATGCTCTTCAATACGATAGCACCAACATCCTCCCATGGGAAATCGCTTACTCGAAGCAGTTCAACACCATACCCACAGCACCCAGAGGCGAGTATTATCGGCGTCTTCAACTCCAACTTCCCCACACGCACCTTCATGTCAACTTGAGCCTTTAAATCCATTGTCAACCCCACCCGCAAATTGATCTCGCTTCCGCTCACACGGCTTGGAGCGCCATCTTTATTGTGGCTCTAACTCACCTTGAATGAGATGCACATAACACGAAACAACTCCCCTACACTCCTCTCTTTTGTGCACACCCTTGAGGTAACAACGAGAGGTTGAGCATCTCGCTGTTTCCAAAGCCAACCTCTCGGCAACGAGTGAGGCTTTAAAAAGAGAAGAACCCACCCCCCGCTTTGAAGGGATGGGTTCTTCCTTTGTGCGAGGGTTAGCGCATCACAGCTACTTTATGACGCGCACGCGCTTTGCACGCAGACCTTTCGGAGTGGAGTCGATTTCGAACTCCACTCGGTCTCCCTCGCGTAGCGACTTATAGCCTTCGCCCTCAATGGCGGAGAAATGCACGAAGACATCCTGTCCGCCATCATCTTGGGCGATGAAGCCGAAGCCCTTGCGGTCGTTGAACCATTTGACGGTGCCTTTCTTCACCGCGCCGAACCTCCTTTCTACTACCTTCCCCAAATGCATCCTCCACCGCTTCGGGGAAGTCCGACGCGGCTTCGACTGCACTGGGGTAAGGCAACGATTACTTCACGACGAGCTTACCTCGTGGGAAGCTCACTTCTATTATAGCTCAAGAAGCGCATCTGTAAAGCCCAACCCAAAGCTTCAGATGAAAGCCTGTGGCACGAGTTTACAACGAGGCATTTGAGCAACTCAAGTCCCAACTAAGATAAATCCGGCTTTGGTGGATACTCATGCAGGCAATCAAGCAATCCTTCGATCAACCTCAAGAGGGTGCTGTCGCTTAGCTCGCCATACTCAATCAAAATCTGGTCTCGGTGAAATACGACCTTGCCGAGCGTTGCCGTTGAGAACTGCTCCCTCAGCTTTGCGTATATCCTTGCGAGCGCCACATCGGAGAGCTTCCTGACGCCGTGGAACTTCACTATGACATTTCGCCTATCGTGAGTGATGTAAGCGATGCGAGCCTTGTGTGCTTTCACTCTTATCCTGAGCACGCTCAGCAGGTTGCTCACTTCCCTCGGCATCTGCCCAAATCGGTCGAGCAGTTCTGCTTCAATTGAAGAGACATCGTCGGGCGTCTGCGTTGAAGCCATCTTCCTATACATGTTGAGGCGTTGTATCTCCTCTGGGATGTAGTCTTCGGGTATGAATGCCCTTATCGGGAGATCAGCCTCTGGGAGGTTTATGCGTTCCTCAACTGGCTTTCCGCTCAACCTGCTTATGGCTTCCGAGAGCATCTGCATGTATAAGTCAAAGCCGACATCGTTGATGAATCCGTGTTGTTCTGGACCGAGTATGTTCCCAGCGCCTCTTATTTCAAGGTCACGCAATGCCAAGCGGAGCCCAGAACCCAAATCTGTAAACTCCTTAAGCGCTTCTAAGCGTTGCCTTGCGGTCTCAGTCAGCCTTCTGGGATGATCATGGAAGAAGTAAGCATAAGCTTGTCTATCTGAGCGTCCAACCCTGCCACGAAGTTGATAAAGCTGTGCCAATCCAAACCTCTCGCAGTTCTCCACGATCAAGGTGTTGGCGTTCGGCACATCCAAGCCGTTTTCGATTATCGTCGTGCAAACGAGCACATCATAACGATGCTCGTAGAAGTCCATCATGACCTTCTCGAGTTTATCTTCGGGCAACTGACCGTGCGCCACCGCCACCCTCGCTTGCGGGACAAGCCTTCTCACCTTCTCCGCCACATGCTCTATGCCCTCAACCCTGTTGTAGACATAATAGACCTGCCCTCCCCTCTCAAGCTCCCTCAAGATAGCCCTCCTTACGATGTTCTCATCGTATTGCATGAGGAATGTGCGCACCGGTCTCCTGCCGACTGGTGGACTGTTTATCGTGCTAATCTCCATCAGACCACTCAGCGCTATGTGCAATGTTCTTGGTATCGGAGTTGCCGAAAGCATGAGCATGTCAACCGTAGCCTTCAACTTCTTCAGCTTCTCCTTCTGGCGGACACCGAAGCGTTGCTCTTCATCTATGATCAAAAGCCCAAGATCACGGAAGCGTATGTCGTCCGATAAAAGCCTATGTGTGCCAATGACTATGTCAATTGAGCCGTTGCGCAAACCTTCAATTACGCGCTTTTGTTCCTGTGGTGATAGGAAACGGCTCAGCATAGCTATGTTGACTGGGTATGGTGAGAGCCTCTGCCTGAATGTGTTGAAGTGCTGTTGGGCGAGCACTGTTGTGGGCACAAGGACAGCCACTTGCTTTCCATCTTGGACAGCCTTAAAAGCTGCTCTTATAGCCACCTCGGTTTTCCCGAACCCCACATCACCACATATCAACCTGTCCATAGGTTTTGGGGAGGTCATGTCACGCTTCACTTCTTCAATAGCCCTTAATTGGTCTTCCGTTTCCTCATACTGGAAGGAACTCTCCATCTCAATCTGCCAAGGCGTATCCTCGCTGAATGCGAAGCCCTCACAAGTTTCCCTCAAAGCCTTTAGCTCTATCAATTCCCTTGCAAGCTCATCCGCACCTTTCTTCGCCCTTTGCTTCAACCTAATCCACTTGGTGCTTGAAAGCGAGCTTAAAGCTGGTTCTTCACCATCGGCTCCAACATACCTTTGGACCCTATCAATCTGTGAGACAGGCACATAGAGCAAATCACCGCCCGCATACTCAATGAGCAAGTAATCGCCTTCGGAACCCAAGATCTTCTGCCTGACGACGCCCCTGAAGATGCCTATGCCATGCTGTATGTGCACAACATAGTCTCCAACCCTTAATTCGTTTGGTGAGGCTATCGGGACGGCGTATTTGAAGCGTCTCCTCGCCCTCCTCACCTGCGGATAACCGAAGAGCTCGGAATCGGTGAGCACAACGAGTGATGCATCGCGAAGCATGAAGCCTGACGAGAGATTTAAATCACAAATGCTCACCACACCATCTTTAAGCTCGCATGAACCCTCAAGATGCATCCATGGTATGTGTCTGCCAACCCCCTGCGACATTTCCTCAAGCATCTCACAAAGGCGCTTGTGATGCTTCGTTGAGACAACGACGCAAAATCCGTTGTCAAGCCATTCGTAAAGCCTCCCAACGAAAGCCCTCATGCGCCCAGCGAAAGATTCAACATGGTGTATGTTTATGCTGAAGAGCCCTTTTTCAAGCCCGTCCGATGCCACTTCCTTCGGCTCGTGGGCAACGGAGCAGAAAATGTTCCTGAAGCGCCTGCACATCTCCATCAACTCTTCAAAGCTGAGCCAAGGCATCCTCGGAGGTAGCAGAACATCGCCAGTGCTTGCGAGTTCATTGAGCGCCCTGTTGAGACGCTCGATCAAGTGTTCGCTGTTGAGCATACAATCATTTGGCTCAAACCAAACAACGATCGCATCGTCGTTCAAATGCTCCATCAGGTAATGCAACGGTTCTTCGGAGAAGAGCGAATACCATGTTGAGCCTTCAAACATCTCGCCCTGTAGTAACTTCCTTGCATCGAGCTCGGTTTGCTCAAGCAAAGCGCTCGCTGCTTCTGGCTTGCCAGAAGCACGCAACTCCTCAGCCTGCTCCTTAGCGGCTCTAAGCACGAGTGAAGCCAACTTCTCCCTATCGCTCGGAAGTGGCAGTTCAAGAGCGGGTGCTATCGTTGCTGATTCAAGCTGTTCAATGGAAAGCTGTGTCTCTGGGTTGAAAGACCTGATTGACTCAACTACATCGCCAAAGAATTCAAGCCTCAACGGGAACTCGTGTGACGGGGTGAAAACATCCAAGATGCCACCGCGCTTGCTGAACTCGCCCGGCATCTGCACTTCGCTTGTGCGCCTGTAACCGCTTAACTGAAGCCTATCGATGATTTCTTCCATCGGCATAACATCGCCTCGACGAAGCTCAACACAGCAGTTGCTTATGACATCAATCGGGGTTGTGGGGCACATGAGCGCTTCGATGGACGAAACTATAACGCAATCCCTGCGCTTCCTTATACCGAGCAAGGCAGCGATGCGTTCCCTTGAGGAGAGTTCATCTGGGTCTTTACCGATGAAGCTATCGCAAAGGCTCGGGAAACGGTAAAGCCTCGGGTGAGCTTCTTTCGGTTTCACCTCATCCGACCAGAGTGCCCTTATGTCTTCATAAACCCTGTCAGCCTGCTGTTGGTTTGGAGTGATGAGAAGCAAAGTGCGTTTCAGCCTTAAGCCAATTGATGCACCTATAACGCCCCACCCACAAACCCTGACACCATCAACGAAGATGTTTCTTGCACCACTCAAGATCGCCCTTATGAGGTGCTCAAACTCACGAAGCTTTATAATGCGCTCAAGCAAGTAGCGCATACTTTTTCGCCCTCACCGTTTGGTAGCCAATGCCGGTTGAGGCGGAAGGCAACCTCTCTTGAGTGGTGCAAAGAGGCATCCGCAAACCGTGTTCAATAGACCACATATGGCAAGAGCGCCATGTAGCGAGCTCTCTTCACAGCTACTGCGAGTTGCCTTTGATGGCGTGCACAAACTCCCGTCTGACGCCTCGGTAGTATCTTCCCCTTCTCGGAGAGGAAGCGACGAAGCCTCGCCACATTTTTGTAGTCAATGTAATCGACCTTCTCAGCACACCATGGGCATAAACGCTTCTTCTTGCGAGCCATAACGAGCCCTTCACCCCCAGCAAGTCACTTGCACTTGATCGAACTTCAAAACGGTGGTTCGTCTTCCTCCGAAGGCATGCCCATTTGGTAGTCCGTAATCTCTCTGATGACATCCTCGGGCAAGTCGCTTATCGTGGGCTCCTCATCAGGCTGTTCTTCGTATGATGTTTCTGAAATTGGCTGGGCTGTGTATGTGGTAACAGGTGGTGTTTCCGATGGTTGTGGCTGGCGACGCTCAAGCGACCTGACACGCCACGCATAGACCTCAATCTCGGTGCGCTGTTGTCCATCTGGTGTAACTCTTCGCCTCGTTCTCAAGTAGCCTTCAACGCTTATCAGCGAGCCCTTCTTGCCAAACTGTTCCAACAACTCAGCTTGCCTACTGAACGCAACACAGGGTATGAAATCCGACTCCCTCACTCCAGACGCATTTCGCCTGAAGCGGTCAACAGCGAGCACAAATGTCCTTACAGGCACCCCATCAGGTGTGTAACGCAGATCTGAAATCCTCACGACCCTCCCAATGAGCACAACAACATTGAGCAACCCAAATCACCTCTATCAGCGCAGAAACTCAAACCGCAGTTTCCGCTTGAGCTTTGCGCCTCGTAGCCACAATCAGGTAGCGAAGGACATGTTCGTTGTAGCGAAGGAATGTCTCAATCTCTTTAATCGTGCTCGGTAGCGCACGGAAGTTGATCAGGACATAAATGCCATGAGTGGTCCTCTTTATCGGATACTCAAGCCTGCGCACCTCTGAGACTTTCACGCTCTCGGCGTATCCGCCGTCGCGCTCAATCCTCTCGACAACGCCTCCTGAGATGTTGTCTATCTCCTCGCGTCCGGTGCCCGCATCCACAAGATAAAGTAGCTCATATGAGCGAAGGCGCGCCTCAAGCGGCTCCTCTTCAGGCACTTGGATTACCTGTCGAGCCTTCCTCGGGCGACGCTTCACCCTTTGAGCCCTCTGGCGTTGTGCGGCGCCTGTCCTCCTCTGCGCAACTGTGCTTTCTCCACTTTTCGCCTCTTGTGTTCCCTGAGGTGGAATTTGCGATGCCTCATCCTTGGCGCTTTGAGCTCCCGTATCTTCAGGGCGAACTTTGTCTTGTGCTTCCTTCTCCTCAACACTCATGGCTTACTTTCACTCCTTTCTATCGCTCAAGCCAATCCATGAGTATATCACATCGGTTCCCCATGAGCACAGATGGCTACCCTATTAAAGCTTCCACGAAGGCTGGCAAAATGAAAGCGCCAACATGCACCTTCGGTGTGTAATAAGCGCACTTCAACCCCCTCGTCGCATAGCGTTCCGCTATGACTCTTTCACTCAATTCAATTTCGGCATCCGAGGAAATGCAATATGCCCAAAGCCCACTTGGGTATGTCGGGACAAATCCAATGTATAGGCGCACATTCACAAACACTCCCCTCATCCTCTTCACCGTTTCCCTTACCTCGTCCCTGAAGTAAAACGGTGTCCCACACTGAGTGCACAATACACCGCCATCCTTGAGGGCGAGCTTGCATGCCCTGTAGAACGGTTCGCTAAAAAGCGGCTTTGCGTTCCCTATTGGATCAGTTGAATCAACGATGATGACATCGAACTCGTTTTTGCAACGCTCAACAAATCTTTCGCCCCTTTCAATGACCACCTTCACGCGCTCATCATCAAAAGCTCCTTGAGAAACTTCTGGCAACAACCTTTTACACTCATCAAGCACATCCTCATCAAGCTCCACCAAGACAGCCCTCTCAACACTTGGGTGCAAGAGAACTTCACGCAACGCGCCTCCATCACCGCCACCTATGATGAGCACATCCCTCGGACAATTGTGAGTTATCATGGGTGGATGAACGAGCATCTCGTGGTAAAAGCGCTCGTCAGCCTCGGTCAACATGACCTTACCATCAAGCGCAAGCAACTTCCCCATGTCATGTGTCTCGGCTATCTCAAGCAGTTGATACTTAGTCATCTTGCGTATCAACCATCTTTTCACCCTGATTGAAAGATGCACATTCTCCGTCTGCTTCTCGGTGAAGAAATCTTCGCTCAGGCTTTGAGTCAAGGCCAACGACCCCTTTGCAACTCGTAGATTTTCACCCTGCGTGGTTGGAATGCTTCCTTGACGGCTTTCGCAGCTTCCTCTGGGATGGCTTTATCACCGCATGTGAAAGCATCAAACGCAATGTATCCTATCTCGGGCCATGTGTGTATGAAGATGTGTGATTCGGCTATAACGGCGACAGCGCTCACGCCGTATGGCTCGAACTCGTGGATATATGTTGCAAGCAAGTTAGCGTTCGCCCTTCTGACAGCCTCAAGGAGAACACGCTCTACCTCGTCACGGGAGAAGATCTTCTCGTTACATTCCCAACACTCCATGATGAGTTGCCTTCCGATAGCCTTCCCGTTTGGTGGTGCTTCCGCAAGGTAGGTTTCTACTTCCCTTGCTGTGTCGGGCTTGGTTCGAGCCTTGCTTCGGTTGCAGATCTCGGTTGTTTTGGTTGCCATCGCAATCACCTCCCGTGACGGTTTGGTTTAGGTGTTGCGCACCTCCTTCGTGGTTCATTCGCTCCAAAACACAGCTGCAGCCAAAGCACAACCAATATTGCACACTTTGTGTTCGCTCACAACTGTGAAGAGCTTGCTTATCTTCAACCCACGCACATCAAATGCCTCCTCAAGCATCATCCTGATTTGGTCTTTAAGCTCCTTACCGTCGTCTCCCTCCGCTTCCATGATCACACCAAAACCATCCTCAGCCAAAGCCACCCCAAGCCCCACAACCAACTGCTCACCGCGCATCGTGCCAACCTTCGCAACATATACGCAAGGCACTATAGTCCCTTTCGGTATCTTCGGCTTCGCCTCAACGATGTTAGCTCCCTTCGGGATGATGCTACTCACCTTGACCAAATTCAAATCACCGATGCCAGCATCTATCAATGCGTTATCAAACGCATTCAACGGTGTGCTACCTTCTGAAGCGCCTTTTACCAAGTAAACAGTCCTCACATCCCCAAACCTGTAAACGCTCATGTTGTCGCTGCCTCCTCATCCTCAAATATGTTTCCTTCGTAGCGCACCATCGGTATCTCAATCGGCTCAAGCCACTCAAACCTGAACAAAGCTGACTTATACCAGACACCTTCAGGACGCACCTTAATCGGGAGCCACTGCCAAGAACGCATCCCCTCTATGTAAGGCCAGTTGACATAGTGATTGAAAGCCTCAATGATGTCGGTGATGACCCCACCGCATTCCAAGATGAACTGCTGTATCTTCCTCCACTTGCCAAGCGAAGACTCTACATGCGTCAAGCCAAAATAACCACTGCACCCAGCACCTTTCAAGCACTGCAAACCTCTTTCAACGAACACTTTGAAGCCAGTGAAGCTCTCTGTCGGGTCCGTGAAGAAAACATCAAATGCCTTTAGCAACTCCTCTGGAAGCGGTTCTCTAAGGTCATGTCGAACGACGGAAAGACACTGCAAGTTGAGCTTGTTCTTCACATCCTCAATGAAGCCGATCAGGCGCTCATCTATATCAAGCGCTACAACCCTTTTTGGTCTGCCAGTCAAAGCACATGCTATGCTCACAAGGTCGTCGTCACCGATCACGGCTATCTCTTTTCCATCCAAGTCGCCACGCTGAAGCATAAACGCAACCCTTGCAAGCGTTGTCTCTTCCGTGACGAAGCCCTGATCAAACTCTTGGATCGCCTCCGGACGCGAGGTCGAGATGTTCTTAAAATTGCTGATCACCTCTTCGCCCAAAACAGCGATGTCAACCCCCCTCCCAAGACAATGCTTACAGCCTGCCGATGTTAATGGCGTTATTGCGTTCTCGTCGCACAGCTGTCTCCCAATCTCGGTCAGGCTCACCGAACCCTCTGAGAAACTGACGATGCCATGCTCGTTCAACAACTCAAGCAATGTGCAAAGGACGCGCATTGGCACTTGGCTCAATTCAACGACGCGCCAAACATCGGCTGTGCTCCTGAGAGCTTTCAAAGTCCTCTCCACATCCCTCGGTGAAACATAAGCTTCTGAGCGAGCCATCAACTCCTTTTGTAGTTCGCTCAACTTCACATTCATTCACTCCCCTCGCTCGAGCGAGCCAGAGAACACAAAAATAAAACACCTGCTTCCGCCGCTCAGGGAAGCAGTAAGACCTACCTTGCCACCTTCCCCGGATACGCGCTATAGCGCCATACGAAGGGCGCTTAGCGATTGACTTGGATTACGCATCCATGAGAGCGGCTGAAGGTGACAAGGTTTACCGTATTCGCTTCCGCTCAAATTCAAATTATGACGCATGAATTAGCAGTATGTCTAACGGTGAGCAAAGTTGCATGTAATTCGCTAACGCATTGAGCAAACACGGTTGTAAAGCCATAAGTTCAAACTTCGCACCTTCGCCATAATTACAACTTAGGCAGAAACCACCTCACTGAGTTGGTGGTTTGCGATGCACCACGAGGGTGAATCAAAAGCATGTGACATTAGCGAGTTGAAAATCGAACCTATGCACATCAGCGACTTGGACGAAGTGCTCACCATTGAGAACGCCTCCTTCAGCCAACCTTGGACGAGAGACATGTTTGAAGATGATTTGCTTTACAATGAGCGAACACACTACATCGTTGCAAGGCTACGCGGGAGGGTTGTCGGGTATGCGGGCATGTGGCTCTTCGGTGACGAAGCTCACATAACAACGATCGCAGTCCATCCAGAATTCAGGAGAAGGGGCATAGGTAACACACTTATGCGCTCGCTCCTTCTCGAAGCGATGAGGAGGGGAGCAAAGTGGGCGACACTTGAAGTTAGAGCGAGCAACAAGGTCGCTCAGCAACTCTACATGAAGTGGGGATTCAAGGTTGTGGGGATAAGACGAAACTATTACTCAAATCCGCAAGAGGATGCGCTCGTGCTTGAGTTGCCAGACATCGAGGAAGCCCTCTCATCGGAGTTGAAAGGCGACTCTAAATGTGACATGCGCTGAGGTGGACATATGGCATTCACTGGTTTCCATGTAGATACAACTACACAAACGAAGCCACTCGAGAAGGCATTGACATGGCGCGCATTCATCATCGGCATACTGGCAACGGTTATCAATGTCTACTGGACAACAGTTGTTGAAGTGCGTTGGTATACACTGGACACGACGAGTCTGCCCCTCTTCATAACACCAATCTTCATCCTCTTTTGCATCGTTGTGCTCAACGCTGCATTTGGGCGCTTAGCGAAGCGTGCTTTGTCCCCTTCCGAACTCATCTGCATTTATGTCATGCTCGTTGTCTCGAGTTCGCTCAGCGGACATGACATGCTACAGAACTTGTTTGGGGCGATAGCGCATGCTGTTTGGTATGAGTCGCCCTCAAACAGATGGGCTGACCTCTTCTTGAACGAATATCCGAAGTGGCTAACGATAACGGACAAGGAAGTGTTGCGTGGATTCTACCTCGGCGACGATTCGCCGTATAAGCTCAGCGTCCTCTTAACATGGGCTAAGGCGCTTTCGTGGTGGACTTTGCTTATCGCTTTTCTACTGTGCGTCATGTTCGGGTTTAACGCGCTCCTAAGGCGTCAATGGACGGAGCATGAGAGGCTCGCGTTCCCAATCATACAACTGCCTATAGCGATGGTTCACCCGACGATCGCACGCACATTTTGGTTCAACCGCATGATGTGGCTCGGCTTTTCAATAGCAGCCTTCATCGACATAGTGAATGGGCTTCACGAACTCTATCCGAGTTTCCCATACTTCACCTACATCAAGCTTTACAACTGGCATGACCTCATAACCAACCGCCCTTGGAGCGCTATAAGACCACTGCGAACATCAATGTATCCGTTCGCCATCGGGCTCTGCTATCTTCTGCCGCTTGACCTATCACTTTCATGCTGGGTTTTCTTTCTCGTTCGCTTCGCTGAACAGCTGTTTGGAGCTGTCTTCGGATGGGATCAAGTGAAGGGTTATCCGTTCTTCAACCAGCAGGCAGCTGGTTCGTGGATCGCTATCGGGTTATGCGTTCTGCTCAGCCTGCGTCACTCGCTCAAAACTGCTTTGAAGAAAGCCATCAGACGCGAAGATGACCCAGAAGAATGCATGCCTTATTCGCTCGCACTTTCACTTGTGCTTATAGGCGTAGCTGGCATCTATTGGTTTAGCTTCCGCATGGGGATGGGTTGGCTGTCAACGACAACATTTTACGCAATCTATTTCACCTACGCGCTCGCAATAACGAGGGTGAGGGCAGAGCTTGGTGCGCCACACGAAATCTATTTCGCTCAGCCGAGGTTCGTCATAGCTGACATGTTCGGGACTTCAAGGTTCTCCGTGCGGGAGCTAACAGCGATAAACATGCTCCACTGGTTTAATCGTGGTTACAGGTGTCATCCGATGCCGAACCAAATGGAAGCTTTGAAGATGGCTCAGATAATGGGCATACCACAGAGGACGATGATGAAGCACCTTGCAATATCGTTTCCCATAGCTTTGCTCATAACCTATTGGGCTAACTTGCATGTGTGCTATCGTGAGGGGGCTGTCACGCGCTGTATTGGATTCAAGAACTGGGTTGGATGGGAATCGTTCAATGTTCTATCAAGCTGGCTCATAAGCCCTCAGCAAAGGCAGTGGAGAAACATCTACTGGATGATAGGAGGGTTCGTTATTGTCCTTGTGCTAAGGTGGATGCGCCTTTCATTCTCTGGGTTTCAGCTCCACCATGCTGGATATGCCCTTGCCATATCATTCGCAATGGATTACTTCTGGTTCGCCTTCCTTATCAGTTGGATGGCAAAGTATTTCATCCTGCGCTTTGGTGGCATACAAGCCCATAGGAAAGCCATCCCTTTCTTCCTCGGTTTGATACTCGGTGACTACACGCTCGGTAGCTTCTGGGCGATCTACGGTCCGATAAAAGGCGTGCGCACCTACCGCATATACATCTGATTGACGCCCGCAACATTGGCTTCCACTAAGTCATCCGCGTTATATCATCGCTTAATGGAAGCGGCGCGACTTTTGAAGCGGGTTAACTACGGGGGTGAGAAGCAGATGGACTTGTTTGAGGTTTTCAGGAGGAGGCGCTCGGTGAGGGCATATGCTCCAACGGAGATCTCAGATGAGATGCTAATGCAAATCCTTGAGGCAATAAACACTGCTCCATCCGCTGGCAACTTGCAAGCATATGAGGTCGTCGTTGTTCGCGACGCCAGAAGGAAACAACAACTTGCAAACGCTGCATATGGGCAATCGTTTATAGCGCAAGCACCAGTTGTGCTCGTCTTCGTCCAAAACCAGAACCGCTCGGCAGCACGCTACGGACAGAGAGGGGCAACCTTATACTCGCTCCAAGATGCAACGATAGCCTGCACATACGCACACCTCGCAGCAACAGCACTTGGCTTAGGTAGCTGTTGGATAGGGGCGTTTGATGATGAGGCTGTCGCGAAAGTCATAAACGCGCCTAAGGGGATGCGCCCTGTAGCAATATTGCCCATAGGCTATCCCGCCGAAGAGCCGTGGGCAACGCCAAGAAGAAGGCTTGAAGACTTGGTTCACTTCGAAACATTGTGAAGTGGCACATTCGCCATGTGGTGATGCAAATGTTGTTCATCAGCAAGGGGTGAATGGAACAAAATCCATAGGGTTGTTTGAGCCCTTCAAAATCACATCCAAGGAAAGGTGGAGGAGATGCGAATACTTACCATCAAGAGCGAGCAAAGGGTGCAGATGATAGACATCACAGCTCAAGTTGCAGATGTCGTTCGTGAATCTGGGGTCAAAGAAGGTGTGTGCTGTGTTTTCGTTCCGCACACAACTGCAGCTGTCACTTTGAGCGAAAACACAGACCCATCTGTAATACACGACTTCCTAATGCAGCTTGAGAAATTGATCCCATTTGCATCGCCTCATTACAAGCACATTGAGGGGAATGCGGATGCTCATATAAAATCGGCGCTTGTTGGATGCAGTGTCTATGTGCCTGTAACTAATGGCAGGCTGACACTCGGCGTATGGCAGGGCATCTTCTTCTGCGAGTTTGATGGACCAAGGAACAGGCGCGTCTATGTGAAGGTCATCGGATGAAGTATGTGCCGTTGAGCTATGTCAGGAGCGATTCAAGGCGTTCCTTGAGTAATGGCAGGAGATGGAAGGCTGTGTTGTCAGCCTGAAGCGGAGTGATCGAGACATACCCTCGCATTAGCGCTGTGACATCGCTACCCTCCTCTTCCTCGATGACAGCCCTCTCGGAACCACGCCAATAATACGGACGACCCTGCGGATCATATCTCATCTCAATCCTGCCGACATAGCGTTTCTTCCCGCGAGATGTTATCGCAACGCCCTTCACCTCAGATAAAGGCACATCGGGCACATTCACATTTAGCACAGCCCTATCTGGCAAAGGTTCGTTGAGAAGGTATCGGGAAAGCCTTACAGCGACCTCGCATGCTGTCTCATAGTGTGGTTGATTTGATTTTGGTGCGATCGAGATGGCGAACGAACTCACACCATGAAGTGCACCTTCAATTGCAGCAGCGACAGTCCCAGAGTAGATGACATCGTCGCCAACATTCTCGCCATCGTTTATCCCCGATATAACGAGGTCTGGCATCCTGTCGCATATAGCTCTTATGCCGAGTGCCACGCAATCTGCTGGTGTCCCGTTGCAGGAGTAAACTGCACATGTATCGCTCAACTGTATTGGCTCAACTCGCAAGGGCTTGTGCAAAGTCACGGCGTTGCTAATTGAGCTTCTCGGTCTATCTGGGGCGATGATCAAGATATCGCCGAGCTTCGAGAGGGCTTCCTTGAGCGCGTTCAACCCACGGGCAAGGTAACCATCGTCATTGGTGAGCAGTATAAGGGGGCGCTTACAATGCATGTCTCATTTTCTCCCCTCGTTTGCAGATGCGCTCCTTCAATCGCTCAACTAAGTTCCCTCAAGATAGTTACCGTTGCTCATTTTGATTCGCTCAACGCAGGTCCGAAGTAGATGGAGCGCACATCGATGATGTTTGGGAATGTTTTCATCTGCTCAACGAGCTCTGCGGGCACTGGGTTGTCAACAAGCATGACCATGATGGAGTGACCGCCAATGCTTTCACGCCCAAGTTGCATGCTGGCTATGTTAATCTGGTGGGAACCAAGCAATGTCCCGACACGCCCGACTATGCCCGGCTTATCAAACTGCTCAAAGACGAGCGCATGCCCTTCGGGTATCACATCCACATGGTATTGGTTGATGCGCACTATCCTCATACCGACATCCCTTATGAGCGAGCCTGAGATAGTCCATTGCTCTTGTGTTGTCGTAACGCATGCTGTTATGAGGTTTGAATAGCCCACATCCTCATTGCTACGCTCGTCAGTCCATCTTATCCCCCTTGACCTCGCTATAACCAAGGCATTCAAATAGTTAACGCTCTGCGAGAGCCTCACCTCAAGAAAGCCCTTAAGGAAAGCGCTCGTTAATGGTGTTGTGTCATAGGAAGCCAACTGACCTGCGTAGGCGAGTTGGATGAGCTTTATTCCGCCTCTGCATATCTGGCTTAGGAAGCGCCCCATGCGTTCGGCGAGTTGCATGAACGGCTTGAGCTGTTCACGCACCTCGGGCGGAAGCTGTGGCATGTTGACGGCGCTTCTCGGCATCTCGCCACGCAACACCATGAGCACTTGCTCGGCGATGTCCCTCGCAGCTATCTCTTGAGCTTCAAAGGTGCTCGCACCAAGGTGTGGAGTTACAATGACATTGTCAAGCTCAAGCAGTTTGCTCTTCCAAGGTGGCTCAGCCTCAACAACATCAACCGCTGCACCAGAAACCTTCCCGCCCTTCAAAGCCTCATAAAGGGCTACCTCGTCAATGACAGCACCACGAGATGTGTTTATGAGCATGACGCCATCCTTCATGAGGTTGAACTTGGATGCATCAATCATGTGATATGTCTCGTCAGTCAGCGGGACATGAAGCGAGATTATATCGGCTTCCCTGAGAAGCCTCTCAAGCTCAACCCATTCAACCCCTTTTTGGAGCGCCGACTCCGGTGCTACGAACGGATCGTAGCCTATGACCCTCATTCCGAATGCCCTTGACAGCTTTGCCACATAACTCCCTATGCGCCCTATGCCTATGATGCCAATCGTCTTACCAGCGAGTTGGACACCCATAAATTGCTTCCTCTCGACATTGCCACCGCTTTCCATCGCCGTTTTCATAGCCGAGTGGGCTTTGACCACACGCCTTGCCAGTGCGAGGAGCAACGCCATAGTGTGTTCCGCTGCAGCTATCGTTACCGCATCTGGTGAGTTAACAACATAGATGCCTTTTTCCGTCGCAGCCTCAACATCAATGTTATCGATGCCAACTCCAGCCCTCCCTATGACCCTCAGCTTCACCGCACGCTCAATTACCTCTCTCGTCACTTTGGTTGTGCTACGGACTATGAGTGCATCGTAGTCGCCTATGATGCGCTTCAACTCCTCTTGGCTTATCCCTGGGCATATGCTCACATCCGCAGCTTCAGAAAGAACATCGATGCCAACCTTCGCAAGTGTATCTGTCACTAAAACCTTAAACCGCTCCAAGAAGCTTCACCTCTCTCACCGAGCGCCAACTCCAGATCTCTTAAGGGGGCACTACAACCAGTTTCAGTTAGGCAATTATGACGCACGGGAGATCGACGATGAACATGCAACGATGTGTGGATGTGCGCTGTCAAATTGAATGACACTCGTAAGGCATAATGAAGGATTGGCACCGGGCTGTTGGTATGGTAAATCTGTAGTGGCAATGAAAGACTTCACGCACAGGAGGCGAGGAGCATGCGAGATAGATTGAAAGCGTTTACACTCATTGAACTTTTGGTTGTCATCACAATCATAGCGATACTGGCAGCGATATTGTTCCCCGTGTTCTCGAGGGCGAGGGCTAAAGCGAGGAACGCAAGCTGTCAATCGAACTTGAAGCAAATCGGGATCGCAATCCAGATGTATGCTGAAGACTACGATGGGTATCTTCCAGATAGCGATCCATTCTACGGTAGCCCAGGTGAGCCAAACTTTAAGACACATGGAGTAGGATGCTGTTGGGCATGGGCGATCTTGCCTTATGTGAAGAATGTGGAAATCTTCAAGTGCCCTGAGAAGCCGAGGTTCTTCCCTGAGGCTGGCGATGGGAAAAAAGTGTTTGGCGCACCGGGGGAAGCAAATGTCGCTGGTTGCATAGGCACGGATCCAGCATGTGGACCAGACCCAAACGACAGGAGCAGGCAGATTGGGTATGCATATAACGGCTCATTCTGGTGGAACGCCGCTGTGCGTGCTCGCATCGTGCAAGGTCAAGAAGTGCCCGGCTTGCAAGGTCTCGATAAAGCGCACATGTCCGAGGTTGAAGACCCAAGTGGCACAGTTGCTGTAACAGATTCAAGCGCTGCTGGCTATTACCAAATCTATGACCAAGTCGCAGCCTCACAAAACCCGCAACCGCCAACAAGTCCAAACGATCCAAACTGGGCGCAAGTTAGCGGCTCACATCCAGAATACAACATGCCACAGCCAAGGCATGCCGAGGGCTTCAATGTGCTTTTCCTCGATGGGCATGTGAAGTGGCGCAAAGAAATAAAACCTTGCGAACTCACCATCGGTGAGGATTGCCAGTAAGCTAACACCGCATATAGCAATGGCACTATAGTTAAGTTTGGGAAGCGAAAAACACCCTCAATGGTGCGGACGCTAAGAAGGTGAAGAGACATGCGGCAAAAGTTGTTTTATGCCTTCGCTGTGGCGTCTATAGCAGTTTTCGGCTGTGCACTCACTCAAGTCATAGAGCATCCAACAGCAACATTGGTCCTCCCAATCGGTGATGGGAAACTTATCTTGAGCTACACCGACCCATTCGCCACGCCGTATGGATACCTACCACCGCAGAATCTGTCCTTCATCACACCGCCACCATCAATGAAATACATCATGCTCCCAACGCAGAAGCCGTTCTTCTATCAACTTCCTTGGGGCTACCCCGTTTATGAACGCCCTGTCATCGTCCTTTATCCATACTGGTTACCTGCATATCCGCCATACTGGTGGGATTACAAGCCATCGCTTTGGCTGATGCTTACTCGTCCACCTGTCATCATCATCTTCCGCCTGAGCAAAGCGAACGCTGATGATGTGGCGAAGCGTCTGAGGGAGTCACAAATACTGCCGATGGTGCGCTTCATGGCATCTGGTGATAAGCTCATCGTAGTTGGTCCTCAAGAAGTCTTAACGGGTGTCGGGCAGGCACGCATAAGGGAAATGATAAAAGCGCTCGATGAGACATCACAGCCAGCACAGAGAAGCGGAAGCAAGGTTGAAGTTACAGGGCGTAAGGTGAAGGTTGAAGCATACCTCGCAACACAACATGACGAACTGCAAAGCACTTCACAGGTGCCCCAAGATGTGAGCGAGACTGCAAAGGCACTCGGGATGAATTCGGTGCGCACGCTGTGTTCTAACGAATGCGAGCTGAGCTTGCAGAAACCGTCCACCATCAAATGGGAGAGCGATAGGACATCAGCGCTCAAAGAAACGCAATTGGAAGGTAGCCTCAAAATCAAACCTGTTGTGCTTGGTGAGGATGGGACTTTGATGAATGTGGAGTTGAATGCACATGTCGCTCTCCCAAAGAGGACAACACCCCTTAGGTATACCGCAAACACCGACATACTCTGCGAGGCGGGCAAGCCAACAATCGTGGTAAGCAACCACACGCCATCACGCACATCGCTGATTCTGCGCATCCTCTATTGAGTTGTTTGTGTTGAGTGCTTCACCTTCCTGAGGTGCTCTTCTTCAACTGTTCGTCAATCGCCTGCTTGAGGCGCTCAGCGAGGTGGGCTATTTCTTTCCTTGTGGCACTCCTTTGTAGCCGATCACAAATCTCCCTCGCCTTCTCAAGCCTTCCGAGGGCGTAGTTCACAACCGCAAGTTGGAAGGAAGCCTCCTCCGCCAAACCTTTCTCATCTGTTTGCGATGAAGCAAGCGAGAGGTGCTTCATGCTCAACTCCATTTGCCCACGATACGCATACCTTATGCCGAGGTGAAGGTTGAGCGAATGGATGTATGCCTTCTTCTTGCTTCCATACTTCATAACCCTCTCAACGAATGGGAGGGCAAGCTCAAGCTGGTCTCGCTCAAGCAAAGCTATCGCCACTTGATATGCAGCGTCAACATCTTTCGGGTTTGCTTGAGCGCGCTTCAGCACATCTCTTATGGTGAGCCCGCTGAGGATTTGCTCAAGCAGTGCTTTCAGTGTTTCCTCGGGCAAGTAGCCAGTCGCAAAATCAATCACCGTGCCATCGCTTGAAAGGAAAGCTATCGCTGGGAGCACATCCGTTCTCGTTGCGATGTTACGCTTCCAAAAGCTTTCACCTTCGGCACTGTTCACATCTAAGAGAACACAGACGAACTTGCTCATCAACCGCTGGATCTCATCTGGGGCGAACATGAAAGCCTTGCAACGGAGGCAGTTGTCGCATTTGCTATCATAAACGAAGACAGCCACCAACTGACGACGCTTCGATGCTAAGGAGAGAGCTTCCTTTAACGAGTTGACCCATACGATGTCGGCAAGTGAAAGGTGAGCAAGCACGCAGACCAAGATGAACTGATTTGTAAAGGCATGCCTTTTCATTTTGACCACCCTGCCTCGATTTAGCGCTGTGTGAGTTTGACTGAAGTGGAAGCTGCAACTATAATGATTGGATGCAGGTTCTTCAAAAGCAAGTCAAAGCTTTAGGTGGTGTGAGGGGGGTAGAGACTATGCCATATGAGACTCTCTACAGGCGCTATCGCCCAAAGAGGTTTGAAGAGGTAGTTGGTCAAGCGCATGTTGTTAAAGCTTTGATGAACGCCATCAAGTTCGGACGCATCTCGCATGCGTATCTTTTTGCTGGGCAAAGGGGAACTGGTAAGACGACAGTTGCAAGGTTGCTGGCGAAGGCACTCAACTGTGCTAAAGGTCCGACCCCAGAGCCGTGCTGTGTCTGTGACGCCTGCAAAGCGATAGACTCTGGTAGCTCAATGGATGTGATAGAGCTTGATGCAGCATCGCACACAAAGGTTGAACAGATAAGGGAACTCATAGTCAGCAAAGTCGCGTTCATGCCTGCCGAGATGCGCTATCGTGTCTTCATAATCGATGAAGCGCACATGCTCTCGCTTTCATCATTCAATGCCCTGCTGAAGACACTTGAGGAGCCACCATCGCATGTCGTTTTCGTCCTCGCCACAACCGACCCGCACAAAATACCTCCAACGATACATTCGCGCTGTCAAAGGTTTGACTTCAGACCGATACAACCTGACCTCATAGCTAAACGCTTGAGCGACATTTTGAGGCTTGAGAAAGAAAAGGGCTCGGTGAGCGCCGATGTAACACAGGATGCGCTAATGCTCATAGCAAGGGCTGCAAGTGGCTCCTTGAGGGATGCCCTTAGCATGCTTGAACAACTTCTGCTCATCGGTGAGGGGGAAGTCAACGCTGAGACGGTGCGGACATTGCTCGGAATGGTGAGCGAAAACATGCTGGCTGAGATCATGTCCTCGATAGCGGATGGAGATGTAGCAACTTGTTGGAGGTTGATTCAAGAGGCAGTTAACGAGGGGAAGGATTTGTTCCAACTGATCAAAGACCTGACGGCGTTTGCACGGGAGTTGCTTGCATTCAAGATCGCCGAGGAAAGCACACAGGGAGTTGGAACACAAGGCGATGGACGAGGCTTGAGGACGCTCTCTCAGAGGTTCTCACAGCAACAGTTGGTTGGCATCATAGAATGCTTGAGGGAGACGGAAAGGGAGATGCGCATGAGCGATGATTTGCAACTCGCACTTGATATAGGCTTGCTAAGAGCAATATGCCAGACAAGAACTGAAGCGGGCATACGCACTGAAACGGAGTTAGCTCGTCACGATTTAGCGCAAGCCCCCGCTGAGACTCTCTCGGAAGCACTTGAAAGTGAAAAAGAGGTTACAGCAACACCTGCAGATGATAACGCTACCGCAGTGAAAAGCGAACACGGGGCAGACAATGTGAGGAGCAACCCGAACGAAGAGGAGAATGAGTTGAGAGCGCTTTGGGAGAAAGTCTTGGAGAGGATCAAGAGTGAGAAGTTCACAACATATGCGCTTCTTCAAGGGAGCGAGCTCACAAGCATTTGTGGCAACAGGCTTGTAGTCTCCGTCGCCCACCCGTTCAGCAAGGAATGTTTGGAAGAACCAACAGCTAAAAGGTTCGTTGAGAGTGTCGCCTCTGCGGTGCTCTCAATGGATTGCTCAATACACTTTGTTGCTCCCAAAGAGAAAGAGTTTGTTACTCCAAACGGAGTGAGGAAGGTGACTGCCTCCGCAAAGGAGGTTGGTGAGGCAAGGGTAGCGAGACTGCCACTCGCTCCAGCAACTGAACCTTCACCACTGGTGAGCGAACCAAAACAAGCGGAGGAGAAACAGCAAGAGGATAGCGACGATAAACTCGACCGCACGGTCACTTTGCTACTCAGGATCCTTGACCAGCCCGAGGCTGTTTAAAGCATCTGAAGGAGGTTAAGCTAAAATGCGTGGTCTGCTACAACAACTGCTCATGAGGAAAGCTCTCCACCTGCAGGAACGCATCGCGGAGCTTCAAAAGGAGCTTGAGCAGACGAAAGTTGAAGGGAGCGCTGGCGGTGGTGTTGTGAAGGTGATAGCGTCAGCGACAGGCGAAATACTTGAGGTCAAAATCTCAAAGGAGTTGCTCAAGCCAGAGGAGCTTGAGTTGCTTGAAGATCTCGTGCTCGTTGCTGTCAGAGATGCGATGGCGAAAGCTCAAGAAGCTTCAACAAGCAAGTGGCAAGCTATGCTCTCCGAATTGGGCATACCCATTGATCTACTGCTTGGGGGACCGACAAGGTAGCAAACGAATTCATGGCGCAGGTGATGAGAGGTGTGGCTCACACCAACCCTATCAAGGCTCATGCAAGAACTTGAGAAGCTACCGGGGGTTGGACCGAAAACGGCTCAGAGGCTTGCCTTCTACATCCTATCACGACCGAAAGAGGAAATGATTTCTTTGGCGAACGCAATCATTGATGTGAAGGAACGCATAAAGACATGCAAGCGCTGTTTTAACTTCTCGGAAGAGGAGTTGTGCCCCATCTGCACTGATGAGAATAGGGAACAATCCGTCATATGCGTTGTGGCAGATGCGCTCGATTTGATGGCTATTGAAAGCTCTGGCGCTTACAAAGGGCTCTACCATGTCCTGCAAGGTGTGATATCTCCGCTTGACGGCATCGGACCAGAAGAACTGCGGATAAAAGAGTTGGTTGAGAGGATAAAGACCGAAGGGGTTAGCGAAGTCATATTAGCCCTCAACCCGACGGTTGAAGGCGAAGCTACAGCACACTACATCGCCAACTTGATACGCCCACTTGGAGTCAAGATAACGCAACTTGCTATGGGCATACCTGCAGGCGGTGACTTGAACTACGCTGATAAAATGACTATCGCAAGGGCACTGGTCGGTAGGAGGGAATTCACAGAGCTTGCAGAGTAGAGCCTACGCAAACTGCCCCACAAAGACACGGTGAGTAGTGGCGTGAGAAAACTCACAACTTGGCTCAATGAAATAGCTTCATGCGGTTGCGTCACGCGTTGTAGGCATAGCTACCTCTTATCTTCAACACTGCTCATAAGCGTCGGCGGGGTGTTCTTGCTTCTATCGGTAGCGCTACTCCCACTCGGAAAACAGTTTTGGATGCCAACAGTAATTGCAGCGATGCTCATACTCGGCACTCCAACGGCTCTCAAAGCTTTTGAATCGTTTTTGCAGAAGCGCTTAAGCATCCACGCATTGGTGATAGTGGCGGTTGCAGGCGCATTGTGTTTGGGCAAGTTTGGCGAAGCTGTGACGGTGCTCTTCCTATTCGCAATCGCTGAACTGCTTGAAGAGCTGAGCGAACAGCGCGCAAGGGATGCCATAAGAGAGCTCATGAAAATCACCCCAAACGAAGCCACTGTGGAGAAAGACGGAAGACAAGTCAGAGTGAAGGTTGAAGATTTGAAGGTCAACGATGTGGTGCTCGTTAAAGAGGGGGAACGCATCCCAATTGACGGCGTGATCATCTGGGGGAAAGCACTCGTCAACCAAGCACCTGTGACGGGAGAGCAACAACCGCTTCTTAAAACTGTCGGAAGCACCGTCTTCGCTGGCAGTATAAGCGTTGACGGAACGATTAAAGTGAAAGCCACACATACAGCGCACGAGAGCACAATAGCACGCATAGCGAGGTTGATTGAGCAGGCAGAAACACGAAAAGCCCCAACAGAGAGGTTCATCAACACTTTCTCACGCTACTACACACCGAGTGTGATTTTGTTAGCTGTGCTTATGGCTATTGTCCCACCTATGTTTTTTGGTGGTGCATTCAAGGATTGGTTCTACAGGACTTTGGTTGTGCTTCTCATCTCCTGCCCGTGCGCTTTGGTCATATCAGCGCCCATGACCATAGTTTGCGCCTTAATTCAGGCTGCCAGAAATGGTGTCCTGATAAAAGGCGGAATTTACATCGAACAATTGGCGAGTGTGAAAGGGATAGCATTTGACAAAACTGGCACCCTCACAACAGGCGAAATAGAAGTTGACAGTGTCATTCCGCTAAACGAGCATTCTGAAGAGGAAGTCCTTTCAGTGGCAGCATCCCTTGAGAGCATGAGCACGCACCCTCTGGCTAAAGCGATTGTAAAAGAGGCTGAAAAACGCTCTCTTAAGCTGATGCCAGTCAAGGACATCGAGGTGGAAATTGGGCTTGGAATCTCGGGAACTCTCAACGAAACTCGCTACTTCGTTGGTAACGCAGACTTCCTCAAAGGTTCTGGGATGCCAGTTGGTGAAGCACTCGATGCGCTCGAGGAAATGCACCTCGAGGGAAAATCTTTGGTTTTTGTGGGAGAGAAAGGGCATATATGTGGTGTCATCGTGCTCGCAGACAAGCTGAGGGAAAACGCAAAAAATGTCATTGAACACCTCAAAAATCACTGCAAAAAGCATGTCATCATGCTGACTGGCGATAGCATGGCAACGGCAAGGTCAGTTGCAACAAAGCTCGGAATAAGCGAATTATATGCCGAATTGCTGCCAGAAGATAAAGTGAGGAAGATTGAGGAGTTGATAGACAAACACGGAAGTATTGCCATGGTAGGCGATGGCGTAAATGATGCACCAGCACTGGCAATGGCAAATGTCGGCATAGCAGTTGGAGGCGCAGGGACGGATATCGCGCTTGAGGCTTCGCACATCACATTGATGAACGACGAACTTGACAAGATACCGTTTGCGATACACCTCAGCATGCGTGCAATGCGCATCATGCGCTTTAACATAGCGTTTTCGCTAACTGTTAAGGCAATTTTTCTGGCGCTCGCAGCAGTTGGCATGGCAAACCTATGGATGGCTATCGCTGCCGACATGGGAACTTCCCTCACCGTCCTCGCAAACAGTATGAACCTTTTGAAGGATTAGCAAAAATACCGAAAGCCTGCACCATAAAACCCCACCGATGGAAGACGCACAGCTAAACAAGGTGTGGGTGGAGCGAGGAGGGCGCAAGCTATGGGTGCAAAATTGGCGTGGGGAGTTTTTGAATGCGGTTAAGTGAGAGGTGTTGGAGTTGCAAGGCGAAGTTGACGAGAAAGTTTGGCAGCGGATAGAAGCGTCCATGAACTTCTGTGAAGGTGACCGAGTTCCCATTTGGGACTACATTGACAACCCGGCTGTCGTCTCACACTTCCGGCAAGAGGGCGACGATTACGAAACGGCGATAGTTCGGGTCTATCACGGGCTGGGAATTGACCTTTGCCGAGGTTACGGCAGTTCTTTTGAGCCGTCTCAGGAAGGAACGGTCATCGGCGAAGGCAAAGGGCAACACAAAGTTAGCGGTCAAACGGCGTGGAAAGTCCGCTACGAAATTGAGAACCTTGACGAATTGCGCGAGTATGTCAGCAAGGCTGAGCCCGTTTCATGGGATTGGATTCGCACCCATTGGGTCTCTTGGGTTAGACAGCAACAGCAAAAATTTGCGCCATTCACCGTCTTCGTTCCGGGACACGGTTGTGGCTTCCACGACGCTTATGGCTTGATGGGGCAAGAAAGGTTCGCTTACGCCATCTACGATGCGCCGAAAGAGGTCAGGGCGTTGCTTGAGATAACTGGCGAGACCGCTTTCAGGTTCGCAAAAGTTGCAGCCGAAGAGCAACTGTGCCCACTTTACTTCATCGGCGACGACATTGCCTACAAAAACGGCTTGCTGTTTTCGCTTTCGTTTCTGCGGGAAACTTTCCTGCCCATGCTCAAGCGCTGCATTGAGCCACTCCACGATGCCGGCATCAAAGTCATCTTCCACAGCGATGGCAACCTTTGGCAAATCCTTGACGATTTGCTTGATGCGGGAATTGACGGTCTCAATCCCATTGAGCCTTTGGCTGGCATGGATTTGGGCGAATTGAAGCGCCGATATGGCAAAAGGCTAATTCTCGTTGGTGGCATTGATTGTTCGGTGCTCCTGCCGTTGGGGACGCCAGAGCAAATTCGCAATGCTGTCAAGGAAGCCATCCGAGTTGCTGCACCGGGTGGAGGCTTCTTCATAGGTTCGTCAAGCGAAATCAACCCTGCAATCCCGCTGGAAAATGTTTTGGCTTTCTTTGAGGCTTGCCGAACTTACGGGCGTTATCCCATTCAAGTCTGAAGGGGGTTGCGTCAATGGAGTTTCACGGTAACCCCTTCTATCTCACCCCGCCAGACCAAGTGGCTGCGGTTTGCGGCGGGTATTGCAGTGACCCATTCGCCGTCTTGGGAATGCATGTCGTTGATATTGGGGCAGGTGAATTGACGAAATTCTTGTCCCATGTCCCCTA
>JBGOEK010000008.1:0-82264 GCA_041537945.1 Candidatus Thermosaccharophagus yellowstonensis
CTTCAGGCAGGAAAGCCACCTGGGTGGGCTTTTGAAGATTGCTCCTTGCGTCAAAGAAGTAGATGCCCGAACCCGAAGGGGCGACAACGATGCCCCGTTCGTCAACGGCTACTTCCATAACTCCACCGGGAAGCCAGATTTCGTCGGTTGGCGATTGAGCGGGGAGTAACACTTTGAAGAGCGCTACGATGAAAAGGCTGGCAACCAAAGCGTTGTTCTTCACATGCCTTCTCATACCTCATCCACCCTCCTCTGCGGACTTCAACACTACTTGCCTGTCCCTCTCTCAGTAACACATATAGCGCAAGCACAAGACGATGTGTGGCTTGTTAAAATCTTTCATTGCCTCCATGACGCCAACTTGAGGATAGGAGGTGGGAAGCGATGAGAGTTCTCGTCACTGGTGCGACGGGGAGGGTGGGAGCAAATTTAGTCATGGCTTTAATCAAGCGTGGTTACAGCGTTAGGAGCATGGTCATGCCAAATGACCCGAAGGAAAGCAAGCTCTCTGGCATGGAGACAGAGATAGCCTATGCGGATTTGAGGGATGCCGAAGCTGTTGAGAAAGCAGTTAATGGTGTGGATGCTATCATACACTCCGCATGCCTTATGTCGCGCCCAAGCGACATGCCCAAGTCAACCTACATTGACATAAATGTCAAAGGGACGATGTTCCTACTTGAGTCAGCTGTAAAACGAGCTGAGAGAATCCATAGGTTCGTCTATGTAAGCAGTGATGCTATCTACCCAGCTGCATACGATCCGCTTTACACACCAGTTGATGAGCGTCACCCGAAAAGACCGCATGACGAATACGGCATGATAAAGGCGCTCAACGAGGACATGGTCATGGTTTACCAGAGGGAGTTTGGGCTGAAGGTGACAATCGTCAGACCCGGCGCTATAGCAGCTTGTGATGAGATACTGCACAACTGGACTGCTGGCTTGGTTGTCGCTCTCTTTCAAAGGGCGATGCGATACAAGTGTGGACCGCTTTTCATACCAGATGCAGAGGGCGTGATAGAGGAGATCAAAAGAAAGGTGGATGGAGACATGGGGAGGGTTGTGATACCGCATGACGAAAACGGAAAGCCATGGCTCTGGCACAGGACAGATGTTAGGGATGTAGTGCACGGAATAATTTGTGCGTTAGAAAGCGAGGCTGCGATTTGTGAGGACTTCAACATCCTTGGACCGTGCGCCATACCTTTTGATACTGCAGTGAAACTGTTGCATGACAAGCTACATGTGCAGTATGAGGAGGTTCGCCTCCCCGTTCAATGGGTCTACGAGTGCGATAACACAAAGGCAAAAACGCTGATTGGCTACCGACCCGAGTTTGATATCGAAAGGATGATTGACGATGCCATCGCCTTCAGGTCTGGAAAGGACATAGGTGTGATACCGCCGTAGTAGCAGGGCATCCTCGATGGATGCCAGCAGTTGGCTAACAGAGATGCGCGGAGGTGAAAAGGTGTGTGGGCGATGATGATTGTGCTTTTAGCAACTGCTACAGTCGGTGCTTCAGGTCTTGTCACTTTGGAGAACTTTGAAGAGCCAAAGCAACTGCAGTTAGGTGGGATGCAAATACAACCAGCTTCACGATTGCTTTTGAGTGAGGCACAACCGTTTGAGGGTATAAGATGCGCTGAGTTGCGATATCGCTTTGAGAGGGTCAAAGGACTGCAGTATCTTGAAGTCATCGCCCCTCATAAGCTCTCGGAGAAACCGCGTCGTTTCAGCGTTGCTGTGCGTGGTGACAGCTCATTTAACATTGTCCGAGCACGCTTCGTAGACGCAGGTGGTGAATGGCATCAATATGACTTGGGCGTGTTGCACTTCCGTGGTTGGCGAATTCTTTGGACACACTTGGATACTCCGCATGGATGTTGGGGTGGTGATGGCAACGGGCGATTGGATTTCCCTGTCACATTCTTCAGCATTGTTCTTGACAGCCTTGAGCGACCCTCAGAAGGAGTGGTTGCCTTTGATGCTGTAACAGCACATTATGGCGAGGAGGAAAGAACACATGTGAACGCGAAGTTTGTGCCTGACAAACTGTGGGGCTACTTCTGGGGCAAAGATGACCCGCCAAGTGGTAAGTTGGTAGTTACAGCAACTGGTGAAAAGACCGAGAGCGTTGAGGTTGCAGTGTATCTGCTCAACCACAAAGAAGAACGAATGAGCAAGGTATGGCATGGCAATGTAACAGTCTCGCCGAACAAGCCGTTTGAGCGTCCGCTTCAACTTCGGTTAAACCGCTTCGGCGTGCATTTTGTGGAGGTGCAAGTGGGTGGATCTGAAGTGCATCGGCAGTCAATTTGCTGGCTTCCAAATGTAGCTCCGATTTGGGATGGAAGCCCATTCGGCGTTTGCACCCACTTCGGGCAGTTCAAACACAAACTGCCAGAGACGATGGAGCTAATCCGCAAGATGGGGGCTGGATGGATTCGTGACGAACTCTACTGGAGCAATGTGGAGAGGGAGAAAGAGAAGTTTACCTTCCCAGATTACTACGATGCCTACATGAAGACGGCGAGCAAGTTTGGCATCAAAACCCTCATCATCTTCAACTACGCCAATCGTCACTACGATGGGGGTCTCGCGCCTCACACAGAAGAAGGGCGGAAAGGATTTGTCCGCTACTGCCTTGAGTTGATTCAACGCTATAGGGCGATTTGTAACCACTGGGAGGTGTGGAACGAACCGAACATCGGTTTCTGGAAGCCAAAGCCAAACGCTGAGGACTATTCACTCCTGTTGCAAGCGGTTTACAAGGAGGTTAAATCGGTTGAGCCAAAGGCAACGATAGTTGGCATTTGCACCGCTGGAACAGACTTGAGCTTCATCGAGGATGTGCTAAAGCGCGGTGGCAAATTTATGGACGCTATCTCCGTCCACCCATACCGTGCCCCGCGCTCCCCTGAGGCAAGTGACTTCGTTGGCGAGATGAGAAAGCTCAAAGAGCTGTTGGATAAATACAACCTTGCTCATTTGAAGGTTTGGCTAACCGAATTTGGCTATCCAACGCATGTAACTGGAGGGTTGCCCCAATGGCTTTCAGCAGCATACATAGTCCGCACATGCCTCCTTGCGCTCACACTGCCATTCATTGAGCGGTTCTTCGTCTACGACTTCCAAGACGATGGCGAAGACGCAACTTACAACGAGCATAACTTCGGTCTCATTCGCTTTGATGGCTCACCGAAGGTGGGCTACGCAGCGTTTAACACAATGGTGCGCATGCTCGCTGGCAGAAAATTTTCTCGCCATGTTGATGTTGGTGAAGGTGCTATCTGCCTTGTGTTTGAAGGTGATGGCGATGAGATGTTGGTGCTTTGGGCAACACACGGTGAGAGAAAAGTCAACTTGAAAACAACTTCAAAGGCACTCACGCTCATCGACCTGATGGGCAACGGCGAAACGATACACCCCGTTAGTGGAAACATCTCCCTCACCTTAGGTCCTGAACCGATCTTCATTTTGACCAACCACCTCAAGTGAAAATGTGCACACAATATAATTGTAAGCGCCATCTACAAGCCGAACTTCGTAGGTGAAGAGGATGAGGTTTTATGAGCATGGAAAGGGAAAGTAAGAAGCGTTTTGTCAGCCTTGCGTTCCCAGTCTTCATTGGGTGTGCTGGTTGCTTTGGTGTATTACTTTCGCTCATCGGAGTTATGCTTGCGCTCTTATCGCTAACTGTTGGAGGCGTTAGAGGTGGAGTGCTCGGTAAGGTTGTGGGCGTGATCAAAGTTGAGGGCATCTTAGCCGATGCAGATGGCACGGGGATGGTTAGCTCCGAAGCAGTTACAAAGTTGCTTGAGAGAGCGAGGGAAGACAGCTCAGTCAGGGCTGTAGTTATGCGGATAAACAGCCCGGGTGGCTCAGCCTCGGTTGCGCAGGAGATCTACCAAGCAATCATGGAGTTCAAGAAGAGCGGTAAGCCAATCGTTGCATCTATGGGTGAGGTAGCTGCATCGGGTGGCTTTTACATTGCCAGCGCTACCGATTTCATTTTCGCCTCGCCATCAACATTGACTGGTAGCATTGGGGCGATATTTGCCACAATCAACTTTGAAGGGTTGATGCGAAAGATCGGCGTCGAGGCTGAGACGATAACGAGCGGTCCGTTCAAAGACACTGGCTCTGGTCTGAGGAAGTTGCGCCCAGAAGAACGAAAGCTGTTAAAGCAAATGATAGACGATGTGTATGAGCAATTCCTCAGCGATGTCGCTCGCGGGCGCAAGCTACAAGTCAGCCAAATAAGACCGATCGCTGATGGGCGAATACTCACTGGTAGACAGGCACTGAAGTTTAAACTCGTTGACAGGCTCGGCGGATTGCAGGAAGCAATCTCGTTCGCTGCAGAGAGAGCCGGGATCAAAGGTAAACCAAGAGTTAGGGAATTGCGCTATAGACGCAGCCTGTGGGAGGTTATGGATTTCAAGCCGACACCTTTTGACTTCAAAAGCATGCTCCTGATTGACCTGCGCCTTTGCCCAAATTGGCTTTTGAGGAATGCCGTCAGGGAGCTTGCCATAGATGTTGTGAGGGCGAGGTGAAAGAGATTGAGCGACAGGCATGAGGAGTTCGATGTCAGGACGGTTGAAGTGACCGCGCAGTCAGCTGATGCATCGCGCCTGACAGTCAGATGGCTTTTAAGCTCGCTTTTGGAAGCTTTGAAGCTCTCGGCATTCTCGCTCAACCCATGGCAATGCGCCGAGATACTCAAGAAGGCTGCGGATGAAAAACCTCTGATGGCTTCGCTAATCATAACATCACTTCAAGGCTTGAGCTTTTGCTTTGCCTTGCACATAATGGGTGGTGCAGGCGCATGGGTCCCGTCGCCCGTGATAAAACGCCTGCCAAACCTGTTCGCCATCTTCTGCTATGCCATCGTCTTCTATCCGACATACTGGTTCTTGCGCTCGGCGGTCATAAACCTGACTGCAGAGATGTTCGGAGCTCCATCAAGAGGCATTAGCATGCTGTGCAGTTCAGCGTTCGCTTTCTCGCCGTTCATCATCTATCTGCCTGTTGCATTGGTCCTGCGTTTCGTCTCACCTGAGATGACTACTGGCGCTGCATATTTTTGGGTTCTCTTCGTCCTCCTGACGGTTGGCTACACTGGCTTATTACTCTATGTTGCAGTTCGCCAAACTTACAACCTCACTTTAGCGAAATCGTTGATGACGCTTTTGGTCCCGGGCATCGTGGCGATGGTTCTCGGGTTCATCTCATACTTGGCTATAAACGCTTGGTTCATTGAGTAGCCCCGCCCTGCGTGAGCGAACTGGCGATGCATTTCAGCCTCTCATACGAATGAGCTTTCACATTCTCGTGGAGGCTGTTACCGTGTGCATCCATCGTCACAACAGCTATGAAATCTTTTACACGCAACTTCCACATCGCCTCCACAGTGCCAAACTCTTCGAGCCACCATACACCTTCAACCGCCTCAACGCAATCCGCATAAAGCTTCGCAGCGCCACCTATCGCGTGAAGGTAAACGGCACCATGCTCCGAGAGTGCTCTCTTCGTTCTCTCGCCCATGCCACCTTTCCCTATGACCGCTCTAAGACCATGCCTTTTTATCACGCACGCCTGATATGGTTCGTGACGAATACTCGTAGTTGGACCGGCAGCCAATATCTTCCATTCATCGCCCTCCTTCACAGCCAACGGACCGCAGTGATAGATGATACCACCGCGCATGTCAACTGGTGGGTCCGAGCGCGAAAGATGCATGTGAACTCTATCTCTGCCAGTGAAGATTTCGCCGCTCACCTTAACCACATCGCCGACCCTAAGCCCTTTGACATCCGCCTCGGATAACGGCGTTGAAAGTTCTTTAACATCGCTTGGGATGACGAACTCAACAGGGGCTTCGAATCGGGTTGGCTTATAGAGCATTCTTTTTATCTCGCCACTCTTCACATCGATGACGATGCCATGACGCCTGTATGCCCAACACATGTAAGCCACCGAGACGAAGAAGGAAGCTGGGTGTCTATGCAGTTTCCCCACCTTGCACGAAAGCAAAGTGCACTCCCCACCAAACCCAAGAGGACCGATGCCAAGTTCGTTTGCCAGCTTGAGCGCATTCAACTCAATCTCCCTCAAGCGTTCATCTTCGTTCTCGTCGTCCAATGTCCGTAGCAGTTGGCGCTTCGCCCACTCATACCCAGAAGCCCTCTCGCCACCTATACAAACACCTAAGAAGCCGGGGCTACAACCGAAGCCCTGCGCCATGTAAACGGAATGCAAGATGCACTTTAGGACACCGTTGAGGTTGCGCTCCGCCAAGCCAACCCCTTCAAGTTCGCATGGTAGTGAATATTGCCTGCTCTGGTTTTCGCTCCCGGCACCTTTTAGGAGCAAGCGCACTTCAATTTCATCTTCGTTTTCTCCATCCTCAAAGTGGACTATGGGAAAGCCGATGCCGATGTTGTTTGGCGAGCTCTCGCCAGTGACGCTGTCTATGCAACTTTGGCGAAGCAAGCCATTCGCCGTCGCCTCACTGACTGCCTCATGTATGGCTGTGAGGATGGACCTCCTATCACAGCTGTTCCCACAACGCACATAGAAAGTCGCCATCCCTGTGTCCTCACACATCGGTGAGCGATACTGCATCGCTGCGATGGCGTTTGCACGCATCATGCTCAGTGCAAGCGATGGCAAGCCAAACGAACTTTCTTTACGGTAGGCAGAATCAATGGCGTTGAAGACATCGTAGGGCAGTGTTGTTACGGTTAGCTCGATGAGACGCAACATGCTTTCACGAAAATGACGCATCCCCACATCACCCCCAAACGATCGCCCGCTACAGATCATGGCTTAGCATTTTCATCAAAGAGCTGTTACAGTTATGCGTTAGGCAAGCCTTTCGTGCCACACAACATTTTATGTCGGCTTATGCGCGCGAGCTGAAGGAGGTGGCTTGGGATGAAAGTGGGTATTTACTTTGGCGCTGTTTTGCCGGATGCGAGTTTGAGTGAGCGTATGGCTCTCGTCAAGAGGGCTGGCTACGATGGCATTGAGATACCACAGCCAAGCAACGAGGATGAGGCAAGGCAGTTGAAAGAGGTTGCGCAGTCCCAAGGGATTGAGATACACAGCATTATGGGTGGGACTCACTGGCAATTTCCACTCTCATCGCCGAACGAGGAGATAAGACGAAAGGGCATCGAGGGCATCGAGATGGCTCTTCACTTTGCAGGCATAGTTGGTGCTGGTGCTGTTTTGGTTGTTCCGGGCGTCGTTAACGAGCAAACAGATTACAGGACTGCTTGGGAGATCTCGATGAAGTCGCTAAAGCACTTGCGTGAAGTGGCGAAGAGGGAGGGTGTCTTCTTACTCGTTGAGAATGTCTGGAACCGCTTCCTGCTGTCACCGATTGAGTTCTGCCAGTTCGTCGACGAACTGAACGAGGGCAATGGTTATGTTGGTGCATACTTTGATGTGGGCAACATACTCATCATCGGCTACCCTGAACAGTGGATAAGGATGCTCGGCGGAAGGATAAAGCGCGTTCACATCAAAGACTTTGACCTGCGAAGGCGTGAGTTCGTGTGGCTGTTTGAAGGCGATGTGAACTGGAAAGCCGTTCACGACGCACTCGTTGAAGTGGGCTACGATAGCTATTTGACCGCTGAGTTGCCACCTTATCGCACCGCACCAGATCAATTCGTGATTGACACGGCTCAGCACATAAGGCGCATAATCGAGGGAGATGTTTGAGAGTGAGAAAGCCATGTGCGGAAGGCGAGAGATAATTTGGGCACCATGGAGGATGCAATACATCATGACGGCAACGCAAGCTGAGCGAGGATGCCCTTTCTGTAAGAAGCCCTCTGAGGGCAAGGACGCCGAGAACTTCATCCTCGCAAGACTCAAACACACTTTCGTTGTGCTTAACATTTACCCATACAACAACGGGCACTTGATGGTAGTCCCATACAGGCATGTGGCTTGGCTATCGCAACTCAACGATGAAGAATTGTCGGAGCTGATGTATGCGACACGCCTGTGCGAGGAGGCACTTAGCGCTCTTCTTAACCCCGATGGCTTTAACATAGGTTTGAACTTGGGCAGGGCTGCGGGAGCTGGTATCGAGCAACACTTGCACATACACATCGTCCCAAGGTGGGCTGGCGATACAAACTTCATGCCAGTCATCGCAAACACGAAGGTGATACCAGAACTGCTCGAACAAACTTATGCCAAGTTGCGCCCGTGGTTCGAGCAGAAAGGGTTTTGAAGGCGGAAACCATCGCAGGCAAACAGGCGTCAAAAACTGTGAACGCAACTTGTGACAAGTGATAAAATGGAAAAATGGGACGACCTGTCCATTGGATGCAATGAGGTGATGCCAATGGGAAGGTTTAAGCTGGCATCGTTGGTAGCCTCGCTTTTGCTTTATGGCATGGCACTCGCACAAGGTGGCGTTGAGTTTATCTTCCCGCAGAATGGATCAACTGTGCACGAGAAGTTCAAAGTGGTTTTGCACAAGGCTAATCCAAATGGCTATGTTGCTCTCTGGCTTGATGGTCAGTTTCTGACGGCAGTCGGACCACCGTTTGAACACGAGATTGACCCGGATGCGATGAAGCTGAAAGATGGCGAGCATGAATTGCGTGCGGAGGCAAGAGATGGCGATGGCACTTATGTCGGCTCAGCTACAGTTAAGTTCACGCTCTCACGGCAAGCATCATTGCAAATCCCACCTGAGGGCATGTTGCTCTCGTTCAAGTTCAAGCCGGGAGAGGTGTGGTTTTACACTGTGAGGGCGGGCTCAAAGGCTAAAGGTAAGATACCAAAGAGGGCTCGCACAGAAGACCTACCGTTCCTTGAGCATCGCTTGAGCATCCGTTGGAACCAAATGGCGCAAGGTTACACTCCAGATAGATACTACCAAATTAGCCGAGAGTTTGAGGAAGGGCGAATTTGGTTCCTCGCATCAGGTGGAGCTGTTGGCGGTGGGGCGATGCCAGGTAGCCCGATGGGGGCAACCGCATCAACTGCACAGACATTCCAAGTTGTCTCGCAACCGCTCATACCGATGAGGAAGATGATGTCCGCTTCGATGCGCACAAACGGTGACATCTTTACAAACGATGACATAGACCAGTTGCTTGCGTTCGCCACAGCTGGCGTTGATATTGAGTTTCCCGAGCTCCCAGTCTCACCCGGAGCTTTATGGGAAGCGCCGATAGCAATCCGCCCCGAACTCTTCACGCTAAGCGTCATACGGAAGCCAAAGGAAAAGCAATCAGGAGCCGTTGAAGCGGTTGTTGGGACGATAAGGGGCGATGTGAAGCACATCTTCGCAGGTTTTGAGTGGCAGGCTGGAAAGCCCTGCGCCAAGATCGTCACAAACTACGAAGTCGATGTGACACTTAAGCTTGCTTATCTGCAAGCGCGCTTTTCAGCAGTTGGTGCTGCGAGTATGGCTGGCAGTGAGGCTGGCATTGTAACTGGTGGCATGCCGATGGGTGGTGCTCCAATGCTTGGTGCACCGTTGATGGGCATGCCGAGTTACGGTGGGATGCCATCTCCAACTCCATTTGGTGTCGGTGGGATGATGGGAGGTGCGTTCGGAGGAGCAGTTGGCGGTGTGATGGGGACGCAAAAACTGCCAGAAGAGTTGAAGGGTTCTGGGAAGGGAACACGCGTCATTTACTTCGATGTGAAAGACGGGCGAATCATAAGCTCAAGGGAAGAGAACGAGCTCGTGTTCAACACCGACACAGCTGTCCTTTCGCTCCTAATCCCGCAAGTTGCGCAAACAACGCAAGCTGGGGTTGGCGGTGGCTTGATGGGCATGGTGGGCGCCATCGGGCAAGCATATGCTGGCATGCTTGGCGCGATGATGGAAGGCGGTGAACAACCGTTCGGTGCGCTTCAGCCGATGGGGATGACTGGCGGGATAGCTTCAATGCTTGGTGCAGGTCAACAGGCACAGCAAAAGCCAGTCCCAGTCCAACTCTCATACTCGGTGCGCGTTGATACAACATTTGATGGTGCACGCAACAGAAGGGATTGGATACCTGCAGGGTTGCGTGAGTTGATTGAATGAACCCTTCTGCTCAAAGCCTCTCAAGCATTGCCTGACGGTGTAGTGAGATGGCAAAGGCTAAATGGTTAGGGCATTCATGTGTCCTCGTGACAGTTGAGGGCGCAAAAATCATCATTGACCCGTTCATAAAAGGCAACCCACAATGCCCAATACAGCTTGAGCAACTGCCCAAAATCGATGTCGTGCTCGTAACGCATGGGCATGCAGATCACCTCGGTGATGCGATTGAAATATGCATGGCTCATGATGCGCTTCTGATCGGCGTATACGAGCTTTGCGTATATTGCCAGTCAAGAGGCGTTCGCAAAGCCTACCCAATGCATATAGGTGGCTCTGCGAAGTTTTCGTTTGGCATGGTCAAATTGACCCCAGCCATTCACGGCTCAGCCATCACGCATCCGAGCACGGTTTACACTGGCGAAGCATGTGGCTTCATCTTGGTCGCTGATGGTTCAACACTTTATCATGCTGGGGATACAGCGCTATTTGGTGACATGAAGTTGATCGGCGAGAGGAACAGGATTGATTGCGCTTTCATCCCGATAGGTGATAACTTCACAATGGGCATTGATGACGCAGTTGAAGCTACGCTGATGCTACATCCGAAGGTGGTTGTGCCGATGCACTACGATACATTCCCAGTGATAAAAGCTGACCCAAACGAGTTTGCACGCAAGCTCTCGGAGGCTGATAAAACGATACGCTGTTGCATACTGTCTCCGGGCGAGGAAGTGGAATATTGACCTGGATGGCGAATGTGTGCATAAAGCGCATCAGATGGAGATGGCTACTATCCCGCTTTCTCGTTGTGTTGATTCTGTTGTGGGTGCTCGGTGATGTCATTTGGGTTGTCCTCTCATTTCACCCGCCGAGGTTGCCCTTACAACGCTCCCCAGCCGATCTCGGTTTGAGATACGAGGAAGCCAACTTCATAACGGAAGACGGTGTGAGGATCACAGCATGGTTCATACCAGCAGACGAAGCCAATGACACTCACTGCACCGTCATCGTTTGTCATGGATACCCGGGCAACCGCTCAAGGTTTATTGACATCGCCCCAGCGCTTCACAGGGCTGGCTTTTCCGTCCTCATGTTTGACTTTCGTGGCAACGGTGAGAGCACTGGCAGACCAACGATAGGGCGCAGAGAAGTGAACGATTTGGACAGCGCAACGAAGTGGTTGCGTGAGAGCAAGCCCAATTCATCGCGCAGTATCGGCGTGATCGGATTTTCAATGGGTGGTGCCGTAGCCATAATGGCTGCAGCCAGAAATGAAGCTATAAAAGCAGTCGTATCGGATAGCGCCTACGCATCCCTTGATAGACCTGCGGAGCTGACATTGAAAAGGACCTTCGGTTTCCTCGCACCGATACTCGGTGTGCCAGCACGAATCACATTTAGGTTCATGCTCGGGTGCGACCCAAAGGATGTAGCGCCATACCGTCTTGTCCATCTCATCTCGCCAAGGGCTGTCTTCATAATTCATGGTGACGCTGATACCAAGGTCAGCGTTGAGGATGCGAAGTTGCTTTACGAGAGTGCTCGCCACCCAAAGGAACTTTGGATCGGTCACGGTGTCGGGCATGTCAAAATGTTTGTGAGGCACAGGGATGAGTATGAGAGGCGCGTCGTAAGTTTCTTCAAGCGCTACATCGTCATGAAGTGAGACAGCATAATGGAGGTGAGAAGGTATGCTCGGCAGTAGGGCTTGCAAAAGCTTTGTTATCGCCTCGTTGCCGTTGCTACTCCTCCTTGTGGATCGTGTTGGGTGTGAGGTCTTCAAGCTCAAGTATCAAGTCGGTGAGAAGCTGAAGTATCAAGTGAGGGCAAACGGTGTTGTGCAGATGCAGACTGGCGGGCTAACTCCTGAGATAAAAATGCCGATGCAGATTGAGCTCACAGCGATACAAAGCATCCTGAAGGTTGATGAGGCTGGTAATTACACTGTGCGCATGAATGTAACCGGGCAGGCACAAGTGACGACACCGCAAGGCGAAGAGAAGATGAAGTTGCCAGAAAGCGAAATTGAAGTCGTCCTCACACCATCGGGGAAGACCCTCAGCTACAAAGTCATAAAGCCAGAGAAGCTTCCTGGCGCCTTTGGTGGCAAGATGCCGATTGATGTTAGCGCGCTCGCAAGCACCACGCTTGGTTTCCCTGAGGGCGAAGTTAATGTCGGCGATACTTGGGAGTTCAAGAGTGAGGTGAAAGTCAGCGAGGGCAAGACTATCACATTGAGTGGCACTGGGAAGTTCACAGGTTACGAAGAGAAGGGGAAAACGAAATGCGCAGTTATAGAGTTTGAGCAATCAAGCCCAAGCATGAGCGCACTGATGCTATCGTTGATGGGGCTTGAAGGGGCAAGCGGAACATCAAGGTTGAGGATGAAAGTATGGTTCTCAACCGAGCTTGGACGAACTATGTATCAAGAGGGGAGATATGACGATGCGATGACGATGCCTCTTGAACTCCCCGGTGGCGAGGTAAAGCTCACATCTATAACGGCTATAAACTTCGCCATAGGGCTCGTCGAACAACTTTGAACAACACCTTCAACCACTCAAGCCACGGGAAGACCGATAGCAAGGTGGCAATGGAATGATTGCAGTGATAGTGCTTGCTGCGGGACGCTCCTCAAGGATGGGGCGATGTAAGCTACTCCTACCATACCGTGGTTCTACAGTCCTTGAGACGGTCGTGAAAAATGCGACAGCATCATCAGCTGATGAAGTCATAGTGGTTGTGGGTGCGTGGATGACAAATGAAGTCGTTGAGCGTTTGAGGGAAGTTGGGGCGTGCGTGGTGGTGAACGAGATGAGTGAATCGGAAATGATTGACTCACTGCGCATCGCCTTGAAAGCGTTGCAGGAACAGAGGAAGGGAAATATCGACGCATTCATTGTCATGCTCGCCGACCAACCAGCGATAGGGCATGAAGTCATCGACGAGCTGATAACGGCATGGCATCAATCGCCTGCTGGCATAATCATACCGACATACAAAGGGAAGCGAGGACACCCAGTGCTTTTGAGCGGACGATACATCCCTGAGCTGTTGCTTTACCGTGGTGAATATGGTTTGCGCTCCTTCATCGTTGAACATTCAAACGGTGTCAAGGAAGTGCCAGTTCAAACGGATGCCATACTGCGAGACATCGACACAAACGAGGATTACGAGCGAGAGTTGCGCATGCTGACGAAACACAGCATGTAAGGTGTTGGCTTGGCATCGCGTCATATTGCAAATTGCGTTTTAAAACTCAGCGAGGCAGTGGTGGTGCGAAGATGAGCGAGTTGATTGTGAGCATATCGGGGGTGCGTGGAGTAGTTGGTGAATCGCTTAACGCCGAAGTAGCGCTCAAATGGGCGCATGCCTACGGGACATATGTTCGCTCACTCAACTATGGCGAACGCGTCATCGCCGTTGGACGCGATTCTCGTCCTTCTGGCGAGATGCTGAAGGGCGCATTGGTAGCTGGTTTGCTTGAAACTGGGTGCGATGTAGCGGACTTAGGCATCGTTCCAACACCAACACTGCAATTTTACATCCGTGAGAAATCAAAAGAAGGGGTGCGCGGAGGGGTTGGCATAACAGCCTCTCACAATCCTGAGCAATGGAACGCGCTTAAGTTCTTTGGCTCAAACGGGATGTATCTGGATGCAGATGGGATGGAAAAACTGCAACGCATCATCAGCACTGGCTCATTCTCAATAGCCCACTGGAACGAGGTCGGGAAACTCCGAACGGACGAAACGGCTGTCCAAATGCACATCGAGGCTATACTGAGGCTTCTTCAAGTGGACGAGATAAAGAGGCACAAGTTCAAAGTTGCGATAGATTGCGTGAACGGCGCTGGCTCGGTCGTCGCAATACCGCTACTCAAGGAGCTTGGATGCGAAGTTATACAACTGAACTGTGATCTCACTGGCGAGTTCGCTCGCCCACCTGAGCCAACCCCAGATAGTTTGGATGAGCTTTCAGAAGTGGTGCGCAATGAAGATGCTGATGTTGGTTTCGGCTTCGACGCTGACGCTGATAGGGTTGTCATCGTCTTGGATGGTGGCATAAGGTGTAGTGAAGAGATGACGCTCTGCGTAGCTGTTGAGCACATACTGAGCAAGAAGAAAGGAGATGTCGTCACAAACATTTCAACAACCATGGCAGTTGATGAAATCGCATGCAAGCATGGTTGTAATGTGATACGCACGCCAGTGGGTGACTTGAATGTCAGCAGTAAGCTTCTTGAGGTAGGAGGAGTCGTTGGTGGTGAAGGCAATGGTGGAGTCATTTATCCACCCTTGCAATATGCGAGGGATGGGTTGCTCGGTATGGCGCTCGTCCTTGAGTTCATGGCTGAGAGAGATAAGCCGTTGAGCGAACTTGTAAAAGAGCTACCTCAATACAAGATCATCAAGCGCAGGGTAGAGCACAAGCGTTTAAAATCACCAGAGGAGCTAAAGCGCTGTTTTGAACGCATCGCATGTAGTGCTGACGAAGTGCTCAATTACGATGGGCTCAAGCTCATGTGGAAATCGCCGAAGCGTTGGGTGCACATAAGGCAATCGAAGACCGAAGACATTATCCGCATCATCGCTGAAGCCGAAGATGAGACAATAGCGAACGAACTCTGTGATATGGCTATGAAGGCGCTGTTAAACTCAAGTGGCGAATGATGAGCGTTGGGGCGAGCATGCAAATGACATTTAAGCAGATGACGCTCAATGTTTTTCGTGGCGAGCCGATACCGCATGTGCTCTTCCAGCCGCGAATCGAGCCATGGTATGACTGGCATAAGCGCTTCGGGAAGATGCCGAAGCGATATGAGGGTGCAAGCCTGCTTGATGTCTTTGACGACCTTCGCATCTCGATGCGCTATGTGCACTACTACACTGGTCAGCCAGACCCTATAGTCGTCAACTACAGCGATAAGGTGAGAATCATACGCCAGTTCCATGAGACAGATGGCACTGTCATTTACGAGACACCTTACGGTGAACTTGTTGAGCGTTATACGCTTACAAGCGATGGCAGTTGGAGAAAAACTGAGTTCCCAGTCAAGTCGGTTGACGACTTGCGCAAGTTGCGTTGGTTATACGCCAACACAAACTATTCCTTCTCAGTTGATAGGTTCAACATCGGCGCCCAGTTCATGGGCGAGCGTGGTGAGCCACAGTTTTGGGTTCCGAAAAGCCCATATCAGGCTCTCGCGCAAATATGGATGCGTTTGGAGGACTTCATTTATGCGCTCGTTGATTGGACCGATGAGGTTGAAGCGACGATGAAGGCGATTGACGACTCATATGACAGGCTTTACGAGGAGATAATCGCAAGCGGTGTTGTGCGCATACTCAACTTCGGCGAAAACATCCATGACCAGCTACTCTCACCGAAGTATTTTGAGCGCTACCTAATACCGTTTTATGAGAAGCGCTCAAACCAGCTAAGGAGGGCGGGAATATTCACGCACATCCACATTGATGGCTATTTCAAATCGCTCTTGCCTTACCTAAAGCATCTCCCATTCGATGGCTATGAGGCACTGACGCCCAAACCTCAAGGCGATGTTGAACTTGAAGAGTTGAAGGAGCACATCGGCGACAAAATCCTCATCGACGGCATACCCGCAATAATGTTCATACCGCCATTCACAAGAGAGGAGCTGATGGCAACGGTTGAGCGCATCGTCAAGCTGTTCCATCCACGCCTGATCCTCGGTGCCTCGGATGAAGTCCCACAAGGTGGTGGCGAGGAAGCGATTGAGCGTGTCCGCCTCATCTCAGATTGGTGCAGAAGGCAAACTAAGGATGCATTGTAGTCACTTGGTCTTTAACGAAGGGGCGTCACATGTAGCGTGAAAAGGGGAGGTGGGTAGTATCATGCGAGTGCCAGTGGCGGGAAAAATACTTTCAGTTTCCATTCACATCCTTCTCCTGCTAACACTTCACAGCGCCGTTAGTTCAAAAACTGCCCTTCAGTTTCTCAAAGAGGCGCCGAAGCCTGCTTTCAAGGAAGGTCACACTCTTTATCCGTTAACTCGCTGGGGATGGACTATGCCTTTTGAAGTCAGGGTGGAATTGGCTGAAAATTGGGGTTATGCGCTTGAGTTTGGCGAAGCCAACCCAGCATCGGTCAAACAGCTTGAAGATCCCCAAAGCACTTTGTCAAAGATTTGCTCGCTCGCGTCATTGAAGGGTTATAAGCTGTTTGTCCTCCTTTACCGCCCATTTTTCGAGCGTTCTTTCCTTGATTCACTGCCAGAAGAAACATGGTGTCGTGATGAGGAAGGTAAACTCATCGGTCCTCAAGGGTTGTGGAGCCCAGAAGCGCCCATTGAGGTCTTTACGAAGGCTGCGAAGATCGCTCTAAAGCCACTAATTGAGGTGAGTAAAAGGGCGAAAATTTCCGTGATTTTGAACGGTGGCGAGTATGCTCTTACTGTCTACGGATTCGGTGGAAAGTATTGGCAGATGGACCCAAGGGTCATGAAAGCCAAGGGCGAGCGCAGTTGGTTTGAGTATATCTCGGAGAGGAAAGCCAATCAAGAAATCGCTATCGCCGATGCCATTAGAAAAGCCTTCCCAGAAGCGCTTTACATCTACTATCACACTGGCGGAACGCACAGGAATCGTTATCCGACTTGGTGGCATTGGGATTACGATTACAAGTTCATTAGGAAAGTTTCTGATTTGCCGAGCATCTCGATATACTACAGGCACTTCAACTCGGGTTTCACAGGGGATGACGATATGCTCACGCAAGTTCTGAACGCAGTTGCACAGCAACTTCAATATGGGGATGCGCTCTCATATAACTGGGTATGTGCGGGTTGGGAAAGAGAAAAGTTAGGTGAGGAAGCATTCGCTGATTTAAGGCTTTACATGGGCTTTCTCAAGTGCCTTTACACAGCAGGGATGGTCGGTGGCGTAGCTGGCTATTTTGCCTATCCGAAGGGAGGGTTTGATAGCGATGTTGGCGAAAAGCCACCTCATTGGCTCTTACAGATGATGGTTCTCTCACATGTCCATGCTCTTTTCTCTCACCTTGAGGAATTCCTCAGGAATGGTGAACTCATCCCAGGACCTATGCGCCATAGGTGGTCAAAAGACTTGCCAGCATATGAACTGCCAACTGGTGACAACAATACACGCGTTCTTGCACGAAAGCACAGAAAGAGAAATGAATGGCTTATAACGGCATGGGCTGCCGATAGTAGAGACAGGCTGGTTCATGTCTCCGTGCCAGAGTTGGGAGAAGTTGAAATTCGTGCTGAGGGAGCTGGGGCAACATACAGGGCAGTGTTGAAGGATGGAAAAGCTGTTTTGACACCGATAAGGTTGGCGAGCGAAGTTGAGTTCCTCTCGTATCTGCAAAGGGTTTCACAGTGAACCACACAGAGGCAAGGATGAATTTGCAATATTGCCCTGTGGCTTTTGATTGTCATCGTGTGCTATAATCATGAGCGAGCACGGGGATGGCAGAGTGTTAGGGCGCATAAATTGAGACCTTGGAGGTGGTCACGATGCCAATGGTTGACTTGCGTGCACAAAAGATGAGACGCACACCAGAGGAACTCATTCAGCACCTCAAGACTTTTGAACTTGATTTGAAGTTCTCAGCTGGCATATGGTATTTTTCACCTGCTGCATCAAGGTTTCATGCCCCTTATGGAGAACAGCTTGACATACCGAGGCGCTTGGAGATAGCTGCAAAGTTGGCAGACTACGGCTTGAAGGCTCTTGAGGCGCATTACCCGAATGAGATAAGCGAAGAGAACCTTGACCTGTGGAAGCAGTTCTCAAAGGACACGGGGATAAGGGTGTTAACTGTTGTGCCGAACTTGTTCTACGAACCTACATTTGAGTTTGGCTCCCTCTCGTCACCCATACCACAGGTGCGCCAGAAGGCAATAGAGCGGACGATACGCACGCTCGAGATAAACAAAGAGCTTGGTTGCGACTTCGCCATCGTTTGGCCTGGCATTGACGGTTATGAGAACCCATTTGGGCTTGACTTCTATGGCATGTGGGATAGGTTTGAAGAAGGTCTCGCAGAAGCCATGGATGCAGTCCCTGGGGTTCGAGTTGCGCTTGAGCCAAAGCCATACGAGCCAAGAGGGAACAACATCTACCGCAACACAGCAGATGGCATATTGATGGCTGAGCATGTTGAGCGGCGCCTCAAAAACGAAGAGAATAGGAAGTTGCTGGAAGAAGGGCATGCTCTCGTTGCGCTCAACCCAGAGGTTGGGCATGTCCTTATGGGATTTGAGGATCTACCATACGCCCTTGCGAGGATAATGCGAGAGGGCAGGCTCGCACACACCCACTGGAACAGCCAACCACTTGGGAACTATGATCAAGACTTGAATGTCGGTGTCGTGATGCCAGAGCAAACCGAGGCAGCACTCTATGTGCTCAAGATGTATGGCTACACTGGCTACTTCGGCATCGACATAAACCCAGAGAGGATGCCAGTTGAACGAGCTTTGAAAAACTGCATGGATGCATTGAGGGCTGCAAACGATAGAATAAACAGCCTCGACCACGAGCGCATCGTCTGGGTTATGAACAACCCGGAGAAGGCAAGAGGATGGCTCGAAGCATACCTCATCAGGATGAGAGCGCTTCACCCAGAGAAGTTACCACCGCTTGAAGACATAGCTTAGGGCATGCATTCGATGCACATCCATGCTACCTTGTGATGAGAGCTGAAGGGCAAGATAGCTTTATCTATCCCAAGGGTCAACTCTCGAGGTAGGTGAGATGGCATGAATGCCACCTCTTTGAGTTGTGCCGTCGGTGCGCTCTTTTTATCTTGCGCCCTTTGCGTTGCATTGGATGGGCGTATAACCGTTGATGTGAAAAAGCCAATCTGCGAAGTCAGCAAAACGCTCTGGGGCATCTTCTTCGAAGAGATAAACCATGCTGGCGATGGCGGAATATACGCTGAGATGGTGCGCAACCGCTCCTTTGAGGATGCTGATAAACCCATCTTTTGGGAGTTGATCATTGAAGGCGATGCTGATGGCGAGATGGCGATAGACGAAAGCTTACCGCTGAACGAAAACAACAAACGCTCACTGCGAATTGATGTGCGAAAGAACGCTGGGGGCAGGGTCGCCGTCGCAAATCATGGCTACTGGGGGATGAACATCATCAAAGGCAAAACCTATGCGCTCTCTCTGTATGCGAGATGTAGCAAAGGGTTCAAGGGGGCTTTGTTGATCACGCTTGAGCATCCGAGTGGCTTGGTTTACGCGATGGCGAAAATTGATGGGCTGAGTGAGCGGTGGAGGAAGTTAGAAACGAAGCTGACTCCAAACGCCTCTGATACTGCGGGTCGGCTCGTAATATCAGTTGATGGTGTTGGAACAGTGTGGCTTGACATGGTTTCCATGATGCCAGAGGAGCGTTGGAATGGCTTGAGCTTGCGCCCAGATTTGATGAGGATGCTTGAGGGGCTAAAGCCGTCGTTCGTGCGCTTCCCGGGTGGTTGCTTCGTTGAGGGCAATACGCTTAAAGATGCGTTGCGGTGGCGGAACACCCTCGGCGATGTGGCTGAAAGGAAAACGAGGTGGTGCATTTGGGGATATTACTCAACCGAGGGGCTCGGCTTGCATGAATACTTGATGATGTGTGAGGCGTTAGGTGCTGAACCAGTTTTGGTTGTCAACTGCGGGATGTCTCACAAGGAAGTCGCACCGATAGAAAAGATGGATGAGTGGATTGAAGAGGCTCTCTCCGCGATTGAGTATGCCATCGGACCTGTTACGAGCAAGTGGGGCGCAATGCGCGCAAGGAACGGTCACCCAGAACCTTTCAAATTGCGCTTCGTTGAGATAGGAAACGAAAACAGTGGGCGCGCATACGAGGAAAGATACGTCATGTTCTACAAGGCGATAAAGGAACGCTACCCGCACATGCAAATCATCGCGAATGTGCCAGTCAGGAGCGCGCCAGTTGAAATCGTTGACGAGCACTTCTACAACTCACCTGAATGGTTCATCGCAAACTCAACTCGCTATGATTCGTATGACCGCAACGGACCGAAGATATTCGTTGGCGAGTATGCCGTTACAAGGCAATGCGGGACTGGCAACTTGAGGGCTGCAATAGCTGAGGCTGCATTCATGACTGGCATTGAGCGAAACAGCGATATCGTCATAATGGCTGCATACGCACCTCTCTTCGTGAACATCAACCACAGGAGTTGGAACCCAAACCTCATCTGCTTCGATAACTGCAATGTTTACGGCACGCCTTCTTACTATGTGCAAATGCTGTTCAGCCAAAACAGAGGTGACATAGCACTGCCAGTGATAGTTGAAGCACAACAGCAATTGCTCCCGCTCCCTCACGGCGCAATAGGTTTGGGCACTTGGAGAACACAGGCGGAGTTCAAGGAATTGAAGGTCATGCGGGGTGATGAGGTTATATTTGATGCTGACTTCGCAAAAGCTGGTTTGAAAGGTTGGCGGGTTTTTCGTGGCGATTGGAGGGTGGAAGGTGACACCGTTAGACAGCTGGCAACTGGCGAGGACATGAGGATAGTGGGCGGGGACGCAAAGTGGAGCGATTACACGATAAAGCTCAAGGCGAGAAAGATCGCAGGCGAAGAGGGCTTCCTCATAATGTTCCGTGTCCGTGACGATAACAACTGGTATTGGTGGAACATTGGAGGGTGGGGAAATAGATGGCACGCAATTGAGAGGTGCCTTGGAGGAAGTAAGACCATCGTCGGGGATAGAGTTCAAGGTGGCGTCGAGGTCGGTAAATGGTATGACATACAGGTTGAGGTTAAAGGCAACCGCATAAGATGCTACTTGGATGGAAAGCTCATACACGATGTTGAAGAAAGAGGGCTAATGCCATTGCACGCCTCGGCGACAATTGTTAAAGCGACAAATGAAGTCATAGTCAAGGTTGTGAACACAAGCGATAGCCGACTAAGAGTTTCAATCGCAATCAACGGTGTAAAACGACTCAAGAGGACCGCGAAGTTGATCACGCTGACTGGAAACAGCCCAGATGAAGAAAACTCATTTTCACAGCCAAGGCGCATAGCACCTGTTGAGAGGGAACTCACGAATGTAGCAAACCCTCTATATTGCACACTCGCACCATACTCCTTAACGGTGATGAGGCTACAAGTGGATGAGTGAGCTTCAAAGAAAGCCAATGCATAAACTGTGCTCATGCCTCTCATTTAAACTCGGGGCATCAAAGATCAGAGTGATAAGGTAATGCGATTGATGCGTGACATCACTGAGGGGCTATTGTGGGTAGCAGTGTGCTATTTCGCAGGGTGGCTCGCCTACCCTCACCTACCTGAGGAAGTGCCGATACATTTCAATGTCAAATGGCAACCCGACGGCTGGGTGCACCGTGAGACATTCCTTTGGTTGATGCCCTCAATGTTGGCACTGCTTTGGCTCATACTCACTGTTTGCTTCTGGCTGGCAGCAACTGAGAAAGGGCAGTTGATGTTGGAGCAAACAGACCTCAAACTGCTTCTCAGCTTACGAACACTCATAGGTGCGTTCACGCTTTCAATACACGGCTCGATTTTGGCAGTCGGCTTAGGGTGGCTGAGTAGCCCACGAACTACGATATTGCCTTCGATAGGTGTGCTGTTCATATTCATCGGTAGCGTCTTGCCGAAGCTGAAACGAAACTGGGTCGCTGGTGTTAGGCTTCCATGGACACTCGTGAACGACGGAGCTTGGAAGAGCGCAAACAGATTTTGTGGCTACGGGTTTATAGTGATAGGGCTTCTTTTCACTCTTGCGCCCTTGTTGCCTTATCGCTTTGACCTTATCCCATTTGGGTTACTGCTCGCTTTGATCCTCGGCGTAGTTGTTCAATCCTATCTGGTTTATCGACGCTCGAACACTTCTTCGCTTTAGTCCTTTCGCATAAAACCTACAGGAGCTTCATCTTGCCACGCCTCAATATTCCTCGCACTTGACTTGATAGAAGCTTCGTGGATGGCTACATGATGGGCACACTTCTGGTGGCTCCTTGCCGAAGTGAACATATCCACACTCACGGCAAACCCACCACACCTCTTTCTCTTTTTTGAAGACCGTTCCAGCCTCAACCTCCGCTAAGAGTTTTCTGTATCTTTCTTCATGGTGCTTTTCAGCCACAGCGATTGCTCTTAGTCTTTCTGCGATCTCGTGGAGCCCTTCCTCGTCAGCAACGGCAGCAAATTCTGGATACATCTTTGTATGCTCGTAGTTTTCACCAGCTATAGCTGCCCTCAAGTTCTCAGCTGTTGTCCCGAGCACCGTCGGCGCTGTCACTTCAACTTTGATTTCACTGAGGTCTTCATCGGCTTTCTTTTTCAACTCATTGATCAACCTGAACAACCAGCTTGCGTGCTCTTTCTCGTTCTCTGCTGTGATGAGGAAGATCTCGGCGATCTGCTCAAACCCCTCCCCTTTGGCAACCTTTGAGTAGAAGGTATACCTGTTCCTCGCTTGGCTTTCGCCGATGAACGCCTTCACCAAATTCTCAATCGTCCTCTTCACACCACATCACCCTCCTTGATAGCATTTGCCGAAGCACTCAAACGCCTTTGCAGTGTTGCTTTATAGTGTAGCGCAATGAGGTGAGCACGCTACACTCATTTGGGAGGTGGTTTGATGTGCGAGTTGTTTACTTTGACTGCATCTCTGGGATAAGCGGTGATATGGCGCTCGGCGCGTTCATAGACAGCGGTGCAGATGTTGGTGAGATAGTGAGGGCTTTGAAAGAGCTGAGGTTGCCAGAGTTTGAGATAGCTGTTGAAAAGGTTAACGAAGGTGGCATAGCTGCGACGAAGGTCAAGGTGAACATAGATAGCACACATGAACCTCACGGGAGGAGACCAACGGAAATAATTGAGTTGATTGAATCATCAAAGCTGAGCGAGGGCGTCAAAAGGAAGGCTATAAAGGCGTTTGAGCATCTGGCGATAGCTGAGGCGAAGGTGCACGGTGTCAGCGTTGATGAAGTCCACCTGCACGAGGTCGGCGCAATCGACGCAATCATTGATATCGTTGGAACGATGCTTGCGATGCATATGCTCGGTATCGAACGAGCCTTCGCATCAAGACTGCCATACAGCAGTGGGTGGGCGAAGTCCGCTCACGGGTTGTTACCCGTGCCAGCCCCTGCGACACTTGAACTGCTCAAAGATGCTCAGTGGCGTCATGTGGACATAGATGCCGAACTTGTCACCCCAACTGGTGCTGCCATACTCAAAGCCACATGTAAAGCGTTCGGGACATTCCCACCGCTCTCGCCAACCAGCATAGGTTATGGCGCTGGACATGCACGCTTGCCGATCCCTAACTTGCTCCGTGTTGTAATCGGTGAGCTGGCAAGCTATGTAACTGCCGATGAAACACATGAACAGCTTTTCATCCTTGAGACGAACATCGATGACATGCCAGCGGAGTGGTTTGGACATGTAGTTGAAAAGCTCTTCGAGCTTGGTGCGCTTGATGCATACATCATACCTGTGCAAATGAAGAAAACACGCCCAGCAGCTCAATTGAATGTGCTCTGCAACGGTGAGAAGGTAAGAAGCATGCTCGATTGCATTTTCTCAGAGACGACAACGCTCGGTGTGCGTATCATACCAGTTGAGCGGGTGTGCTTGCCGAGGGAGACTTTCGCCGTTAGCACACCTTTTGGCGATGTTAGGGTGAAGGTGGCAAGGCGAGGTGAACACATCATAAACATATCGCCAGAATACGAAGACTGCAAAGAAGTGGCTAAGAGAGAAAACATCCCACTGAAGCTCGTCGTTGAAATGGCAATGGAGGAGGCGAGGAGGAAACTCAGCGGGAGCAAAGAAGCCTAAGCGCCAGTTAAAAGAGATCAACTTGCTGTGCCCTGCTCTCCCCACAAGCGCGACGGATGCAGGTTGAGAAGCGTGATCGTCCTCCCACCAAGCGATATGATGCCGATGATGAGTTGACGATGCCTTTCCGGCAAGCTCGGTGGTGGCTGTTGTATAGCATCCTGTGGGACCAACATATCTTCACCTTGCGAATCAATCGCAAAAATGAATTCATGCCCTTCAACCTCAGCCACAACAATGCGATACGGTTTGCAACCGCATTTAACCCCAAGTAGAGCTTTCAGGTCAACGACTGGCACAGCCCTGCCTCGCAAGTTCATCACACCCACAATGCACGGCGGTGGACACGGTATCGGGAACGGTTCAGAGTATGGATGCACTTCCCTAACATGAGAGAGCTCCACAGCAAACTCATCATCGCATAGCTTGAAGACGAAGAGGTGCCTCATCGGCGAAGCCTTGTTCATCGGTTTGCTTGCCAATCCCACCTTCGGACACCACCGAAAGTAATCTCAGTTTGACTTAAAGAGCTTCTTCGCATCCACGAATATGAAGCGGATGAGCGATCGCCCGACGATGCCCAAGCTCGCTTGAGAACACTTATCTACGGTGTCGTTTGTGGTGTGCCAATACGGATAATCGAAGTCAATCAGCAATATCGCCTGCTTGCCAGCGTTGATGAAAGGGATATGGTCGTCAAAGATGCGGACACTGCTCCCGCCGAAATACCTTTCGTATGAAAGCGCCCTGACGCTTTCCATCAGCGTCTCCCAAAGTTTTCTTGAGCGCTCAATTGAGTTGAGTTCGTTTGAGATGCGAAGGTCAGCATCACCAACCATGTCAATTATGATCACTGCATCAGGCATGTATGGCGTTGGGTTTGATACGAAGTGTTTACTCCCATAGGCGTAGTCACCGAAATCCTCACCGTCAAACAATGCGAGCATGACCGTGATTGGTGGCGTATGCGCTTTGAGCACCTTCGCAAGCTCAAGCAAGATCGCCACCCCAGAGGCGCCATCGTTTGCCCCGGGCACGGGCTCCGTTCGCTTTGTTAAGTCTTCGTCTCTATCTGCGGTTGGATGGCAATCCCAGTGAGTGCCGATGAGCAATGTGTCACCAGAGGAGCCAGCAAAGAGGGCTATGATGTTAGCGAGTTCGTAAGTTTCGCCACGCCATGAGACTTTAAAGCGTTGCACATGCACTTGGTCAGTGCATCCCTTCATCTGCTTCTCAAGCCACATCATGCATTTCCTATGCGCATCGGTGTTTGGAACTCTCGCTCCCATCGCAACTTGCTCCTTGAGCAACTTGAACGCTTCACCTTCATCAAACGAGCGAACGATGTGAGCGATGCCAGAATGGTTTCCGAAGCTGATGTAAACGCTGTTGGAGCATCCTTTCAAAGCGATGAGCAGGATGAGAAACAGCGAGGTTGCTACAAGCGGTATCCAAAAGTGCTCCCGAAGCTTTTGAGAGGCACTCTTTCGTTCAACTTCACCGCTGCGAGAAGCGTTAGCTGAAAAAGCATGGCGAGGTTTACTTGCCATCCGCATGCCAAAGCAACCCCTTTGTAAGACCGAGATAACAAGCCATGCAATAATATTGCTCAACAGGGGCTTTCATGTGAACGCTCCAAAAGCGCAGAGCAAAGGGGGTTGTGTAGCTGTGCATTCTCTCAACCTGTCGTTGCATGGAAGGGTAGCGTTTGTGACAGGTGGTAGCAGGGGCATCGGGAAAGCCATAGTCATAAGGCTCGCCGAGCAGGGCGCAGATGTGGCTTTCACATATCGCCAGAATGAAGAGGCTGCGATAGCGGTCGTTGAAGCAGTTACAGGGCTCGGAAGGAATTGCATCAGCTTTAAAGCCGATGTCTCAAAGAGGGACGAAATAGAGAGAGCAATTGATGAGGTTGCGGAACGATTTGGGCGCTTGGACATACTCGTCAACAACGCTGGTATTACAAGAGATGCGCTACTATTGCGCATGAGCGATGAAAGATGGGAAGAGGTGCTCCGTGTCAACCTCACTGGTGCGTTCTATTGCTCAAGGGCTGCAGCAAAGCACATGTTGAAGAATCGCTGGGGAAGAATAATCAACATCACCTCCGTTGTTGCATTGAGTGGTAATGCCGGGCAAGCAAATTACGCAGCAGCGAAGGCGGGGCTTTTGGGCTTGACGAAGACGCTCGCCAAAGAACTCGGCTCAAGGGGGATAACTGTGAACGCTGTTGCCCCAGGCTTCATCAAGACGGAGATGACGGAGGCGCTCCCAGAAGAGATGAAAGCGAAAGTCCTTTCGCAAACTACTCTCGGCAGGTTCGGCGAGCCTGAAGAGGTAGCAAATGTTGTTGCCTTCTTGGCTTCGGAGGCAGCATCATTTATCACTGGTCAGGTGATCGTCGTAGATGGTGGCTTAACGATTTGAGCGAGTGCGCCCTCACTCATGCCAACGGCTTCAATAGCGAGAGCATCGCCCTCCCGTAGTTCTCGATACAAAATTAAGTCCGTAGCATGGGTGAGGGGTTCTTGAGTGATGGAGGCTTTGAGTTTGGTAGGCGATGTTGGGGCTTGACAGCGCAACCTTTTGTGTCACACTTTTGCATAGCTACTTTGGATGAAGGCACGAGCATGTAAAACTGGACACACAATGCTTGTGGAGGTGAGGGGATTGCCGTCCAAGGACGAATTGTTTGACAAGGTGAGGGAGATAATCGTGAACCAGCTTCGTGTCTCGCCTGAGGAGGTTACACCCGATGCCGCATTCGTTGAGGATCTACACGCAGATTCGCTTGATGTCGTTGAATTGATAATGCAGTTCGAAGAGCGCTTCGGTATCGAGATACCTGAGGAAGATGCTGAAAAGATAAGGACAGTTGGCGACGCAGTTGAATACTTGGAGAGAAGGCTCAGCGCCGTGTAACGCAAGATGAGCAATTGGCGTAACCTAAACAGCCCCGAGCTTGCAGAAGGCGAGAAAATGAAAAATGAAGGGGTGGAAGGGGAGTTGGAGTTGAGTGGTGGTTTCTCCTGCATGCTCGGGGCTCAATGTTGTTCAGATGACAAGAAAACCACAACCGCTTTTGTAGCCGAGGGGTGATCAGATGGGGTGAGAAGGATCACCGAAGGCGAAAGGGTTGTCATAACTGGGCTTGGTTGCATAACTCCTTTGGGTTTGAATGTTGAAGAAACATGGAAGGCTATCCTTGCGGGGAAATCGGGCATAGGTCCGCTCACCCACTTCGACGCATCTGATTACCCAAGCCGAATAGCTGGCGAGGTGAAGGGGTTTGATCCAGAGGAGTTCATGGACCCGAAGGAAGTAAGGAAGGCTGATAGGTTTGTTCAGTTCGCTGTCGCTGCAACTAAGATGGCGCTCGAAGATGCAGGGATTGAGATAAACTCGCACAACGCAGAAAGGGTGGGCGTTTACATCGGCTCTGGCATCGGAGGAACTTGGACTTGGGAGTATAACCACCGTATGCTCCTTGAGAGGGGACCTAAAGGTGTTAGCCCGAGGTTTGTCCCGATGATAGTTTGCAACATGGCTTCTGGGCATACGGCGATATTGATTGGTGCGAAGGGTCCAAACCTGTGTGCGACGACAGCATGTGCGTCCGCATCGCATTCAATCGCACTTGCGTTTCAGGCGATAAGGGATGGCATGGCTGATGTGATGGTTGCAGGTGGCTCTGAGGCTGCCATATCGCCGTTAGCGGTGGCTGGCTTTTGTAGCATGAAAGCGCTCTCAACAAGGAACGATGAACCAGAGAAGGCAAGCAGACCATTTGATGCGCAGAGGGACGGTTTCGTCATGGCCGAAGGGGCAGGCATTGTCATCCTCGAAAGCCTCTCACACGCCATCAAAAGGGGCGCACGAATATACGCCGAGGTTGTTGGCATAGGCTTTAGCGCCGATGCATACCATGTGACAGCCATGTCAGAGGATGGTGAAGGACCTGCGAGGGCAATGAAGATGGCTCTTGATATGGCTGAGCTTTCACCATACGAGGTTGACTACATAAACGCGCACGCAACATCAACGCCACAAGGAGATAGGGCTGAGGTGCGGGCTATAAAGAGGGTCTTCGGTGACTACGCAAAGAGAATGCCCATTAGCTCAACGAAGTCCATGACTGGTCACTTGCTCGGCGCTGCTGGCTCAGTTGAGCTTGTCTTCACCATACTCGCAATAAGGGATCAAATAGCGCCACCAACAATAAACTACGAGTATCCAGACCCAGAGTGCGACATCGACTGTGTCCCGAATGTGGCTCGCCAGATGAGGATAGATGTAGCCATGTGCAACTCGTTTGGCTTCGGCGGTCAAAACGCAGTGATAGTTGTGAAGCGTTACGAAGGCTAAGATCGCTCCATGCCACTTTTGTTTTTTCCACCCCGTGTTGCACAGGAGATTGAGCACCTAAGATGAGCATAGCTATCTCAAAGGTCGTTGAAGCACTTGAAGGGATAGTTGGCAGAGGTTGGGTTCGCTACTTGCCAGAAGAGATGCTGGCTTATGAGAGCGATGGCTTGACATTTGAGAGGGCAATGCCAGACGCCGTCGTCTTCCCAGATGGGACTGAGCAAGTCGTTGAAGTTGTTAAGCTGTTGAACAGCTACCGCGTTCCGTTTGTCCCACGCGGCATGGGGACAGGGTTGAGCGGTGGTTGCCTGACACCGAAGGGTGGCGTCGTCATCTGCCTGAACAGGATGAACAGGATACTTGAGCTTGATGTGTTAGGCAGGAGGGCACTCGTTGAGGCAGGGGTCATAAACAAACAGCTGAGCGAGATGGCATCAAAGTATGGCTACACATTTGCACCTGACCCATCAAGTGAGAGTGTCTGCACGATAGGTGGCAATGTGGCTGAGAACGCAGCGGGTCCTCACACGCTCAAATACGGTGTCACAGCAAACCATGTTCTTGCAGCGGAAGTGGTCATGCCAAACGGTGATGTGCTTTGGCTCGGTGGCGATACAAGGGATGAACCTGGATACGACCTCATGGGGCTGTTCGTGGGTAGCGAGGGCACATTCGGCATAGCAACGAAGGTGCTCGTTAAGTTGACGAAGATGCCACAGTCAAAGAGGACACTGCTTGCGCTTTTCCGCTCGCCAAGCGATGCAGCCAAATCCGTCAGCGAGATAATAGCGAGTAGCATCTTGCCTTCCGCTCTTGAGATGATTGACCATGTCGCCCTCGAGGCAGTTAAAGTGGCTTTCAAGCTTGACCTGCCAGAAGAGGCGAAGAGCATACTTGTGATTGAGCTTGACGGCTTTGAGATAGCACTTGATAGGCAAGCTGATAAGGTTCGCTCAATCTGCTACTCAAATGGCGCATGCGAAGTTCGCTGTGCAGTAGATGAAGCTGAGAGTGAGGCGCTATGGTTCGCACGGAAGAAGGCGTTCGGTTCGCTCGGGAGATTGGCGCCAAGCTACTGCACACAGGATGTGGTCGTCCCGAGAACGAAAATACCTGAGGCGCTTGAGCGCATATACGAGATAGCTGAGAGGCACGGCATTCGCATAGCGAACATGTTCCATGCTGGCGATGGTAACCTTCACCCATGCATGCTCTTTGATGAACGAAAGCGAGAGCAGGTTGAGGCTGTTTTGAAAGCGAGCGAGGAGATAATGCGCATGTGCGTTGATATGGGTGGAAGCATAACTGGCGAACACGGCATAGGCATAGAGAAGGTCAAGTTCATGAGGCTGATGTTCAGCGATGAAGAACTCTCAATCATGCGGAGGGTGAAACGCGTCTTTGATGAGGGCGACTTATGCAACCCGTTCAAGGTGCTACCGTAGATGGCTTTCAAAAGCATCGCCATCAATCAAGCGCTAAAAGCAAAATAAAGTTTGAACCAAGTTCATCAGGGTTCACTTTGTGGTTTGCGAGGTGGTGAACATGCCTACGCCACACGATGATGCAACTGGGCGTGGATGTGAAAGGAACAACTGCATGACGAGGCGTGAGTTCGTTTTAGGTGGCACTGCTCTTTTGGCTCTCGCTACCATTGAGGAAAAGCTCGCCATCGCCTCCGAAGGTAAACAGTGGTGGTTGAATGAGCTCGCCAAGTATGAACGATTGCGTGGTGCTGTGCCGTTGAAGTTACAGCCGGTGCTTGTCTATTCGCTCTCAAGGCGTCCGCTTAGACCCCGCTCAAGCTGGCGCCCTTGGGGTGGGTTTGAGACGGAAAAGGATGTAGAAGATGAGCTGTCAAAGATCGGTGCAGAAGTATCACAACTGAAGGGCTTGTGCAAGTTCCCGATAGAAGTCCTACCGACGGAGAAAGTGAGAAACCCAAACGAGGCTCAGGCGCTGAAGGAAAGCAAAGCGGATGTATTCCTCATCTACGCAGCGGGGGCGTGGGTGGATACCTATCAAGCGTTGGTTGAACTTGGGAAATGGTCCATCATCTTCGTCAGGTTCAAGTCGGGGCGTTATTACCTTTGGCACGAGATTGTGCATCCGAGGTTCTTGCGCAAGCACACAGACCAGTTGATGCAAACTGCTGTCGGGTATGAAGATGTCGTGGTTGACGACATTAAAGAGGTGGCGTGGCGTCTTCATGCGCTTTACGGGTTGAAGAACGCCCTCAACAGGAAGATAGTTTGCATAGGTGGCGCAGGTGCATGGGCAGGTGGCGCCCCAGTTGTTGAGCGCGCAAAACAGCTTTGGAAGTTTGACATGATAGTGGTGCCAATACCCGATCTGGTGAAGCTGATTGAAGAGAAACGAAAAGATCCCGCTGTGATGGAGATGGCGAAGGAAGCTGCCGAGGAGTATTTGCGTCTCCCGAATGTCTCTTCGGCGATACCATTAAGCTCGGTGACGGAGGCTTTCCTTCTCACGCGCATCTTCCATGAGCTGATGCGCCAAAACGATGCGTATGCGATAACGGTGATGGGTTGCATGGGGAGCTACGCCGGCATAATGCCGTGCTTCACACTCAGCCTCCTTAACGATGCTGGCTACATGGCGTATTGTGAGGGCGACTTCGTGAACATACCTGCGGGCGTGCTAACGCACTTCATATCTGGCTTGCCGACTTTCTTCTGCAATACATCCTACCCATGGGCTCAAACGATGCTACTTGCACATTGCACAGCACCAACGATAATGAACGGGAAGAAGAGGGAGCGCGTGAGGCTCGTGACGCACTTTGAGTCAGACCACGGTGCTGCAACGAAAGTTGAGATGCAAGTTGGTCAGCTCGTGAGCGTCATCATACCAGATTTTGAGGGCAAGAGGTGGGTGGCATTCCATGGCAGGATAGTTGACAACCCATTCCTTCCAGTCTGCAGGGCTCAAATAGTCGTGAAGTTTGATGCCGATACAGAGGAGGTCGCAAAGCGCCTGAGAGGTTTCCATGCAACCGTCGCTTATGGTGATCACATAAAGCTCGTGGCATATGCTTTGAGGAAGCTCGGGATTGAGCTTGAACGCCTTTGCAGATGCTGAGCTTCATCAACGCTTCCAAACCAAGCCGACGAGAGGGAGCGATATTGGTCTCCGCCAACGGGCAAAGGGAACGCATGCTCGTCATAACAGGTCCCACAGCGATAGGCAAGACATCTGTTTCTCTCATCTTGGCTGAGATGTTGGACGGCGAAATCGTCTCTTGCGATTCAATGAAGGTCTACAAGTTCATGGACATAGGAACTGCCAAACCAAGCGTTGAGGCGAGGATACGCATACCGCATCACATCATCGATGTTGTCACCCCAGATGAGCACTACAATGTGGCTACATTTCTCAGGGACGCGAAAAACGCCATCTCGGATATAAGTGGCAGGGGCAAGATGCCGATAATCGTTGGCGGGACTGCACTTTACCTTTCAGCACTGCTTGAAGGATATGACTTGCCTATTGCGCCACCAGATGAAGCATTGCGTGAAAGCCTCAGGGAAGAAGCAGCTAAACTTGGTTCGAAAGCGCTTCACGAGCGCCTGCGCAAGGTTGATCCAGAGGCTGCAACGAAGATCCATCCAAACGATCTCGTGCGCATCATAAGAGCGATTGAGGTTTACGAGCTCACTGGGAAGCCGATCTCACATTACTGGCGCACATGTAAGAATTGCAGTGGGCAACCGAGGCTCGTCATGGATGCGCTTGTTATCGGCTTGATCGCTTCAAGGGAGTGGGTTAAGAGGAGGATAGACGAAAGGGCTGTCTGGATGCTCAAAGCCGGTTTGCTCGATGAGATAAAGCAGTTGCTCGACATGGGTTACTCACCTGACCTTAAGCCGATGAAAGCGCTTGGCTACCGTGAGTATACTCAGGTTGTGCTCGGAAAGAAAAAGCTTGAGGAGGCATTTGAGGAGTTCAAGAGAAACAGCTACATGTTTGAGAAGCGCCAAAGGACTTGGTTCAAGAAAAGGCAATACATTCGTTGGCTCAATGTTGAGGGTGCAAAGCCAGAGGAAGTCGCAAGGGCAATAACGAAGCTCATCCACGAGGATGAAGGCAGGGTGATCAACCATGCCAATCCACTTCCATAAGCTTCATGGCTTGGGCAACGACTACATCTTGCTTGATGCAACTAAGGCGCCTCTGCAAATTGATAGGCTTGATGAGTTCGCAAGGAAGGTGTGCAGTAGGCACTTCGGTGTGGGTGCTGATGGCGTGTTAATAGCAATGCAACCGAGCTCAAAAGAGGCGCACTTGAAGATGAGGATAATAAACCCCGACGGGAGCGAAGCGGAGATGTGTGGCAATGGCATAAGATGCGTTGCTAAATGGGCATACGAGCATGGTAAGGTGAAGAGAAGTGTCTTACACATAGAGACACTCGCGGGAATCAAGACGGTGAGGCTAAACATACAGAGGGGGCGTGTCGTGGGCGCCGAAGTGAACATGGGCACACCCTCGCTGAGGCGCTCAGATATCCCAATGAAGGGCGAGAGGGAATTCGCAATCGAGGAGGAGATAGAGGTTGACGGTGAGAAGTTGAAGGTGACTGCAGTTTCAATGGGAAACCCACACTGCGTCATTTTCGTTGACGATGTTGCGAGCATACACCTTGAAGACATCGGTCCGAAGATTGAGTTCCATCCGCTGTTTCCGAACCGCACAAATGTGGAGTTCGTTCAAGTCATATCGAGAGAGAGGCTCAAGGTGCGCGTTTGGGAGAGGGGTGCTGGTGCAACTTTGGCATGCGGGACTGGTGCATGCGCCTCCCTTGTCGCCTCAGTGGTAACTGGGAGAACAAACAGAAGCGCAACAGTTTACCTGCCAGGTGGCTCATTGCAGGTGCGCTGGAGCGAGGATGGGCAAGTGTATATGCAAGGACCGGTTGAGGAAGTCTATGAGGGAACGATAAATGAGGCATGGCTCAAAAACGCGCTCTCAAGATAAACGCTCGTGAGGAGGGGGAGAAAGATGCGCCTCTCAAAGCGCCTCGATAAAATAGGCGTGTACTTGTTTTCGGCACTCGGACAGAAGATCAGGGAAGCGAGGTCTATGGGCTTAGATGTGATAAGCCTTGGCATAGGCGACCCAGACAAACCAACCCCAGACCACATCGTGCTCGAAATGATAAGGGCTCTAATTGACCCAAACGACAAAGATAGGCATCGCTACGGGAGCGACTGGCCGTCTGATGTGTTTCAAAAGGCTGTCGCACACTACTACAAGCAAAGGTTTGGCGTTGAATTAGATCCGCAAACTGAGGTTCTAACGCTCATAGGCTCAAAGGAGGGCATAGCGCATATTGCGTTTGCCTTCATTGACAGTGGCGATGTTGCGCTCGTGCCGGCGCCCGGCTACCCAGTCTACAGCATAGGGACGATAATGGCTGGTGGAGAACCGTATTTCATGCCCCTGTCAAAGGAAAACAACTGGCTACCCGACCTTGATGCCGTCCCAAAGGATGTCTTGAAGCGCTCAAAGATACTCTGGCTCAACTACCCGAACAATCCAACCGCTGCAGTCGCACCAATTGAGTTCTTTGAATACGCTGTTGAGTTTGCGAGGAGAAACGACCTCCTACTATGCCACGACGCAGCTTATGTGGATATCACATACGATGGCTATCGTGCCCCAAGCATCTTGCAAGTCAAAGGTGCTAAGGAGTGTGCAGTTGAGTTCTTCTCGCTGAGCAAGCCATACAACATGACTGGGTGGCGCATAGCAGCAGCGGTTGGCAACCCTGAGGCACTGAAGGCGCTCGGGACGATAAAAGACAACATCGACTCTGGAGTGATGCGCCCAATACAATACGCTGGTGCTAAGGCTCTCACATCCTCACAAGAATGTGTTGAGAATGTCTTGCGCATCTACAAGCGACGAAGGGATTTGGTCGTTGAAACATTCAGGCGACTTGGTTGGGATGTTGAGCCACCAAAGGGCTCGTTCTATGTTTGGCTACCGATACCGAAGGGCTACGAGAGTTCAATGGAGTTTGCAACCGAGCTCTTGTTCAAAGCGAAGGTGGCTGTAACCCCAGGAAGCGGCTACGGAAAATATGGCGAGGGCTACTTCAGAATCTCGTTGACCTACCCAGATGAATTGATCGAGGAGGCGATGAGAAGGATTGAGAACTTCTTGAAGGGCGCCAAGTGACCGTTGCAAACTGGAACGCAAACTTGGGGGTGAGAGCGAAATGAAATGGTGGGTGGCAACAGTTGCTGCTTTTGTTTTGTATTCGTTGGCGATGGCACAGCAGTTGAATTTGCTTGGCGAACCATCGCAGTGGCAAGCCAGCGTTGACAGAGGGCAAACGAAGATGAGCGTGCAAAAGGTTAATGGCAACTTAGGTGTTGAGGTTGTCGCCGATGGTGAGACCGAGGACTTCCCAAAGATAAGACGCACTTTCCCACAGCCTCAAAATTGGAATGCCTATTCGCTCATCTATGCGAAGGTCAAGGTCACCTGTGATGATCCAACGGTGCGCTACAAGACGCTTGCCTTCGTCTTCTACGACGAACAAACACGATTGCTTGACTATCCAGGGAAGCCGATGAAACAACAAGTCATCCGTCAGACTGTGCCCGTTGGGCGATGGGTGGAAATAGCGCAGTGGTTGACTCATATCCGTCGCTCCACCATACGCCAGTTCGACATATACCTCTACGAGACACCGCCTGAAAAACCACACAGGTTTTTGTGGGAGGTGGCGGAGTTGGTATTGGAAAGCGCTGGCGAGGAGACAGCAGTTTTTGATGGCTTGATCTTTGCTCGCAAGCAATTGAAGGGCGCTGTCGGTAAGGCGATTGGCAAAGTGAGCACTAACGATGGCTTGAGCTTGGTCATCGGGAGCTGTGGCGAATTGAGCCAACTCACCATCGATAGAAAAACCTTAGGGAGAGCCTCACAGGAGATGCCAACAGGGTTGCTGGTGCGTGATGCCACCAAAGTTAAAGAGCCACCTACGATGGTGAGCGGTGAAGTGAGACAGGTTGGGAAGGAGATACATCAACATGCGATCTTGAAGGCGCTCGGGCTTGAATTGACCGCCACTTACAAAGGCGTTGGTGGCTACATTGAGGTCAACGGCAAAGTAGCTGACTTGCGCAAAGAGGACAGAGCTGTAACTGTCTATTTCGCCCTGCCCGTCGTTAAAGGGAAATGGCAGTGGTGGGATAGCATAGCTGTCGCTCGCACAGCTGAAGATGAGCAAAGCGAATTGCATTACTTTGAAACGGGTGTTCAGTATGGGCTTAACGGCGCTCACTCCAAATATCCGTTGGGTGCGCTGACATTGAACGGGCAAGGCGGGTTAACGCTGGCAGTGCGCATGGATGAGCCCGTAGTCCATCGCATCGCTTACAACCCCCAACTCTCACTGTTTTACATAGCGCTCGATTTCGGCTTAGTGCCAGAGAAGCGATTTGATGGCACTCCGTTGTGGGAAGCGCCTTTCCGTATCTTGCTTTACCGCCATGACCATGAATGGGGCTTTCGGTCAGCGCTCAAACGCTATTACGATTTCTTCCCGCAGTTTTTCATCAAGCGAGTGAGAAGGGAAGGCGGTTGGTATGTTTGGGGCAACATGGCAGAAACGAAAGATGCTCTTGAAGCGGGCTTCGCATTCCATTGGGGTCCAAGAGATGCGAATGCGGTGAAGTGGGACAACGAACACGATGTGATCGCTCTCTTTTACATTGAGGCGCAGACTTACCAACAAAGCCACCAAGACTTTGAGAGAGCTCCAACTGCTGGTGAGGTCATTGAGCGCCTGAAGAAGTTAGCAACGGGAGATACGCAGGAATTATCGAAAGTGCTTGCAACAACCTACCGCGTCTATCCGTTGGCTCACATCGACGAGGACATCAAAAGTCGCATCCAAGAGACGGCGAAGGTTGTCTTGCAATCAGCCAACTATAACGCCTTCGGAGAGCCTTACTGTTCCATTGGACGATACGGCTGGATGCAAAATCGCTGGGGCGCAATCCTGTCGTGCAACCTCGTCCCTAACTTGCCGAACGGGAAAGGCTGGTTCAACACCCACAGGGTCATCCTGCCAGCACTGGAAGCGATGGAAAAGCTCGGTGCAAAGTATGACGGCATCGCTTTGGATTCGTTGGGCGGTTACGGTGAAGCAGTTCGTGTCAACTACCGTCGGGAGCATTTCCGTTACTCTCGCTTCCCACTCAGCTTCTCTTCAATTGACTATCAACCTGTTCAGGTGGCTTTCTTCACAACAGTTGAGTGGCTACATGAGCTATCGAAGCTCTTGCATCCTAAAGGTATGGTGTTCATGGCAAACTGCTCATGGGGAACGACTCCAGGTTGGCTAACGTTTGCAGCACCCTACATTGATGTCTTTGGTGCCGAACATCCGTTCTTCGTTGACCCAGATTTCATTCGTGCCATCGCTTACCGAAAACCTTGCACTGACCTACCCTACAAGCCTCGCCCAGAATGGGAGATTGCATGGCATCTGTTGCATGGCATCTTCCCAGGGCATGGCAACGACTTGCAAACCTTGCGCAACTACGCCCAGTTGCTTCAACGCTTGTCATCGGCAGGTTGGGAGCCCATCACTGGAGCAGAGGTTGATACACCAACAGTGAGGCTCGAGCGATTTGGACAAGGTAACGAAATTTACCTCGTAGCTCACAACACCGATGATAAAACAGCGAAAGCAACCATACATCTGGAGTTGGAAGCATTGGGGCTACACAAGTTTACGGTCTCTTCTTTGCTTGGGGAGCAACCAACTCAACTGGCAAAGGAAAAATTGACTATCGCTTTGCCACCAAAAGGAACTGCTGTCATACTGTTGCGTCAGACGAAGTGAACTTCTTGGCTTTCAAGGCTTCTCATCTCCTCGCTTCATGTTGGAGTGCCTCAAGGAGGTTGGCAAGCTGTTGCAAGGATTGGCTAAGCTGGGTCGCAGTCTCGGTATCCAATTCTCCAAAGCCTTTCATACGGCGTGGATGGCACTCCTCCAAACTGGTGGCGATGTGAAGAAGCGTCGCTGTCAACTGCCAGCGCAAGTCAATGACCTCTACAGGCAAACCAAAAGCATCACGCATCACTGCCAAATGCTCTTTCACAGCAGTGATGAGTTCAAGCAACCTTAAACGCTGTTCAACGGTGAAAGGGTTGGGCACCCGTTGGAAAATGGTGACAGTCTCATCTGACTGAAGCAGGCGCTCAAAATGCATCAAGTGCCCTTCGAGCTCAGCAAGTGCTGCTGAAAGAAAACGCTTCTGGTCGGTGTTCAAAGGCATCGTTGCATCACCTTCCCACAACGACATCGCTTTCAACGCTTCGCCATCGTCGCATTCAAAAGCCTCCAACACACCTACTCACATCGGTTGCCTAAGAGCGTTTGAATGTTTTGATGACCTCGCACACAGGCGACTAAGTTGCAAACGAAGTCACCAAGCTATTCACCATGAGCGTTGCCACTAACAAAAAATGGCTCCTGCCCTTCGATGCAGGAGCCATCAGCGCCGACCTTGTTTTTGGCGCGGTTTGGGGCAGTATCTTTCTCTGCCCACAGGCAGGCTCCATTGCCCCCCACCAAATTTTAGCGCATCCAAAAGTTTTGAGAGTGACTCAATCGCTACGCCATTTCCTTAGCCAACTCGTAAGGCAGGCAAATCAGCATAGTTGAGAAATGTGCTAAACTGAAGATGGCAAAGCAAATCACCCTTGACATGAAAGGCAAATGGGTAGGGAGATGGCAGGCGATGGAAAGCTTGCAGAGGCTTAAAAAGCTTAGATGGCGCTTGGGACGCATTTACAAAGTCATACCTGCAAGACAAAATTATGTCGGTCTCACTTTCGCTAAGCTACTTTTTGTAGTCGTGACGATTTCTATTTCAGCGGTAACCTTGTTTTCGTTGAAGGATGACATGATTGGTTTGTTTGCCTCTGTGGCAGTGGCTGATGAGCAGTTTGCTGATCACGGTGTTGCTGCGCCTTTTAGCACCCACAGGGGCGTTGTGGCAACAAGGGACGGAGAAGGGCGCAACATCGTCTTGGTCTGGCTCTACGACCATCGTGGTTGCTACGCTTTGTTGCTCATTGACGCCGAGACGGGCAAAAGCGAAGAATTTCCGACGCCCTTCCCTTACGGCGGCGATGCGCCTTACGCTTCCATCCTTTCCAGCGCCAATCGCCTTTACTCCCACTTCGGTAGCCACTTCGTTGAGTTTGACCCGACTAAGCGAGCGTTCACCTTCATCCGCAAGACCGTCCCGCAGATGGCGATGAGCATGACGGAGGACGACAACGGCGTCATCTGGTCGGCGACTTACCCACAATGTGGTATCGCCGCTTACAATCCCAAGACGGGCGAGTTTCTGGATTTCGGGCATGTCCACAAGGAAAACTGGGCGCAATATCCCCGCTCCATCGCCACTGACGATGCAGGTTGGGTTTACTTCGCCATCGGCTACACCCGCAGTCATATCCTTGCCCTTAACCCGAAGACAGGCGAAGTCAAGCCGATGATTGAGGAAAGTGAGCGAAGGCAAGGGATGGCTTATGTCTTTCGGGCGACCAACGGCAAAGTTTACGGTCAGCCTGTTACGGGCGAGAAGGGCAATTGGCTTGAACTTTACAACGGCACAGCACGGAAAGTTGGCGAATTGCCACCCGATGCCAAACCAAAGACCTTCGTCGCTGGCTCGCAAGGGCTTTTTCACAGCACCTTTCCTGACGGCAAACGCATCCGCACGCTGGATTTATCGGAGCGGATTTTGGTCATTGAAGACCCGAAGACGGGCGAAAGCAAAACGGTTCGGTTTGACTACAAGAGCGAGGGTGGGCACATCATGAGCGTCGCCGTCGCTCCCGACGGCAGCGTTTGTGGCGGGACGGCTTTCCCGTTTTACGCTTTTCGCTATGACCCGAAAGCGGACAAATGGGAACGCCATCCCTGCTATGGGCAGTGGAACACGGTCGCAAAGCAAGGTGACCGATTTTTCGTCGGCGGTTACGGGCAAGGCTTTCTGCTGGAGTGGAACCCTTTCGCAAAGTGGACAGGCACGACGAAAGACAACCCGAAATCCAACCCACGCTACTTGACAGAAAGCGAACCTGACATCAACCGACCCCACGAATTGTTGGCGCATCCCGACGGCAAGACACTCATTTTGGCGGGCACTCCCGCCTATGGCTTCACGGGAGGCGGGTTACTTTTCTGGAATCGGCAAACGCAAACAAAAACGCTACTGCGCCACACCGACATCCTTGAGTGGCATTCCACGATGAATTTGGTGGCGCTGTCCGATGGCAAATTGCTGGGCGGGACGACGACGGCAGCGGGAACGGGTGGCGAACGGAAGGCGAAGCAGGCGGAACTTTACTTGCTGGACATGGCGAGCAAAAAAGTGGTTTGGCACGAACCCGTTTTGGCGGGCGTTCAGGAATACACCGACCTTTGCTACGACGAGCGCAACGGTTTGGTCTATGGCTTTGCCGACCGACGCAGGTTTTTCGTTTTTGACCCGAAAACGAAACGCATCGTGCACGAACAGGAAACCGAACCATGCGCTTACCAGCAAGGACCAAGAGTTTTCATCGTCGCCCCTGACAGGCGGGTGTTTGTGCTTTTTGTCCGTTCCATCGCAGAAGTTGACCCGAAAACATTTGCCCTGCGCCTATTGGCGCAAACGCCCGTTCCCATCACCGCTGGCGGCGATTACTTTGACGGTCGCCTTTACTTCGCCAGCGGTTCACACCTTTGGAGTTTCCGCCTCCCTGTCCCTTGAGTCATGCTTAAAAGCGAATGGCGCAAAATTGTGGCGACTTTTGCGGAGGGATGGCTTTGAACCAATCGGAAGTGATGCCCTTAGAACCTGACCGATTCAACTTGCTTGTCTATGCCGACGAGCGAGGCAACTTGCATCCCGTTCGGACGCCAGCGGATTGGAAGAAGCGTCGCCAGCACATCCTTACTGCCATGCAACAGGTCATGGGCAATTTGCCAAGCGAAGAGAAGCGAGTGCCACTCAACCCGCAGGTGGTGGACGAGCAGGATTGCGGGAGTTTCCTTCGCCGCAAAATCGCCTTCACGCCCGAACCAAATGACCGCTTGATGGCATGGCTTCTCGTTCCCAAGTCGGTTCTCAACAACCGCAACAGCAAAGCGCCTGCCATGCTTTGCCTGCACCAAACGACGCAAATCGGCAAGGACGAACCCGTCGGCTTGGGCGGTAACCCGAATTTGCATTACGCCAAAGAGTTAGCGGAACGAGGCTATGTGACCTTTGCGCCCGATTACATCGGCGGTGATTTGCCTGAAGTCGGCATCAAAGAAGGCTTCGGCGAATCACGCACCGACCCTTATGCGCTGGGCTATGTCAGCGGGACGATGAAAGGCATCTGGAATCACATTCGTTCCCTTGACTTTTTGCAATCGCTGCCTTTCGTGGACGGTAAGCGCATCGGCGTCATCGGTCACTCGTTGGGTGGCTACAACGCCCTTTTTCTCGCCGCTTTTGATGGGCGGGTGAAGGCGGTCGTGACGAGTTGTGGTTTCACTTCGTTTGTGCGCTATCGTGGTGGCGACTTGACAGGTTGGTCGCATCGTGGGCACATGCCACGCATCGCAACGGTGTATGGCAAAGACCCAAAGCGGATGCCGTTTGAGTTTTCGGAAGTTCTGGCGGCGATAGCGCCGAGAGCCTTGTTCATCAACGCTCCCCTGCACGATGACATTTTTGATGTCTCAGGTGTCGGCGATTGCATTGCGGCGGCGTTGGCTGTCTATGCCCTTTTCGGTGAAGGTCAGGGCATCGCCGTTTACCACCCGCAAAGCAAGCACGACTTCCCACCTGAAGTTCGCAAGGCGGCTTATGAGTTCGTAGACATGGTGCTGAAGTAAGTTGCCGCATCACAATTTGGTTTGGGAGGTGAAACTGATGGCGACATTTCGTGTTTCCATTGAAATTGGACCGATGGACCAAAGTCGGTTTGAGCGGATTGAGGCTCTCGTTGACACGGGCGCAACCTACACCGTCGTGCCGAGGGATGTTCTGGAAAGGCTTGGCATTGCGCCTCAATTTCGCCGTCGCTTCCGCATCTCTGACGGGCGCGTCGTTGAACTGGACATGGCGTGGGCAGTTGTAAAGGTTGAGGGCGAAATGACCTACACCATCTGCGTCTTTGGTGAACCGGGAATGGATGCCTTGCTCGGCGCTGTCACCTTAGAGGAGTTAGGCTTAGGAGTTGACCCGATCAACCAACGCCTCGTCCCGATTGAATTGCTGCTCATCGGGTTCGGGTTGGCGTGAGCACCATCCAAATTGTCTGGGAAGGCGAACCTCCCGGTGAGCCTAATTTTAGAACGGCAAAGCGAGGCAAAGCGCGATGGCGGAAAGGTTGGCAATTCACGGCGGTGAGCCTGATTGAGCAATGCAGAGCAGTTCATTCGTTCCGCTCAATTGCTTCGTCAGCATGGCGACTTTGCCTCCACTGCCTCACGCTTATACTACGCCATGTTTTACTGTGCCGAAGCATTCTTGCTCAGCAAAGGTTTGAGTTACTCAAGGCATGGGAGTTTCCGCCCCACAAATATAGGTAGATTTAGGCACTCTTGTAGCTTTGGCAGGCTAACTTTCCTAAACCAACTCCCATGCTTTCAAGATGCTCATCAAGGGAGGCAATGGCTCTCCCCATAACCACTCAACCCTCAACCAAAAACCACTCAATACCTCACTCCGAAAAATCCCCTCACCACCAGCATGCACAAGACAAAATACCTTGCCACCACCTCCTCGGTAAAACTCACATTGCCTCCTGTCAGGATCTATCAGCCAATACTCCCTCACACCCGCTTGCTCATACTCGTAAAACTTCTCACCCCTGTCCCTTATCCTGCTCTCTTGACTTATAACCTCAACCACAATGTCAGGTGCCCCGTCAAAATAGTTCGCCATAAGCTTGTGAATGTTCTCCTTCGAAACGAAAATGATGTCTGGCGACCTCGCAGGAAGTGGCTCTGGCAACTTAACCAAAAATGGCTCAGTGCGAACAACACCTAAATCAAATGCCTCAGCCCAATGGCGCATGAGCGCGCTCAAAAAGCCAACGAGGTCTTGATGCAAATTTGAAGCGGGTGACATCAACAGCACCTCCCCATTAACCCACTCAGCCCATGTGTCCTCGTCCATCCACGCCAAAAACTCCTCCCAACTCATCTTCTGCTTTGGCGCAACCGCTTTTGGCTCAGGATCATGCACTGACATTGAACATCACCTGCCCACATAAGCATCTTCGCCACATTCTAAAAAGTTCTCATATCGCCAAATGGATTTGGCACTCAAAATCTGCCTTTAAATCTGCATCCCTGCTTCACGCCCTTGCCCAGCTATAGGCAATGTTGCAAGCCCTCAAACCAACTCCCATGCTTTCAAGATGCTCATCAAGGGAGGCAATGGCTCTCCCCATAACCACTCAACCCTCAACCAAAAACCACTCAATACCTCACTCCGAAAAATCCCCTCACCACCAGCATGCACAAGACAAAATACCTTGCCACCACCTCCTCGGTAAAACTCACATTGCCTCCTGTCAGGATCTATCAGCCAATACTCCCTCACACCCGCTTGCTCATACTCGTAAAACTTCTCACCCCTGTCCCTTATCCTGCTCTCTTGACTTATAACCTCAACCACAATGTCAGGTGCCCCGTCAAAATAGTTCGCCATAAGCTTGTGAATGTTCTCCTTCGAAACGAAAATGATGTCTGGCGACCTCGCAGGAAGTGGCTCTGGCAACTTAACCAAAAATGGCTCAGTGCGAACAACACCTAAATCAAATGCCTCAGCCCAATGGCGCATGAGCGCGCTCAAAAAGCCAACGAGGTCTTGATGCAAATTTGAAGCGGGTGACATCAACAGCACCTCCCCATTAACCCACTCAGCCCATGTGTCCTCGTCCATCCACGCCAAAAACTCCTCCCAACTCATCTTCTGCTTTGGCGCAACCGCTTTTGGCTCAGGATCATGCACTGACATTGAACATCACCTGCCCACATAAGCATCTTCGCCACATTCAAAAGTTTGATACACCAAACCAAACAGCGCTATACTTACTCTCGTCGGCGAGCTACGAACTTCCCAACCCAAATTGCGAGGGGGTGCAAAGTGCGATGGCTTTCAAAATCGGTTTCTCTACGCTTGGTTGTCCTGATTGGTCTTTAGAGCAAATCATACGCATAGGCAAAGAGAACGGTGTTGATGGCATTGAGCTGAGGACCGTGCGGGGTGAACTGGATTTGCCAAAGCTACCAGAGTTTTCCGAGCGCAACATAGAGCACACGAAAAAACTCATTGAGGACGCAGGTTTGTGCATCAGTTGCGTTTCATCATCCGCGCGAATGGGCGTCGTTGAAGACATGGAAGCCAAAAAGCAAATGTATGATGCACAAGAGTTTATCAAGCTTGCGTATGCGCTTGGCGCAAAAGTTGTTAGAGTCTTCGGGGGTAATCCACCAAAGGGCGTCTCGATGGAAGATCACATAGCAAGGGTTGCCGACAGATTGACCCAGCTTGGCGAGTTCGCATCAAGCTATGGTGTCGTTGTCGCCATCGAGACACATGACGCTTTCACAAGGTGTGCCGATGTCGCAAAAGTGCTTTCAAGGGTTAGCTCAGAGCATGTTGGCGTGCTGTGGGATTTCCATCACTCGTATCGCAGTGGTGAGACGATGCAACAGTCTGTTGAGTATGTCGGCAAGCGCATTGTCGCAACGCATGTCAAAGATTCACGCATCTTGGATGGCAAGGTGCGGTATGTGAGAGTTGGTGAAGGCGATGTGCCGATAATGGAGGCTATAAAAGCGCTCTCATCAATAGGTTACGATGGTTTCCTGACGCTTGAGTGGGAGAAAGCATGGCACAAGGAGCTTGAGCCATTGAGCGAAGTTTTGCCTCACTATGTTGAGACGATCCGCCATATGATTAAGGCGCTGTGATGCGCTAAACAGAGCCCTTCTTGATTGTGATTTTGAAGCCGTCTCGTATTTGTTCAATTTCAACATGACAGCCCATGCGCTCCGCCATGCGAGAAACATTTTCCTTCGGTGCCCCTGCATCAACAAAGGCAATGACCGTCCCTCTCTCAATCTGCTCCAACACCTTGCGCACGCGTATGACTGGCTCAGGACAAAGCAAACCACGACAGTCAACTTCGATAACTTGGGACGACATCGTAAGCCACCTCACCACTTCGCATCCTTTAGCTCAGATCCTCTCCCTGCATGAGTTAGCCAAAGCCACAACGACGCAGATTGCGATGAGGATGCAAACCTTGCCATAGATTGACGGACCACCGATTGAGCCCGGTGCATCTGGCATCGCAGCGATGTTTAGGTTGTGCGCCAAAGCAGCACCAAAGAGCATGCCAAAGACTGTGAGCGCAGAATCGGCATTCCCTTCGCCAGCGAGCACAAGCTGTCTAAGCGGGCAACCACCGATCAGCACGGCACACATGCCAGCTAACAGCATCCCAGCAAAGTTCCACAGGTGAGAAGAATGCGCAATCGGCTGGTTTGAAAAACCGAGGTGGAATTGACCGAGCGCTATGTTCGCTACAAATGCTGCGACGAAGAAAGAGCATGCGCCCCAAAACAAATGTGCGTCACCAATGATGAAGATGTCACGGAAAGCGCCCGCAAAGCAAATGCGTCCACGCTGTGCGAGCGCCCCAACTACGAAACCAAAGAGAAGCGATACGAGCCAATAGGCATGCATTGAACCCGGACCTTCAACGCTCCTGTGCATCAGCGTTGGCACAAGGAGATTGACGATGAGCGCCACAACCAAAAACGCATGAAGCACATAGCCATTTATCGGACGAAGGCTTGAAGAGGCACCGAGCGTAAAGCCACCTTTGAAGAATTGAACGCCGATGTAAACACCAGCAACCCACCCAAGAAGCCCGCCAAGCGCTGTCATGTCGCCAGCCGAGAGCCTCAAGAGCATCCTCAGTGGGCATCCGAGGAAGACGAGCGAACCAAGCATGAAGATGATGCCAAGCAAAAAACGGATGAGCGGTGATGAGCCACCCCTCGGCTTGAACTCACCTGATGCGAGCGCCACAGCGTATGCACCAAGGACGAACCCGACGATCTCGGGGCGCATGTATTGGACTTTCACTGCACTGTGAAGCCCAAGCGCACCCGAGATGTCTCGCAAGAAGCACGCAACACATATGCCCATGTTCGGTGGGTTGCCGAGCTTGCTCAGCAATGCTGCAAGGATGCCAATGATTGAACCAGCAAAAACAACGATAGGTGAAGTGCCCCACCTCATAGCTATCCCCCTCAAACGGAGTGTGTAACAAACTTGCTCACCCGCTTACTCCTTCTTCGCCTCCATCCGCTTTTGTGCATCCATCAGCATCTCACGAATTGAAAAGCCAAGAGGTTTCCCTTGCTCAACTTTCGCCCTCGCCGATTGAAGTGCCTCAACAGCGCCTTCGGGAACAAAACGAAACCACTTCGCCTTCTCCTGTGTTCCCCACCAATCCAACCTCTCACTGTAGCACCAAACATATTCGTCAGTGGCAAGCAACGCATGGTAAGCATTATGCTCAAACCAACGAGCCCTTTCCTCTGGCTTCAAGAAGTGCCCGATGCGTCCCCAAGCGTGCTCGAATGGCACCAAGCCAAAGTAAAGGTCCATGTAGAGTGCGAAGCCAGCTTGAACATGCAAAGCATACTTGCGTCGGTTTTCAGGGGCAATCAGTGAAAGGGCGCGATGTTTCATCAGGTGGTAGGCACGAAAATACTGCTCAGGCTCTCGGTAGTAGTAGGCTGGTTCGTTGCCATCGATGATGGAAGCCTGCCCGCTAACAGCGTCGAGCAGTCCATTCAGAAATGCGGGGAGCAACCCATAGCCGTGCTTGGAGAGTCGTCCCATGCGCTCGTTTGTGTCGGCGATGTCAACGATCTCCCCAAATAAACTGCACCAGAAGAATGTCAGTAGCTTGATGTTTGGAAACTCATCTTGCATAGCCTTCATGAACCTTGCACCGCATTCCCTAACTCGCCCCCAGTAAGCTTCAAAAGGTTTAGCTGGTGCATTTGGTAGGCTTGGGTAATGCCAAGGGTTCTCGCCGTAAGGTTCAGGGTCAAAGCAAATGCCGACGCAACCGCTCTCCCTCGCCACACGAGCCAACAGCCGAGCATTGTGCTCCGCTGAACGCCAGTCATCATCGTTGAACCAGTCCCAACCTTTCTCACGAGTGCCCCACATCAAGATGAAGTTCTCGGTGAAGCGATGAAACTCCGTCGCCTTCAAATTCGCTATGTCCTCAGCAAACTCATCAGCGTCAAAAGGCGCTTTGCGAAAGACATTAGCTGGGTAGGATTTCCAGCCACCTTGAGTTCGTATGACTAAGCCATCAAAGAAAGGGCACTTCTTCTCCATCTCAGCTATGTTGGCACGGACGAAACTCGGCGAAGGGACACCCCATCCATACTGTATGAGCTTCTTTCGCGGACGCTCAAATTGAGCAAATGCCACAAAAGCTGTCACCAACACCACCCACAAAACCAGCACCCAAAACATCATCCCACTCACCTCTATGCACCATAGCCTCTTCATCGCTTCTCACCTCCAAAATTGCTCCCCTGCAATTGCGCTTGTGCAAACACCATCACCATTACCCCATTCCAAAGCGATGAAGCGATAAAGGTGCTGTGCATAATAGCCCAAGGTAGCGCATTAGGTAGGTTGCCGTTTATTGGTAGCTCCAGAAGCTTTTTGTCACACATTAAAGCCGAGTTTTCGCAGATATTCACGCTCCTCTTCCTCTACCTTTTCGTCTCTGAGCCACCAAGGGATTTCGCGCTTGTAGACTAACAAGCTTCTGATCAGCTTCCTTTTTATTCGCTCCCAAAATTTTCCCCTAATAACCTCATTCGACTTAATAACCTCGTCCATCCTTAAACCCCAGTTGTAGTAATAATAGCCCAGTAACTCAACCAACTCCTCTGGAAGGTATATCTCCGAGAGGCTTATCATGCCACCTTGTGCTTTGCCCATCTCGAAGATTTCTCCCCAGCTAAGCTCGTAAGGCTCTACCACATCTTCGTCAAGCTCACCCTCCTCAACGAGTTCCTCCCAATCAATATCATAAGACTCAATTTCACCCTCTTCTTGCCCACTTTCTCCCAGCTCACCCAAATCGAACCAAAAACTAAACCAAGAGGGTTCACCCACATTTTCTCGCCTGCTCTCCCTTAGCTTACCTTCTTCGGAAATATCTCCCCCATCAAATTCGTAAGGTCTTGCGATATCTTCTTTAGGCGTGCTCTTCTTCTCTCTCTTCCTTGCCATCTGCACTTCACCTCTCTTCATGAGTATTAATTTGAATTTCAATGGGTTTTAAACCACGCTGTGTGCGTTTCTCGTTTATCTCGTCCAATTCCTCTTGCGACACTCCAAGCATTTTCAAGATGTCAGCGAGCGTGTAAATCTTCTCAAGTGGGGTTTCCCCACTGGCAGTTGCCTCAGTTTGCTCTCTTTCTTCCCGTTTATGCAACCTTCTCCCATAGCGGAGCGCTCTAAAGGTTTCTGCAAGTTCTATTGCTTCAATGCCCCTTTTCATCTCCCTGATGACTTCCCCGAGAGGATTTCGAGTAACAAATACTAATCCTATAGGTAACATTCGTGCTGCTATCTTGTGTGCTAATTCTCTCGGTTCGGATAACAAACGAGCACAAAGTTGCTTTATTCGCTCAATGGTCGCCTTTAACACACTCCTCCTCTCCTCTGGGTTTCCCTCCAAGAATTCCTCAAATTTTTGCTGTATTTTGTGAATGGTTTCCCACATACTCTCGCTCAGAAGCGAACGAGGCATCGCTTTTGCCAACAGTATTTCCTCACGGGGACGATTCAAAAAATTGTTTTCCCATGCAGAGAGACGAAGCAAAAAGGTCTTTTCTTGGTCAGTGAAAACGCCCATTGTTGTAAAGCGTTCTATTTCTTCCTTACTCAGCAAGAAAACATTAGGCACCCATCCACGGGAAATGTCGCCAAAAATGTCCGTAAGGAGTTGTAACTGCCTTTTCTCTTCTTCTTTTTTCGCCCTTGCCCTCTCAAGCTTCTTAACAACCCTCCCAGAGACATACACGGTGCATGTGCTATGCTCCATCAACTTCTTGAGAAACTCCACAAACGAGTTTAAGTTTTCTCCTTTAAAGCTAAGTGGAACAAGCCACCTCTTGTTTTTACCGTCCCACCTGACCCGCTCGATCATCACCTTGACTCGGTGCATTATATTAGCCAATTCCTCGTCGTAGCTGAACCTCACTTCCAATGCATATTCATCTTCGGCAAGCAAAACACCCATATCTACCAACCTACGCACAGACTGCCTATACTTATCCCATGACTTTCGTGAACTTTTTCGCTTTCTTTGCATATTTACTCACCCCCGACAAAATGTTGTTTTGGAATACCAATCACTGAACTTTAACCTTTCCTCTATCATTTCCCACTTAGCTGCCTCAACACTTTGGATAACTTCCTTACCATAACAGCTGATAATCAGCAATATTAATTCCATAATCTTGCTTGTTTGTGTAGGGTGGCAAACGCATCGCAACCGTTCTTCCATCAACTCCACCTGCCAAGGAAGGTTGTAGTGGACTAATACAAACACCTCACCAGGTCTTATCCGCAAACTGAGATTTTTAATCGCATCATCGCTGACGAACATCACCTTGACCTTCCCACTGTTGACATCCTCGATAATCCTCTGTATCTCCTCTGGGGATGTTTCGCCCGTAATCATCGCAATTCTGTTTCTCCTTTCGTCCCTTTTCCTTTCCTCTTCGTCTTCATCTTTGCCCCATTTTCCTCTTAGGTATTTCCCTATTGCCATAAGGACTTCAGGATAGGTGCAAAAGATAATAGAAAACACGTCAGATTGCCCATTAGAAGCCAAACTACTCACCACCAATGTTTCAAATTTCCAACCAACTGGCTTTTTGTAGGACTTATCAATCAACGCTGGAAGAAGGCAAACCTTCTCCAACTCCATTAGTATTTTAATGAGGTGCGCTCTCGCCTCCTCACTATCGGGGTCTTCAACTGTAGCAAGGTAATCAAGGGCTTGATCACGGATTCCTTTGTAGAGTTTCAAATGCCTGCCTATGAGACTGGCTCTTTCGAACCCAGTGAATCTCGGTGGCAAAGTGATATCTTTCTTGATATGATATTCATTGTGTTCAAATATTTCGCTCAACCTGACATAATACACAAATCCGCTCATCATTTTGCTTTTCACCTCACTTTATTCGGGTTTCGATGATCGCTGTAGCTATTTTAGCACATGAAGAGCCATTTGTCAAGAGCAGGGGTTGGTCACACTTTTGGGGTGAAAAATGGTTTTTATAGGGTGTGGGTGAGTTTGTGTTGTCATTTTGGGGTTACATCAGTTGTCGTCTTGTTGCGACGAGTATTCTTACGGGACCGAGTAAGCCAGATGGGATGAGAGGTGAATCTTTCGTGTGGTGGCGCCATGTCGTCCATGTGAACCTTCCCGTCTTGGGCATCGGTTTACCTTCGAGCATCCAACTCGGCCACGCCTTTAGGCTTCCATCTGGATTCCATTCCCTGTCATCTGGTAGGAACTCATCTCCGATAAGCCTGTTAACCCACAGGTTTGCGACGCTCACTTCAAGAATGTTCCTGCCAGGCTTAGCGACACCTGTAATTTCAACTTGGAACGGTTTCTTCCAGAGCACACCCAGATCTTGCCCGTTAAGCTTTACCCTCGCAATGACCATCACATCGCCCAAGTCAAGGTAGAGCGCTTTATCTTTCGTCAGCAACTCCTTCGGCAGGTTGAACTCCTTCACATATGTGGCAGTGCCAGAGAAGTATTTGATGCCACTATCGCTGTGCTCCGTCCATGAGATGAGTTTATCAAAGGTTACGCTTTCTGGCGCGCCCCAGCCAGGTGTGAAGTTCACACGCCAAGGACCAGCAACCTCAATCGGCTTTGGAACTCCCTTGATGTTGAGTTTGAACACCTTCCCAGTGCTAAGGTGCACCGAATACAAACCATCCTCAAACGCACGAAGCTCATACGCTCCCTGTGGCAAGCTGTGCAAAATGACGGGTGGCGCACCGCCGATTGCCCTCGGTGGCAATTCAACAACCTCGTTCTCGTTCACTACGATGGTTTCAGGCTTGCCATTGATCGTGTAATCGACGCGCATCTTCTTCACGATGCCGTATGCTGGATCGCCAGCTATCTCGTTCGACGCAACGACAAACAGCGTATTGTTTTTGACCATCTTCCTCAGGTGCTCCGTGACATCTATGCACTTTGACGGGTCTTCAAGGACACCGTAGACAGCTTTAACAATCTCGAGCTTCCCGACGGCAATTGGCATCGGTGAAAGGGCATCTTGCCCGTCGCGTGTCACCTTCGTGACCGATATCGGTTGCGCAATCGGTCTCCTGAAGACGACGAACGCAGAGCCATATGGTTCAAGTGTGAGCGTGACTACAGTTCGCCCACCACGAGTCGAGAAAACTGGCGCACGCTCAACTTTACCGCTGTCTGGATGCCATATCTCGGGAACTTTACCGCTTACCCTAAATGTGCAATCGACCGTTTCAAACTTCTCCCTCATGTTGGCGACGAAGTAAATGTCAGCATCACCGACCCTGCGGTGGATGTAGTTGACCGCTGTCGCTGGTGTTCTACCTTCAAACTCAAAATCTGGTAGCACGCCCTTCTCCTTGAGCACCTCCAAAACGCTCTTACCCCAGAAGACCTTTCCAGCGCCATAAGTGTTTTCAAGCACTGTCTTACCATCGCACTTACCCCACACCTTCTCGGCGAGCTCGTTCACCTCTTCATCAGCCTTCGGATAGCCCACGAGGCTTGGGGAACGAGTTGGCTTAGGTCCGATGACATAAGCACCAGCTTTGACCAGCTCAGCGATTTTCCTCAGCAGTGTCGGTGTCATCGTCTGCTCGTTCGGCAGGACGAGCACCTCATATGTTTTCCCATTTGGCAAAACGATCTTGTTGCCCTTAACGGACATGCGCTTCAGTATCGTTTCTGAATCACACACATCAAAGTCATAGCCTTGTGGCATTGGCATGCTGAGCCTGATTGAATTTGGAGAGCCTTCACCAACGAAGTAGCAAACATCGGTGACTTGAATTCCCTGCTGGAGCATGAACTGGCATCTTGCGATGTATTGCAACCAAGCTGGTGCGTAATCCCACCAAGTGTTTGTCCACTCAAAGTGGAAGCCCCAAGGTCCCATTGTCATCCCTGGTTTCCTGTCAAGCCAAGGCTGGTGAGCATACCTGTGGAAAACAAACCTGTTGACACCGCTACAGAACATGAAATCGCCCAACGGTTTCAATGAGTATGGGTAGTTGCGCCACCCTGCCCTCTCAGGTGAGGCAGTGAAAGATTCTGCTGCCACTATTTGTTTGCCGTATGTGTTTGCGATTGATGATGCAAGCTTCGCATTGAAGTGTTTGCCGACACCGATGCCAGTTCCGACCCAGAACTCACACATCGGCACATCGGCTTTACCACCGCATGTGATATCGTCAAACGGTCCATTCCCATACGGCTCAACCCACAGGAGAAGTCCATGCCTGTGACAAAGCTCAGCAAAGTAGCCGTAATAGTTCTCCGCGAACAACTCAGCTATTGTCTTCCTGAAGTCCCAGAGGAAGCGCTCCGAGACATCGAGGCTCTCAACGACCCTGCCAGTCAGCGTCGGCAAGAATGGGAGGATGTCGTAGCCTCTCCTGCGCTTAAACTCGTCCATGAAGTTGTGCGTCCAGTTTTGTGAGCCAACTTCGTAGCTGTCAATCAGGATGTGCTTGAATGTTTTTCCAGCGAGCTGACCGACATCGCTTAACAGCGGTGCAATAGCGTTCTTCCAGTGAACATCCAATGCTTCCCTGCTCAACTTATCACACTCAAGCCCGAGCCCAGACGACGGTGCTGGATGATTCGTCTTACCCGTGGGAGTGTAGCCGATACGCAGTATCGTCCAATTGCCCTCGGGGACATCCCAAACGAGGTGTCCGTCATTTGAAAGCCTCTGTGTAAGGTCAATGATCTGCTCCCTCTGTATGATGCACTCCTTCGGAACACTCCTCGTGTCAGGTTGTGGGTTGTCCATGCGTGTGAATGCAGCTTTGCCTTGCCAGTTGTCTATTCGGAAGGCGAGTTCAAATGACACCTCAGCTATCGTGATCTGATTCGCTCGTGGATCTGCCCTCGTGAAAGAAATCCTGTAGATGTGGTCTTTAGGTGCATCTATGCCGACGGTTATCGTTCGCTGGTTTCTTGGGATGGTGAAGCTCTTGATGCGCTTGAACGATTTTCCATCTTCGGAGATGAGTATCTCACCTGAATGGCTTTGTGGTCCACCGCCCATGGTCAGCGTTATAGCGAAAACATCGATGGGCTTCGGGAACTCAAACTGCACAAACTGAGGTTGGGAAGCTTGAGGCAACGGAAGAGACGAAGCTGTGTTGATGCGCCCATCAATTATGCGTTGGGGGTTGAACTGTGGTGCACTCGCTGTGATTTTCGGTTGCAGTTCCCTAATCGTAACATCCTCACCACGAGGTGTTGGGAAAGCCAAGACAGCGATGTCTCGGTAAAAGCCAGCTGTGACGGGAGGCTGTGGTAGCTTCTCATCAAACCTCCTTGGACCTTTGACTTTGACCTCACTCCAGACAACCCTTTGCATTGCATGTTCTGGCTTTATCCAAGGACCACCACTGCTTGACCAACCAGCACAGTTATGAATGCATATTTCCAAGCCGAGCTTTGAAGCAGTCTCAACTGCGTGCCTGAACAGCTCACGCCACTCCTTGCTCATGAACTGTATGGGACCTTCGGGAATCCTTTCACCGACATTGAAGATTTGCGCACCGCCAACGCCGACACGCTTCATTTCACTGAGGTCTTTAGTTATCCCTTCACGAGTTATGTTGCCGTTCATCCAGTGCCACCATGTGTGAGGTTTGGCGCTGTCTGGGGGATTGAGAAAACCATTCAGCAATTCATCAGCGCTGAAGACAGGTGCAAACAGCATCACGAGCACCACGAAAGACAAGGAGAGGGATTGAAACCTCGCTTCCCAACCACACGCTTGTTTCATCGTTCCCACCTCCACCTGCGTGATGAGCAATTTCAGCATCCCATTCTTTGGGTTCAAAGCACGGCGCTCCAAAAATAGTATGCCTCCAAACAGCTTGCATTCGCTACAGGCTGATGAGGCATCACTCACATGTGGCAAACTTATGTTGATGATTTTCCGACCTCAGCATTGGTGATGAGGATGAGCAAACCGTTAAGCGAGTCTGAATGCAAATCAGCCGTTGAGCGCATCCAGCGCTTCATCAACGAAGTTGAGAAAGTGATTGTTGGGAAGCGCCGAACGATAAAACTTATCACCGCAACGCTGTTGAGTGGTGGGCATACGCTCATTGAGGACATACCCGGCGTCGGCAAGACAACGCTCGCTAAGGCTATGGCGAAAGCTTCGGGGTGTGAGTTCAAGCGCATACAGTGCACTCCAGACTTGCTCCCATCGGACATAACTGGAACATCGGTTTACAACCAAAAGACTGGCGACTTCTCTTTCCGTCCCGGACCGATCTTTGCTAACTTCGTCTTGGTTGACGAGATAAACAGAGCAACACCACGAACTCAGGCGAGCTTGCTTGAATGCATGGAGGAGTTCCAAGTGACAGTTGACGGCGTAACATACAACCTGCCACGCCCGTTCTTCCTCATAGCCACTGAGAACCCGATTGAGCAAAGAGGAACATACCCACTCCCCGAATCGCAGAAGGACAGGTTCTTAACGAGGGTGCACATGGGTTATCCTGAGCACGATGAAGAGGTTGATGTTCTTAAAAGGCAAGAGCACGGTCATCCGATTGAGAATGTCGAAGCGGTCTTATCGCCCGAGGAGATAGTTGAGCTTCAGAAGCTAACGCTGAGGGTGCATGTCGCGGATGCATTGCGAGAATACATCGTCACGATTGTTGAGATGACGAGGAGACATCAAGAGGCGCTCTTAGGTGCGAGCCCGAGAGGCTCAATAGGCTTAATGAGGATGAGTCAGGCTTGGGCTTTGATGCATGGACGAAACTATGTCCTTCCAGACGACATAAAAGAGCTTGCAGTGCCTGTCTTGAGCCACCGCTTGATACTTCACCACAGCGCCACCTTGAAGGGGACAACGCAAGCTCAAATCGTTGAAAGCGTCATACGCTCAGTTCCTGTCCCAATAGTTCGCTGAAGCCCTTCGGCTCGTATGCGCAGAGCGGTTCTTGAGCCATCATGTTGCCTGTGGCAAAGTAAGCCCTTGCCCTACAACCGTAGCATATGTCCTTGAACTCACAAGCGCCACACTTGCCCCCAAGGAGTGTGATGTCACGCAACTCTTCAAAGAGCTTTGAGCGATGCCATATCTCAACGAATGATTGAGTGCGTATGTTGCCAGCAGATACAGGCAAGTAACCGCATGGCATGACATCGCCACTTTGCGATATGAAGCAAACACCAGTGCCAGCCAAACATCCCCTCGTGAAACTGCTAAGGCTACTTCGTTGCCCAGCCAAGAGGTTCACCACCCCCTTCTGTGAGGCGATTCTGTAGAAGTGCGGTGCACAAGTCGCCCTAACTTGAAGTCCTCCAAGAAGCATGAGCTCGCAAAGTTCTTCAAGCGCCTCCTCACACTCATGCGGTGTCATCATCTCAGCATCAGCCAACTGCGCACCGCAACCAACTGGCACGAGGAGGAAGACATGTAGGGCAACCGCCCCCAAAGCTCTGGCGAGCTGATGCATAGGCTTCAGATAAGGTTTTGTGGTTCGTGTAAGTGTCATGTTTATCTGGACTTCAACGCCACATGAGAGCAAGTTCTCAATCCCAGCGACAGCCCTTTCAAACGCCCCCTTAACGCCCCTGATGGAATCGTGCACATCAGGTGATGGAGCATCCAAGCTGACGGCGCACCTCTTTATCCCAGATGCCTTCACTTCGTTAGCCATCTCTTTGGTCATGAGAGTTGCGTTTGTAGCCATGCATGTGGTCAAACCAAGAGAGTTGGCATACCTGGCAAGCTCAAAAATGTCGTCCCTGAGCAACGGTTCACCGCCAGAGAAAACCAAAACTGGCTTGCCCACTTCACCAAGTTCCCTTATGAGGCGCATCAGTTCCTCAGTGTGCAATTGCTCCCTCGGTGATGTCGTAGTGCGACGGCAATGAAGGCAACTCAAGTTGCAAGCTACGGTGGTTTCAATGAAGACGAGCCTCGGCAGGTAGCTTCTTTTTTCGACCGTGGAGCGATGAGAGCCGACTCGCCCTGACATAAGCCTTCACCCCTTTCACCTTTGCATTGCATAATAATTGTGAGACGACCACTGAACAGATGAAACACAACCAAAGTGCCGATGGTAGGAGGGCTGTAGCGATAAAGCAACGGCGTAGCAAAATTTTGAGATGGTGAGGTTGCATGAGGCGTTTATTTTTGGTGGTGACCTTTGTCTTGCTGTTTCAAATGCTAAATGGCTCTGAGGCTGTTTTGAGGCAGTCGCATGGCGATAAGATAAGACAGCTGAGGGCGAAGAAGATAGAGCTCGAGCAGAAGAAGAGGATGGCAAAGAAGAAGCTGAGGGAGATACGAAGGAAAGAGCGCTCAATATCCGAGGAGTTGCAACAGATACAGCTTAAACTGCTCTCAGCGATGGAGCGCCATAAGCGGTTGAGCGCTGAGCTTTCTTTCACGAGAGCGAAAGTGGAAAAGCTGAGGCGGGAAGTGACATGCCTCTCAAACAAGCTATCAAGCGACAGGGAAAAGTTTAGGAGGAAGCTCGTCAGCATCTACAAGCAAGAGCCAGTCGTGTATGTCTCGCTCCTTCTATCCTCAAAAAACCTGATGGACGCAATGAGCAGGTTCTATGTTGTGCGCAAGGTGATAGCGAGTGATTCGAGGTTGCTCAACAGCTTGGAGCAGAACTTGAAATTGCTACGGGAGAGACAGCGTCAGCTTGAGGAACAAGAGAGCAGGCTAAGGGCACTACATGCACAAGTGGCAGAGCAAAAGAAACAAATCGAACAGCAGAAGGCGAAGCAGGTAAAGATACTGCGCTCGGTGCAATCCGAAAGGCTGATGTATGAGCGCTACATACGGGAATGGGAAGAGGAATCAGAAGCGATTGAAAGGATGTTGAGAGCACTCCAAATGAGAAGACCTGTGGTAACGAAACCTTGGATGGGTTCGTTTATCAGACCAGTTTCCGGTGAGATCACCTCTGGATTCGGTTACAGGATGCACCCTATATTCAAGGTTGTGCGTTTTCACACCGGCATAGACATAGCATGTAGCTATGGGACACCGATAAGGGCAGCTGGAAGTGGAACGGTTGTCTTCAGCGGTTGGAGAAGAGCGTATGGATTGACTGTCATTATAGACCATGGAAACGGCATAGCAACACTTTACGCTCACTGCTCGCGAGTCCATGTTTCAGAAGGCGAGAAGGTTGAAGCAGGTCAAGTCATAGCAGAAGTTGGTAGCACAGGGCTTTCAACTGGTCCACACCTGCACTTTGAAGTGAGGCGCTATGGGACACCTATAAATCCTTTCACACTGGAGTGAACGACATAAGGAGGCGAGAAGAATGGGAAGAATGCGCGGGGTTAAAGTGGGAGCAATCATCATAGCATTGGTTGCTTCCTTCATGGTTGGGAGGCTAAGCGCTAAACTCCCGCCCCTTCAACCGATGATTGCTGGACTGCCAGTGGGCGAGAGCACATCCAGAGTGGGCATCCTGCCAAACACAACCCCAATTGAATACATGGATGAGGCGTTCCGTTGCATAAAGCGCAACGCATATGACAGAAGCATAAAAGACAGGGACTTGATTTATGGAGCGATAAGAGGGATGCTCACAGCACTCAACGACAGGTATGCTCGCTTCCTGTCACCAGAAGAACAACAGGAGTTTGAGATTCAGACAGAAGGGGAGTTTGAAGGCATCGGAGCTGAACTCGCCCAAATACCAGACCCATTCACAAACCGCTACAGCATAACGATAGTGACCGTCTTCCCCGGACAGCCAGCACACAGGGCTGGCTTACAACCGATGGACAAGATAAAGGCGATAGACGGGAAGCCGACAGATAACATGAGCTTGAACGAAGCCGTGAAACTGATACGAGGACCGAAGGGAACAACAGTTGTGCTCACGATAGAGCGCCCCGGAGTTGAGCACCCTTTCAATGTGACGCTCGTCAGGGAGAGGATAAAAGTCCCCACACTCAAGTCGTCAGTAATTGAAACGGATTTTGGTAAGGTGGGCTACATCCACCTGCTTGACTTCAGCAGGCTCGCTGATAAGGAGCTCGCAGAAACACTGCAGAAGTTCAAAGGCGAAAAAATTTGTGGTCTAATATTCGACCTGCGTGATAACCCGGGTGGACTGCTTGACTCCGCAGTTGCTGTGGCAAGCAGGTTCGTGAAGGGAGGACCAGTCGTCATAGTGAGGGATAGGTATGGCAATGAAGATGTGCATGAGGCACGCCCAGAGAACTACATCAACTTGGGAGTGCCGATCTTGGTGCTCGTAAACCATTTGAGTGCGAGCGCAAGCGAAATAGTCGCAGGAGCGATAAAGGACAGGAAGGTAGGGAAGGTGGTCGGCGAAAAGACATTCGGGAAAGGTTCGGTTCAAACTGCCATACCTCTAAACCACGGCGGAAGCATCATACTGACCACACACCGCTACCTAACACCGAGCAGATATGACATAACTGAGAAGCAAGGCATAGAACCGGATGTGGAGATAAAGTTTGAAGATGCGAAGCTCGCCGAGGTATGGAAGGGAAGGGCGAAGGAGCACATGAAAGCAGAGCAGTTTGATGATGCGTTACTTTGCTTGAGGAGGGCACTGCAACTCAACTCTAAGGACGAAGAGCTGAAGAAGCTGTGGGACGAGGCATGGAACGGATGGGGTCAAAGGAGAGCTACAGGGAAACCAGTGGAGAAGGATTATGAGCTACAGCAGTGCTTGGAGCTACTCAGGGAAGAAGTGAAAAGAAGATGAACTGGTTTGGCGTTATCTGTGTCGGCTCAAAAAATCTTCCCTTCGCTCACCCGAATCACAACGATGTAAGCTTTGACTGAGGTGTTCCAGCTTGCGCTTAAACCCGCTTGAGCGAGTCGTTTACTTAGTCATCATAGCTGTGCTGGTAGTCGTCATCATTGTTCAATGGTGGACGAGATTGCCATACGCTGTGATGGTGAAAGGTGATGTTGTGGGATGGGTTGGTAGCAAACGAGCATTCAAGTATGCGATGAAGCTTGCTCTGGAGGAGGCGGAAAGGATTCACAAGGGCGCACCAGTTTGCTTCTTGGAGGCAGAAACTGGGGATGTGTTTTGCGAACGCCACATCACGAGGGGAAAAGTCCAAACGCTCACGCCAAAGGAACTGAGCGCCATCTTACTGAAGCGCTTGACGATAGGCTATAAAGCTGTGGCGATAGTTGCAAATGGAAAGCCGATTGTGGCTTTGAGCGATGAGGAGAAAGCCAAGAATGTTCTCAAAAGGATTCAACTACACTATGCTCAATTCGCATCATACGCTGGCGAACTGATCAAGGAGGCAAGCTTCAAGGAGGAAGTGGAGATAAAGAGGATGCACATACCGATTGCAATATACGCACACGATGAGGAAGAAGCTGTGAGGCGAATACTTGAGGGTGGCGAGAAAGCCGTCTATCACAAAGTGAAGAAAGGTGAAGTCGCTATCGTCATCGGCAGGAAATATGGGGTGAGCTTGGCAGAGCTTCAAAAGCTCAACAGTGGTAGAGATTTGAACAAGCTCAAGATAGGTGATGTCCTGCTCATCAAGCCGGGCAAACCATTGCTGACGGTCATCACATATCACCAAAGGAGGGTCAAGGAGAAGATACCGTTCAAAGAGGAAAGGAAGTTTGCGCCACACTTGCCCGGTGGCGAGATAATCGTCCAAAGGAGAGGAAAGGAAGGGGTGAAGGAAGTCACATACGAGGTCATGTGCGAGAATGGTGTTGAGGTTTCAAAGAAGGTTCTTTCAGAACGCGTTTTAAGCGAGCCAGTCAATCAGGTCATCCTCGTTGGGGGAGGAATAAGGGATGCTCAATAGCAACGGCATGGAAAAGCAAACTGAGGCAGACTGGGACTGTCCACTGCTACACAGAAGGAAGTTACATGTGGAAGCCTTCATTCCGATCACATACAACATTGAGCTCCTCGGGACGCTTGAGAAGCTGATAGCACCTCCATACGATGTTGTGACGCCTCGAGAAAGGGAGATGTATGCATCTTTGCACCCGTTCAACATCGTCCATATACTCCTTCCAAAGCGTCTCAATGAAGGGTCAGATGAAGATGCCTACATACAAGCTGGCGCAACCGTCAGGAGGTGGCTCGAAGAGAACATCCTTGTTAAATCACCACCTCCGTCGGTCTTCCCATACAAGCAATCGTTTAAAGACAGCGAAGGTAGGGAAGTGGAGCAGGTTGGCATAATAGTGGCACTGCAGTTGCGTCATTACGCAACTTGTGTGGTGCGCCCTCACGAGAAAACAACTCACTCACCGAAGCTTGATAGGTTGAAGCTGTTAAGGGCTACAAGGCTTGAGATGAGCCAAGTATATGCGCTCTTCGTTGACGATAGCGGTGTGGCGGATGAGTTGATAAATGGAGCGATTAAAGGAGGCAAGCAGTGGCTCTCGGTAACGGACAACGACGGAGTTACTCATTTGCTATGGCGCGTCAGCGATGAAGGGTGGGTATCCGAGCTATGCTCAGCGCTCGAAAACTCTTGGGTTCTAATAGCCGATGGACACCATAGGTATGAGACTTCCATAGAGTTCTTGAAAGAGCTCTCGGGCGAAGATTTGAACGATGCTCATCCAGCATGCTACATTGGCGCTGCGCTGGCTAACATTCACGGGCGTTTGACAATACTACCAACGCACCGCCTCTTGCACTTCAGGTCCGACAAGGAGCGAGAAAGCTTTGAAGAGAGCTTCACAAAGATATTCAAGCTGTATGGCAGTGTTGAAGAGATCAACCTAACAGAGGCGCTTGGGAGTATCCGCGAGGGCACTGATGGAGATGCTGTCAACTTCGTCATGGTGTGCCCAAGCAAGGTCTTATTGCTCAAAGCTAAGCCAAGCGAATTGAGCGAGTTGTGGAGCAACGATGTTGGCAACAGAAAGGAACTTTTAAGGTGCGGTGTGAACACAATTGCATTACATGAACTGCTTCTCCCGATGGCTCTAAAGGAGTGTGGCATATCCGCCGAGCCATGCCTTTCATATACCCAAGATGCTAAAACTGCAATTGAAGCCGTCAGGAACGATCGTTGCACATTGTCCATACTTTTGAGCCCGTTGACAGCAACTCAATTGCGTCTTACAGCCGAACTTGGCGAGCGTCTCCCACCAAAGTCAACTTACTTCTATCCGAAGCTACCATCAGGGCTTATCATGAGGCTGGTTTAGCGGTTTTTGAGAGAACGAAAGCACCACTATGCCCTCTTTGAGAAAAGACCTCGTGCAAAGGTTACCGCAAACAGTGTGCTGATTGCAGCGCAACCGAAGACAGCATGGTAGCCCATCGATTGAACGACTAAGCCACCAAGCAGTGGGAAGAACATGACCAAGCCGTCAATCGTGTTAAAAGAAGCTATGAGCAAAGACCTCCTGCTAACTTCAGCCACTTCAAGGAGATAGTTTGTGAAAGCGATAGCCGGACCTGAGGATATCATCCCAATAAGCGCATAGAGCAACATCCAGAGCTTCAACACGAGTTCGTAACTGCCGACAAATTCCTTTGTTACGCTGATGGCGAGTGCGAGGATTGGAACAACAGGTATGAAGAGGAGAGAAAGGCGCATGGCTGTAGCGCTACCCTTCGCATCGTTGATGTAACTCCAAATCGGTGTTAGAAGTAAACTTGTGACCGTTTGAAGTATGATGAAAGTCCCCATGATCGCGTCGTTGGCGTGCAAAGCCCTTATGGCAAATGTTGCGTAGAAAGGACCTGCGATTGATGAAGCATCCAAGAAGATGCGTATGAGCATCAGCCTCTTGAACTGCTTGTTCGTTTTGAGCAACTCAAATGCATCCTTCATCTCCTCCAAGAGGTTGCCCTTCGGTTGAAGGTGTATATCTGGGGGCTCATCAACGAACATGAAGATGGTGAAGGCGAGCGCGTAGAAGATGAGAGAAAAAAGCATCAGGAGCATATAGTTGTTTGGGAAGGGCAGTGCGCTTTCCATTGATAGGATGCGTTGGACGATCACGCCAGCAAGTATACCGAGCAAGCCACCGAACAAGTTTCGCCCGCCAAAGAAAGCCCCTCTCCTCCTTGGCGGTATCGTCTTTGTAACGATGTCCATGAAGGCAAGACCACCAACACCGCCAAGCAACATGAACGACGCATAGAAAATGAAGAAGCAAGCCACTGCGACTTCCTTTGATATGCCTATGAACAAGAGCACACAAAGCATCATCAAAGCCCAGCTTAGAAGCCTGAGGAGAGCAGCGAGCCTGTAAGCGATCATCTTCACAGGGATTGCCTCAATGTAACCTGCCACGAATAGCTGTGGCAGAAACCAGCCAGCACCCGCTATCGTCCCGATGAGACCTGCTCCTATCTCTGAATTTGTTAGGCGAGTTGCGAATGTAACGAGGACGGTGGAAGGGTGCGAGAGTGAAAAACCAAATTGAAACAAAACACCGTTTAGGACACCAAGCATGAACGATAGGCGCCATCTTCTTAGTTGTGGCAAGGGGACGGGTAGCGTCCTTGTTACCCTTGAACTGCTACTGCTCCCCTTGTCCACCTTTGAAGCACACCTCTTTAAGAGCTATGGGAAAATCCACCTTGCTACATCTATGTTCATGCTCAAGTGTTAAATTTGATTTTTGCCCACGCATACAGCTACCGCCAAAAGCTTAATTTACATGGTAGCGCACTTTGCTCGGTCAAAGCGATATCGAGAAGATAAGAGGGGTGAGATTGAACCGTGCGCCAGTTTGAAGAAGGCGAGGCAGTCCTTCTCATGGACGAACTCGGAAACAGATGGGTGGTGCAAATCTCAGAGGGCAAGTTCACAATAAGCCAAGGTGTTATAGAGCTCAAGTCAATAGTCGGCAAAACACCCGGGTGCGAGGTATTCACGCACCTTGGACACCGCTGTTATGCGTTTCGCCCAACCCCAAACGACTTGGTCATGTATGCGATAAGGAGGGAGACACAAATCGCATACCCAAAAGAGATGGGCTATTTGCTTCTGCGTCTCGGAGTTGTGCCAGGTTGCAGAGTTGTTGAAGCGGGCACTGGAAGCGGCGCATCAACAATACTCTTCGCTTCTATGGTTGGTGACGAAGGCAAAGTCTACTCTTATGAGAGGCGTCCAGAGTTCACAGAGAGGGCGAGGAAGAACTTAGAGCTCGCTGGGTTGCTCCACAGGGTTGAATTGAAGGTGCGTGACATCGCCGAAGGGTTTGATGAGAAGGATGTTGATGTCGTCTTCATTGATGTGCGCACACCTTGGGAATACCTTGAGCAAGCTGTTGAGGCGCTCTCCTGCGGTGGCTCAATTGGCATACTCGTCCCTACAACAAACCAGATATGCCAGACGCTCCAAGCGTTTGAGAGACTACCTTTGGTTGATGTTGAGGTCTGCGAAATACTCCTACGCCACTACAAACCAAACCCTCAAAGACTTCGCCCAGAGGATAGGATGGTAGCTCACACAGCTTTCCTCATCTCGGCACGCAAGGTCTGCAAGGAACAGTGAACAGCAAACTGCGTTAACAGCTTCAAACTTTCTCTGGGACGACGAACGGGTGACGATATTCCCTTGTAAGCAACCTGTCAGCCTCTGGGTCGTTAACGAACTTCTCTTTCGCTGGGTCAAAGACGAGCTTTCTCCCAAGGCGGTATTTCAAACCTTTGACTGGGACACCGTTCTCCTTGAGGTGCTCAATCATTCTGCCAAAGGCTTCATTTGCATCCTCATACTCACCGAATGGCTTGCTATCGTTGCCAGTGTATTCAACATCCACACCGAGGCGATAGGAAATGTTGGCGAGGTGACAAAGTGCGCTTGAGTAATGCCCTTCAAGTATATCCGCATCAAGCAACTCCTGTTTCCTTTCCCTCACAGCATTTATGAAATTGCGGAAGATGTTTGGGCGGCTTGTGAGCTTCTCAGTTATGAGCGGTTCTGGCTTATCGCTACCCTTCGGATAGAACATGCTACCTGCGATGATCCCTTCCTCCATGTGGAATATGTTGCCGATGCGCTGTTCATAGTATGCGTTTGTCTTAAGACCTCGCACCTCAAATATGAGCAAAGCGTCACCGAAGTCAAACAATGCTATTTGCGTGTTTGGTGTTTGCCCTTGATCAACATAGCCGAACCTGCCACCGAGGCTTATCACGCTTATTGGCAGTGTCTTATTGAGCGCCCATCTGGCAATGTCCATCTGATGGACACCTTGGTTGCCTATGTCACCGTTCCCGAAATCCCAGAACCAATGCCAGTTGTAGTGGACGAGGTTGCCATGATAAGGTTGCTTTGGAGCGGGTCCAAGCCATATGTCAAAATCAAGCTCAGGTGGCGGTGGCTCAATCGGCTTGAAGCCGATGCTCCCCCTCGGCTTGTAGCAAAGCCCCCTTGAGACGAGCAACTTGCCGTATTTGCCAGACCTCACTATCTCAATCGTCTTGATCCATCTTGGGTCGCTCCTGCTTTGAGTGCCATGCTGAACTATTCGGTTATACTTGCGAGCTGCCTCAACAGCCTTCCTACCTTCAAAGACATTGTGGCTACATGGCTTCTCAACATAGACATCCTTACCAGCTTGGCATGCCCACACCGTCATCAGCGAATGCCAATGGTTTGGCGTCGCTATAGCGATCACATCCACATCCTTATCATCAAGCACTTTCCTGATGTCCTGAACGCATGTCGGTGGCTTAGCTCCCTTCTGCTCAATCTGCTTTAGGCGCTTCGCGAAAGTCCTCGTGTCTGGATCGACGAGGTATGCTATCTCCACCCCCTCGATGCGCATGAACTCATCAATGTGCGCTCCGCCTCGCCCATTCAAGCCCGCAACCGCAACCCTTATCCTGTCGTTTGCACCAAACACACGAGAGCTTAAAAACAATATGCCACCGATGGCACTGGAAGAGAGTTTTATGAACTCACGCCTCGAATGAACACGCATGTCTAATCACCCCCAGTGGCTGTGGTTTTGATTACATTGGCGCGCCCTTCTTGATGGTGAGCTTCGGCGGTGGTGATGGCTTCCCAACACCGGCAAACTCATCCCACAGCTTCTGGATGACTGAAGCATCTTGCAGGTCACCGTAGAAAACAGCGATGCGATATTTCAGTGTGAACGATTCATTAAGCTTCACATCACGCCTCACGAAGGCACCGAAGCGCCCATAGTCACGATAGGCTGAGTAGATCGTGCCCTTCGGGTTATCTGGGTGATTCATGTGGATGACTGTGTATCGTTTCCCGAAGACGGTATAGCTCATCGCAACCCAAGGGTAATCTGTATCAACCTTCGGGTTGGCGTTCTCCCTCGGGAAGATGAAAACGGTCTCCTTTGGCACGATCTCATTTGCTGCTCTAAATTGCACTCCAGCGTGCTCTGGGTCGCCATCAAGTCTTACATCGCCGATTGACGGCTTTATCGTTGTCGTCAAGTCAACAACCGCTATAGCACCTTCTGGTGGGCGAATGAAACGCATCAAGCGTTCTTCCTCAATCACGGTCCTGTTGCTTGAGTCCCTCCACACTATGAGTGCACCGATGACCGCTTCGTCATCCTTTGATTCAAGCTTTGTCCACTTCAAATGAAGTTGATGCGTTCCACGCATGCCCCAAAAATCAAGTGGCTTACCATCAACGATCGTCCTGCTCCAGCCAACAAAGATGCCACGGTGATGCGGGTGTAAGCCACCTGCACCTTTCGTGATCGGCGAATTCGTTTGCGGATCAATGATGTGAAGGTAGGGCTTATAGGTCTCTTGGAGACGCTGTGGCGTCGATGGATCGTAAGCATACATGTATCGTGCGATCACTTTGCCAGCAAAGACGACATCGACAAATTCGCCTTCCTTGTTTCGGAGCTCAAATTGCGCTACACATTGCATGGGAAGAAGAAAAGCCACCACTAAAACGATTGGGAAACACAAACTTTGACCTCCCACAACCCTTCACCTCACCATCTCCAATTGGTCAAGCCACGCAACCAATCGCTTTGATAACGCTCACACTGCTTGAGTTGCGATCGGTCATCGTCTACCTTGAGTGACATAGGCTATGCTTTCTCATGTTGCAAAGTTTATCGCCCTACGATGGGTTGCGCTATAATGGGTGTGAAAAATCGAGAGGGAGGTGGAATGCGATGAAACGCTTAAGTAGCGTGGTCGCATGTGTGATGATGTTTTACATGGTTGGGGTGTCTTTGGCGGAGCTTGAAGTTCCATCGCTGTTTTCCGACCACATGGTCTTGCAGAGGGGCATGCAAATCTCCATCTGGGGTAAAGCAACGCCGAACGATAAGATCACAGTCAAGCTGTCTCCAGAGCAAAGCGCACAAGCTACTGGAAAGCAAATTGAGGTGCAATGTAAGGCATCGGAAGATGGACGATGGAAAGCTACCCTTCCACCGATGGAGGCTGGCGGTCCATACGAACTCATAATCACTGCAGGCGATAACAGCAAGCTCACTTTTCACGATGTCGTGATCGGTGATGTTTGGGTTTGCTCAGGGCAATCGAACATGGAGTGGTCGGTCGCTGGCTCAGCGAATGCTGAACAAGAGATTGCGAACGCAAACTACCCGCTCATACGGTTATTCATGGTGAGGAAGGTCGTAAGCGACACACCAGTTGAAGATCCGCAAAGCAAATGGATGGTGTGCTCACCTGAGACGGTGCGCAACTTCTCAGCGGTTGGTTACTTCTTCGCTCGCGAGCTTCACAACCACCTCAAAGTCCCAATCGGCATGATACAAGCTGCTTGGGGAGGGACGCCAGCTGAGTCGTGGGTGAGCTATCAAGCGCTTGAATCTGACCCAGAGTTGAAGGTCATCTTGGAGAACTGGCAGAAGATAGTCAACGCATATCCTGAGGCGTTGAAGAAGTATGAAGAGAGGCTCAAAAAATGGGAAGAGGAAGCGAAGTTAGCGAAAGAGCAAGGTCAGCCCATACCTCCAAAGCCTCGCCCGCCAATTGGACCTGGGAATCCTTGGCAACCGTGTGGGCTGTTCAATGGCATGATCGCACCACTCACAAAATTCGCCATAAAAGGCGTCATATGGTATCAGGGAGAGTCAAATGTCGGTAGGGCTGCACAGTATCGCAAGCTCTTCCCAGCGCTGATATACGACTGGCGGAAAGCATGGGGTATTGATTTCCCCTTCCTTTTTGTTCAGCTTGCCAATTTCTTGCAAAGGAAGCCAGAACCTTCAGAAAGTGCATGGGCAGAGCTAAGAGAAGCACAACTCTTGACATTCCTGAATGTTCCAAAGACGGGCATGGCTGTGACAATTGACATTGGAGAAGCAAATGATATACACCCCAAAAACAAACAGGATGTAGGTAAAAGGCTGGCTTTGGCTGCAAGGGCTATAGCATATGGCGAAAACATCGTTTATTCGGGACCAATTTATGATGGCATGACTGTTGAGGGTAACAAGATACGCATACGCTTCAAGCACACTGGCAGTGGGCTTGTGGCAAAGGGCGAGAAGTTGACAGGCTTCGCAATAGCAGGTGAAGATGGAAAATTCGTCTGGGCAGAAGCAAAAATAGAGGGCGATACAGTCGTCGTTTGGAGCCCAAATGTTGAAAAGCCAGTCGCTGTAAGGTATGCATGGGCTGACAACCCAGATTGTAACTTGTATAACCAAGAAGGGCTACCAGCATCGCCATTCAGGACAGACATGCCTAAATAATGCCTGAAGAACGCACAGATGCACCCGAAAAGGGAAACAGGGTAAGATGGCATATAATTGCCATATTGTGGCTAACATTCTTGGTTCTTGTGAACTTATGGGTTCTGCGCGCAGAACTTTACACAGGTGCTTCAAACATCGCTGGCGGTAATCCGCCAGTGCCAGTTTTGCTTTGCTTGACGCTCCTCATACCATTTCGTGGTTGTCTCAGGCTAAATGAGAAGGAATTGCTCTCCTTTTACATCCTCTCGTGCTTTTCGATAATTCCGCTCACTTATGGTGGCGTTCGTTCCTTCTTCCCTTCTTTGACCGTTTTGCCTTATTACGCTACCCCTGACAACATGTTCAAAGAATTTTGGACAGCCATCCCAGATTGGTGGGCACCGAAAGATATCGCCATAGTTCGCGGTTTCTTTGAAGGGGTAAGCGGGAAAGTCCCATGGGGTGAATGGCTCTTGCCACTTTCTCTTTGGTCTTTGTTTTTTGCCTCACTTTGGGCAATCGGATGCGGTATGTCGTGGCTCTTTGCACAACAATGGATAAAGGTGGAAAAGCTAAACTTCCCCCTCGCCCAAATGCCATTGCAAATGATTCACAGGGGGAAAGGTTTTTTCACATCATCGCTTTCTTTGGTTGGCATTTTGATAGGGGCTTTGCCGACGAGCTTGATGATGCTCACCTCGCTTTTCAAGCCAGTTAGAAGATTCTGGGATTTAGCCCCATTTTTTAGTGAGCGCCCACTCAATGCGTTACGCCCGTTGATGATCTTCCCACTGATGGAAGGCATAGGCTTTGGCTACCTTGTGACACAGGAAGTCCTGTTTTCTGTGTGGTTTTTCTACTTCATCCTCAAGTTTTTTGCCGTCATAACGATAGGTGTTTTCGGCTGGGAAGTGCCAGCAGTGATGACAATCGGCGATTCATTCCCATTCCCACACGCACAAAGTGTGGGCGGATACTTGGCAGTCGCTTCAGTGCTGATATACCGAAGTTGGAGGCGAAATGCGTTCAAAGAATGCAAGTTCGCTATATACACGCTCGCCATCGGGAGCACGATAACAGTGGCATGGATGGTGCTCTCAGGCATGTCATTGGCGGTAGCAACAGCCTACTGGCTAATTTTGTCTCTTTTTGTTGCAACATACTCTCGTATCAGGGCGGAAGCTGGTATGCCTTACTCTTGGGTCTATCCCTACGGTGCACAGCGTGATTTCTTGCACTATGTGTTTGGGACAAACGGATTGCTCAAAATCGGTGGCGTAAAAAGCCTCGTCATACTTTCAGCACTCTTTTGGGTATCAAGGCACTTCTACTTGAACCTAACAGGCGCATATGCAATAGATACGGCAAAAATAGCAAACGAATGCTCAATAACCTTGGCAGAACTTGCAATTATGTCTTTTCTTGGCATGTTTTTCGGGCTATGGGCATCTTTCATAACGCATCTCAAAGCCTATTACAAGCTTGGGGCGAACTTCCTTGAAGGTGCACCTGGCTCCGCAGACTATCGCACATATGTTGCAGTGCAAGATTTTCGTATTTTGAACCAAATGCTTAACAATCCTATACCGCCAGACCTATGGCGAATTGGCTTCACAATTTATGGTGCCATCATGACGGCGCTTATCTCGTATCTTAGGCAAATTTTTCCGAGCTTCCCGCTCCACCCACTCGGCTTCCCTTTGGCATACGCCTATAGTCACCATTGCCCATATTGGTTCCCAACTTTCACAATTTGGGCAATAAAAGGTTTGATTCTGCGCTACGGAGGCATGGGACTGTATCGTCAACTGATACCGTTGTTTTTGGGCATATCGTTCGGACATTACATGATGACAGGAGTGGTATGGGGCGGGATACTGAGCCCCATGCTCAAACATAAGTGGCCTTATCACTTCCGCGTGGTGTTTGAGTAGTCAATGGCAGAAGACATGGGACATGGAAGGTGGAAAGGCAAGGCTCTCGCTAAGCCAGTTGAACGGGGCACATGGCAGTGCTTAGAGCATACTCAACGGAAGATTTTACTCAACCTCAAAGCGTGCTATAATCTAAACCGAAAACGGTCAGCTGGAAGACAGGGTTGCAGGAGGTGAAGAAGAAAGTGGATGAGCCAAGATTAAGCAGGCGCAAATTCATAAAGTGCGGTCTTGGGACAGTGATCGGTGCAACCACTGTCACGATGTTGCAAAATATCGAAAACGCAAATGCGGAGGTGAAGAAGATGGGACGCATAAAGCAATCAGTGTGTTGGTGGTGCTTCGTGCGAGGCGATCTCAAGCCAGAAAAGCTCATAAAGGAAGCTGCAGCAATAGGCTTTGCATCAATTGAGATGGGACCTCAACAATACTGGGACATGATTAGAGAACACGGCATGCGTATCGCAATCTTCGGCGGACATAGGAGTCTGACGGATGGCTTGAACAGGAAAGAAAATCATTCACGCATTGAAGAGGAGCTCCTCAAAAACATTGAGCTGGCTGCAAAATATGAGATACCGAGCTTGATTGTCTTTTCGGGCAACAGGCGTGGCATATCCGATGAGGAGGGCATCGATAACACAGTTGAAGGCTTGCTCAGAGTGGTCAAGGCTGCCGAGGAGAAAGGCGTAACGCTTTGCCTTGAGTTGCTCAACAGCAAATACGACCACAAGGATTATCAGTGCGACAGAACTTGGTGGGGAGTGGAAGTTTGCAAAAGAGTTAACTCACCGAGGGTTAAGTTGCTCTACGACATCTATCACATGCAGATCATGGAGGGCGACCTCATAAACACGATAAGGCAGAACATCAAATTCATCGGGCACTTCCACACCGCTGGCGTGCCAGGAAGAAGGGACATCGATGAGGAGCAAGAAATAAACTACCGAGCAGTGATGCGTGCGATCGCCGAAACAGGCTATGATGGCTATGTCGGGCATGAGTTCGTCCCGAAGGGCGACCCAATTGAGGCGCTCAAAAAGGCGTTTGAAATTTGCAATGTGTGAAAGACACAAAAGAGGCTTCAAAGGCTTTCCTACTGCAAGATAGACTTTGCAATGTCACTGCCATAGGAGCGAGCCCTCTCCTTCACTTGTTCATCTGGCTCGCCATCAACCCTTATGAACATCGGTTCAATTAACTTCATGCCGTGATGATATGCGAATGCCAGCTTCAGCATCTTCAAGCATTGAATGGCGTCCCTTTTACAGCCAGCCGATGTGAAGAGAATGAGCGGTTTGCCACTTAATGCACCTTCCTCATACAGCGATATTGAATCATCAATGAGCTTTTTGACCTGCCACGCAACATTGCTGAAGTAAGTTGGCGAGCCGACAGCGATGGCATCGGCTTCCTTAAGGTCACTAAGCGAACACTCATCAACGCGCTTGACTACAGCAGTTAAGCCTCCTGCTCTGGCACCGTTGGCTATCTCTTTTGCAACCATCTCTGTGTTCCCAGTGCCACTGAAGTAGACCACAAGCAGACGCTTCTTAGGCATCGCTATCACCTCACCGATGACTTAATTGCTCCCTCACCCATTCGCAAACTCCCTCACCTTGCTCGAGATGTGCCTCGAAGAAAACAACTCCAAAATCCTCTTCATGCTGTCTTCAACTGTAGCACATCGCTTTGCTCTAATCAATCTGAGCCCTCACGCAAGCCATGTTCTCACGAGCGCTTATGCTCGTTTAGTGCGAGCGTTGATGGTGTGCCTCAAAACTCGTTCAGAGTCTCCCGTTGAAGAGCCAGAGGCAAGTCTTCCCGATGATTTCATCCCAGCCATAGAAGGCGAAAGCCTTCGCCTGCTCTGTTGGTTCACAAGAGTCAATCTCTTTCTGCTGAGGGTGTGGGATGCGCCTCAGCGCGTGCCACATCAGCCCACTCGCATCGCCTATAAGCTCCACAAGCGCCAGCTTGCTACCGTCGCACTTGAGCGAAATCTTCTCGCCACCCGCAATATCGCCGAGCGTAAACTCCTTAAAAGAGCCAGCCTTCAAATCACCAACAGGTAGCTCAACATTCCCAACTGTCACCTTCGCGCTTTGTGTTATCGTCCTTCCGTGTCTTGCTGGCGTGAAGAAGCCTCCAAGCTCGGGAAAGACGAAGCCGACAAACTGCACGCATGTCGCATCCTTTGGCTTTATGACTTTGAGCCTCAGCAAAAGCTTTGTTGCCCTTCTCGGCTTACCGAGTGGGTGTGGTGTATCTACTTCGGTTTTGCCGTCAACTCCCTCCCAACGCCAAAAAGCCTGTGTTGGCTTTTCAAATATGCTTTGTGCGCCCAAGTAGATGTGCCCTGTGGCACCTTGCAATGCCATGATACTACCGTCACTTTCGCCCTCAACGAAGTGGTGGCTCTCCAATTCCCCATCATCTGTGACGGCATCTATTTCCATGCGCACTCTCGTTCCCTTCTTTGACTTGGCAAGGATAAGCGGTATGTATTGCGTGCCATGTAGTGCTGTTCCAGCTATGCCCACCGCATTCGGATCTGGATTGAAGCTGACTTGCAATGAAGCTTCGGCGAGAGCCACCTCATCTGAAAGACCGTGTGCGCTGACTTGCATCACTTTACCTATGCCGAGCTTCCGCCATTCATCGTCACCGTCAAGGAGCTCAATTTTTGAGCCTCCAAGCGCTCTCCAATACAACTCGCCTTCATCTGGCGTTGGCAAAACCTGCTCCTGCTCAACACCCCAAACGCGTAGCTTTGCGTTCCTGAGCCAAACGGCTGGGTTGAACCTAACTCCCCTATCGCTCATCAAGAACGCAAGGTGCACTTTTCCAACCTTGCTATCGTCAAGCGATGTGGCGATGTTTCGCTCGTGCAATTTGAGTAGTTCATTTGACTCCATCCGCCTGCGCATAACCCTTATGGCATCCTTTGTCAGTTCAACCACAACATACCAATTGCCCTCATAGCTCAGCTTGCCTTCATCTCTGCTATCGCCTTCCACGCCGACTTGCAAAGCGTTCCCGATGATGCGAAACGGATGCGGGCTGTGAATGTGAGCATCGCAAAAGAGGACAACCTGAGGGAAACCGCCCAGCAACTTCCGAAGCGACTCAGCTGTTTCACCACGCTCATCAAGCGTCCTGTGGGAGAGGATAACGGTTGTGTATTGGCGATGCTCCGTAAGCAACTGGTTTAACCAACGCAGTTGCCAATCATGCCAGACATGGTTTTTGCCATTGTGCGTCACAACAAACAAGATGCCACGCAACAAGAACGCCCACGCAGTCGGCAAACCAGTCATCGCTTCAAACCTCGGTATAGCGCCTCGGAAGAAGGCGAGCGTGTCAGGCGCTTCACTCAGCAACTCATGGAAACGGCTGAGCCTAACGACACAGGTCCTGCCCCACTCGCTGAAAAATTCATGGTCGCCACGCTGCCACACAATTGGCACTCCGCTCTCAACGCTCAGGCGCATCGGTGTGCCCTTCGTCCCGTCCATGATGTCGCCTAAGAAGGCGACGAAATCACAACCTATCGTTTTCGCGTCCGAAAGCATTTTGCGAATGTATCCCTCTGGCACTCTGCTGAAGTTGTGGATATCGCCTTGTATGGCGAAACGCAAACCACAATGAGCATGCCCAACCATCACCAACATCACCACCCCTAACGCAAAGCTCCTCATTAGCCAGCTCATCCTTCATTCACCACCAGCCCTAATTATGGCTATGCCGAGCTAAGTTAGTTGGCTTAAGTAACCAAATATCGCACGACGACTGCGAAGGCAAGCGCTTTTACTGTGCACCTTCGTTTGCGATACCATGTTTAAACAGCGTCTTGCAGTGTTGGTGTGAGCCTGTTTATGCGTCGTGTCGGAGGTGAACTGGATGAGATTTAGAGTGTTTGCAATAGCTGTGCTTGCATGCGTTAGCTTGAGTTTCGCTTTAACGATGGGCTGTGGGCGTTTGAAGCGAGTTGGCACTGAAGAGATAAAGCTCGCTCCACCAGCGACGATCATCCCACCGATTACGACGGTGGCGCCACCGCAAAGCGTCATTGAAGCTCCAACGCCTACGGAGACTGCTAAAGAGGAAGTTCAAGAGGTCGCTGAAGCCATGCCGAAGGGGCTGAAAGAGGAGTTTGGCAAGCTCAATGCGTTGCTGAGCGAACTGGATGAAGCAGTGTCAGCGCAGTCTGTGGAGAAGGTTGAAGCGGTGTCGTTGAGGATGCTCATTCGGCTCGCGCATATTGAAGTCATGGCAGTTGAGCAGATGCGTGGCGGTGAAGATGCTCTCAAGGTGAGTGAGGTCATCAAGACATTGGATGAGGTTCGCGCCAACTTGAGAGATGTGAGGAACGCCTTGAAGCGTGGTAGCGCTAAGGTTGCGGGCGCATCCGTTGATGAGCTCAAAGAGAGGGTGAAGTCACTCGAGTCGCTCTTAGTGAAGGGCGCTGAAGAAACTCCGTCACTTAGCCCGAAGAAAAGCGATGTCGGTAAGCAAAAGCAACAGTAGCTCGCTAACTACATGTGTTGCTCATTTTCATCGCTCTCAAAGAGCAGGTGTTAAAGCCCTCATGCAAATGCGAAGCGATGTGTCATCTTGTGAATGTGAGCTTCCACCTCATGCGCTGTTCGCAAATGTTTTGGAGGTGCAGCGCAGATGGGCTTCAATATCGCCAGCGACGATGATATACGCTCTGGCAAAGTGACCGATGTTTACTTCGTTCGGACTGTTAAGACACTTCTCTCTGCGGGCATAAGGAAGAGGGTTGTCATGGAAGTTACAGCGTCAAGTCTCCCCAACGGATACAAGTGGGCTGTTCTCGCTGGGGTTGACGAGGTTGTGCACTTGCTTGAGGGCAAGCCAGTGAATGTTGACTGTATGCCAGAAGGCTCAATATTTCATGCCTCAGAACCTGTGCTACGGGTTGAAGCTGAATACACTGACTTCGCCATATTTGAAACCCCGTTGCTCGGCTTGCTATGTCAGGCATCTGGTGTCGCAACAAAGGCGGCGAGGTGCAAGAAGGCTGCTGGCGATAAGCTTGTTGTAAGCTTCGGTGCGAGGAGGATGCATCCAGCGCTTGCGCCGATGATAGACAGGGCTGCATTCATCGGTGGATGCGATGGAGTGGCTGTCATAAAGAGTGCAGAGCTCCTTAGTATAGAACCATCTGGGACGATGCCACATGCGCTCATAATCATCGTCGGAGATATGGTCGAGGCGCTGAAACTGTTTGATGAGTTTGTTGAACCGAGTGTTAAGCGCATAGCGCTCATAGACACTTTCGGAGACGAGAAATTTGAGGCTCTGAGGGCTGCTGAAGCCCTCGGCGAACGCCTCTACGCCGTCCGATTCGATACACCTTCATCAAGACGAGGTAACTTGCTCGCACTGCTGAAGGAGACGAGATGGGAGCTTGACCTTCGTGGATACAACCATGTGAAGCTGTTTGTGAGCGGTGGTCTTGATGAGTATGAGATAAAGCGCTTGAACGAAGTCGCCGATGCATACGGTGTTGGGACTTCGCTTAGCAACGCACCCGTTATAAACTTCGCCATGGACATCGTTGAGGTTGAAGGCGAGCCAATAGCGAAGCGTGGGAAGGCTTCGGGAATGAAAGATGTTTATCAGTGCACAGAGTGCTTCAGAAACATCGTCGTGCCAGCGAACCGTAGCGCACCTGAGAAATGCCAATGCGGTGGAAGCTTCACAAAGCTCATCCAACCGCTCATCCGTGATGGTAAGCTAATTGCGGAGCTACCATCGCCTGCGGAGATAAGAGAACGAGTCCTTAAGGCTCTGCCGAGGCTTGAGGAGATTTGACCAGCTACAAGCCACCTTATGCGTCAGCGTTGCAGTGCCTTAAGCTCAGCCACTATTGATGCGCACCTGCTACACAAATCTTTGTAAAGTTCGTCCTTGCCGACACTCTCCTGCCGTTGCCAGCACCTTGCGCACTTCTCACCCTCAGCCAGAGCTACACCTATTTTGACTCCGGGGAATTCCTCGCCATCCATCAAACCATCGGGAGCTGAGGAGAGATTTTGCAACTCAACTTTTGAGACGATGAAGAGTTCGTTTAGTGGCGTCTCAAACGACTTCAAGAACTTTAGAACTTCGTCATTCGCATAGATGCTCACCTTCGCCTCAAGCGGGTTTACCACAACCTTCTGCCTCTTAGCCACCTCAAGAGCTTTATGGACATCGTCCCTCAGACGAAGGAGTTGTTGGTAACGATCGTTCAGGCGTTCATCCTTCCATTCATCTTTAGGCTGTGGCCATGATGCGAGCGCAACGCTTTCCTCCTTCCCTTCCCATTGGGGCATACTTTGCCATACTTCCTCAGCTGTGTGGCTTATCATCGGGAAGAGTATCCTGCAAAGCGCCGAGGTTAATTCAAACAAAACGGTTTGTGCAGAGCGTCTCTCCACTGAATCACTTCGCAGGACATAGAGCCTATCCTTGAGCACATCGAAATAGAAAGCCGACAGGTCAACAGCGCAGAAGCTTTGAAGGAGTTGAAATGCCCTATAGAACTCAAACTCCTCAAAGTGCTCAGTGACATCCATAATGAGTTCGTAGAGGCGGTGCAGGATGTAGCGATCAAGCTCGAGAAGCTCACCATAACTCAACGAGTGTTTGTCTGGTTCAAAGTCATACAGGTTTCCGAGCATGAAGCGGAATGTGTTTCTGAAACGCCTGTATGCATCAACGAGGCGGGCGATTATGTCACCGCCAAGACGCACATCCTCAAAGTAATTCGATGAGCACACCCACAGCCTGAGCACATCCGCACCGTGCTTATCAATGACCTCAAAAGGCGATATGACATTGCCGAGCGATTTATGCATAGCTCTACCCTGCTCATCAACGACGAAGCCGTGCGTTATGACAGTCTTGTATGGTGCGGTGTTTTTTGTGGCGACGGATATCATGAGCGATGAATTGAACCAGCCCCTGTGCTGATCGCTACCCTCAAGATAAACATCAGCTGGGAAACGCAAGTTCTCCCTCCCCTCAAGGACGATCCTGTTAGTTGAGCCAGAATCGAACCACACATCGAGTATGTCCGCCTCTTTGTCAAACTCGGTGCAACCGCATTTCTGGCACTTAAATCCTTTTGGCAGTATCTCTGAAGCTGGCTTGATGAACCACGCATCCGAGCCCTCCCTACGGATGAGGTCTGAGACAGCCTTTATCGTTTCCTTCGTTAAGACTTCGGCACCGCAGTTACGGCAGTAGAATATCGGTATGCCAACGCCCCAAGCCCTCTGCCTTGATAAACACCAATCTGGACGAGACTCAAGAGTCCCCTGCATCCTCCTGAAGCCCTCTTTCGGAACCCACCTAACCTTCTCTATCTCCCTCAGGCAACGCTGTCGGTGGTTGTTATGCTCAACGCTCATGAACCATTGCACAGTTGCGCGAAAGATGACTGGCTTCCTGCATCGCCAACAGTGCGGATACGAGTGGACTATCGTTTCACGCCTCAGCAATGCTCCCTTCTCTTCGAGCCACTGCATCACAGCCTCGTTACCCTCTTCCACATCCATGCCAGCCAACCTTTCACCTGCCTCATCTGTGAAGCGCCCGAGTTCATCAACTGGGCTGATTATTGGTATGCCCTCACGCCTGCAAACTTCAAAGTCCTCAGGACCATGCCCTGGAGCTGTATGGACTAATCCAGTCCCCTGCTCAAGCGTCACATGTTCACCGAGAACGATTGGGGATGGGCGCCCATACAGAGGATGCCCAAACTTAACGCCCTTGAGCTCCTTACCAGTTACCTTTCTAACGAGCCTGAGAAGTTTCAAATTGAGCACATCGCAAACTACGGGCAATAGCGCATCAGCGATCACATAGAAAGCCCTCTCTCCAAGTTCGTCTTCCACTTCCGAGATAGCGTAATCAAACTCTCCGTTAACCGCTATAGCCATGTTGCCCGGTATCGTCCAAGGGGTCGTCGTCCATATGACAGCGTAGCAACTCCCCTTCGGCAAGCCGCTAAACACACCATTTGGGTCATCAAGCAGAGGGAAACGAACATAGATTGAGAGCGATTCCTTCTCACGATATTCAAGTTCAGCCTCCGCAAGCGCAGTCACACACTGCTTGCACCAGTGGACCGTCTTCAAGTCACGGTAAATGTAGCCACCGAGGTATAGCTCACCGAACACCTCAACGATGCGAGCCTCAAACTCAAAATCCATTGTCAAGTAAGGTCTATCAAACTCGCCGAAGACACCGAGCCTTCGGAATTGCTCGTTTTGGACATTCGTGAAGTGCATCGCATACTCCCTACAGCGCCTGCGCAACTCAACTTTGAGTTCTTGAGGTATTTCCTTACCCCTCACCCACTTGCCCTCACTGATCATTTGCTCTTCAACCGCCTTCTCAATCGGCATACCATGGTTGTCCCAGCCGGGCACAAAAGGCGTGTAGTAGCCGTTCATGGCTTTGTATTTGACGATGACATCCTTCAAGACCTTGTTTAGCGCATGCCCTATGTGTATGTCTCCGTTTGAGTATGGAGGACCATCGTGCAATATGAACGGCTCACCGCTCGCGTTCTTCTCAAGCATCTTTTGGTATATCTTGCGCTCATCCCAGAAGCGCTGGATGAGTGGCTCCCTCTGTGGGAGGTTAGCCTTCATCTGGAAAGATGTTCTTGGCAAGTTCAAGCTCCAGTCATAGTCTTCCCTTTGCCGCGCCAATTACTCTTCACCCCCTCAGCAAAGTGAAAGCCGGATGCTTAGCAGATGGCAGACACGCTCACCTGCGCTTGTGTTTCTACTCTATCGCAATCGCATTATAGCTCACTGTCGGGCAACCATTGAGGCATACTAAAGCTATGGTGAGAGCAAGCGAAGCAAAAGAGGCATCGCAAGGACTGTTGCACACAGTTGCCCTCAAAGCAGTGGGGGAGAAAACGGATGTTTATTGAAGCGAGCGAAGCACCGATGGACCATTGTGGGATATTCGGTGTGTATGCGCCGGGGGAGGATGTGGCTCGCATAACTTACTTTGGGCTGTTTGCCCTCCAGCATCGTGGTCAGGAGAGCGCTGGAATAACAGTTTCAAACGGCGAGCGCCTGCTCACATACAAGCGCATGGGCTTGGTATCGCAGATCTTCACCGAGGAAGTGCTAAAGAAGCTAAATGGCTACATAGCCATCGGTCACAACCGCTACTCAACAACTGGCTCAAGCATACCAGCAAACGCTCAACCGATTGAAGGGAAGCACCGCAACGAACAATTTGCGATAGGTCACAACGGCAACATCGTCAACGCTTTTGAATTGCGCATGGAACTCGAGGCGCTCGGCTTCACATTTGAAACGAGTTGCGATACCGAAGTCATAGCGAGGTTGATTGAGAGCTATGAAGAACTTGATTTTGAGCTCGCGGTGATGTCGGCGCTCTCGAGGCTGAGGGGCGCTTTCTCGGTTGTGATAATGACGAGGGACAAACTCATAGCAGCGAGGGACCCATGGGGCGTAAGACCGATATCGCTCGGCATGCTTAACAGCGAACACTATGTCATAGCCTCTGAGACATGCGCCTTCAATGTTATTGGCGCCAAGTATGTTCGTGAGTTGCAACCGGGAGAGATGCTCATCATCGATGAGAAGGGGCTAAGGGAGATAAACTACCACCCGAAGTTAAAGCAAGCCTTTTGCATATTTGAGTTTGTCTACCTCGCACGCCCAGACAGCTACATCCTTGGCAGGACAGTCCACATAGCGAGGCGAAGGATGGGCAACCTGCTCGCGATTGAGCATCCAGCAAACGCTGACATAGTCATACCAGTCCCACTCAGCGGTATACCCGCTGCCATCGGCTATGCTGAGGTATCAAAGATACCATACGCAGAGGGCTTCGTCTACAACCGCTACATCCAAAGGACATTCATCCAGCCAGACCAAAGGATGCGCGAGCTTGGTGTCCGCTTGAAGATAACACCGATAAGGGATGTGCTCGCTGGTAAAAGGGTCGTCATCATTGAAGACTCAATAGTTCGTGGCACGACGATCAAAAACATCGTCTCAGTCCTTCGTGAGGTTGGCGCAAAGGAAGTGCATGTGAGAGTTAGTTCACCGCCATATCGCTTCCCTTGCTTTTACGGCATAGACACGCCAACAAGGGGTGAACTGATCGCATCTCAATTGGAAGATGTAGAGCGAATAAGAGAGTTCATAGGCGCAGACAGCCTCGGCTACTTGAGCTTGGGCAACCTAATAAAAGCTGTTGACCTCCCAAAGAAATGCTTTTGCACCGCGTGCTTCGACGGACACTACCCGATACCGATACCAAAGACACTCAAGGTGGCAAAGCTTGTGTTTGAGAGGAAGCTAACCGGCGTTGCTCACACTCAATCGGGTGACGAAGAATAGAATTGGCGAGGGCGGTTAGGGGCTGGTGCCCCTCCGGGACTTCAAATCCCGTGCGACGCTGTGAGAGCAGCGTTGGGTGGGTTCGATTCCCATCCGCCCTCGCCAATTGATTTTGAGTAATCGCACAAGGAGGTATGTTGTATGCGCTACAGACGCTTGGGGAAAACGAACCTCAGCGTATCGGTTATCGGCTTTGGGGCGATAAAGCTCCCGCATGTTGATCTGCAGACAGCCATAGAGGTGATAAGGAAGGCTGTTGAACTCGGAATCAACTTCATTGATACAGCACGCGGCTACGGTGATTCGGAAACGAAGATAGGCAAAGCAATCAATGGGATGCGAGACAAGGTCATCATAGCCACAAAGACGGTAGCAAGGGACGCTGAAGGGGCAAGAAGAGATCTTGAGAAAAGCCTGCGCGAACTGTCTGTGGACTACATCGACCTATACCAACTGCACAGCGTTAGCGATGAAGAAACATACGAGCAGGTGATGTCCATAGGCGGTGCATACGAAGCACTCCTCAAAGCCAAAGACGAAGGGAAGGTGCGCCACATAGGGATAACGATGCACAGGGCGCTTGAGACGATGAAGAAGGCAATCGAGTCAGATTGCTTTGAGACAATCATGCTCGCTTATAGCCCGCTTGACCAAGAGGGCGTGAGGAAAGAAATCATACCCATGGCATACGAACATGACATGGGGATCATCATCATGAAACCCCTATCGGGTGGGCAACTGAGGAGCAGAATAAACCCATCGCCAACCGACCCACCAGAGAAGGACGAAATCGTCTTTGAGTCGCTTCGGTTCATCATATCAAACGAGATGATAAGCACTGTCATACCGGGCATGACATGCGTTAGGGAAGTAGTGGAGAACGCATGGGTTGGCGATGCACCACTGCCGATGAGCGAGAGCGAAAAGAGGAAGCTGATGGAAGCGATAGGCAACTTGAGGAAGCAATTCCGCTACGGGCAAGCGTGCTTGAGGTGTGAGTATTGCATGCCTTGCCCTCAAGGCATACGCATACCTGATGTTTTTCTCGCATATGACATGTGGAGTGGCTACCCGGAAAATTTGCGCCACTTGGGAATCCAACTCTACATGTCGCTCGATGTGAAGCCGGATGCTTGCGTTGAATGTGGCGAGTGCGAGGAGAAATGCCCAGCAGGATTGCCGATAAGGCAGAGGTTGAAAGAAGTGATGAAGGAGCTTGAACCGCAGACACAAAAGCTTGAGAGGGGATGAGAAGCACACGAACATAAAATCCTCACGCCCCAAAGAACTTTCCGCGTCAGTGTGACAAACTCTTACTTCTTAACAACCCCACAAAGATAACGCCACGAGAGAGTGCAACCCCGTCCAAAAGATACCTTGAATTGATGGCTATCAACACCAAGCCAGACGCGTTTTACATCGGTGCACCAGCGCGTTATACTGCGTGGCGGTGTTAACAAATTCAATTTCATCACACAGGGAGGGTGATTGAGATGCGAAGGGGCTTCACGCTGATTGAGTTGTTGGTGGTCATAGCGATCATCGCCATCTTGGCGGCGATACTGTTTCCGGTGTTCAGCAGGGTGAGGGAGAAGGCAAGGGCAACACAGTGTGTTAGCAACATGCGCCAAGTGGGCTTAGCATTCCACATGTATGTGCAGGATTACGACGGGAGATATCCCCCTGCCAAGTATTGGAAGTCGCGCCTTGACCCATACATGAAAAACCAAGAACTCTTCAAATGCCCAAGCAGACCCCAACTCCCTTGGTATTACGGTCACGGTTACAACATAGGCTACGGCGGGAGTTCTCCAGCTTACGGCTTCGTTGAACTTTCCCCATCAGACACCGTTCCTAACCCAGATGCTTCGGGAAGAAGCGAGGCTTCAATTTCTTCCCCCTCATATAAGATCGTCACAGTCGAGTGGGATAGATGCAATGCAGGACCACCCATAGGTCCAACTGGGCTCTACCATGGCGGAAGCACATGCTATTGGGCTGTGTGCCGAATCCACAACGATGGCTCAAACATCCTTTTCGCTGATGGACATGTGAAATGGATGAAGCCAGAGCAGTTCCATAGCACAACCTACCGCGAGGACGGTAACTGCAACCCTGTAGATGCAAATGGTAATCCCATTGATCCGAATAGCGCTCGTGTCCCAGAACAAGTATGGCGAAAGTATTGGGACACCAGTTACGAAGTCCAGTGAACGCTACGCCATGAAGCTTCGGATTCAATACATGCAAGGAGGGTGATCGGGATGCGAAGGGGCTTCACGCTGATTGAGTTGTTGGTGGTCATAGCCATCGTCGCCATATTGGCGGCGATGTTGTTTCCAGTGTTCAGCAGGGCGAGGGAGAAGGCACGACAAACAAGGTGCACTGCAAACCTCAGACAAATCGGCTTAGCGATGCAAATGTATTGTCAAGACTACGACGGGATGATGGTGCCGTGGTCTTACCCTGATGTCGACAGGGGAGCGTGGAGGATTGGGGTTTACGGTTGGCAGGAACTGATAAAACC